>NZ_JBEYBL010000001.1:0-758849 GCF_040632175.1 Microbacterium sp. NPDC019599
ACTCCCCCCCCCCCCCCTCCCGTCCTTACCTCTTAACATTTCTATCACCCGACCCGGGCCCCCCCCCCCCCCCCCCCCCCGCGGGGGGGGGGGGGGGGCCCCCCCCCCCCCCCCACGGCACCCTCCTCCCCGAGCGCGACGAGAGAGAAAGAGACCAGGATGTCTGTGAATCAGACCACCACGCAGGCGCCCGCGCCTCCCGGCGAAGCGCCGGACCGACCCGTCCGCGAGTCGCACGCGCGCAACTGGCGCGGTGGTGGATGGGGCTTCGTCGTCAAGCTCGTCCTGATGGCGCTCATCAACGCCTTCGGACTGCTCGTCATCTACTCGGCGTTCCGCGTCGAGAACTGGTTCATCCTCGTCGGCATGGTCGTGATCGTCGCGGCCGCGGACTGGATCTACTTCTCGAAGCGCACGATCCCGCTGAAGTACCTGCTTCCAGGGCTCGTGTTCCTCTTCACGTTTCAGATCTTCATCTTCGCCTACACGGCCTACATCGCCTTCACGAACTATGGCACGGGCCACGCCGGAACGCAGGAACAGGCCGTCGAGGCCGCCCTGATCCAAGGTGAGCGTCGCGTCGACAGCTCGCCGAGCTATCCGCTCACCGTCGTCCAGCAGCTCGGCGTCCTCGGGTTCGCAATCAACGACGAGGGCACCGTGCGCGTCGGCTCCGAGGAGCAGCCACTGCAGGACGCCGGCGAGGTGTCCGGAGGCGGAGCACCGAGCGAAGTCCAGGGCTGGGAGGTCGTCAGCCGCAATGAGCTCCTGTCGGACCCCGCGTTGCAGCAGCAGGTCGTCGATCTCCGCGTGCCGGTGTCCGACGATCCCAACGAAGGGTCGCTGCGCACGCGCGACGCCGTCACGGCGGCTGTCTATCTGTCGACCATGGTGTGGGACGAGCAGGCGCAGACCATCACGGACACGACGACAGGCACCGTCTACCACGCGACGGACCACGGAAGCTTCGTCGCCGACGACGGCTCGGCGCTCCCCGCCGGGTGGGCCGTCAATGTCGGATTCGAGAACTTCACGCGACTGTTCACCGATCCCGAGCTGGCCGAGCCCATCTTCATCGTGGGCGGGTGGACGATCGTGTGGTCGGTGCTGTCGGTCGTCATCCCCTTCGCACTGGGCCTCGTCATCGCGCTCATCTACAACGACGCGAGAGTCAAGGGCCGAAAGTGGATGCGGGTCGTGTTCATCCTCCCGTACGCCTTCCCGGCGTTCATGTCGGCGCTCGTCTTCAAGGGCATGTTCAACGCCGAGTTCGGCGTCATCAACGACATCTTCTTCGGCGGCGCGAACATCAACTGGCTCGGCGATCCGACGCTCGCGCGCATCGCCGTCGTCTGGGTCAACGTATGGCTGAGCTATCCCTACTGGCTCCTCGTCTGCACGGGCGCGCTGCAGGCGATCCCGCAGGACGCACTCGAAGCGGCGGAGATCGACGGGGCAGGCAAGTTCCGGCGCTTCCGGTCGATCATCTTCCCGCTGCTGCTCGTATCGACGGCACCGCTGGCGATCTCGTCGTTCGCCGTGGCGTTCAACAACTTCACCGTCATCTACATGTTCAACAACGGCGGCCCGGCGATACCGGGCGCACCGTTCGCGCTGGGCTACACCGACATTCTGATCTCGGCGATCTACGACATCTCGGGCGTCTCCGGGGGCAGGGCCGATTACGGCCTGGCGAGCGCGCTGTCGATCATCGCGTTCCTGTTCGTCGGGATCATCGCCTTCTTCTCCTTCCGTCAGACCCGCAAGCTCGAGGAGTTCCAGTGATGGCCAAGAACGACTCCACCGTCATCCCGGTCCTCACCGGTAAGGTGCCGGTCACGGCGCCCGCCCGGGGAGGCAAGGGTCTTCGACGCCGCCGCTGGATCCTCGACGTCGGCTGGAAGTACCTGCTCGCTCTCGTGATCATCTTCTACGCCGTGTTCCCTCTCGCATACGTGCTCTCGGCGTCGCTGAATCCCCGGGGCACGCTGTCGGCGGCGACCGCGCTGTTCAGCGAGATCTCCGGCGTCAACTACGCCGCCCTGAGCGACACGATGTACTGGACGTGGGTGCTCAACACCCTGATCATCTGCA
The DNA here is from genome assembly GCF_040632175.1 of Microbacterium sp. NPDC019599. Classification (NCBI taxonomy): domain Bacteria; kingdom Bacillati; phylum Actinomycetota; class Actinomycetes; order Micrococcales; family Microbacteriaceae; genus Microbacterium; species Microbacterium sp. NPDC019599. The sequence goes on from NZ_JBEYBL010000001.1 coordinate 2,095, forward strand.
CGGCGGTCGCCGTCGGGTCGGTGCTCATGGGTGCGTCGGCGGCCTACGCGTTCTCGCGCTTCCGGTTCACCGGGCGGCGCGCGAGCCTCGGCACGCTGCTCATCATCCAGATGTTCCCGCAGGCTCTTGCCTTCATCGCGATCTTCCTCATGCTGCTGTCGCTCGGCGCCGTGATCCCGTCGCTGGGCCTCGACTCGAAGCTCTCGCTCATCTGCGTGTACTTCGGCGGCGTGCTCGGCGCCAACACGTTCCTGCTGTACGGGTTCTTCAACACGGTGCCGATCGAGATCGATGAGTCCGCCAAGATCGACGGCGCCTCGCACGCCGTGATCTTCTGGCGGCTCATCTTCCCGCTCGTCACCCCGATCCTCGCCGTCGTCGCCCTCCTGTCGTTCATCTCGACGTTCGGCGACTTCGTCATCGCGAAGGTCGTGCTCGTGTCGGAGGACAACTGGACGCTGGCCGTCGGCATGTACCAATGGGTGTCGGACCAGCTCGCCGCGAACTGGGGCCTGTTCACGGCCGGCGCAGTGATCGGTGCCATCCCGATCACCGTCCTGGTGCTGTCGTTGCAGCGCTACATCGTCGGAGGCCTCACCGCAGGGGCTGTCAAGGGCTAGTCTTCGCGGGCCGCCCACCCGCATCCTTCTGTCACCGTCGATCGGAGAGATCATGCATCATCGCGTTCGCGCCATCCTGGGACCGGTCACAGTCCTGACCGTGGCCGCCCTGGCCACGACAGGCCTGGCCGTGCCCGCCGCCGCGGACGACGGGCCGGTGGAGGCCGGCATCGTCGTCCAGAAGGTCGAGAACCTGCCCGCCGACTTCGTCAACGGCGTCGACGTGTCATCGGCGATCGCCCTCGAGGAGTCGGGAGTCGTCTTCAGGGATGACGCGGGGCAGCCCGCCGACCTGTTCCAGGTGCTGGCCGACCACGGCATCACGGATGTGCGCGTGCGCCTCTGGAACGACCCGTTCGACGCGAACGGGAAGGGCTACGGCGGCGGAACGGTCGATGTCGCGCGCGCCGTCGAGATCGGGGAGCGCGCGACGGATGCCGGACTCGGCGTCCTGGTCGACTTCCACTACTCCGACTTCTGGGCCGACCCGGGCAAGCAGAAGGCGCCCAAGGCGTGGACGGCCCTCACGGTCGACGAGAAGGCCGCGGCCGTCGAGGAGTTCACCGAGGACGCGCTCCAGCAGATGGAGGACGCGGGCGTGAACGTCGAGATGGTGCAGGTCGGCAACGAGACGAACAACGGCGTCGCCGGCGTCACGGGATTCGCGAACATGGCGAAGATCTTCTCGGCCGGCTCGGCGGCCGTCCGCACCGTCTTCCCCGACGCGCTCGTGGCGGTGCATTTCACCAACCCCGAGACCTCGGGGCGCTACGCGGGGTACGCCGCGAACCTCCAGACGTACGGAGTCGACTACGACGTCTTCGCGTCGTCGTACTACCCGTACTGGCACGGGACTCTCTCGAACCTCACTTCGGTCCTCAAGCAGGTCGCCGACACCTACGGCAAGAAGGTCATGGTCGCCGAGACGAGCTGGGCGTACACCCTCGAGGACGGCGACGGCCACGGCAACGTCATCGACCTGCCGTCCGAGGCGACGCAGTACCCCGTGAGCGTCCAGGGCCAGGCCACCGCGGTCCGCGACGTCATCCAGGCCGTCGCGAACGTCGGCACGGCCGGCATCGGCGTCTTCTACTGGGAGCCCGCGTGGCTCCCCGTCGGCCCGCCGTCCCAGCTGGCCGCCAACAAGCTCCTGTGGGAGCAGTACGGCTCGGGCTGGGCGTCGAGCTTCGCAGCGGAGTACGACCCCGCGGACGCAGGCGTGTACTACGGCGGCTCCGCATGGGAGAACCAGGGTCTCTTCGCCTTCGACGGCACGCCGCTCGAGTCGCTCAACGTCTTCTCGTACGCCCGCACGGGCGCCGTCGCTCCGCGCGAGGTGACGGATGTCGAAGCCCCCGCCGTGACGTTCACGGACGGCCAGGCGATCGCCCTGCCGGCGACCGTCAAGGTCACCTACAACGACGGCTCGTCCGAGGCGGAGGCCGTCACGTGGTCGGAGTCGGCGGTCTGGATCAAGGGGCCCGGCACGTACGCGATCGCGGGGAAGACAGCATCCGGTCACGCCACCACGGCGACCGTCACCGTCCTCGCGCAGAACTTCCTGCGCAATCCGGGTTTCGAGGCGACGGACGTCAGCATGTGGATCAAGACCGGCACCGGCCTGACGGTCCGGGCGACCGACGACCCGAAGACGGGCACGCGCTCGTCGCACTTCTACTCCGGCTCGGCCTTCCAGTTCACCCTCACGCAGACGGTGACGGGCCTCGCCGCGGGCACCTACACGGCGTCAGCCTCGACGCAGGGGCAGAACACCGGCACGACGGGTGGCGTCCAGCTCACGCTCTCGAGCGCTCCCGGCGGCAAGAGCGCGAGCGCGCCGCTCGGACTGAACGGGTGGCGCAACTGGTCCACGCCGACGACGGACGCCGTCATGGTCGCCGCAGGCGACACCGTGACGGTACGGATCTCGGCGACCCTGCCCGCCGGATCGTGGGGCACCATCGACGACGTCCAGCTCGTGAAGGCCGCGACCGCGGCGGACACGGATGCGCTCGAGGCGGCGATCGAGCGCGCCGACCTCGTCGTGCGCGACGCGGCCACGCCGGAGTCGCTCGCCGAGCTCGACGACGCCCTCGACGTCGCCGACGTCGTGCTGGCGGCGACGAGCCCGAGCCAGCAGCTCGTCGACGACGCCCTCGCCCACCTCGAGGCCGCGTTCGACGCGCTCGAGCTCGCCGGCGACGAGCCTGCGCCGACCGTCGCACCCGTCGTGGTCGAGACGGTCGAGGGCGAGCCCATCGCCCTCCCCGGCACCGTCGACGTCGTGCGATGGAACGGCGCGGCGGACAGCATCCCGGTCGATTGGTCCGACGCGGTGTCGGAGATCAAGGGTCCCGGCTCGTACACGATTCCGGGGACGACGGATGCCGAAGGCGACGTCACCGCGAAGATCACTGTGAAGGCGCGCCAGTGGGTCGCCAATCCCGGCTTCGAGGACGCCGACACCTCCATGTGGATCCTGACGGGCACCGGCGCCGCGATCGAGGCGACGACGGATGCCGCAGCCGGCGCCCGTGCGGTGAAGTTCTGGCTCGACAGCGCCTACACCGCGACCGTCAGCCAGCGCATCACGGGCGTGCCGGCGGGCGAGTACACCCTGTCTGCCACGACCCAGGGTGGCGATGCCGCTGCCGGCGACACGGTCACGCTCACGGCGGCGACCTCGTCGGGATCGGCGTCGGCACCGCTCGAGCTCGCCGGGTGGCAGGTGTTCCGCACCGGGACGACTGCTCCCGTGACGGTCGGGGCCGACGGCGTCGTGACGGTCTCCGCCAAGCTCGCACTGAGCGCGAACGCGTGGGGCACGCTCGACGAGGTGCGCCTCGAGCGCGTGGGCCCCGTCGTGGACACGTCGGCGCTGGAGGCGGACGTCGAGGCGGCCGCAGCCCGCGACCTCTCGGGCTACCAGCCTGCGACCGCGGCCCGCGTGGTGTCGGCGCTCGAGAGCGCGCGCATCGTGCTGGGCGCGGACTGGCCCTCGGCCGCGGACGTCGCGGGGGCTCGCAAGGCCCTCGAGCTCGCCCTGGGCGGCCTCGTGCCTATCGACGACGGCTCGCGGACGGCACCCGCGCGCGGGGTCCTGTCGCACGACAACGGCTGGGACACGGGCCTCAAGGACGGCTCGTACAACGTCAAGCTCAACCTCTGGTGGGGCGAGAACGCGTCGGTGTTCCGGCTCTACGAGAACGGGACGCTCATCGCGGCCGTGCCGCTCACGTACGGCGGCGTGTCGGCGCAGTCGGCGGTCGTGCCGGTGTCGGGCCGCAAGGACGGCTCGTACGTCTACACGGGTGAGCTCGTCAACTCGAAGGGGACGACGGCCGTCTCGCCGGTCACGGTGACCGTGACCGACGCGAAGCCCGGCATCCCGGTCCTCAGCCACGACAACCACGACGGCGACGGCACGTACACCGTCACGGCGAACCTGTGGTGGGGCACGAACGCGACCGGCTACCGGTTCTATGAGGACGGCGTGGTCGTGGCCACCGGCGCCCTCGTCGCCAAGTCGCCGGGCGCGCAGGCCGCGACTCTCGCGGTCGTGGGCCAGTCGAAGGGCTCGCACTCGTACCGGGTCGAATTCCTGAACGACGCGGGCATCACCTCCAGCAAGACGCTCGCAGTCACGGTGAAGCGCTGAGCCGGGGGTCCCGGATGCCGAGTGCGCATCCGGGACCCCTCACCGAGCGTCCAGTGCGACCATGGCAGACTGGACGACGGCCGCCCCGAGGGCCGCCGATCCGCCGTGGTGTAATGGCAGCACGACAGCCTTTGGAGCTGTTAGGTCCAGGTTCGAGTCCTGGCGGCGGAGCATGTCGAACACCGCCGCCGATCCCGGGCTCGCCGTCATCGTCCTCGCCGCGGGGCAGGGGACGCGCATGAAGTCCGCGCTGCCGAAGGTACTGCACCGCATCGGCGGACGCCCGCTCGTCGGACACGTCCTCGACACAGCCCACCGCCTCGCGCCGGCCAGCATCCTCGTCGTGGTCCGGCACGAGCGCGACCTCGTCGCCGAAGCCGTCCTGGCCGCGGCGCCGGACGCTCTCGTCGTCGATCAGGACGAGGTGCCCGGCACGGGCCGCGCGGTCGAGATCGCGCTCGCGCAGCTCGACGCCTTCGACGGCGACATCCTGGTGCTGAGCGGCGACGTGCCGCTGCTGGACGGCGACGCGCTGTCCGCCCTCGTCGCGGAGCACCGCGACTCCGGGGCGGCCGTGACCGTCATGAGCGCGAACGTCGACGACGCGACGGGCTACGGCCGCATCATCCGCGGCTCGGCGGGCGACCTCGAGCGGATCGTCGAGCAGAAGGACGCGACCGAGGACGAGGCATCCGTCTCCGAGATCAACGTCGGCGTCTACGTCTTCCGCGCGGGCGCGCTGCGCGAGCACCTCGCGATCGTCGGCACCGCGAACGCGCAGGGTGAGAAGTACCTCACCGACGTCGTCGGGCTCCTCTACCAGGCCCACCTGCCGATGGCCGTCTCGACGGCCCCGGATGCGGCGGCCGCCCTAGGCGTCAACGACCGCGCGCAGCTGGCCGAGGCGGCGCGGATCCTCAACGCCCGCACGGTCCGGCGCTGGCAGCTCGAGGGTGCGACGATCCTGGATCCCGCGACGACGTGGATCGACGTCGACGCGAAGCTCGCGCCCGACGTGACGATCCTCCCGAACACGCACATCCTCGGTGCGACAGTCATCGAGACGGGCGCGATCGTGGGCCCCGACACGAGCCTCGTGGACTGCGAGATCGGCGAGGGCGCGACGGTCCGGCGTGCCGACGCGACGCTCGCGGTGATCGGCGCAGGCGCGAGCGTGGGCCCGTTCGCGTACCTCCGGCCGGGCACGGTCCTCGCGGTGGACGGCAAGATCGGCACGTTCGTCGAGACGAAGAACTCCACGATCGGCGAGGGCAGCAAGGTCCCGCACCTGTCCTACGTCGGCGACACCACGATCGGACGCGGCGTCAATCTGGGCGCGGGCGCCATCACGGCGAACTACGACGACCTCGCCAAGCACCGCACCGAGATCGGCGACGAGGTGCACTCCGGCTCGCACAACGTCTTCGTGGCGCCCGTTAGGATCGGTGATGGTGCCAAGACCGGCGCCGGGGCCGTCATCCGCAAGGACGTCCCCGCCGGCGCACTGGCATTGAGCGTCGCTCCTCAGCGCAACATCGAGGGGTGGGTCGAGAAGAACCGACCGGGAACGGGAGCGGCCGACGTCGCCGCCCGTGCCCGGTCCGCACAGAAGGCGGACGATGGGTCGTAAGAGGAAGACGGTCGATCTCGACCGCGACAACGACATCGCACCCGGACTGGTCGCCAAGACCAAGAAGCGGCTCGTCGTCGCGTCGGGCCGGTCTCACCCCGCTCTCTCGGCGGATGTCGCGGCGTCGCTCGGGACCGAGCTCGTGCCGACCGAGTACCGCACGTTCGCGTCGGGTGAGATCCTCACCCGCTTCGAGGTCTCCATCCGCGGCTGCGACTTCTTCCTCATCCAGAGCTTCGGCCCGCCGGTCAACGAGTGGCTCATGGAGACGCTCATCATGCTCGACGCGGCCAAGCGCGCCTCCGCGAAGCGCATCACCGTCGTGGCGCCGTACTACCCGTACTCGCGACAGGACAAGAAGGGTCGCGGGCGCGAGCCCATCAGCGCCCGGCTCGTCAGCGACCTGCTCAAGACGGCGGGCGCCGACCGCGTCATGAGCGTCGACCTGCACGCCGCACAGATCCAGGGCTTCTTCGACGGCCCCGTCGACCACCTCTTCGCCAAGCCCGTCCTCCTCGAGTACTTCGAGAACACGCTCAGCGACGAGGACCGCGCCAAGCTCACGGTCGTCTCGCCCGACACGGGCCGCGTCCGCGTCGCCGACACGTGGTCGGACAGCCTGGGCGCCCCGCTGGCGATCATCCACAAGCGCCGCGACCCCAACGTCGCCAACCAGGTGACCGTCAACGAGATCGTCGGCCAGGTCGACGGCCGCGTGTGCCTCCTCGTCGACGACATGATCGACACGGGCGGCACGATCGTGAAGGCGGCCGAGGCGCTCAAGGCGAACGGCGCCGTCAAGGTCATCGTCGCCGCGACGCACCCCATCTTCAGCGACCCCGCCGCGCAGAAGCTGCAGAGCGAGGCGATCGACGAGGTCGTCGTGACCGACACGATCCCGCTCCCGCCCGAGAAGCGCTTCCCGAACCTCACGATCCTCCCGATCGCGCCGCTCCTGGCGCGCGCGATCCACGAGGTGTTCGAGGACGGCTCGGTCACCAGCATGTTCGACGGCGCGGCCTGATCGCGTCGAAACCGGACGCGGCTCGAATTCGCGTCGTCGCGCGATGGTGTCACGGCCGTGCGGCGAGGCGTCGCGCGACCACCACGTAGCGACGTCTCCTGAGCGCACGGTGCTGGGGCGACATCCGCTCAGGTGCGTCTGACGGTGCGGTCGCGGAGGTGCGTCGGGGAGGTGGTGACGGGTCTCCACCGGAGGCTGGGGTCGTGCCATTTCGGGGCTTGGATTTCGGGATGCCGTGGTTCATCCGAATCTTCCAGGTGCCGGTGTCGATGAACCGGTGATGGTGCCAGCAGAGCAGCACACCATTGTCGGTGTGGGTGGGGCCGCCTTGGGCGTGGTCGGTGACGTGGTGGATTTCGCACCAGGCGGCGGGCACGCCGCAGCCGGGGATGATGCAGTTCCCGTCGCGGAGGGCGATGGCGCGACGCTGGTGCTTGTTGAACACGCGTTCCTCGGTCCCGATCCGGATGATCCGGCCGTTGCCGCCGAGGAGGACGCGTTGGATGACGCCGGCGCACCCCGCATGCCGGGCCGCCGCGATGGACACCGGCTCCGTCACGCCGTCCACGTGCGCCCACCCGGTGCCCGCGAGGAGGTCTTCGTGCCGGACGGAGACGACCAGGGTGGGCGCGGCGCCGCCGAGGGTGGGCAGCAGTTCGCTCGATGCGGCGGTGAACAGGGCCGTCGCCAGGGCGTCGTGGGTGCGTTGCGCGGTGGTGCGCGGGTCTGGCAGGACCGGGTCCGCCTCGAGGGCGTCGGGGTGGAAGCTCACCCCGTTGCCGGATGCGCGGGGTGACCCGGTGGCGTCGCAGATCCGCTGGAACTGCGCGGCGACCTCGGGCAGCAGCGCGCCCTTGATCGGGATGATCCCGTCGCGCTCCCGACCGAACCAGACGCCGCGCAGCCGGGTGGCGCGTTGTTCGCGGGGTTCGGGGCCGTCCTGGTCCAGCGCCGCCGCCCACACCAGGGCTTGCACGCGGAGCAGGTCGGCGCAGGCCGGGGGTGCGGCATCGGGCCCCTCCCCGCGGGCCTCGGCGGCCAGCACGGCGTCGGCGGTGAGCAGGTCCTCCCGGCCGACCCGGTCGCCCATCGCCTCCAACGGCCCGGCCACCGCGAGGAGGCCGTCCAGACCGACCTGGCCGTCGATCAGTGCTTCGCGCATCGCGGGCAGCGTCGCGGGGAGTTCCTCGCCGTCCAGGCGGTGTTCGACCAGCACGGCGCGCGCGGCGCGCTGCAGTCGTGCGGTGGAGGACGGGGCGAGGCGGGTGAGGCGCTGCAGGAGTTCGTTGACGTCGTGGCAGCCCATCCTTGTCGACAGGCGCAAGTCGCGTTCGGGCATCCGGGAACGACGGGCCACCTCGCCCGCGCCCTCGACCAGCAGTGCGTCGACCAGCCGCGCGGCGTCACCCGCGATGCGGAGCGCGTCGACCAAGTCGGCGTCGGACGACGTGCGGATCGCGCCGCCGCGGAGGCCCTGATCGGTGAGGTCGTGGAGCTGCTCGACGGTGCCGCGGAGGGTGTCGAGCAGGGCTTCCATGACCCTATTCTGACGAGGGGTTCCGACATCCCGGATGCTGGTAATCCCCGTTCAAGCGAACTTTCCAACCCCGATCCGCAAGCTTGTCGAGGGGTCGAAACCCGAGCCCTGCCGGCGGGCTCGTGTTCGACGCTTCGACAAGCTCAGCGATCGGGTGGGGATGGGTCGTCGGGTGAGGAAGCGAAGCAACCGAGACGATGCGGCCGGAGCCGATGGGTGCCACCACGCCGACGCCGGGCTCACGCGTTTCGTCTCGCTTCGCTCGCTCAACGACCGAGGCGTGGGGTACGGTCCCCGGGGCTCCCCGATCCCTGAGTCCCGATCCCTGAGCTTTGTCGAAGGGTCGAAGGCGCGCCCGGCGGCGGGCTCGAGTTCGACAAGCTCAGCGATCGGCAGCGCGGCCCTGGGTCCGCACGTCTCGTCTCGCGTCGCTTGGTCAACGACCGGAGATGAGTATCGGGCTCACGCGCGACGAGGTCGGCGACCGTGCGAGGCCGGCCCGGAGTGGTAGTGACCCCGGCGGGCGGAACGTGCCATAGCCTGACCCTGTCGAAGGGACCGCCATGGCACCGCAGCTCACTGAGGCACAGCTCGTCGTCGCACGCCCCTACGCGCTCGAGGTCGACGAGGTCGTGCGCGAGCTCGGGGTGCGGAAGTCCGGTCTGGATTCGGCGGATGCCGCAGCCCGCCTGGCCCTCGCAGGGCGCAACGAGCTGCCCGAGCCGAAGCGCAAGCCCGCCGTCGTGCGGTTCCTCTCGCACTTCAACGACACCCTGATCTACATCCTGCTGGCCGCCGCGGTCATCAAGGCCGTCATGGGCGACTGGCTGGACTTCTGGGTCATCATGGCCGTCGCGATCATCAACGCCGTCATCGGCTACATCCAGGAGGGCCGCGCCGAGAAGGCCCTCGCGGGGATCAGAGGGATGCTGTCCGCCGAGGCGCACGCGCGCCGCGACGGCGGCTGGGTCACGGTGCCGGCGGCCGAGCTCGTCCCCGGCGACGTCATCCGGCTCATGCCGGGCGACAAGGTGCCCGCCGACGTCCGGCTGTTCCAGGCGTTCCAGCTGCGGATCGACGAATCGGCGCTGACGGGCGAGTCGGTGCCGTCGTCGAAGGAGGTCGACCCGGTCCACACGGATGCCGGCGTCGGCGACCGGAGCTCGATGGCGTTCTCCGGGACGATCGTCTCGGCCGGGCAAGGCCGGGGCATCGTGACGTCGACGGGCACGACGACCGAGATCGGCAAGATCCAGACGCTCGCCGACGAAGCCGGGGCGCTCGCCACACCCCTGACGCGGCAGCTCGACGACTTCGGCCGCGTGCTCACGATCGTCATCCTGGGCATGGCCGCCGCGATGCTGCTCATCGGCCGGTTCCTCCACCAGATGCCCTTCGACGAGCTCATCTCGGCGGCGATCGGCTTCGCCGTCGCGGCGATCCCGGAAGGCCTTCCCGCGCTCGTGACGATCACGCTCGCGCTCGGCGTGCAGCAGATGGCCCGCCAGAACGCGATCACCCGCAAGCTGCCCGCCGTCGAGGCTCTCGGCTCTGTCACGACGGTGTGCTCCGACAAGACCGGCACGCTCACGAAGAACGAGATGACGGTCCGCCGGATCGTCACGCCGCTCGCGAGCTACGAGGTGACGGGCCTCGGCTACGACCCGGACGGCGAGATCGTCCCCGAGGCCGACGCGAAGGCCGGGGGAGACCTGACGGCGATCCTCGCGGTCGCCTCCCTGTGCAACGACGCGCACATCGTCGAGTCCGGCCCTTCGACAGGCTCAGGATCGGCGCCCGCGTGGTCGCTCGTGGGCGAGCCGACCGAGGGTGCGCTCAAGGTCGTCGCGATGAAGGGCCGCCTCGACCCGGGCGGCTCGCGGCGGGTGGGAGTCATCCCGTTCGACTCGGCGAACAAGTTCATGGCGACCCTCGACGAGGGGGCCGACGGCTCGCGCGCGATCCTCGTGAAGGGCGCTCCCGACCGCCTGCTCGAGCGCTCCCTCACGCAGCGCGGCGCCGCGGGCGCCGAGCCGCTGGACCTCGTGCGCTGGGGGGCCGCGATCGACGACTTGAGCGCGCAGGGGCTGCGGGTGCTCGCGGCGGCGCGCAAGGCCGTCCGGTCCGGCTCGGACGAGCTCGCGGTCGACGATCTGCAGGACCTCGAGTTCCTCGGGCTGTGGGGCATCGTCGACCCGCCGCGCCCCGAGGCGATCGACGCCATCGCGGACTGCCACACGGCCGGGATCAAGGTCAAGATGATCACGGGCGATCACGCGGGCACCGCGCTGTCGATCGGACGCGAGATGGGCCTCGTCCGGGGCGAGGACGTCCGGGTCCTGACCGGGGCCGACCTCGAGGCCCTCAGCCAGGACCAGCTCAAGGAGGTCGTGCGCGACGTCGACGTCTACGCGCGCACGAGCCCCGAGCACAAGATCCGCATCGTGCGCGCGCTGCAGTCCCACGAGGAGGTCGTCGCCATGACGGGCGACGGCGTCAACGACGCGCCCGCCCTCACGCGCGCGAACGTCGGCATCGCGATGGGCATCAAGGGCACGGAGGCGACGAAGGAGGCCGCCGAGGTCGTGCTCGCGGACGACAACTTCGCGACGATCCGCAGCGCCATCGCGGAGGGCAGGCGCATCTACGACAACCTCCGCAAGTCCGTGGTGTTCCTGCTGCCGACCAACGGCGCGCAGTCCCTCGTCATCCTCGTCGCGGTCGTCTTCGGTCTGACCCTGCCCCTGACGTCCGTCCAGGTCCTGTGGGTCAATATGGTGACGGCCGTGACGCTCTCGCTCGCCCTGGCCTATGAGCCGGCGGAGCGCGGGATCATGAAGCGCCCGCCCCGCAAGAGCGGTGGGCCGATCATCAACCTGCAGGAGCTCGCCTTCATCCTCATCGTGTCGTTCCTGATCGGCGGTGCCGCGATGGGGGTGTTCTACGGCGTCGCAGCCGGCGGCGTGGACGTGAACTACGCACGCACGGAGGCCGTCCTGATGCTCGCGCTCGGGCAGCTCGCCTACCTGCTCAACTGCCGGTTCATGACGCGCTCGAGCCTCACTCTCGACGTCTTCCGCGGAAACCGCATGATCTGGATCTCGGCAGGGGCGCTCATCGTGCTGCAGCTGCTCTACACGTACGTGCCCGTCATGAACACGCTCTTCGAGTCCGAGCCGCTCGCTGCGACGTCGTGGATCCTCCCGATCGGGCTGTCGATCGTCATCTTCTTCGCCGTCGAGATCCTGAAGGGCCTCTTCCGCCGCCGGCGCTGATCCATGCGGCTGAATTCACAAGGGGTTCATAGCTGAACCGGCCGGGCCCTCGCACCGTGTCCTTTAGCGTGGAATGAGACCCGCCGCGAGGCACCGACGAAGGAGGACCATGATGATCCGCACCGCCGCCGTACCCCGCTCCGTCCGCGCCGGCGCCGCTGCCGTCGGTGTCGTCGGAATCATCGCCCTGGCCGGGTGCTCCGCCGCCGATTCCGGCTCCGACACGACGTCCGACGCGGGCTCGACCACAGACACCGGCTCGACCACAGACAGCGGCTCGGGCTCGGGCTCGGGCGGCGACGCGAGCTACGCCGACGGCACGTACACGGCCGAGGGCTCGTACGTGACACCGGAGGCCGTCGAGACGATCACCGTCACCGTGACACTCGAGGACGACGTCATCACGTCCGTCGACGTGTCGGGCGACCCGCAGGCGCGCGAGTCCGAGCAGTACCAGGGCCAGTTCATCGGCGGGATCGCCGATGTCGTCGTCGGCCAGGACATCGACGAGATCTCGGTCAGCCGTGTCGCCGGCTCGTCCCTCACGAGCGGCGGCTTCAACCAGGCGATCGAGCAGATCAAGTCCGAAGCCGCCGCCTGACGCCGATGAGCCCGGATGCCCGCTCGGTGTGGGGCTTCGACGCCATCGGGACGGTGTGGGAGATCGAGACCCCTCAGGCCCTGCCACCGGCTGCGCGGAGCGCCGTCACGGCGTGCATCGCGTCGTTCGACGCCGAGTGGTCCCGGTTCCGTCCCGACTCGGTCGTCTCCCGCCTCGCGGGCGGGGGCGCGGCCCCTGCGCCGGCCGATGCCGGCGCGATGCTCGGGCTCTACGCCGACCTCGCCGACGCGACGCACGGCGCCGTCAACCCGCTCGTGGGCGACGCGCTCGCGCGACGCGGCTATGACCCGGTGTACTCGTTCGCCGACCACGGACCGGCAGCCGCGCCGGCCGCCTGGCGCGGGATCCTGACGTGGTCCGCCGACGAGCTCGCCCTGAGCGAGCCCGCCGTCCTCGACGTCGGGGCGCTCGGCAAGGGCCGCCTCGTCGACCTCGTGGTTGCGGCCCTTGCGCCGTGGGCGGCGGATGACCTGGTCGTCGACGCCGGCGGCGATCTCGCGGTGCGCGGACCCGCGCGGCGCATCGGGCTCGAGCATCCGTACGACCCCCGTCGCGCCATCGGGGTCGTGGAAGTGACGGATGCCGCGCTCTGCGCGTCCGCGACGAACCGGCGTGCCTGGGGCGACGGACTGCATCACGTGCTCGACGCGCGCACGGGCGAGCCCGTCCGCACGATCGCGGCGACGTGGGCGATCGCGCCGACGGCGATGCGGGCGGATGCCGTCGCGACGGCGCTCTTCTTCGACGGCGGCCCTCGGCTCGCGCACGAGTGGGGCGTCGACTGGGTGCGCATGACGACGGACGGCCGCGTCGAGTGGTCGCCCGGCAGTAAGGCAGAGTTGTTCACGTGATCGGATCCCTCACGGCCCTGTGGAACCGCGTCTTCGCGGTGCTGGGGCGCGTCTCGATGTACCGCCTCGTCTATCTCGCGCTCGCGGCGCTCGCGGTCATCGCCTTCCTCGTGTCGTTCACGGGCTCGATCGCGCCGCAGCCGCTCGAACTCGTCGCGACTCTCGCCCTCCTCTCGGCCGTGTGCGCCGCGACGGATGCCGCGGCCCAGGCGATCCTCAAACTCCCGTGGCGCATCGAGTCGTCGCTCATCACGGCGCACATCCTGCTGTTCGTCCTGCGGCCGACGCTCGATCTCGCGGCGCTCGCGGGCATCGCGATCGCCGGGATCGTCGCCTCCGCCTCGAAGTACCTCCTCGCGTGGCGCGGGCGGCACATCTTCAACCCGGCGGCTGTCGGAGCGACGGTCCTCACGGTGCTGAGCATCTGGCTGCCCGGGCTCGGCGCGTCGTCGTGGTGGATCGGGACGCCGGTCCTGGCGGCGCCCGTCGTCATCCTGGGGCTCCTCGTCCTTCTGCGGACCGAGAAGGTCCGCGTCGTCGCCGTGTTCCTCGTCATCGCCGTCGTCGTCGCGTTCATGCGGGTGGCGGTGCAGTACCAGACGCTCGGAATCGAGTTCCCAGCCTCCGACGTGTTCTGGCAGATCCTGTGGGCTTCACCGTTCCTCTTCCTCGGCGCCTTCATGCTCTCCGAGCCGCTGACGCTCCCGCCGCGCCGCTGGCAGCAGTTCACGATCGCCGCCGTCGTCGGCGTCCTCGCCGGCTGGCCGATCTCCCTCGGCGAGATCACGCTCGGTCAGGAGCGCGCGCTCCTCGTCGGCAATGCCGTCGCGTTCGTCTTCGCCTTCTCGCTGCGCTCGGCGGTCCGCCTCTCGCTCATCGCGCGCACGGATCTCACGCCGACGGTGCGGCAGCTGACGTTCCGCACGCACAGCAGGCTCGCCTTCATCCCGGGCCAGTACCTCGAGCTCGAGGTGCCTCATCGCCATCCGGATGCCCGCGGCACGCGTCGCGAGTTCAGCATCGCGTCGGCGCCCGAGGATCTGCCTCAGCTCACCGTCGCCTTCCGCGAGATGTCGGGCCCCGGCGCCAAGCCGCAGTCGTCGTACAAGAAGGCCCTCGCCGAGGTGCAGCCCGGGGCCGGGCTCGCGGTCACGGGCGTGTGGGGCGACTTCGTCCTGCCCAAGCGCGGGACGAGCCCCGTCCTCATGGTCGCGGCCGGCATCGGCATCACGCCCTTCGCGTCGCAGCTGCGCCACCTGCGCCTCGCGGGCGAGGACCGGGACGTCGTGCTCGTCTACGTCGCGTCGGATGCCTCGGAGCTGGCCTTCCGCGAAGAGCTCGAGGCATCCGGCATCCCCGTCATCGTGTTCACGCGCGATCTGCCGAAGGACCTGCCGTCGCACTGGATGTGGGCGCGCGGCGTGCGCCTCGACGCCGACGGCCTCCTGCGGGTCGTGCCCGACATCGCGTCCCGCCACGCCTACATCTCGGGCGCGCCCGGCCTCATCGCCGAGCTCGCACCCGCGCTCGAGAAGGCGCGGTCGATCACGACCGACGCCTTCTCGGGCTACTGATCAGCCGGGCTCGAGGCGCTTGGTCTCGCTCCGCTCGCTCAACGACCGGGCCGGGTCAGGATGCCGCGGGGTCGGCGGGCCGCGCGGGCAGGCGCACCTCGAACGTCGTGTCGCCTGGCTGGCTGCGGGCGGTGATCGTCCCGTCGTGCGCTGAGACGATCGCGCTGGCGATCGACAGGCCGAGCCCCGTCCCGCCCGTCTTGCGCGCGCGGGAGCGGTCGCCCCGAGAGAAGCGCTCGAAGAGCTCGTCGCGGATGCCGGGATCGACGCCGGGCCCGTCGTCGTGCACGCGCAGGACGGCGTCGTGGCCGTCGCGCGCCACGCTCACCGTGACGACCGTTCCGGCCGGCGTGTGCGTGCGCGCGTTCGCGAGAAGGTTGGCGGCGACCTGGTGCAGGCGCGTCGAGTCGCCTGCGACGACGACCGGCTCCTCACCGACCTCCAGCTGCCACACGTGGTCGGGTCCGGCGGGACGGGCATCCTCCACGGCCTCGATCGCGAGCCTCGTCAGGTCCACGCTGCCGTAGACGAGCTCCTGCCCCTCGTCGAGGCGCGCGAGCAACAGGAGGTCCTCGACGAGCGTCGTCATGCGCAGCGACTGCGCCTGGATCCGCTCGAGGGACTGTCCCGTCGTCTCGGCGGTGTCCTCGAAGGGCATTCCGGATGCTTCGGCTTGACGGATCGCGCGAAGGGAGAGCTCCGAATACCCGCGGATCGACGCGAGCGGCGTGCGCAGCTCGTGGCTCGCGTCGGCGACGAACCGGCGCATGCGCTCTTCGTTGCGCTGGCGCGCGTCGAGCGACTCGCCGACGTGGTCGAGGAGCGTGTTCAGGGCGTGCCCGACGCGTCCGATCTCGGTGCGGTCGTCCGCCTCCTCAGCGGGCACGCGCTCGTCGATCGAGACCGCGCCCTCCGACATCGGCAGGGACGCGACGCGCGTCGCTGTCTCGGCCACCGCGTGCAGCGGCCGCAGTCCCGCGCGGACGATGAGCACGATGGCGGCGCCGACGAGGACGAGCCCGGCCGCCGTCACGACGAGGACGGCCGTCACGATCTGCGCGAGCGTCTTCTGCACCTCGCTCAGCGGCAGGCCGACCACGCCGACATACGACTGGAGCTGATAGGCGTAGACGCGGTACTCGCCGAGGCCGTCGATCGTGACGGAGTCGAGGCCGGGATGCTGGATCGCGTCGAGCACCTCGTCGACCTGAACGGAGGTCAGCTCCGTGACGGTGCCGTCGTCCTCGACCACGGCGCCCGTGGGCGTGCCGTTGAAGGGGCTCACCACGAACAGGGTGCCCTGCTGGCGCACTTCGCTCAGGACGTCGTACGCCGTGACCTCCGCGCCGGCGACGGGCGGGCCCTGCATGCGCGCGTGGGTCGCCGCGGTGACGTTCGCGACATCCTGCACCTTGGTGTCGAGGTTCTCCTGCAGGATCTGCCCGAGCGACGCGCTGATCGCGACGGCGATGCCGACGAGGATCAGGGCGACGATCGCCGTGATCGTCACCATGAGCCGCGTCTGCAGGCTCAGAGGCCGCCGTCCCCGCGACGGCGGCGGGGGAGGGGGCGCTTCCGTGGCGGTCATGGCCGTGGTCGTGATCGTCACTGGGGCGCTTTGATCATGTAGCCGACGCCGCGCACCGTGTGGATGAGCGGCTCGCGGCCCTGATCGATCTTCTTGCGCAGGTACGAGATGTAGAGCTCGACGACGCTCGAGCGCCCGCCGAAGTCGTAGTTCCACACGCGGTCGAGGATCTGCGCCTTCGACACGACGCGGCGCTGGTTGCGCATGAGGTAGCGGAGGAGCTCGAACTCGGTCGCCGTGAGCTCGATCTGCTCGCCGGCGCGCTCGACCTCGTGACTGTCCTCGTTGAGCGAGAGGTCGCCGACGCGGAGGATCGGCTCGGCGTCGCTTGCGAGCGCCGTCCCGGCGCGGCGCATGAGTCCGCGCAGCCGCGCGACGACCTCTTCGAGGCTGAACGGCTTCGTGACGTAGTCGTCGCCGCCGGCGGTGAGTCCTGCGACGCGGTCGCTGACAGCATCCTTGGCCGTCAGGAACAGGACGGGGACGTCGTTGCCGGACTGACGCAGCCGCTGCAGGACGGCCATGCCGTCGAGGTCGGGCATCATGATGTCGAGCACCATGGCGTCCGGATCGAAGTCGCGGGCGGCCTGGAGAGCCTGGAAGCCGGATGCCGCGGTGCGGACCTCCCAGCCCTCCATCCGCAGCGCCATCGAGAGCAGGTCGGTGAGCATCTGCTCGTCGTCGACGACCAGAACGCGAAGAGGCGAGCCGTCGGGTCGGCGCAGAGCGGGAGAGGGAGCTGTCACGGTCATGCCACCATCCTGAGCCGCCAACCTATGCGGTTCCTATGGCGAATCCTATGCGCCTCCTGTGAAACGGGCGACGCGATCGGGATGCCGCGTCCTCGCGCATAACCCACTCATAGGCTTCCCAGATCGGTCGCATCGACGGCCTCCATAGCGTCATCCCGACGGCCGGCCCCCTGCCTGCCGAGAGGAGACTCATGTACTGGACCTACCTGCGGCGGGAGCTGGCCGGCCGCAAGAAGCAGACGATCATCGTCGCGACGGGCCTCGCCATCGCGATCGCCCTCGTCATCATCGTCAACGCCCTGTCGGCGGGAGTGAGCGCCGCTCAGGCGCAGGCGCTCGAGTCGGTCTACGGCGTCGGCACGGACCTCACGGTGACGGGCGCGCAGGCCGAGCCGGGCGAAGGCGGCGGTCCGCGCTTCGAGTTCGACGAGGACGGCGGGGAGACCTCCGACGACGGCACGACGAACCTCAGCCAGTCGCGCCTCATGACGGACTTCATGCGCGGCACGCTCGAGTCGTCGACGGTCGACACGGTGGCCTCCGTCGACGGGGTGGAGGCGGCATCCGGAGCCCTCTCCCTCACGAACACGACCTTCGACGGCGAGCTCCCGCAGCGGCCGACGGAGGGCACCGACGGCCAGCAGCCCCCGCAGGACGGCGCGCAGCAGGGCGGCGGCCAGGGCGGTTTCGGCGGCGGCTCGTTCGACGTCGATGCGTTCAGCGTCCTCGGCATCGACTCGGCGAACACCGAGGTGGGCCCGCTCTCGGCCGTGGACGTCGTGGACGGCCGAGCCCTCGACACGTCCGACGCAGGACAGTTCGTCGCCGTGCTCGACGAGACGTACGCGACCTCGAGCGATCTCGCCGTGGGCGACACGATCGACGTGGGCGGCACCGACATGGAGATCGTCGGCATCATCTCCTCGACGGGCAGCTCGGCCGACACCGCGGCGAACGTCTACATCCCGCTGGATGTCGCGCAGGACCTCTCCGGCGCCGGCGACGTCGTGTCGACGGTGTACGTGCAGGCCGAGTCGGCCGACCAGATCTCGGCCGTGCAGTCGGCGATCGAGGCCGAGCTGCCCGACGCGACGGTGAGCTCGCAGTCCGACCTCGCCTCGACCGTCTCGGGGTCCCTGTCCAGCGCGACGTCGCTCATCACGAACCTCGGCACGTGGCTGTCCATCATCGTGCTGGCCGTCGCGGTCGTGCTGGCCGTGCTCTTCACGATCTCGGGCGTCTCGCGCCGCACGCGCGAGTTCGGCACCCTGAAGGCCATCGGCTGGTCCAACGGCCGCGTCGTCGGCCAGGTCGCGGGCGAGTCCGTCGTGCAGGGGCTCATCGGCGGCGCCATCGGCCTCGTCGTCGGACTCGCGGGCATCTTCGCGATCAACGTCATCCAGCCCACGATCTCGTCGGCTCCCGCAGCGCAGGACGGCTTCGCCGGCGGCCCCGGAGGCGGAGGCTCCGGCGGCGGGATCTTCCAGGCGATGTCCCAGACCGCGACGGACATCGTCCTCACCGCACCCCTCACGCTGTGGGTCGTCGTCGCCGCCGTCGGTCTCGCCGTCGCGGGCGGACTCATCGCGGGAGCCTTCGGCGGGTGGCGCGCCGCGCGCCTGAGCCCCGCCGAAGCGCTGCGCTCGGTGGCCTGAGGCCATGAACACCATTCCGCAACAGTCACCCACGACAGGAGATCCAGCCATGACGATCATCGACAGCTCGCCCGCCGAGCTCAGCCCCGAGGCGCCCGTTGCGCCGATCTACCGGCTCACCGGGGTCACGCGCACCTACCAGCAGAAGGACCGCATCGTGAAGGCCCTGACGGGCGTCGATCTCGAGATCGCCGCAGGCGACTTCGTGACGATCCAGGGCCCGACCGGCGGCGGCAAGTCGACGCTGCTCCAGCTCCTCGGGGCCCTCGATCGCCCCTCGACCGGATCGGTCGTCATCGGCGAGACGGATGCCGCGACCGCCTCGAACGCGCAGCTCGGACGCCTGCGCGCCGAGGAGATCGGGTTCGTCTTCCAGGGCTTCAACCTCATCCCGACGCTCACGGCCCACGAGAACGTCGACATGGCGCTCGAGCCGCTCGGCCTGTCCAAGGCGGAGCGCCTGGCGCGGGTGACCGAGGCGCTCTCCCACGTGGGCCTCGCAGACCGCGGCGACCACCGGCCCGGTGAGCTGTCCGGCGGTCAGCAGCAGCGTGTCGCGATCGCCCGGGCGATCGTCAAGCGCCCCCGCGTGCTGCTGGCCGACGAGCCCACGGGCAATCTCGACGAGCACATGCGCGACGAGATCCTCGCGGTGTTGGAGTCGCTCAACGCGGAGGGCCTGACCCTCATCGTCGTGACCCACGACTCGGCGGTCGCCCGCCGCGCCCGTCGCCGTCTGCGCCTGGACAAGGGCACTGTCCGCGACATCACGCGCGGCTGACCGCCCCACCTCCCGCGAGACTTCACGAACGGGGTGTGCGACGGCGTGTCGTGCCCCGTTCGTGAAGTCTCGCGATCCGACGGGAGGCCTAGGGTGGCCTCGTGGCGGTGATCGACGCGGGCGTCTATGTCGGGGGAGCGCGGGCCGGGGGTCGCCTGGGGGCCGCACAGGCGGTCGAGCAGGCGCGCGCCGCGGGCGGCATCGCGTGGATCTCGCTGAGCCGGCCCCGCCCCGAGGAGCTCCAGCAGCTGGCAGAGCTGCTCGATCTGGACCGGCTCGCCGTCCGCGACTCCCTCAAGGGCCACCAGCGCAGCAAGCTCGAGCGCTACGGCGACCTGCTGTTCGTCGTCCTGCAGCCCGCGCGCTACTTCGACGACCGCGAGACGGTCGAGTGCTCAGAGGTGGACCTCTTCGTCGGGCCCGATTACGTCGTGACGGTCGACAGCGACGATCGCATCGACGACGAGGCGGTCCGCGCGAAGCTGGAACAGCATCCCGAGATCCTGGCCAAGGGCCCGCTCGCGGCGCTGTGGGCGATGGTCGAGCACATCCTCTTCGAGTACGGGCCCGTACTGGCGGGCGTCGAGAACGACATCGACGAGATCGAGGACCAGCTCTTCTCCCACGGCGAGGGCGTCTCGCGGCGCATCTTCAAGCTCCAGCGCGAGGTCATCGACCTGCAGCACGCGACCTCGCCGCTGCCCGGGATGCTCGTGCGGGTGCAGGACGAGCTCGGGGATGCCGCGGAGAGCGCGACGGCTCCGGCATTCCACGAGGTGGAGGATGCCGCGCGCCACGTGACCGATCGGGTCGACGCTTTCCGTCGCACGCTGGAATCGGCCCTCGGCGTGCATGCGACGCTCGTCGAGCAGGCCAACAACGACGCGATGCGGCGCATGACGGAGCACAGCATCACGCAGAACGATCAGGTCAAGAAGGTCTCGTCGTGGGCTGCGATCCTCTTCGCGCCGACGCTGGTCGGCACCGTGTACGGCATGAACTTCGAGTACATGCCCGAGCTGGACTGGCCGTGGGGCTACCCGATGGCACTCGGGCTCATGGCCGTCACGAGCGTGACCCTCTACCTCATCTTCAAGCGCCGCGGCTGGCTCTGACCGGCACCGGGTCGAGCGCCGCCGCGAGGTCGCGCAGCGAGATCGAGTAGACCTCGATGCGCCGGTCCCCGACGCCGATCGGGATCCAGAGGGTGTCGCGATGGGCGATCGCGCCGCAGGAGTAGACGACGCGCGGGACGTATCCGGCGGCCATCTCTCCCTCGGGCCGGAGGAGGGGCGTGCGCGTACGACCGATGATCCTCGACGGGTCGTCGAGGTCGAGCAGCAGCGCGCCGAGCGAGTAGGTCCGCAGCGGTCCGACTCCGTGGGTCAGGACGAGCCATCCCTCCGGCGTCTCGATCGGCGAGCCGCAGTTGCCGAGCTGGATGAGCTCCCACGGCTCCTGGGGCGCGCAGATCCGCCCGAGGTCATCCCACACGAGGCCGTCCTCCGAAGCCGCCAGCGAGATGTCCTCGCCGCCGAGACGCGTCAGGGCGAGGTGACGACCGCCGACGAGGCGCGGGAAGAGCGCCATGCCCTTGTTGTGAGCGCCCGTCCCGCTCAGCCGGTGGAACGAGAACTCCACGAGGTCGGGCGACGTGATGAGCCGCGGAGCGATGTGCTTGCCGTCGTACGCCGTATACGTGGCGCGGTACGTCGGGGCGCCGTCCCCGTCGATGAAGCGCACGAAGCGGGCGTCCTCGACGCCGTGGTCCTCCTCCGGTCTGACCGGCATGAGCGTGCGCGACGACAGCGGCGACTCAGGGGGGAACGCGGCGGCGTAGGCGGACAGGCAGGCTTCGCGCAGCCTTCGCATCGGGCCTGCGCTGCTGGGGCGCACCGCCAGCGCATAGGGGAGACCCTCGATCGCGGCCTCCACGTCGGCGTGACCGAATCGCTCGGGGAGGGCTGCGAGCACGGCGTGCGCGATGTCGCTGGCCCCGACGCCGTCGCCGTCCGCGACGACGTGGGCGAAGTGCGCGCGTGACCACTCGCCCGCCGCGACGCGCGGCCGGATGAGGGGCCTCTCGCGCTCGCCGAAGGTCCACGACCCGTCGGCGCCGATCACCGCCTCGGCGAAGCCGATCGACGAGATGTGTCCTTCCCCGATGCAGCGGAGCGATAGCGCGACCCGCAGCTCGCCGGCCGCAAGCCCGTCCTGCGCAGGGTGCGGCACGGCGCTCGGGTTGCACAGGGCCGCTCCCTCGACGGCGAAGTCGGCCGTGAAGACCGAGCCGATCACGAGCTCCTGGTCGCGGGTCAGTGACCCCTCGCCGGCGCCGCGGTCGACGACAGCCTCTGCGTGGGCCACGAGCGTCGCCTCGACATCGCCGTGCTGCGACGCGAACTCGGCGACGACCTGCCGCGCCGTCGCGGCGAGCTCGTCGGGTGAGAGGGTGAGGACGCGCGCGACGATGCTCTCGGCGCGCGCCTCGGACGACGCCGGATCCTCGCCCGGAAGGAAGAACCGGGTCACGACGCGCCCCGGGTCGTGTGCGAGGTGCGCGTCGTGACCCGTGAGTCTCATCGGACTGCCGCCGTGATCACACCCAGGCGTCGCGCCTGCTGGAAGGTCCCGAGCATCGCGAGCGTGGACTCGGCGCCGCGGTTCTCGTTGCGCCCCGCGCGCGTGAGACCGTCGAACCCGGCTCCGGTCTGCGGGTCGAGCATGGGGATGCCGGTGTCGTTGTCCCCCTCGAACCACGCCCACGCCATCGCCACTCCTTCCCTCCAGGCCGGATCGCCCGTCAGGTCGAAGGCCCTCGCGCATGCATCCGCGATGGCGGCGACCTCGATCGGCTGCTGATCGAACTGCGGGCTGCGCTCGCCGCGACCCCGTCCGCGCGTTCCCGTGACGGAGAGATGGCCGTCGCTCGTCTCGACGTCGAGGAGGAACTGCAGCATCCCGAGCCCGTGGTCCACGAGTCCAGCATCCTCCAGCCCCGCTCCGGCCGCGAGCAGCGCCTCCGGCAGGGCGGCGTTCGCGTAGCGCAGGCGCGGCTCCGGCCACGGCCAGCGCGGATCGGCGCCCGGGCGGATGACGCCGGCGGCGCGGCGCAGGAGATGCACGGCGCGGTCGTCGCCGGGGCGGACCCGCAGCACCTCGACGGCGCCGAGCGCCGCGAACGCGATCGCTCGCAGATAGGTCGAGCGAGCGGACGCGGCGCGGTGGAACGCCGCGAGCGCACGCGCCGCCTCGGCCTCGTCGGGCAGTCGCGCGGCGGCGACGCCGAGCGACCAGAGGGCGCGGCCCCACCAATCGCCGACCGCCGGCACATCGGTGAAGCGTCCGTCGCGGGCCATGCGGTTGCGGACCCGTCCGCTCGGCGCGACGGCGGCCTCGACGAACGAGAGGCACAGGCTCACGACGCCGCGCACGTCGGGCCGGGAGTCGGGCTCGCGCGCGAGCACGATGAGCGCGCGCGAGACGTCGTCGACGCAATAGCCGCCGCCGCGGCGGGGCTCGTCCCGGAGCGCGTGCTCGAAGACGCCGCGCTCGTCGGTCAGCGCCCGAAGGTGGGCGAAGACGGGGCGGTCATGCCACGGCGTCATGCCGCGCGCACCGCCCGCACAGTGCCTGCGAGGTCGCGGAAGCGCTCCGCGACCACGGGCCACGTCCAGCGCGGCGCGTGCCGGGACGCGGCGGTCCGCAGGCGCCGCGTGTCGTCGTCCTGTTCCAGGATCGCCCGCAGCGCCTCTGCCATCGACGCGGGGTCGCCATGCGCGGCGATCAGTCCCGCGCCGTCTCCGAGCAGTTCGACCGCATGCGGGAAGCCGGTCGCGACGACCGGGATCCCGGCGGCGACGGCCTCGGCGAGCACGCCGGAGGTCGCCTGCTCGGTCGACTCGTAGGGCAGGAGCACGACATCCGCCGTCGCTACGAGACGGTCGAGCTCGGCGGCATCGAGGTAGCGATCCTCGAGCATCACGGAATCCTCCAGGCGGAGTTCGCGGATGACGCTCGCGAGATGCTCCCGGTACTGCTCGCCCTCCGTCGCCCGCACCTTCGGATGCGTCTGGCCCGCGATGACGTACTCGACGTCGAGGTCCCGCAGTCTGTCGAGGGCGCGGATGCCCCATTCCAGGCCCTTCCCCCGCGAGATGAGCCCCCACGTGAGGATCCGCCGCCGCGCAGACGCGCCGTGGGCGGCAGCGGCCTGCTGCGGCACGGCCACGCCGTGCGGGATGACGACGACCTTCGCCGAGGCGACCCGATACGTCGAGAGGAGGACCTCCCGCGCGTTGTTCGTCATGACGACGACGCCGGCGGCTCTCGCGCACACCCGCTCGAGGACCACCCGCTGATGCTCCGACGGCGAGGGGAGCACGGTGTGCAGCACCGCGATGACGGGCACGCCCAGCATCCCGAGCAGTGTCACCACCTCGTCCCCGTCGGGGCCGCCGTAGATGCCGTACTCGTGCTGGATGATCGCGACATCGCACGCGTCGAGGGCGGACGCCGCCCTCCGCATGCTCGCGGGGTCGCCGGCGACGAGCTCAGGACCGGCGGACCGCGCCGATTCGCGCCCCCGTGGGATGTCGTCCGCCGGCCCGTCGACGGCCCGCACGATGAGCGCGGTGTCGCGGCCGGAGGCCGTGAGCGCGGTTTCGAGCGCGTGCGTGAACGTCGCCAGACCGCACCTGGTGGGGGGATAGGTCGAGAGGATGCCGAATCGGGTCATGAGCGCCTTCTTGTCAGTGCGAGGGTCTCGCCTTCATCAAGTCCGGCGTGCGCGCGGCACTCCCGTTCCGCGCAGGGCCATTGAACACCCGTTCCGCGCGACGTCATCGACCCTTGACAAATCGCGGGTCCTCCAGGACCGACCGATAGACGTCGAGATACTCGCCGACCATCCGATCGACGTGGAATCGCTCCCGCGCACGAGCCCGCACGATGGTGCGGTCCAGTCCCACGGCGCGGTCGACGGCCGCGATCGCCTGCTCCCGACCGTCCACCACGAATCCCGTCACGCCGTCGTCGACGACCTCGGGCATGGATCCCCGCCGGTACGCGATGACCGGCGTGCCGCACGCCATGGCTTCGACGACCGAGAGGCCGAACGGCTCGTCGAACGCGATGGGATGCAGGAGCGCGGCCGCCGCGCCGAGCACCGCCGTGCGCTGCGCCGGACCCACGGAGCCGAGGTGGATGACGCGCTCCCCGTCGATCCACGGCTCGACCTGCTCGGCGAAGTACGCGGCATCCTGCACGATCCCGCAGATCACGAGACGCCGACCGGCGGCCGCGGCGATGGCGATCGCCTCGGCGGTTCCCTTGTCGGGATGGATGCGCCCGAAGCTCACGAGGTCGTCGCCGACGGGCGGCAGGTCGTCGAACTCCGCGAGATCGATGCCGTGATGCACCGTGGCGACGTAGTCGAGCTCGGGCGATCGATCCGCGTCCGAGATCGAGACGAACGCCGATCGCGAACGCGCGTAGGCGGGAAGTATGCCGGAGCCGGAGAACCCGTGGATCGTCGTGACCACGGGTGCCTGCCACGACCGGTCGAAGGCCAGGGGGAGCCAGTCCAGCTGGTTGTGGACGAGGTCGAACCCGCCCGAGCGGACCAGCGCATGCGCGACGTGCAGCGCCTCCCACACGCGACCGTCCATGGCGTCGTCCTCGGAGTACCCGTGCGGTGCGACGGCCTCCAAGTGCGCAGACGTGACGGAGTCCGCCGTCGCGAAGAGCGTCACGTCGACGCCTCGCCGCACGAGCCCCTCGGTCAGGAGGCTCGTGACGCGCTCCCACGGACCGTAATGCACGGGCGGGGTCCGCCACGCGATCGGTCCGAGCATCGCTACCCGCACGTGGTCCGCCCTTCCGAGGTCGCCGCCGACGGGCCGACGCTAGAGGGCCCGTGCGGATGCCGCCACCTGGTTGACAGCCGGGCTGCCCGCATGTCGGCGGATGCCGGTAGCGTGCCCGATATGGACATCACGCCGCTGCGCACCGCTGTGTCAGGATCCGTGCTCGCCGCCGGGGAACAGGGGTGGGACGGGGCCCGCGCCTCCCACGCGGGAGTCGGAAGGCCGGAGGTGATCGTGCGGGTCTCCTCCGTCGACGACGTCAGCGAGGCGGTGCGCTTCGCCGCGGCATCCCGACGGGTCGCGGTCGTCCGTGCCGGCGGCCACAGCGCCTGGTGCACGCTGGACGACGGCATCCTGATCGACCTCACGGCCCTCGACGCCGTCGAGGTCGTCGAGGATCCGGACGGCGGAGCGCTCGTGCGTGTCGGCGGGGGAGCGCGGTGGGGCGACGTCGCCGACACACTGGCCGAGCAGGGCCTCGGGATCAGCTCGGGCGACACGCGCTCGGTGGGCGTCGGGGGCCTGACGCTCGGCGGGGGGATCGGCTGGATGGTCCGAGCGTGGGGCCTGGCGGCCGACCAGCTCGTCGGCGCGCAGGTCGTGACGGCCGAGGGCGAGCTGGTCGAGGTCTCCGAGTCCTCGCACGCCGAGCTGCTGTGGGCGCTGCGCGGCGGGGGAGGCAACTTCGGCGTCGTGACGCGGTTCGACTTCCGCGCGCACGATCTGCCGGCGGTCGTGTCGGCGACCCTCGGCGTCTCCGGCGACGCACGCCCCATCCTCGGGGTGCTGCGCGACGTGCTCGCGACGGCTCCGCGCGAGCTCACGGTGACGTACATGGACGTCCCCGCCATGGACCCGAGCGCTCCGGCGGGGGCCTCGATCGTGGCGTGCTGGATCGGCGACGACGAGCAGGCGCTGCGCTCCGCTCTCGCGCCGCTGCTCGCGCTCGACGCCGTGACCGAGGTCGACCTCAGCGTGCGCGCGTACCCCGAGATCCTGCTCGACGCGCCCATGCCCGACCCCGAGCAGCCGCTTCCGGGCTTCATCGGCGGCAACACCCTCGTCGTCGACCTCGACGACGAGCTGATCGACGGCCTCGCGGCCTTCCGCGAGGGCACTCCGGCGTCGGTGCTGTTCCTGCGCTCGCTCGGCGGCGCGTTCGGCGAAGTGGCGCAGGATGCCACGCCGTTCCCGGCTCGTGGGGCGACGTGGTTCGCGATGGCGGGCGCCTTCGACATCCCCGGCATGGTCGACGATGCGCGGCGTGCTGAGCTGCAGGCCGCGTGGGCCGACCTCGAGGCGCGTGGTGCCGGCGTCTACGGCAACTTCACGACGACGACCGATCCCGCCTTCGCGGCCCGGATGTATCCGCCCGAGACGATGGCGCGCCTGGTCGCCCTCAAGGCGCAGTGGGACCCGCGCAACCTGTTCTCGCGCAACCACAACGTCGTCCCCGCCTGATCGGCGGCGGATATGCGAAGAGGCCCCGGTCGCCCGGAGCCTCCTCGTGTGTCACGGTCAGTGCGTGTCTTCGGCTTCGATCTCGGTGCGGTCGCCCGACCACAGCGTGTGGAAGGTGCCTTCCTTGTCGATGCGCTTGTAGGTGTGCGCACCGAAGAAGTCGCGCTGGCCCTGGATGAGGGCCGCGGGCAGGCGCTCGGCGCGCAGCCCGTCGTAGTACGCCAGGGACGATGAGAAGGCGGGGGCGGGGATGCCGGAGCCCGCGGCCGTCGACACGATCCGGCGCCACGCGCCCTGCGCGCGCTCGAGCGCCTCGACGAAGTACGGCGCCGTGAGCAGGACCGCGAGGTCGGACTCGGCGGCGTAGGCGTCGGCGATGCGGTTGAGGAACTGGGCGCGGATGATGCAGCCGGCGCGCCAGATCTTCGAGACGGCGCCGAGGTCGATCTGCCAGTCGTACTGGGCGGCGCCCGCGCGGATCTCGTCGAAGCCCTGCGAGTAAGCCACGATCTTCGAGGCGAACAGGGCCAGGCGCACGTCCTCGATGAACGCGTCGGCGTCGTCGACCTTCAGGGCCTCGGAGGGGCCGGGCAGGCTCGTCGAGATCGAGCGCTGCTCCGGGTGGCTCGACAGCGACCGCGCGAAGGTGGCCTCGGCGATGCCTGAGACGGGGACGCCCAGGTCGAGGGCCGTCTGCACCGTCCACGCGCCGGTGCCCTTGGCGCCGGCCTGATCGAGGATGACGTCGACGAGCGGCTTGCCCGTCTCGGCGTCGTTCTGGCGGAGCACCTCGGCGGTGATCTCGATCAGGTAGGACTCCAGCTCGCCGGTGTTCCACTCGGCGAAGACCTCCGCGATCTCGGCGGGGGTCTTGCCCGTGCCGCGGCGGATGAGGTCGTAGGCCTCGGCGATGAGCTGCATGTCGGCGTACTCGATGCCGTTGTGCACCATCTTGACGAAGTGGCCCGCGCCGTCGTGGCCGACGTGCGTGACGCACGGCTCGCCCTCGGCGACCGCCGCGATCCCCTTGAGGATCGGGCCGAGGGTCACCCACGACTCGTCGGGGCCGCCGGGCATGAGCGACGGGCCGTTGAGCGCGCCCTCCTCGCCCCCCGAGACGCCCATGCCGACGAAGTTGACGCCGGTCTCGCGGACGGCCTTCTCGCGGCGGATGGTGTCGGTGAACAGGGCGTTGCCGCCGTCGACGATGATGTCGCCCGGCTCGAAGACCTCCAGGAGCGAGTCGATGACAGCATCCGTCGGACGACCGGCCTTGACCATGATGACCGCGGTGCGGGGCTTGGTGAGCGAGGCGGCGAACTCCTCGTACGAGAACGAGGGGACGAACTCGGCCTCGGGGTGCTCGGTGACCAGCTCGTCGGTCTTCGACCGGCTGCGGTTGTAGACGGCGACGGTGTTGCCCTCGCGCGACGCGAGGTTGCGGGCCAGGTTCGAGCCCATGACGGCGAGGCCCACGACGCCGATGTTGGCGGTCGGCTGCGCAGCCGCAGGACCCTCGGGCGTCGGCGCCGGGCGCTCGACCTCTTCGATGGGAGGTGCGCCCTCGTGGGCGGTGGTCGCCTCTTCGGGGGCCTGCTGCTGGTCGGTGGAGACCTTCGTCTGGACGGCCGGGTCGGTATTCGAAGTGGTCTCAGACACACGTGCTCCTTGGGTGAAAAGCGCAGGGGTTGACATCAAGCCTAGAGTCTGGCGCACCGGTGTTACGCGCCGTGGGCAGGATGCTCACGGCCGCCGGGCGCGGATTGTGAGGGGTCATGGACCCCGCTCCTCGATGAAGCGGCGCGTGACGGCGATGTCGCGATCGCCGAGGCCTGCCGCGACGAGCTCGTCGAATCCCGCGCGGACCGCAGGCAGCACGACGGGCGACGTCGCGGTCTTTTCGGCGACATCGGTCGCGAACCGGAGGTCCTTCACCATGTACTTCGCCGCGCCGCTGGGGGAGTCGTCGCCCGTCACGAGCCGGTCCTTCCGACTGGTCAGGACGTTCGAGCCTGCATAGCCGCCGTCGAGCAGGTCCCACAGCGTGCGCGGGTCGATGCCCGAGCGCTCCGCGAGCACGGTCGCCTCGCCGAGCGCGAGGATCGTCGCCGCGACGATGAGCTGGTTGCACGCCTTCGCGACCTCTCCCGCGCCGAGCGGTCCCAGGTGAACCGGACGTCCGCACGGCCGCAGGAGCTCGGCGGCCCGCGCGGCGTCCTCGGCCCCGCCGCCGAGCATGATCGACAGCGTCCCCGCCGTCGCCCCGTCGACGCCGCCCGACACAGGACAGTCGACGACGCGGATGCGGCCGTCGGACACGGCGCGGAGCCGGTCGGCGAGCGCGCGGACGCCGGTGGGGGAGGACGTCGACCCGATCATGACGAGCAGCTCGTGCGCGCCCGCCAGCAGGCCGTCGGGCCCTTCCAGCAGCGCCTCGAGCTCCGGCAGATCCGGCAGCATCACGAGAACCGCGTCCACCTCACGAGCGAGGTCCCGGGGCGTCGCGGCCCAGACGGCTCCCGCGTCGATGAGGCCCGCGTGCCGCCTTCGACCATGCACGACCAGCCGCCCGCGCGCGGCGAGGAGGCGTCGGGCCATCGGCTCGCCCATCGCGCCGAGCCCGATCACGCCCAGGATGCCGGGACTCGAGATGCCGCTCGCTTCGTCGTCGCGCGTGGGGAGGGTGCTCATCCGTGAAGCATACGACATGGCCATTCTGAAGGACAGTGTTCAACCGGCTGAACTCACGGTAGAGTGGAAGGACTGACCCCGAGGAAGGGATCCCGATGATCGACTCAGTGAAGACCGCCGTCGAGGTGGCGACTCTGCGCGTCGTGGCCGCCGTGCCGCTGCGCGAGGACCTCTGCGCGCTCATCGAGCGGCTCGAGCCCCGCGTCGAGGTCATCCGCGACCACACTCTCATGCGCCCCATGCGCGGGGCGGCCGACTGGTCCGGAGACCCCGGCTTCGTGCGAACGCCCGAGCAGCAGGCGGCCTTCGACGAGATGATCGACTCGGCGGACGCCCTCTTCGGCATCCCGGATGTGGATCCCGCCGCGCTCGCCCGGACCGTGGCCGCCAATCCACGCCTGCGCTGGGTCATGACCACGGCGGCCGGCGGCGGCAGTCAGATCAAGGCGGCCGACCTCGACCGCGAGGCGCTCGACCGCATCGTCTTCACGACGAGCGCGGGCGTTCACGGCGGCCCGCTCGCCGAGTTCGCCGTGTTCGGCGTGCTCGCCGGCGCGAAGGGTCTCCCGCGACTCCTGCAGGATCAGCGGGAGGGGGCGTGGCCCGACCGATGGGAGATGCGTCAGCTCGACGAGCTCACGGTGCTCGTCGTCGGGCTCGGCGGGATCGGGGCGGAATGCGCGCGCCGCTTCAGCGCCCTCGGCGCGGAGGTCTGGGGCACGAGCCGGTCCGGCACGCCGGTGGACGGCGTCGACCGGCTCATCCCGCTCGACGAGCTGGAGTCGGCCGTCGCCGATGTGGACGCGATCGTCGTGACGCTGCCCGGCACGGAGCAGACGCACCACATCATCGGCGAGCGGGTGCTCTCGGCCGTCAAGCCCGGAGCGATCCTCGCGAGCGTCGGGCGCGGCACGGTCATCGACGAGGCGGCGCTGCTGCCCGCGCTCGACGACGGACGCATCTCGTTCGCTGCCCTCGACGTCTTCGAGGTCGAGCCGCTCCCGCCGAACTCTCGACTCTGGTCCCATCCGAGCGTTCTCCTGAGTCCGCACACAGCCGCTCTCAGCAGCAAGGAGGAGGAGCGGATCGCGCGGCGCTTCGCCGAGAGCGCGACACGGCTCCTGGATGGTCGCGCCCCCCGAGGCAGGGTGGATACGGTCGAGTTCTACTGAGCGCGCGCGAACCGCGCAGCTCCAAGCGAAGGGACTGCGATGAGCGACGACCAGGACGACCGACTGGGCCGTGATCCCGCTCCCGCAGTGACGCGCAGCATCCGTCTGCTCGAACTGCTCGCGCAGTCGAGCGGCCCGATGACCCTCACAGAGCTCGCCACTGCTCTCGGGCTGGCCAAGTCGTCGACGGCGAACCTGTGCCTCGCGCTCGAGGCCTCCGACATGATCGAGCGTGTCGCGGTGGGTTTCCGGCTCGGACGCCGCACTGCGCAGCTCGGCGGGGCCTTCGCGGCGCAGTTCCAGCAGGTGCGGGAGTTCTACTCGGTCTGCGACGCCTCGCCGGTGCTCCGTCATGAGCTGGTGCAGGTCGCGATGCTCGACGGGACGAATGCGCTCTACCTCGCGCGACACGAGGGCGGGGCGAGGGTGCGTCTCGGCACGCCGCTCGGCTCACGCCTGCCGGCGGCGCTCTCGGCGACGGGGCGGGCGCTGCTGATGGGCTTCGAAGATGCTCTCGTCACCGAGCTCCTCGCCGACCAGGCTCCCTTCCCCCAGCTCACGGAGCGGTCCCCGAGCGACCTCCCCGCTCTTCTGGAGCGTCTGGCCGCCGCGCGCGAGCGCGGGTGGGCGCTTGATGCCGAGGAGTCGTACCCCGGGATCGTCGGCGTCGCGGTGCCGCTGGATCCGTGGGCTCCCGGCGATCCGCGTCTCGCCCTCGGGGTCGGCATGTCCGTCGCGGAGGCCGACGACGCGCACATCCAGCGGGTCGCGGCCGCGCTCTCGGAAGCCGCCGAGGCCTTGACCAACCCCTTCAGCGCTGCCGCCCGGAAGAGCGCTCGCTAGGAAGTTCTGTTCAACATATTGAACTCTGTCCATCGGGTTGGTATCGTGAGGACATCGCCACCTCGGCGATGCCGATCGAAGGAGATGGCATGAGCAGCGTTACCCCCGACCTGGCACCGATGCCGACCGACGACCCCGAGTACGCGGCCAATCTGCGCCGCGCGACGCTCGCATCGAGCATCGGCAGCGCACTGGAGTACTTCGACTTCGCGCTGTACGGCTTGTCGACAGCACTTATCTTCAACGTCCTGTTCTTCCCGCAGAACGACCCGGCGATGGCGACGGTGGCGGCATTCGCGACCTACGGCGTCGGCTTCCTCGCGCGTCCCTTCGGCGGGCTGTTCTTCGGAACGCTGGGTGACAAGCTCGGCCGCAAGTGGGTGCTGGTCATCACGATCCTGCTGATGGGCGGAGCCTCCACCGCGATCGGGCTCCTCCCGACCTACGAGGCGATCGGCATCCTGGCCCCGATCCTCCTGGTCACGTGCCGACTGCTGCAGGGCTTCGGAGCCGGTGCCGAGCAGGCAGGTGCGACGGTCCTCATGGCTGAGTACGCGCCGGTCCGGCGCCGCGGGTTCTTCTCCGCGCTGCCGTTCATCGGCATCCAGGCCGGCACGCTGCTCGCGGCGCTCGTCTTCAGCCTTATCACACTGCTTCCCGAGGAGCACCTGCTCACGTGGGGCTGGCGCATCCCGTTCCTCGCATCGTTCCTGCTGATCCTCGTCGCCCTGTTCATCCGGATGCGCCTCAAGGAGACGCCGACGTTCATCGAGCTCGAGAAGAGCGAGCAGATCGCAGAGCACCCGATCAAGGAGATCTTCACGAGAGGACTGCCGGGCGTCATCGTCGGCATCGGCCTGCGCATGGCCGAGAACGGCGGCTCGTACATGTTCAACACGCTCGCGCTGGCCTTCTTCGTCTCGATGATCGGCGCGGACGCCGACCGGAGCCTCCTGACGTGGGGCGTCACGCTCGGCTCGCTCATCGGCATCTTCTCCGTGCCGATCACGGGCGCCCTGTCCGACCGGTTCGGTCGGCGCACCGTGTACCGCTTCGGGGCCGTGTTCCTGCTCCTCTACTCGTTCCCGGCCTGGTGGTCGCTGTCGCTCGGCAACTACTGGCTTGCGATCGCGGTCGTCGCCGTCGGCATCGGCGTCGGGGTGAACTCGATGCTCGGACCGCAGTGCGCGATGCTGCCCGAGCTGTTCGGCAACCGTCACCGCTACCTCGGCGTCGCCATGGCCCGCGAGCTCTCGGCAGTCCTGGCGGGAGGTCTCGCCGGCGTCCTCGGTGCGTACCTCATCGCGGTGAGCGGCGGCAACTGGCTCCTGCTGGCGATCTACATGGCGACGCTGGCGGTCATCACGACGGCTTCGACCTTCCTCGTTCCCGAGACGCTGCGCCGCGACCTGCTCCGCCGGGACGACGCCGTCAAGGTCTCGCGCGACGAGGTGGGCGACGACGTGAGCGCGACGACCGTCACGATCCGGACCGTCGAGTGGTGACGGCCCTGTTCGGCCTCGAGGGCCGGGTGGCGCTCGTGACGGGCTCGAGCCAGGGCATCGGCCGGACGCTTGCGGAAGGCCTGGCCGAAGCGGGGGCGACCGTCGTCGTGCACGGGCGGGACGCCGCGAAGGCGGCACGCACGGCGGACGACATCGCCACCGCCACGGGCCGCCCCGTCTCCAGCACGGTGTTCGACGTCACGGACCCCGCCGCCGTGGATGCCGGCATCGGCGCCCTCGAGGCCGAGCACGGGGCCCTCGACATCCTCGTCAACAACGCGGGGATCCAGCGCCGCGCGCCGATAACGGAGTTCACCGACGCCGACTGGGACGACATCGTGACCACGAACCTCTCGAGCGTCTTCTACGTCGCTCGCCGTGCGGCCCGCGGAATGGTGGCGCGGGGATCGGGCAAGCTCATCCAGATCGGCAGCGTCCAATCGCAGCTCGCTCGACCCGGCATCGCGCCGTACTCGGCCACGAAGGGGGCCATCGCGATGTTCACGAAGGGGCTCTGCGCCGACCTCGCGCCGCACGGCATCCAGGCCAACGCCCTCGCCCCGGGGTACTTCGACACCGAGCTCACGAAGGCGCTCGTCGCCGACGAGCAGTTCTCGCAGTGGGTGCGCGGGCGCACGCCCGCCGGCCGCTGGGGCCGCACCCGCGACCTCGTCGGCGCGCTCGTCTTCCTCGCGAGCGCCGCGAGCGACTTCGTCAACGGTCAGACGATCTACGTCGACGGTGGAATGACGGCGGTGGTGTGATGCGGATCGGGCGCGTGATGACGGCGGACGGTCCCGTCCACGTGCGGGAGGCCGGCGACGACCTGATCGAGATCGCCGATCCCTACGCGGCCTTCGCGACGGGGCAGTCCCCGGCCGACGCCGGGGGAGCGGTCGACGGGGAGCTGATCGCACCGTCGCAGCCCGTTCTCGTCGTCGGCGTCGCCCAGAACGGCCCGTCGCACGCCTCGCCCGTGCAGGCGTGGCTGAAGAGCCCGCGCGGCGTCGTGGGGAGCGGCATCCCCGTCACCCTCCGACGGGATGCCGGCACCACGGTCGCCGAGGGTGAGATCGCCGTCGTCATCGGGCGCGACACCGCGGGGCTGACAGCATCCAACGCCCACGAGTACGTCCTCGGCGTCACCGCCGTCGACGATCTCTCGAGCCCCGACCGCGGCGCGTCCGACCCGCGCAACTTCGAGTCGAAGGCCGGGACAGGCTACACGCCGCTCGGGCCGTGGATCGACACCCAGGCCGACATCGACACCGTGACGCTCGCGCTGCGGGTCGACGGCACGACCGTCGGCGAGACGGATGCCGCGGCTCTGCCCGTCTCGATCCGCGAGTGCCTCGCCTACATCGCGTCGTGGGCGCCTCTGGGCCCGGGCGACGTCGTCATGACGGGTGCTCCCTTCACCAATGTCCCGATCGAGCCGGGGGCGGTGGTCGAGGTCCAGGTCGGGAACGTCCTGCTCGTCACGCCCACGCGCTGACGAGAGGAGTCCGCCATGTCCAACATCGGTGTCGTCGCCCATGCGGCAGGAGATCTGCGGGTGTCCGACCTCCCCGAGCCCGTGCCCGCGCCGGAGGAGGCGATCGTCGAGATCGCGTACGGCGGGGTGTGCGGCTCGGACCTCCACTACTGGCGCCACGGCGCGGCGGGGCTCTCGGTCCTCCGCGAGCCCATGCTCCTCGGTCACGAGGTCTCCGGGACGGTCGTCGCGCCGGCGGCCGACGGCTCGGGACCGGTCGCCGGCACGCGTGTCGCCGTCCACCCGCTGACGCCGCACGGCGACGGCGTCACCCCGTGGCCGCAGGACCGCCCGAACCTCGCACCGGGCTCGACCTATCTCGGCTCCGCGCTGCGTCTGCCGCACACGCAGGGCGCGTTCGTCCACCGGGCGGCACTGCCGTCGCGGATGCTGCACCCGGTCCCCGACTCCCTCAGCCTCGCGCGGGCGGCGCTGGTCGAGCCGGCCGCGGTCGCCTGGCACGGTCTGGAGCGCGCCGGAGACGTGCGCGGCAAGCGCGTCGCGGTCATCGGCTCCGGGCCGATCGGACTCCTGGTCACGGCCGTCGCGCGCCACCACGGCGCCGCCGAGATCATCGCGACCGACCTCGAGCCGCTGCCGCGCCGCATCGCGGAGTCGCTCGGCGCACGGACTCTCGACGCTCGTGACGCGGAGGCGATCGCGGCCCTTCACGCCGACGTCGTCGTCGAGTCCAGCGGCACAGTGCCGGGCCTCGCCGCGGCGATCGAGGCGGCAGCTCGCGGAGGCACCGTCGTCATGCTCGGACTGCAGCGTCACGGGTCCGTCGAGGCGCCGCTTGCCACCGCGATCACACGTGAACTGAGTCTCGTGGGGTCGTTCCGATTCGGCGCCGACCTCGAGCCCGTGATCGCGGCGCTCGCCGACGGCAGTCTCTACGTCGAGGGGATCGTCACCCACGTGCTCCCCGTGGCCCGCGCTGTCGAGGCGTTCGAGATCGCGGGCCAGGCAGCGGCATCCTCGAAGGTGCTCATCGAGTTCGACTCGGCCCGCGTGTGACGGAGCGGGTCGTGGATGCTGTCGTCGAGGCGGTCGGCGCTCAGTTCTTGCGGTACGCCTGACGCCCCATCGACCAGAACGCGAAGACCGTCAGGACGCCGCCGACAGCGGCCAGGGCGCCGATGAGCCAGAGGACGACGTGGGATGCGAAGCCGTAATCCATGGGGACCTCCGGTCGGGGCGAGTGGGCGCTCCTCATCGTAGCGGGGCGGGCGCTCATGGTTGCTCGAGTGATCTCGAGGGCGCTTGTCCGTGGCACGCCCCCGCTCACTGGTAGACTTGCCGACTGAACTTCGGCGAGGGATGCCTCGCACCGGCCCGACGGCCGGATGCGGCATCCGTGATCGACGCGGTGATCAAGGCTCACGGCTTTCCTCACGCGCACGCGTTCGAGTCGAATCCAGACCCCATACGCCAGGCTTCGCGCCTGAACTGATACGGGCCCGTGCGCCCGCAAGGAGAACCATCATGTCGACCGAGACCGACACCAAGGTCCACGCCGAGCTTCGCGAGAACTTCGGCAAGGGCTACGCCCGCCGCCTCCGCGCCGCCGGCCAGATCCCCGCGGTCATCTACGGCCACGGCACGTCGCCCGTCCACGTGGCGCTCCCCGGCCACCAGGTGTCGCTGCTGGTCCGCCGTGCCAACGCGGTGCTCGAGCTCGACGTCAACGGCAAGGAGCAGCTCACGCTGGTGAAGGACGTCCAGAAGGACCCGGTACACCAGATCATCGAGCACATCGACCTCCTCGTCGTGAAGAAGGGCGAGAAGATCCAGGTCGACGTCCCGATCGTCGTCGTGGGCGAGCCCGCCGGTGACGCCATCGCGAACCTCGACGCCACGAGCGTCGCGCTCGAGGTTGAGGCCACGCACATCCCCGAGCACATCGAGCTCGACGTCGAGGGCCTCGAGGACGGCACGCACGTCACCGCCGCCGACCTGAAGCTCCCCGCGGGCGCGACGCTCGCGGCCGAGGGCGACCTCCTCATCGTGGCCGTCGCGGTCCCGTCCGCGGCCGCCGTCGAGGAGATCGAGGCCGCCGACGAGGCTGCCGCCGCCGAGCAGGCCGACGAGGCCGAGCCCACCGAGGCTGCCGCCGAGTAAGACCACTGAGTCGGCGAGGGGGTGCGGGATGCCGCACCCCCTCGTCGCATTCCGGCGCAGGTCGCCGGATCGGGGAGGATGGAAGACATGGCGGACGCATGGCTGATCGTGGGCCTCGGCAATCCCGGGCCGCGGTATGAGCTGACGCGTCACAACGTCGGCCAGCTCGTCGTGGACGAGCTCGCGGCCCGCCGCAACGAGCCGTTCAAGCAGCACAAGGCGAACGCTCGCGCCGCCGAGACCTGGCTGCGCCCCGGCGGCCCCAAGATCATCCTCGCGAAGCCCAACTCCTTCATGAACGTGTCGGGCGGACCGGTGGCCGGCCTTGCGAAGTTCTACGGCATCGAGCCGGACCGCGTCGTCGTCGTCCACGACGAGCTCGACATCCCCTTCGACACCATCAAGCTCAAAGTGGGCGGCGGTCACGGCGGGCACAATGGCGTCCGCGACGTCGCGAAGGCTCTCGGGACGGCGGAGTTCCCTCGCGTGCGTGTCGGCATCGGCCGCCCCTCGGGTCGTCAGGACGCCGCGGACTGGGTGCTCGATCCCTTCGGCGCCTCGGAGCGGAAGAATCTCGGCGTCCTCGTGGGGGACGCCGCCGACGCCGTCGAGCAGCTCATCGACGAGGGCCTGCTCGCGGCCCAGCAGAAGCACCACTCGCCCCGCTGAGTCCGTCCGGGCGTCAGCCGCCGATGCCGGAGCCTGCGGACAGGCCCATCGTCAGGAAGACGTTGAGCGCGATGGCGAAGGCGATGGGGGCCGCGATCGCGAGGACGACGGCGGCGATGCCGGCGCGGCGACCGCGATCCGTCACGAGGGCGACGATGCCCTGCACGAGGGTCCAGAGGCCGAGGATCGTGCCGGCCCAGAAGGCCGACTCGCCGAGCAGCACCCAGTCGCGGACGGGGGAGAGGATGCTCCAGTCGAAGTCCGCCGTCAACTCTCGTGAAGCGAGCTCGCGGCCGGCGCCGAGGCCGATCTGGAACGCCGCGATCGACACGACGATCGTCGAGAGCGCGAAGGCGAGGATGCCGGCCACGAGTGCGACGCGGCCGACGGTGTTGGTGCGGGCAGGGGAGGAGAGCGGTCCGCCGTAGGCGGGCCGGCGCGCGACCGTGGGGGATCCGGCCGGCGGCACCGGGGATCCGGCGGGCGCGGTCGCCGGCTGCCTCGGCGGAAGCGGCGGCCACGCGGGCGCGGGCGTCGGCTGTGCGGCCGCAGGCAGCGGCGGTCGCGGCGGGAGGGGGTCGCTCACGCACTCATCCTAGGAGCCGCCTCGCCGGCCGCCGTGTCGCAGGCGGACCGTAGAATCTTCCGGTGACAGTTCCCGGGATCGTGCGCGCCCTCGAACAGGCCGAGTCGTTCGCGGATGCCGCGGCCGCGGCATCCTTCGATGCCGACTTCTCGCTCCCGGACGGCCTCGATGCGCCGCTCCTCGCGGCCC
Organism: Microbacterium sp. NPDC019599; assembly: GCF_040632175.1. Taxonomy (NCBI): domain Bacteria; kingdom Bacillati; phylum Actinomycetota; class Actinomycetes; order Micrococcales; family Microbacteriaceae; genus Microbacterium; species Microbacterium sp. NPDC019599. Next base: position 40,300 of record NZ_JBEYBL010000001.1, read on the forward strand.
TGCTCGAGCGTCGGCGCGCGTCAGGCCGTCCACCCGTCCTCCTCGCGATCGCGCCGACGGGGCGTCGTGCCGAGTCGCTCGGCGTCGCGCTCGAAGGGCTCGTCCCGACGGCCGAGGTCGTGCACTTCCCGGCGTGGGAGACCCTGCCGCACGAGCGTCTGAGCCCCAGCCCCGAGACCGTAGGGCGGCGGCTCGAGGTCATCCGTCGTCTGGCGGAGCGGTCCGAGGACGCCCCGCTCATCGTGACGGCGTCGGTCCGCGGCGCCCTGCAGCCTCTCGCCGGCGGCCTTGCCGAGGTCGCTCCGATCGCGCTGACGGTCGGCGGTCGCGGCCACGAGCTGTCCGAGGTCGCGGCGCGGCTCGTCGAACTCGCGTACCACCGCGTCGACATGGTGTCGCGGCGCGGCGAGTTCGCGCTGCGGGGCGGCATCCTCGATGTCTTCCCGCCGGTGGCCGACCATCCCTACCGTATTGAGTTCTTCGGGGACGAGGTCGACCAGATCCGGGCGTTCTCGGTCGCGGACCAGCGCTCACTGCCCGGCGAGGTCCGCGAGGTCGCCCTCGTCCCGAGCCGGGAGCTCCTGCTCACCGATCAGGTGCGCGGTCGTGCCCGGCAGCTGAAGGACGAGTTCCCGGGCCTGCGCACGATGCTCGAGAAGATGGCGGAGGGCATCCCCGTCGAGGGCATGGAGTCGCTGCTGCCGGCGCTCGTCGACGATCTCGTGACGATCGTGGACTACCTCCCCGAAGGCGCGGCGATCGCCCTGGCCGACCCGGAGCGGTCGGTGACGCGCGCCATCACGCTCGGCGAGACCAATCGAGAGTTCCTCGATGCCGCGTGGAGCGCCGCGACCTCGGGCGCGAGCACCCCGATCGACCTCGGTGCGGGCGACTTCCTCACGCTGCCGAGGCTCCGAGAGGTCGCGGCCGATCGCGGTGACGTCTGGTGGACCTTGTCCGGCTTCGACTCCGGGGCGGCGGATGCCTCGGCGGAAGGGCTGCTCGACGATCTGGACGTCGCGCTCGAGGCCTCCGCCGCGATCCGCGTGCCCGGCGGTGCCGTGCCCTCGTTCCAGGGCAACGTCGACGGCGCGACGGCGCATATCGGCGAGCTGCTCGCAGCCGGCTGGCGCGTCGTGGTGGCAGCATCCGGATCAGGACTCGTGGAGCGGTCGCGCGACGTGCTCGGGGAGCGCGGGATCGCGGCGCGCAAGGTCGACGACGTGCTCGAGGCGCCCGAGCCCGGCGTCGCGCACGTCGTGGCCGCGGTGCTCGAGCGCGGCTTCGAGGCACCCGACGCGAAGCTCGCGGTGCTCACCGAGACCGAGTTCTACGGCCGGACGATCGGCGGCGACAGCCGGGTCGTGAAGAAGCTCGCGTCGCGGCGCAAGAATGTCGTCGACCCGCTGCAGCTGAAGGCGGGCGACTACGTCGTGCACGCGACGCACGGGATCGGCAAGTTCGTCGAGCTGACGCAGCGCGAGGTCTCCAGTGGTGGACGCAACGCCGTCAAGAGCGTGCGGGAGTACCTCGTCCTCGAATACGCGCCGTCCAAGCGCGGCTATCCCGGCGACAAGCTCTTCGTCCCGACCGACCAGCTCGATCTCCTGTCGCGCTACGTCGGCGGCGAGGCTCCCGCCCTGTCGAAGATGGGCGGCAGCGACTGGGCGCAGGCGAAGGGCAAGGCGCGCAAAGCGGTCCGCGACATCGCGGTCGAGCTCGTCAAGCTCTACTCGGCACGCATGGCGGCCAAGGGCTACGCCTTCGGCCCCGACACGCCCTGGCAGCGCGAGCTGGAAGAGGCGTTCCCGTTCGCCGAGACGCCCGATCAGCTCCAGACGATCGACGAGATCAAGGCCGACATGGAGAAGCCGATCCCGATGGACCGGCTGCTGTCCGGCGACGTCGGCTTCGGCAAGACCGAGGTCGCCGTGCGCGCGGCGTTCAAGGCGATCCAGGACGGCAAGCAGGTCGCGATGCTCGTCCCCACGACGCTCCTCGCCAAGCAGCACCTCGAGACGTTCACGGAGCGGTTCGCCGGATTCCCCGTGAAGGTGCGGCCGCTGTCGCGCTTCCAGACCGACAAGCAGGCACGCGACACGCTCGCGGGCCTGACCGACGGCACCGTCGACATGGTCATCGGCACGCATCGCATCCTCACCGAGAAGGTCGTCTTCAAGGACCTCGGCCTCATGATCATCGACGAGGAGCAGCGCTTCGGCGTCGAGCACAAGGACGCCCTGAAGAAGCTCAAGACCAACGTCGACATCCTCGCCATGAGCGCGACGCCGATCCCGCGCACGCTCGAGATGGCGGTCACGGGAATCCGCGAGATGTCGACGCTGCAGACTCCACCCGAGGACCGGCATCCGATCCTGTCTTACGTCGGAGCGCGCAGCGACAAGCAGATCGCCGCGGCGATCCGGCGCGAGCTCCTCCGCGAGGGGCAGGTGTTCTACGTCCACAACCGAGTGCAGTCGATCCAGCGCGTCGCCGCCGAGCTGAGCGAGCTCGTGCCCGAGGCGCGCGTCGTCGTCGCGCACGGCCAGATGGGCGAGCACCAGCTCGAGCAGGTCGTCGACGACTTCTGGGAGCGCAAGGCCGACGTGCTGGTCTCGACGACGATCATCGAGACGGGCCTGGACATCTCCAACGCCAACACGATCATCATCGACCGCGCGGACAAGTACGGCCTGTCGCAGCTGCACCAGCTCCGCGGCCGCGTCGGCCGCGGGCGCGAGCGCGCGTACGCGTACTTCCTGTACGACGACCTCAAGCCGCTGTCCGAGACTGCCGCCGACCGACTCGAGACGATCGCCGTCAACAACGACCTCGGGTCGGGCATGCAGGTCGCCCTCAAGGACCTCGAGCTGCGCGGTGCCGGCAACCTCCTCGGTGCCGAGCAGGCGGGCCACATCGCGGGCGTGGGTTTCGATCTGTACCTGCGGATGATCGGCGAGGCCGTCTCGGCGTTCCGCGGCGAGGAGGCCGAGGGGCCGGCCGAGCTCCGGCTCGAGCTGCCCGTGCAGGCGCGCATCCCGGAGTACTACATCGACAGCGAGCGGCTGCGCCTGGAGGCGTATCAGAAGCTCTCGGCCGCGGCATCCGCCACCGCCAAGGACGACGCGATCGATCTCGTGATCGACGAGCTGCGCGACCGCTACGGCGAGGCGCCCGCCGAGGTCGAGGGACTCACCGCTGTCGCGCGCCTGCGGCGTCGAGCCGCACAGGCCGGTCTCGCCGACGTCGTGGCGATGGGCCCGAACCTGCGCATTGCGCCAGCGCATCTGCCTGATTCGATGCGCGTGCGCCTGCAGCGCCTCTATCCGAAGGCCAAGCTGCTCTCCGGCGGCGAAGCGCTCGTCGTGCCGCTGCCCACGGCGGGCGGCGGTCCTCTCGGCGACGCCGACCTGATCGCGTGGGTCGGACAGCTGCTCGACCAGCTGTGGCCCGTCAAAGCCCCGGCGGCCGCCGACGCGGCTGCGTCGGCGGGCAGGTCCGCGCAGTGACCCCCGTCGTCGTCTCGTACTCGAGCTCGACCCCGCTTCACGACGCGCAGTTCGCGCAGGAGCTGCGGGACCTCGCGGACGTGGCGGGGGCGGCCGCGCGGGATGCGGGCCTCGAGGTGCGGTGGGTCAACGCCGCGGCTCCGGATGCCTCTCCCGACGACCTCGTGGCCTCGAGCGGGGGAGTGATCGTGCTCGGCGGCGCGGACGTCGATCCCACCGGGTACGGCGCGGCAGTCGCCGGCGCCTGGATGGATTCTGCGGATGCTGCCGCCGACGCCTTCGAGGCCGCGCTCATGCGCGCCGCGATCGAGGCGAGCACGCCGCTCCTCGCGATCTGCCGCGGGGCGCAGCTGCTCAACGTCGCGCTCGGCGGGACGCTCGTGCAGGATCTCGGCATCGGCATCCACCGCGACCCCGATTCCGCCGTGCTCATGGTCACGCACTCCGTCGAGGTCGCGGCCGGTACTCGACTCGCGGCCGTCGTGGGTGCGGGCCCTCACGACATCAGGTCGGGCCATCACCAGGCGATCCACGAGCTGGGCGACGGCCTCGTGGTGAGCGCGACCGCGCCGGACGGCGTGATCGAGGCCGTCGAGCTCGCGGGCGACGGGTGGGTCGTCGGCGTGCAGTGGCACCCCGAGGATCCCACGGCCGATTCTGCGCACCTCGCGGCTCTGCTCGGCGACTTCGCGGGGGCCGCGCAGCAACTCTCGACGGCGCACTGATCACAGCGCCGGTCGTCAGAATGGCGGCGGGTCGCCGTCATCGACCGAGGCTCCGGCTCTCGGCGTGAAGACGTGGTTCGGGACGAACCTGACCGCGGCGGGCGGTCGCTCGACGTAGATGCGCCCGGCCGGACTCGTCCACTCCAGAACGCCGCAACCGAGCTGGCGCACGAGCCACGCGGTGGCGTGCTTGATCATGTGGTGATGCCGACACAGGTGCGCGAGATTGCAGCACTCGGTCGGGCCGCCGTGTGCAGCATCCTTCGTGTGATCGGTGTCGCACCGCCACACGGGCATCGTGCAGCCCATCGCACGACAGTGTTCGTCCCGCGCCCGAAGGTATCGATCGAGAGTGGCATCGGGCCGGTACTTGTCCACCGCGAGCGGCACGCCGGTAATCGGATCGGTCAGCACGCGATCCCACCCCGGTGCGCCGGCCGCCAGGATCCGGGCCGTTGCAGCATCGATCGGACCGTGGCCTGCCAGCAGCGCCGGCTCGTGATCGATTCCCGCGAGCGTCAGGACGGGGACCGTCACTTGCACCCGCCCCTGGATGGCGCCGAGCGCGCCGCCGTCGCCGTGAGCGACGGGCGAGCCCGTGAGCAGGAGATCGGCGAGGACGTCGGCACGAAGCTGGTCCATCGTCCGTGCCCGTGCGGCTATGCCGTCGGTGACGGTCGGGCCGGTGTGCACGACGTCGCCTGGCTGTTCCGAGCGATCGACGTCATCGGTGTCGCCTCTTCCGAGTTTCGTGGCACCGCCGCTGTCCGCCGTGACCTGAGCCGAGAGCTCGGCATCCTTCACATCGCGTGCCATCTGCGTGAGGCGGTCTTCGATCGCGTATGCGAGGACAGCGGGCAGATCGGCGAGAAGTCTCGCGATGCCGTCGTCTCGCGGAATGACTCGCACGAATCGATCTGCCTGGCTGCGCGCGATGCGCTCCTCGACCGAGCCCGGGTCGACACGTGCAGCGATGGCCTTTGCGACGGCACGCAGTCGTGCCGGAGACTCCGTCTCGGCCGCCTCGAGAGCAAGTGACTCGAATCGCGCCCGCGCCGCGTCGTCGTCGATCATGGAACCGGCATCCAGGATCGCACCCGCATGGCCGGCGTCGATGTCGCCGGCCTCCCACGCGCGCAGCGTCGCAGGCAGCCGGGTCGCGAGCATCACCGCGTCGCTCATCCGACCCTGGACCGTCCGATCGCTCAGACGCATTGCTGCGGCGAGCTCGAAGGCCACTTCGCGCGCGGGCAGATCGCTCTCGCGCAGACGTTGACCAGTCGCGCGCCGTTCTGCAGCGCGGTCGGCGACGAGATCGATGGCCTCGCTGAGCAGGCGTGCTTCACGGGCTTGCAGCGTGGCCGTCGCCCGGCGGGTCTCGACGACTTCAGTGACGAGCGCGTCCAGAGCCGGCCACGCACTCGGCTGGACGCCGGATTTCATGTCGTGCCCCACGATCACTCCCGCAACGGGCAGAGAAGGCCTCTGCGACGGTCGAGCGCATAGTGGGCACGTGCGCTGCTTCTGCAAACAGTGTAGTACAAAGATTCGAAATGAGAAATAGGACGGTCCTGCACTCTTCGTCATTCATCTCGACCACTCCGCGCGACCGAGGATGGCGCGTCCCCGACGCACGAGTCATAGTTCTCGTATGAGCCTGTCGAGGCGCGTGCTCCTCGGACTGTCCGTCGGTGCGCTTGCGGGTGCTGCCGTCGGACTCGTGCTCGGCCTGATCGCGTACCCGCCGACCGCTTGGTTCGCCGTGATCGAGGTCGGAGTGCCTGCTGCGATGCTCGGTGCGGTGACGGGACTCGTCGTCCACGGCATCATCGTCGCTTCGCGCGGCATCCGCTCGCGCCCTGGACCGGTCCGCCGCCGGACGTGACGATGGGCCCCGCGGTCGCGCCGCGGAGCCCATCCTCAGATGCGCACACCCGCCGCTACGACTGGCGCCCTTGGCCCAGCGACTCCTGGTAGACGTCCGCGTAGGTGGCGGTGTCGCCGATGAGGTCGTCGCAGAACGCGGCGACGTCGCTGCCGGTGACCTCGAGTACGCCCTTGCCGGAGGCCGCGCCCTCCTCGAAGAAGTCGACGAGGTCCGCGAGGAGCGTGCCCTCGGTCAGGCTGACCGGTCCCACTTTGAAGAGGTACTTCTGGATCTCCTCGTAGACGATCCGGTAGTCGGGCGGGAGCGCATTCACCCGGGCGACATGCGCACGCCACTGCTTCTTGCCTTCGATGATCTCGTTGATGCCCACGTCAGCCTCCCAGCTGCGAGAGTCGCCTCGCGACGTTCCTGTTCAACTGCGCCCGCCACCGGTCGCGGTACGTGCGGCGATTCGCGCCGCCGGCGAGTGCCTCGCAGAACCCCGGGATGTCGTGGCCGAACACCTCTTCGATGCTCAGACCGTCGCCGGCGGTCTCCTCGAGGAGTCCGAGCGCGCTGTCCGCGATCGGCGTGAGGTTCCGGCCGGTGAAGTCTCCGTATGCGAAGAGCTGTGTCGTGATCTCGCTCCACGCGGCCCGGTACTCGGGCGGGAGAGCGCCCGCTCTCGCCTCGAACGCCTTCCAGTCCCTCGTCAGATCGCTGCCGGTGATGGTCTCCCAGAAGTTCATCCTTCGCCCTCCTTGAGCTTGTCGATCCGTGATGTGACGTACTGCCACTTGGCCCAGAATCGCGCCAGCTCGGCGCGGCCCGCATCGTTCAGCGCGTAGAACTTGCGGGGCGGCCCCACGCCGGAGGGCTTCTTCGCGACCTCGACGAGGCGGTTGCGCTCGAGCCGCAGCAGGATCGTATACACGGTCCCTTCGACGACGTCCGTGAAGCCGAGCTCGTTCAGGCGTCGAGTGATGGCGTACCCGTAGGTCTCTTCCCCGGCGATGATTTCGAGCACGCAGCCCTCGAGCGTGCCCTTGAGCATCTCGGTCAAGTCATCCATCGCAAGTCCTGTCTCGTCGGTATAAAGTGCTACCGAGTACCGGTACAAAGTAGCACAGAGTACCGGCAGGTCCGTTCAAGGCGCCGAAGAAAGGGCCGGAGGATCCGCATCGGATCCTCCGGCCCCGAGCCGTTCCTCGAAAGTCAGATGACGCCCTGCGCGAGCATCGCGTGCGCGACGCGCTCGAAGCCGGCCGAGTTGGCGCCCACGACGTAGTCACCGGCGTGGCCGTAGCGCGCCGCCGCGTCGAACGCGGAGTCGTGGACGTTCTTCATGATGGCGCGCAGCTTCGCCTCGCTGTCGTCGAACGACCACCGCTGGCGCGCCGCGTTCTGGCTCATCTCCAGCGCCGACGTCGCCACGCCGCCCGCGTTCGCGGCCTTGCCGGGTCCGAAGAGGACGCCCGCCTCCTGGAAGGCCGCGACCGCCTCGGGGGTCGAGGGCATGTTGGCGCCCTCCGCGACGGCGCTGACGCCGTTGCCGATGAGGGCCCGCGCGTCGTCGAGGTCGACGTCGTTCTGCGTCGCCGAGGGGATGGCGATGTCGACGGGCACATCCCACGGCCGCGCGCCCTCGATGAAGCGCGCGCTCGGCCGGCGGGCGGCGTACTCGCTGATGCGTGCGCGGTCGATCTCCTTGACCTGGCGGAGCAGGTCCACATCGATGCCCTTGTCGTCGACGACGTAGCCGGACGAGTCGGATGCCGTCACCGGAAGCGCCCCGAGCTGCCACGCCTTCGAGATCGCGTAGATCGCGACGTTGCCCGAGCCCGACACCGAGACACGCTTGCCCTCGAGCGACTCGCCGCGGACGGCGAGCATCTCCTCGGCGAAGAAGACCGCACCGTAGCCGGTCGCCTCGGTGCGGACCTCCGCGCCGCCCCACTGCACGCCCTTGCCGGTGAACATGCCCGACTCGTGGCGGTTCGTGATCTTGCGGTACTGCCCGAAGAGGTAGCCGATCTCGCGCGCGCCGACGCCGATGTCGCCGGCCGGGACGTCGGTGTGCTCGCCGAGGTGGCGGTAGAGCTCGTTCATGAACGACTGGCAGAACCGCATGATCTCGGCATCCGATCGCCCGTGCGGGTCGAAGTCGCTGCCGCCCTTCGCGCCGCCGATGCCTTGGCCGGTCAGGGCGTTCTTGAAGATCTGCTCGAAGCCCAGGAACTTGATGATGGAGAGGTTCACCGAGGGGTGGAAGCGCAGACCGCCCTTGTACGGGCCGAGCACCGACGAGAACTGGACGCGGAAGCCGCGGTTCACCTGCAGCCGCCCCGCGTCGTCGACCCACGGGACGCGGAAGAGGATCTGCCGCTCGGGCTCGACGAGGCGCTCGACGATCCCTCCGTCGACGAACTCGGGGTGCGCCTCCAGAACGGGCGCGATCGAGACCAGCACCTCGTGGACGGCCTGCTGGAACTCGGGCTCGTTGGGATTGCGGGTGAGGACGGTGGTGAACACATCGTCGACCACGGAGGGCACGGCAAGGAGGGTCTCTGTCACGGTGGAGCTTTCTGTACAGGGGAGCGGCCGGGGGGAAGCCGTTTCCAGCCTATGTCCGCCACCTGAGCCGTCTTCCCAGATGACGAGGCGGCGCTACGCTGGCACCGACCCCGCAGGAGGCATGATGCAGTTCGAGCACCTGGGTGTGCGACCGCGGATCCATCCCGAGGCCGTCGTCGCTCCGACCGCCGTCATCAGCGGCGACGTCACGATCGGGCCGGGCGCGCAAGTGCTGCACGGCGCCGTCATCACAGCCGAGGGCGGTGCCATCACGCTCGGCGAGAACGTCATCGTGATGGAGAACGCGCTCGTCCGCGCGACTTCCGTCAACCCCGTGCACATCGGCGACCACGTGCTCGTCGGTCCGATGGCGAGCATCAGCGGCGCGACGATCGCCGACGAGGTGTTCCTGGCCACCGGCACGCGCGTCTTCAACGGCGCGAAGATCGGCGTTCGCAGCGAGGTCCGCATCAACGCCGTCGTGCACCTGCGCACCGTGCTGCCGCCCGAGACCCTCGTGCCGATCGGGTGGGTCGCCGTCGGCGATCCCGTCCAGATCCTCTCCCCGGAGCGCCACGACGAGATCCAGGCGGCGCAGCGCGAGCTCGACTTCCCGGGCTACGTCTTCGGCCTCGACCGCGAGACACCCGACCTGATGGTGCAGCTCACGGAGCGCTACGGGCGAGGGCTCGCGCGCCACGCGCACGACGTCCAGATCGGGTGAGCGGATGCCGGAGGACCCGGCATCCCGTCACCTCCAGACCGCGCCGCACTCCCTGCACGCGAACTCGATCTCGAACCCGACGTCCTGAGCGCGCACTTCGGCACTCCGCTCGAGCTCGACCGCGAACCAGTCCGGCTCGATGGTGCGCACCTCCAGCGAGGCGCACACGGGACACGTCTCGACGGCGACCGCGCCGTCCTCCCACGTCCTGACCATGGCCCCCACGGTACGCCGGGGCTCCGCGGGGGCCAGGAGCGACTCGCATGTCAGCCGGTGTTCTGCAGGCCCGCCGCAACGCCGCTGACCGACAGCAGGAGGAGCCGTTGCAGGTCGGGATCGGCGGGCGCGCCCGTCGCCGCGGCATCCCGCAGTCCGCGCAGCGCCCGCAGCTGCAGGAACGACAGCGCGTCGACGTAGGGGCTGCGCAGCTTCACGGCGCGCTGCAGCACGGGCCGGTTCTCGAGCAGCTCGTCGCCGCCAGCGACGCGGATGACCCAGTCGCGCGTCAGCTCGAGCTCTCCCATGACCAGACGCGCGAGATCGTCACGATCGCCGAGGTCGAGGTAGCGCTGCGCGATGCGGCTGTCGGCCTTCGCGAGGCTCATGGCGACGTTGTCGATGAGGGTGCGGAACAGCGGCCACTCGTCGTACGCGCGCCGCAGCAGGTCCTCGTCGCCGACGGCCTCCAGCGCCGAGCCGAGACCGAACCAGCCGGCGAGGTTGATGCGCGCCTGCGTCCACGCGAACACCCACGGGATGGCGCGGAGGTCCTCGAGCGACTCGACCGAGAGCCCGCGCCGCGCGGGGCGCGAGCCGAGCGCGAGCAGGCCGATCTCCTCCATAGGGGTGACCTGCGCGAACCACGGCGCGAACCCGGGCGCCTTGACGAGGGAGAAGAAGCGCTCACGGGATGCCGCGTCCATCGTCGCGGCCGCCTCGGCGTACCGCTCGGCGGCGTCGCGGTTGCGCTGTTCGATCGACGGCGCCGACGCCAGCAGCACCGCCGCCGCGACCTGGTCGATGTGCCGCATCGCGATGGCGGGGTCGCCGTACCGGGCGAAGATGACCTCGCCCTGCTCGGTGAGCTTGAACCGGCCGTCGACAGAATGCGGCGCCTGGCCGAGGATCGCGGTGTTCGCGGGGCCGCCGCCGCGGCCGAGCGCGCCGCCGCGGCCGTGGAAGAGCGTCAGCTCGATGCCGTTCTGCTGCGCCCAGGCCGAGATCGCGGCCTGCGCCTCGTACAGTGCGAGCGTTGCGGCGACGGGTCCGACGTCCTTCGACGAGTCGGAGTAGCCGAGCATGACCTCGAGCCGGCGATCCGTCTGCTCCAGGCGGTCGCGGAACTCGGGGTGCTCGATGACCTCGGCGAGGATCCTGGGCGCGGCCTGCAGGTCTGCGAACGTCTCGAACAGCGGCACGACGTCCAGGACCGGCACGGCTCCGCCGCCCTCGGCGGCGTACGCCGCGAGGCGGTGCACGTTGACGAGGTCCTGAGCGGACTGGGTGAACGACACGACGTAGCGTCCCGCGGCGCGCGGTCCGAGCTTCTGCTGGATCGCCACGATGCTGCGGAAGACCTCGAGCACCTCGAGCGTCTGATCCGTGCGCGGGCCGCCGGCCTCGAGATTCTCGAGCGCCTTGCGGTGGACCGCGGAGTGCTGGCGCACCTCGAGCTCGGTCAGATGGAACCCGAACGTCTCCACCTGCCAGATGAGCTGCTGCAGGTGGCCGTACGCCTGACGGGGTGCATGCGCCTGCGCGAGCGAGTCCTGCACGATCCGCAGGTCCGCGACGAGGTCCTCGGCGCGCGTGTAGGCGATCCGCGCATCGCGTCGGGCCGTCGCCGCGATCTTGCGCGTGATGAGGAGCATCGTCCGGCGGTGCGGCTCGTTGGGCGACCGCTTGGCGATCTCGGCCGCCGCCACCTCGTCGTCGTTCACGAGACGCTGAAGGAGCAGCTGCAGGTGCGTGCTCGGGGGAGTCGACGCGGCGTCGAGCGTGAGCGTTCGGCCGATGCGGGCCGCCGTGCGCTCGAGGCCGATGAGGACGTGCTCGCTGGCGATCTTGGCGGCCTTGCGCGTGATGGAGGCCGTCACGAACGGGTTGCCGTCGCGATCGCCGCCCACCCACGACCCGACGCGGACGAACGGCTTGACGATCGGCGCGCGCGAGCCCGCGGCGGGGCCTTGAAGGGCGTCGTCGACCCGGCGGTACACGTGCGGGATCGCGGTGTAGAGCGTCTCGTCGAAGACCTCCATGACCGACCTCACTTCGTCGGTCGGCGAGGGCTTCTCGGGCCGCAGGGGAGCCGTCCGCCACAGCGTGTCGATCTCCTCGATCATGCGGCGCTCGGTGCGGCGCTCGTCGGCGCCGTTGCGCAGGACCGTGTCCAGCTCGTCCAGGAGCGAGGCGAGGCGACGGATGCTGCGCGAGACGGCGCTGCGGCGGGCCTCCGTGGGGTGCGCCGTGAAGACGGGGTGGAACCGCAGCGCCTGGAGGCGCTTGAGTGCGGTGTCGTCGCCCACCTCGGCGGAGAGTCGCACGAACGCGGCCGCGACGGAGTCTGCGGCATCCTCCCTCTCGGGCCGACCGTCGCGTTCGCGGAGCACGCGCACGCGCTGGTGCTCCTCGATGAGGTTCGTGAGGTGGAAGTAGACCGTGAAGGCGCGCGCCACTTCGTCGGCGCGCTCGATCGTGAACGAGTCGGCGATCTCGGCGGCGCGCTGGAACGCCTCGGGCGTCTCGTCGGTGTAGGCCTGGATCGTCGCGAAGCGCAGCCGCTCGACGTCGTCGTACAGGCCGGGCGAGCCGCTCTCGCGGAGCACGCGGCCCAGCAGCCCGCCGAGCCTGCGCACGTCGGCACGCATCCGCTCCGGGATCTCCTGGCCTGCTTCGTACCGTCCGACGAGGTCGATGGCCTCGGTCCTGGTGAGTTCGGGCATGGCTTCAACGGTAACGCCGCGGTGTTTCCGACTCGTCACGTGTGACGCCGAGCGCGCTCGCTAGCATCGCTGTCGGAGGTTCCGTGAAGCTGCTGCGCTCTGCCCGGTTCCCCGCGATCCTGCTGCTCATCGCGGCCGCCGCGGGTCTCATCATCGCCAATTCGCCCATCGGCCATGACGTCGTCGAGTTCTCGCACGTCCACCTGGCGGTCCCCGGCACAGGCGTGGACCTGTCGCTCACCCACTGGGTGTCGGACGGGCTCCTGGTGCTCTTCTTCTTCGTGGTCTCCATCGAGCTGCAGTTCGAGCTGACCCGCGGCGAGCTTCGCAGCGCGCGGCGGGCCCTGCAGCCCGCCCTCGCGGCCGCGGGCGGCGTCATCGTTCCGATCGGGATCTACCTGATCGTCGCTGCGGGGAGCGGATTCGAAGAAGGCTGGCCCATTCCCACCGCGACCGACATCGCCTTCGCATTGGGCGTGCTGGCAGTCTTCGGCCGAGGTCTTCCGTCGAACGTCCGGATCTTCCTGCTCGCCCTCGCGATCCTCGACGACATCGTCGGCATCATCTTCATCGCCGTCCTCTTCGCAAGCGATCTGCAGTTCGGGATGCTGGCAGCCGGCCTCGTCACGACGGCTCTCTTCGGCGCCCTGAGCCGCCTCCTGCACCTGCGCGCGCGATGGTGGATCGCCGCGGCGCTCGTCGTGCTCGGGGTCGCGACGTGGATCTTCATCCTCCTGTCGGGTGTCCACGCGACGATCGCGGGCGTGCTCCTCGGGCTGGCGATGGCGCAGAGCCCCGCCCTGCTGACGCGGCACGTGCTCGAGCCCTGGGTCAACGGCGTGGTCCTGCCGCTGTTCGCGTTCACGGCGGCGCTGGTCCCGATCCCGGCCCCGGGCTCGGGCTTCTCCATCGTGTTCTGGGCGATCCTCATCGCACTCCCCGTCGGAAAGCTCATCGGGATCGCGGGGGTCGGCTGGCTCGGTCAGCGGCTCTTCGCGGCATCCCCGGATCATCCGAAGCTGGCGTTCGGCGACCTCCTCGCGGCCGGTGCGCTCGGGGGGATCGGCTTCACCGTCTCACTGCTGCTGGCGAATCTCGCCTTCGCGACCGAGGAGGCGATCCGCGACCAGGCGATCCTCGGCGTCCTCGCGGGGTCGCTCATCGCGGCGGTCCTGGCGTCGACCGTCGTGGCATGGCGCGCCCGGCATCACCGCAGACTCGCGCTGACCGCGAAGGAGGAGTCATGACCACCGATCCGCTCCGCGAGGCCGCCGACACGATGCGCGCCGTCCGCGACCGCTGCGTGTGGACACAGCAGATCGACCACCGGGCGCTCGTGCCCTACCTCGTCGAGGAGAGCGCCGAGCTCATCGACGCCGTCGAGGACGGCACGCGAGCCGACCTGCGCGAAGAGCTCGGGGACCTGCTGTGGCAGGTCCTGTTCCACTCCGAGATCGCCTCGCGCGACCTGGACGACCCGTTCGACATCGACGACGTCGCACGCGGGCTGACGGAGAAGATGGTGCGCCGGCATCCGCATGTCTTCGGGGATGCTGTCGCCACGACGCCGGAGGAGGTGCTCGTGCACTGGAACGCCGCCAAGGCCGCCGAGAAGCGCACCCGCACGAGCGTCCTCGACGGCGTGTCACCCCACATGCCCTCGCTCGCGCTCGCCCAGAAGCTCGTCGGCAAGGCCGCCTCGGTCAGCGCCCCCGACCCGACCTCGATCCCCGAGCTTGTCGAGGGGTCGAACCCCGTGCCGACCTCGGAGGCAGAGCTCGGCGACGCGCTCCTCGCGCTCGTCGCGGCGGCGCGCGCGAACGGCTGGGACGCCGAGCGCGCGCTGCGCGAGCGTCTCCGCAGCCTCGAGCGCAGCATCCGCTCCGCGGAGGCGGATCCCACACCCGGTCGTTGAGCGAGGGAGCGAAGCGACCGAGACGAAACGCCCCGGACCGACGATTCACGAAGGCTCGGTGCGTTTCGTCTCGCTCCGCTCGCTCAACGACCGGGTTACGTCATCCCGAGCTGGAGGGCCCAGGCAGGCGTGACCCGTCCTGTCGACCTGAAAAGATAGTGCCGTGGCATCCGTGAACCCGCCGCGCGGCATGCGCGACTTCCTCCCCGCAGACAAGGCCCGGCGCGAGCGCGTGCTCGCCGTCATCCGCGAGCGCTATCGCGTGCACGGCTTCGACGAGATCGAGACGCCCGTCGTCGAGGAGTATGCGCGCCTGCACTCCGGGATCGGCGGCGACAACGAGAAGCTCGCGTTCAACATCCTCAAGCGCGGTATGGATGCGGATGCCGTCCGCGCGGCGGCCGACGACCAGTCGGCGCTGACCGACCTCGGCCTGCGCTACGACCTCACGGTGCCGCTCGCGCGGTTCTATGCGAGCAACCGCGCCAGCCTGCCGACCGTCTTCCGGTCGATCCAGATCGCCCCCGTGTGGCGCGCGGAGCGGCCGCAGAAGGGCCGGTACCGCCAGTTCGTGCAGTGCGACATCGACATCATCGGGGATGCCTCGGCACGCGCCGAGGCCGAGCTCGTCGTGGCGACCCTCGACACGGTCGACGCCCTCGGGCTCGAGGGCGGAAGCGTCCGGATCAACGACCGGCGCGCCCTGGACTGGATGCTCGAGAGCTTCGGCTTCACGCAGGACGAGCGCCCCGGAGTCCTCATCACGGTCGACAAGCTCGACAAGATCGGACCCGACGGCGTCGCCGCCGAGCTGCGCCGCCGCGGCGCGACCCCCGCGGCGGTCGACGCCTTCGAGGCGTTCCTGACCCGGCCCGTGACGCTCGAGTACAACCCGTACGGCGAGCGCCAGATCCGCAAGGCGCTGCCGCAAGGAGCGCCCCACGACGTCGTCGCCCACCTCGTCGGCATCGGCGAGGCCGTCGCGGCGTCGCGTGCCGAGGTCGATGTGCCGCTCGTGTTCGACCCGTTCCTCGTGCGCGGGATGGGGTATTACACCGGCACGATCTTCGAGCTCGCGCATCCGTCGGTCTCGTACTCGCTCGGCGGCGGCGGACGCTACGACGGCATGATCGGTCGGTTCCTCGGCCAGGAGGTGCCGGCCGTCGGCTTCTCGATCGGCTTCGAGCGCATCGTCGACCTCGTCGAGGCCGCCGATGCCCACGGCGCGGCCGCGATCGTCCTCGTGCACGACCGCGACGTCCCGGTCGGCGAACTGCTCGCCCTCAAGGCCGCCCTCGTCGCGGAGGGCTCGCGCGTGCGGCTCGAGCAGCGCACCAAGAACCTCAAGCCGCTCCTGGAGCGCGCAGCATCCGACGGCTACACGTCGTTCGCGACGGTCTCAGCCGGCGCGACGCGCGACGCGCTCGAGGTCAAGCAGCTCTCGTGAGCCGCAGGCGCAGGGCGCGGTAGACGACGCCGATCGCGACGATCGCGATCCCTGCGACGACGCTCTGCCACGGCAGGGTGATCGACAGGATGCCGCACCCCACGCCTCCCACGACCTGCAGCCACCGCGGATAGCGGCGAGCATCGCCGCGCTGGCGGAAGGCCGCGACGTCGGCGACGAGGTAGTACAGCAGCACGCCGAACGACGAGAACCCGATCGCACCGCGCAGATCCACGAGCGCGACCAGCACGACGACGATCGCGCCGAGCGTCAGCTCGGCCCGGTGCGGGACGTGTCGTCGCGGATGCACCGCCGCGAGGTATCGCGGCAGGTCGCCTTCGCGCGCCATCGCGAACGTCGTGCGGCCGATGCCGGCGATGAGGGCGAGCAGCGCGCCGAGCGACGCGAACGCCGCGCCGATGCGCACGACGGGCTCCGCCCAGGACCAGCCGGATGCCGCGACCGCCGCCGCGACGGGCTCGCTCGATGCGGCGACCTGGTCGGGGCCGAGCGCCGCAAGCACCGCGACGGCGACGGCGGCGTAGACGACGAGCGCGCCCGTGAAGGCGAGGACGATCGCGCGGGGGATCGTCCTCGCGGGATCGCGCACCTCCTCGCCCATCGTCGCGATCCGGGCGTAGCCGGCGAACGCGAAGAAGAGCAGGCCGGCGGACTGCAGGATGCCGTACCACCCGCCGGCGGTGAGGCCCTCGGCGCTGAGCCAGTCGGCGGAGTCTGGTGCCGACAGGCTCGCCGTGACCGCGACCGCGAGCGTCAGCAGCACCACGACGACGATGACGCGCGTGAGCTGTGCCGTGCGCGTCACGCCGAACAGATTCACCGTCACGAGCGCGGCGACGGCGACGATCGCGACGGGTCGCTCCCACCCGGGCGGCGCGGCGTACGCGGCGAAGGTCAGCGCCATCGCGGCGCAGCTCGCCGTCTTGCCGATCACGAACCCCCAGCCGGCGACGAACCCCCACCAGGGCCCCAGCTCCGCCCGGCCGTAGGCGTACGTGCCGCCCGACGTCGGGTGCACGGCGGCGAGCTGTGCGGAGGACATCGCATTGCCGAACGCGACGACAGCGGCGAGCGCGAGGCCCACGAGCAGCCCGGCGCCTGCCGCGGCGGCCGCGGGCGAGAAGGCCGAGAACACACCGGCGCCGATCATCGAGCCGAGCCCGATGAACACGGCGTCGCCGAGTCCGAGCCGCCGCACGAGGTTCACGCGTCGAACCTAGCCACCCCTCCGCGAGACTTCACAAGCGGGGCCCGACACGCCGGGCGACGCCCCCGTTTGTGAAGTCTCGCGCAACCGTGCGTTAACCGTCTGCTATGCGGCCTGCGTCACGCGCTTCTTCTCGCGCACGTACACCTCGCGGCGCACGCGCGCCACGACGTCGCCGTCGCGGTCCATGATCTCGGTCTCGAACCACTCGAGCACGCGCGCACCGCCGCGGGCGCGCTCGCGCAGCTCCTGCGCCTTCTCGCGGGGCACCTCGAAGTGCGCCGTCAGCACGCCGCGTCCGGGCTTGACGAACTCGATCTCGCCGCGCGTGTCCCACACGACGTAATCGCGGCCGAGCTGGTGCATCACGAGCATGAAGAAGTACGGGTCCGTCATGGCCGACATCGATCCGCCGAACGCCGTCTTGACGTAGTTGCGGGTGAGGACGTTGACGTGCAGCTCGACGGTCGCCCGTGTCCAGTCGTCCGAGAACCGCCTCACCCGGATGCCGCTGAAGAGGTTCGGAATCCACAGGCTCATGCCGAGGGCGAGTCGTCGAGGCGTCATGCGCATGCGCGCCAGTGTGCCAAGGGGAGCGGATGCCGCGCATCTCGGTTGTACGTGTCCGACAGTCGTCCCGGTCCCGGTCCCGGTCCCGGCCTCGCGATCGTCGAGCGTGTCGAGACGTCGACCTCGAGCGGACATGCCTGTCGGCCTGCGGGGCGCAGCGGTCAACTGTTCTAGTTGTTATAGAATCATCGTGTGCTGATTCGACTGGACCCGCAGAGCGATGCCGCGATCTTCGCGCAGATCGCGGCATCCGTCCGTGCTGATCTCGCGGCGGGGCGGCTCGGCCCCGGCGATCGGCTGCCGACGGCGCGCGACGTCGCACGCGCGTTGGGCGTCAACCTGCACACCGTGCTGCGGGCGTACCAGGACCTGCGCGACGAGGGCCTCGTCGACATGCGCCGCGGCAGGGGAGCGACGGTGACGGATGCCGCGGCCCCCCTCGCCGAGCTGCGCGACGACGTCGTGGCCCTCGCCGCGAAGGCCCGTCGCCTCGGACTTTCCCCCGACACCCTCGCCGCCCTCGTGAAGGAGACCGCCGATGACCACTGACCGCTCGCCCGCCCTCGCCCGCTTCGTGCTCGTGGCGCTCGTGCTGCCCGCCGTCATCACGGTCGTCGCGAGCCTCGTGCAGCTCGTGGCGCTGCCGCAGCTGCCCGATCCCGTCGCCGTCCACTGGAACGCGCTCGGGCAGGCCGACGGCTTCGCGTCCCCGTGGCTCTACCCCGTCATGACGCTCCTGATCGCGGGCGCCCTTCCGGCGCTGCTCGCGCTGACTAGCCTTCCCGGCCTCCGCCGGGGGGACGGTGGGCCGACCTACCGCTTCATGGGTGCCACGGCGCTCGGGCTCAGCGCCTTCGGCGCGGCGCTGCTGACGTGGTCGCTTCTGATGCAGGTGGGCCTCGCCGACGCGACGGACGCGCCGACCGTGTGGCCGGCCCTCGTCGGCGGCCTCGGCGCCGGGGCGCTCGCCGGAGCAGCCGGGTGGTTCCTCCAGCCGCACGTCCGGCAGCCCGCGCCCGCGGCGCTCCCCGGCACGCCGATCGCGCTGCGCCCGGGGGAGCGCGCGGTCTGGATGCGCACCACGTCGGTCGGTCGGGGAGCCGCCGCGGGGATCGCCCTGGGTGCGATCGCGGTCGTCGTGGGCGCCGTCGCGGTCTACCTCGCCGGGGCGCCCGCCGTCACGGTGTGGGTCCTGACGCTCGCCGCGGTCCTCCTCGTCGTCCTGGCCGCCACGACGGTCGCCTTCCACGTGCGGGTCGACGACGCGGGGCTGGAGGTGCGCTCCATCCTGGGGTTCCCGCGCTTCCGCGTGCCGCTGGCCGACGTGTCGCGCGCCGTCGCCGTCGCGGTCGATCCCATGGGCGAGTTCGGCGGCTGGGGGATCCGGCTCGCGCCCGGTCGCTTCGGGATCGTGCTGCGGACGGGCGAGGCCATCGAGGTGTCGCGAGCGAACGGACGCCGGACCGTCGTGACGGTCGATGACGCCGCGACGGGGGCCGCGCTGCTGGAGGCGCTCGCCGAGCGGGCGCGATCCGATGCCCACTCGACGCCGCGGAAGGCTTGACGAGCGCCCCGGCCGCGGGTTGGCTGAGCCGCATGACCGACCCGACCCAGGACGAATGGCAGCGCGTCGACGCGTACTTCGCGGCGACCCTGGTGGGACCTGACCCCGCCCTCGAGGCGGCGGTCGCCGATCAGCGCGCCGCAGGGCTGCCCGCGATCGAAGTGGCGCCCGTCAACGGCAAGCTCCTCCATCTCCTGGCGCGCATCTCCGGTGCCCGCCGCGTGCTCGAGATCGGGACGCTCGGCGCGTACTCGACGATCTGGCTGGCGCGCGGCATCCCCGAGGACGGAAGGGTCGTCACGATCGAAGCCGAGCCGCACAACGCCGAGATCGCACGAGCGAACCTCGATCGCGCGGGCGTCGGCGACAAGGTCGAGATCCGCGTGGGATTCGGCGCGGAGGTCCTCCCGACGCTCGTGGAGGACGAACCTTTCGACCTTGTCTTCATCGACGCCGACAAGGAGTCGAACACGATCTACATCGACTGGGCCGCGAAGCTCGGGCACCCCGGGACGGTCGTGGTCGTCGACAACGTCGGCCGGGCCGGGCGGGTCGCCGATCCCGCGGCGATGGAGCCCAACGTCATCGGCACGCAGCGGGGGCTCGAGCTCCTGGGACGCGATCCGCGCTTCGACGCGACGGCGCTGCAGACCCTCGATGCCAAGGGGTGGGACGGCGTCGCGATCGCCGTCGTGGTGTAGCGGTCGTTCTCACCGAGGGATGGCCTGTGGTCGCGGCATCCGTCATCACTAGACTCGGGGGCGGACCGACGACGCTCCGCGATCCAAACCTCCACAAACCTAGGAGTCCTCCGTGGCACTTATCGAGGCAGTCAACGCGCGCGAGATCCTCGACTCGCGCGGCAACCCGACCGTCGAAGTGGAGGTGCTCCTCGACGACGGAACCGTGCAGCGTGCGGCTGTCCCCTCAGGCGCGTCCACCGGCGCCTTCGAGGCGTACGAGCTTCGCGACGGCGACAAGTCGCGTTACGGCGGCAAGGGCGTCCTCAAGGCCGTCGCTGCCGTGATCGACGAGCTCGGCCCCGCGATCGAAGGCGTCGAAGCCAGCGAGCAGCGCATCATCGACGAGATCCTCATCGAGACCGACGGCACCGAGAACAAGTCGCGCACGGGTGCGAACGCCATCCTCGGCATCTCGCTCGCGGTCGCCAAGGCCGCCGCCGACTCGGCCGACCTCCCGCTGTTCCGCTACCTCGGCGGACCCAACGCGCACGTCCTGCCCGTGCCGCTCTTCAACGTCATCAACGGCGGCGAGCACGCCGACAACGGCATCGACTTCCAGGAGTACTTCCTCGCGCCCATCGGCGCCGAGACGTACGCCGAGTCGCTGCGCTGGGGCACCGAGGTCTACCACGTCCTCAAGGGTGAGCTGAAGTCGGCCGGCTTCGCGACGGGCCTCGGCGACGAGGGCGGCTTCGCGCCCGACCTCCCGAACAACCGCGAGGGCCTCGACTTCCTCATCAAGGCGATCGAGAAGGCCGGGTTCACGCCCGGCACCGACATCTCAGTGGGCCTGGACGTCGCCGCGACCGAGTTCTTCAAGGACGGCGTCTACACCGTCGAGGGGAAGGCGTGGTCGGCCGAGCAGCTGACCGACTACTTCGCCGACCTCGTCGCGAACTTCCCGGTCGTCACGATCGAGGACGCCCTCGCCGAGGACGACTGGGAGGCGTGGGGCGCCCTCACCGAGAAGATCGGCAAGAAGGTGCAGCTCGTCGGCGACGACCTCTTCGTCACCAACCCGGTCCGCCTGCAGAAGGGCATCGACCTCGGCGTCGCCAACGCCCTGCTCGTCAAGGTAAACCAGATCGGCACGCTGTCAGAGACCCTCGACGCGATCGCGCTCGCGACGCAGAACGGCTATCGCTCGATGCTGTCGCACCGCTCGGGCGAGACGGAGGACACGACGATCGCCGATCTCGCCGTCGCGGTCAACGCGGGTCAGATCAAGACCGGCGCGCCCGCCCGCAGCGAGCGCGTCGCGAAATACAATCAGCTTCTGCGCATCGAGGAAGAGCTCGGCGACGCCGCGGTGTTCGCGGGCCGCGGAGCATTCCCCCGCTACAAGGGCTGATGCGCTGAGACGCTGACAGAGAGGGGGAGCCGTGACGCAGAGAACGGCTCCCCCTTCTCGCACCCGCCCGCCCGTCCGCGAACGACGGCCCGTCGACGTGCGCGGGTGGCTCGGCGGAATCCGGCTGTCCGGGTTCATGGTCATCATGCTCGGGCTCGTCGTGCTGGCCGCCTTCGTGCTCGTGCCGACGATCGGCCGGTACGTCGACCAGCGGCAGCAGATCGCGGCGCTCGTCGCGGCGGTCGAGCTCAGTCAGGAGCAGGTCGCCGACCTCGAGGCGGAGCGCGACCGCTGGACCGACCCGGCCTTCATCACGACGCAGGCGCGAGAGCGGCTCTACTACGTCAAGCCCGGCGAGGTGGTCTACCTCGTCGACAACGACCTCCCGGCGGCGCAGGTGCCGCAGGAGGAGACGCCCGTGAGCGAGGACTTGCAGGAGACGCGCACCGACTGGATGTCGCAGCTCGTGCGCTCTGTCACTGCGGCGGGGCTCGCCCAGACTGTGCGGGCGCCCTCGATCGGCGTGCCCGACCAAGCGCCCTCGGAGACGCCCGCCGAAACGCCGGCGACCGGCTGACCCAGCGGCGTCCCAGCGACCGACGGTAGCCTTCTGCGGTGACCACGCCGCCTTTCCCGCCCGTCAGCGACGCCGATCTCGCGGTCATGCGCGACCAGCTCGGACGGCCTGCGCGCGGCGTGGTCGGCATCGCGGCGCGGTGCGTGTGCGGCAATCCGACGGTCGCAGCGACCTCCCCGCGCCTCCCGGACGGGACCCCGTTCCCGACCTTCTACTACCTGACGCACCCGGGCGCGACAGCGGCGATGTCCGCCCTCGAGGCCGATCACACGATGCGCGCCCTCGGCGAAGAGCTCGCGGAGGACGAGGAGATCGCCGCCGCCTACGCCGCGGCCCACGAGGCGTACCTCCGCGACCGTGCGCAGTTCGGCGAGGTCGAGGAGATCGAGGGCATCTCGGCGGGCGGCATGCCCACGCGCGTCAAGTGCCTGCACGCCCTCGCGGCCCACTCCCTGGCCGCAGGACCCGGCGTCAACCCCATCGGCGATCGCGCGCTCGCCCTGTCGACGTGGTCGCCCGACCGCTGCGTGTGCGCTCAGCCGGGGGCAGCCGGGTGAAGCGCGTCCTCGTCGCCTCGCTGGGCTTCGCGCTCGCGGGTCTCCTCGTGGGGGGCCTCGCCGTCGCGCCCGCCGGCGCCGAGCCGGCTGGTCTCATCGTCGCATCCGACGAGCCCCGAGTCGGCGCCGCGGAGCCCGGAGTCGGCGCCGCGGAGCCCGGAGTCGGCGCTGCCGAGCCCGGAGCCGGCGCCGCCGAGCCCGCAGCCCCGGCCGCCGAGGGCGAAGCCGTTGCCGCCCAGCCCGGACCCGCTGTCGCCGAATCCGCCGTCGCGGCCGCGGGCGCAGCATCCCTCCCCGCGGCTGCCGAGCCGGACGTCGAGCCCGAAGCCGAGCCCGACGAGGACCCTGTGCGCGCCGCCGAGTACTGGCTCGATGACTACGGCATCCGCACGGCGTGGGAGACGACACGGGGCGCGGGCGTCCGCATCGCGATCATCGACACGGGCATCGGCCGCGGACCCGTCGAGCTCGACGGCGCCGTCGTGGGCGGGACGGATGTCTCGGGC
Organism: Microbacterium sp. NPDC019599; assembly: GCF_040632175.1. NCBI lineage: Bacteria > Bacillati > Actinomycetota > Actinomycetes > Micrococcales > Microbacteriaceae > Microbacterium > Microbacterium sp. NPDC019599. The sequence goes on from NZ_JBEYBL010000001.1 coordinate 63,099, forward strand.
CAGGGGTCTCCCGACGGCCGCGCGCCGGTCGGGGCCGTCGACGCGAACCACGGCAGCTGGGTCGCCTCGCTCGCGGCAGGCCGGGGCACGGGCGCTGACACGGGCATGATCGGCGTCGCACCGGAGGCCGAGCTGCTCGCGGTGTCGGTCGGCTTCGGCTCGGGCACGTCGGTCCCGTTCACCGACCAGATCGCCGAGGCGATGCGCTGGGCCGTCGACAACGGGGCGGACGTCATCAACCTCTCGCTCACGACCAACACATCGGACTGGGACGAGAGCTGGGACGACGCGTTCCTCTACGCCTTCGAGCACGATGTCGTCGTCGTCGTGGCGGCGGGCAACCGGGGGAGCGGCACGACGCGCGTCGGCGCGCCGGCGACGATCCCGGGCGTCCTGACGGTCGCCGGGGTGGATCCGCAGGGACGGGCGAGCCTCGAAGCCTCGACGCAGGGCATCACGATCGGGGTCTCGGCGCCCAGCGAGGACCTCGTCGGCGTCTCGGCGGATGGCAGCCTCGTCCTGTGGAACGGCACGAGCGGTGCGGCACCCATCGTCGCCGGCGTCGCGGCGCTCGTGCGAGCGGCGCACCCCGAGCTCGACGCTGCCAACGTCATCAACCGGATCATCCGCACGGCGCACCCCGCGGCCGCCGCGACCGCCGTTCCGGACCCGCTGTACGGGTACGGGCTCGTCGATGCCGCCGCCGCCGTGACGCAGTCCGTCCCGACCGTCTCCGAGAATCCCATGGGGAGCCTCGAGGAGTGGATCCGGGTCTACCGCCGCGCCGACGCCGGTCCCGCCTCTGAGCCCACGGTCACTCCCGTCGCCGTCGAACCCCTTCCACCGGCGGATGCTGCGACCCGGCCCGCCTCGCCGCTCCTGCCGTCGACCGACACCCTGCTGTACGGGACGCTCCCGCTCGGGGCCCTCACCGTCACGGCTATACTGGTGGCGCTCGGCGTCACTGCTGCTGTCCGACGCATCCGATCGGCGCGCACTTCCGGCTCGCCGAGCCGTTGACCTGCGAGGAGTTCCTCACACCGTGTCCAGCACCGCGAACAGCACTGTGCCCAAGATCCTGATCGTGGGAGGCGGCTACGCCGGCTTCTACACGGCCTGGAAGCTCGAGAAGCATCTCCGCAAGGGCGAGGCCGAGGTCACGATCGTCGACCCGCTGCCGTACATGACCTACCAGCCGTTCCTCCCCGAGGTTGCTGCCGGCTCGATCGAGGCGCGCCACGCGGTCGTCGCCCTGCGCCGTCACCTCAAGAAGACGACGGTCGTCGCCGCGAAGGTCACGGGCATCAACCACGCCCAGAAGGTCGCCACGATCACGCCGGAGCTGGGCGAGCCGTACGAGTTCGAGTACGACCAGATCGTCGTGACGGCGGGCGCCGTCTCGCGCACGTTCCCGATCCCGGGCATCGCCGACAACGCGATCGGCCTCAAGACGATCGAGGAGGCCGTGGCGATCCGCGACCGCCTCATGTCGAACTTCGACCGTGCCGCGACCCTTCCTCCCGGCCCCGAGCGCGACCGCCTGCTGACGGTCGTCGTCGTGGGCGGCGGGTTCGCGGGCATCGAGGTGTTCGCCGAGCTCCGCTCGCTCGCCTCGTCGCTCGTCGAGAGCTACCCCCAGCTGACGTTCGAGGACACGCACTTCCACCTCATCGAGGCGATGGGCCGCATCATGCCCGAGGTGTCGCTCAAGACGAGCGAATGGGTCCTCAAGAACCTCGCCCAGCGGGGCGCCTACGTGCACCTAGAGACCCAGGTCACGGGTGCCGTCGACGGCAACATCGAGCTGTCGACCGGCGAGACCATCCCCAGCGATCTCATCATCTGGACCGCGGGCGTCATGGCCAACCCGACCGTCGTGCGTGGCGGCGACCTTCCCGTCGAAGAGCGCGGTCGCATCCGCACGCGCGCCGACCTCCGCGTCGGCACCGACGAAGAGGTCGTCGAGGGCGCCTGGGCCGCCGGTGACGTCTCGGCCGTGCCCGACCTGTCCGGCGGCGGAGTCGGCGGCTACTGCGTCCCCAACGCGCAGCACGCCGTGCGTCAGGCGAAGCTCCTCGCGAAGAACCTCGTCGCCGTCCTCCGCGACGAGGTGCCGCGCGAGTACCACCACAAGAACCTCGGCGCCGTCGCAGGCCTCGGTCTGTGGGTCGGTGTGTTCCAGTCCGGCAACATCGCGCTCAAGGGCTGGATCGCGTGGCTCGCGCACCGCGGCTACCACGGCCTGGCCATGCCGTCGTGGGAGCGCAAGTGGCGCGTGCTGTGGGGCTGGTGGAACAACTTCTGGCTCCGCCGCGACATGGTCAACCTGCAGACGGTGCAGAACCCCCGTTACGTCTTCGAGGAGTTCGCGGCGCGGCCGCGCCCGCCGCAGCCCGTCGCACCCGCGGTCGAGCCGAAGCCGGCTGCGGCCCCGGTCGAGCCTGCAGCGGTGGCTGCCTCGCGCTGAGACAGGGCTTCCCGACGGGACAGGATGCTGTGAGGCATCCTGTCCCGTCGGCGTATGCGCCGGAGCAGTTCTGCCCAGACGGCGCGGGCCGCTCGCCCAGGAGGGGTCCGATGCCGGGCGTCCCGTGATCTCGCCCGGCTAAGGTGGACACGGCCGCCCGCGGCGGACCGCCCCCGTAGCCCAACCGGCAGAGGCAGGCGACTTAAACTCGCCGCAGTCTGGGTTCGAATCCCAGCGGGGGCACGGCTTGGTGCCGCCGGAACCTTCGCGCGGCGCGTGGAGTGGCGATGGGGACGAATCCCAGCGGGGCACCGATCCCAACACTGGAACCCAGTCCCATCCGCCTCGCGACGCGGTATCAGCGCACCCTCCCGAGGCCTGCGTCGTTTCGCGGTCTGGACGGGCCTTAGGCTTGATCGTTGCGTGCCGATGGAGCGCGCGAGAGGACGACCGAGATGACCCTCGACCTACTGGCCGGACCCCAGCCGACCGAGGCGCCGCTGTGGGCCGAACCCGCCCGGTACTGGCAGGCCATGACGGCCGCCGTCGCCGACGTGTCGGGCCCCGTCGCCGCCGTCAGCGTCCCGGCCCTGCGCTACAACGCCCTCGACATGGCCGTCCGCGCCGGGGGAGTGCCCATCCGCGTCGCGAGCAAGTCCGTCCGCGTGCGCGAGCTCATCGATGCGACGCTCGCGCTCCCCGGCTATGCCGGCATTCTGGCCTTCACGCTGCCCGAGGCGCTGTGGCTCGCCGAGACGCACGACGACGTCGTCGTCGGCTATCCGAGCGCGGACCGCACCGCCCTCCGCCTGCTCGCGAAGGACGACGTCGCCGCGTCCCGCGTGACGCTCATGGTCGACGACATCGCTCAGCTCGACCTCGTCGACGACCTGTTCCCGCCGAGCAGGCGCGCGACGATCCGCGTCGCGATCGACGCCGACGCCTCGTGGCGGGCGCCGGGCCTCGGTCACATCGGCGTCCACCGCTCGCCCGTGCACGAGCCCGCCGAGGTCGCGAACCTCGCGCGGCTCATCGTCGACCGCCCGGGCTTCCGCCTCGTGGGCCTCATGATGTACGAGGCGCAGATCGCCGGTCAGGGCGACGCGACGGGTTTCGGGGATGCCGTCATCCGCTGGATGCAGCGCCGCTCCGGCGCCGAACTCCTCGAGCGCCGCACGGCGATCGTCGAGGCCGTGAGCCGCCTCGCCCCGCTCGAGTTCGTCAACGGCGGCGGAACCGGGTCGCTCGAGCTGACAGCATCCGACCGGTCAGTCACCGAGCTCACGGCGGGCAGCGGGCTGCTGGCCGGTCACCTCTTCGACGGCTACCGCGCGTTCGACCCCGCGCCGGCGGCCGCGTTCGCCCTCGAGGTCGTGCGCAAGCCCGCGCGCGACATCGCGACGGTCCTCGGCGGCGGCTGGATCGCGTCCGGTCCACCGCTCGCGTCCCGACAGCCGTCGCCCGTGTGGCCGCAGGGCCTGTCGACCATGCCGCGCGAGGGGTCCGGCGAGGTGCAGACGCCGCTGCGCGGCGAGGCCGCGCGCGGGCTGCGCATCGGCGACCGCGTGTGGTTCCGCCATGCGAAGAGCGGCGAGCTGTCCGAGCGCGTGGAGAAGTTCCGGCTTGTCGACGGAGACCGGCTCGTCGGCGAGACGCCGACCTATCGAGGTGAAGGGAAGACGTTCCTGTGACACGCATCGGCGGCACATGGCAGAACTGGGGGCGCTCCGAGGCGGTGCGACCGCGGCTCGTCGAGCGACCGGCCTCGATCGAGGCCGTGCAGCGGGCGGTCGAGGCCGCCGGCCGCGCGGGCATGCGCGTCAAGCCGATCGGCGCGGGGCACAGCTTCAGCGGCATCGCGGTGGCCCCCGACGTCCTGCTCGAGCTGGAGGACCTGAGCGGCGTCGTCGCGGTCGACCAGGAGCGCTCGCGCGTGCGGCTGCTCGCCGGCACCCGCCTGCACCAGGTCCCGCGGCTCCTCGCGCCGTTCGGACTCGCGATGCAGAACCTCGGCGACATCGACCGGCAGTCGATCTCGGGAGCCATCTCCACCGGCACGCACGGCACGGGCGCGCGGTACGGCGGGATCGCGACACAGGTGGTCGGCGCGACGCTGGTGACAGCATCCGGTGATCTGCTCACGATCGACGAGACGCAGAACAGCGAACTCCTGCCCGCCGTCGCGCCGGGTCTCGGCGCGCTCGGCGTGCTCGTCGACGTGACGCTGCAATGCGTCCCCGCCTTCGTCATGCACGCCGTCGATCGCCCCGAGCCCCTCGGCGAGGTGCTCGCCGACCTCGACGAGCGCGTCGAGAAGACCGACCATTTCGAGTTCTACTGGTTCCCGCACACCGACGTGGCGATCACGAAGACGAACACGCGCCTTCCCGGCGATGCTGTGCTTCATCCGCTCCCGCGCCTGGGTCAGTGGGTCGACGACGTGCTCGTCGGGAGCGGCCTGCACCGGGTCGCCTGCGACGTGGCCCACCTCGTGCCGGCGACGATTCCGCCGATCAACCGCCTCTCCACGCGACTGTGGGGGGATCGCGAGTTCACGGACCTGTCCACGAACGTCTTCACGACGCGTCGCACGGTGCGGTTCCGTGAGATGGAGTACGCGCTGCCCGCCGAGAACGTCCGGCCCGCCTTCGAGGCCATGCGCGCGCTGATCGAGGAGCGGCGCTGGAGGATCGAGTTCCCGGTCGAGGTGCGGTTCGCGGCGGCCGACGACCTGTGGATGTCGACCGCGTACGGCCGGGCATCCGGCTACATCGCCGTGCACCGCTACTGGCGCGAAGATCCGGCCGAGTACTTCGAGGCTGTCGAGCAGATCATGCTGTCGTTCGGCGGACGCCCGCACTGGGGCAAGATGCACACGCTGGATGCCTCGATCCTGCGCGAGCGCTACGCGAAGTTCGACGACTTCGTCGCGCTGCGCGACCGCCTCGACCCGGAGCGTCGCTTCCAGAACGACTACCTCGCGCGGGTCCTCGGCGAGTGAGCCTGGGAGTCATCCCCAGCCTCGATGTCGGAGGCCACGCGATGGCTAGGATGTCGCTTATGTGGGAGTGGCTGATCCCTGTCATCATCATCGTGGCGCTCGTCCTCGTCGTCGGCATCTACCTGTGGGCGACGTACAACTCGCTCGTGGCGCTGAACGTGCGCGTGGACGAGGCGTGGAGCGACATCACCGTCCAACTCAAGCGCAGAGCCGATCTGCTGCCGAACCTCATCGAAGCGGTCAAGGGCTATGCGGCGCACGAGAAGGCCGTGTTCGAGAACGTCACGCGCGCCCGGGCCGAGACGCTGTCGGCGGGAGGCCCCGCCGAAGCCGGTGTCGCCGAGGGCCATATGCAGCAGGCGCTCAAGTCGCTCTTCGCGGTCGCCGAGGCGTATCCGCAGCTGCAGGCGAGCCAGAACTTCCTGCAGCTCCAGCAGTCGATCGTCGACACGGAGGACAAGATCCAGGCGTCGCGCCGCTTCTACAACGGCGGCGTGCGGGAGCTCAACACCAAGATCAAGGTGTTCCCGAACAACATGTTCGCCCGCAATCTCGGCTTCCACGAGCGCGAGTTCTTCGAGGTCGTCGACGGAGCCGCGATCTCCGAGCCGCCGCGGGTGCAGTTCTGAGTCGAGCCGGATCCCCGGGGTGTGCCGGGTCGATCAATCGACCTGGAGTCGCATCCCCTCGGGCGTGAGGATGACCGTACCGCGCAGCGCCCAGTCGTCCGCGCGATAGGTGAACGAGGCCGTCGCGCCTTCGCGTGTGATCCCCGTGGCGGTCGCGACGACATCTCCCGCCGTCGCGGCGAAGCTCGTCAGATCGGATGCGAGCGCCACCTGCGGCAGCGCCCCGATGCGGAACGCGATGGCGTCGAGCGTCGCGAGGTCGGCCCCCCACGGCACCTTCAGCCCGCAGTGCGCGGGGACAGCATCGCCCGGCGCGGCGCATGCCGCGGCGTAGGCGTCGAGCTGCTCCTGGGCCAGGTCCACGGCCTCGGGTGAGACGGATGCCTCGATGGCAGCCTCACTCGTCCCGCCGGGCAGCACCATGGCCGAGGCGGACCCCGCGACGATGCCCGCCGGGCTCGCGGCGACGACGTACGCGGCGGGCAGCAGCGCGACATCCTCACCCGCCGGCATCACGACGCCCCCGGCCGACACGGAGTCGCCGATCGTCGTCGTCGCGGCCATGAGTCCGAACGCGTCCGCCGCGACCGTCCACGCGCCCTCGCGTTCGACGAGTCCGAATGACGCCGTCTGCTCCTCACCGTCGAGCGTGAACGTGACGGTGGCGCGCGCCGCGCCGCCCTCGACCGAATCGACGGCCTCCACTGTCGCCTCTGCGATGTGCTCCTCGGCACCCGCGAGGGCTTCAGCGCGGTCGACATCGGGGCCGGGCGGCTCCTCCGTCAGGGCCAGAGCAGCCACGCCGTCGCCCTCCTCGAGGGCGTCGAGGAACGCCTGGGCCGTCGCATCGGGGCCGGGCGGCCGCGAGAAGAGCCACCAGACGGTCCCCGCCGCGACGGCCGCAGCGGCGACGATCACGAGGCCGATGACGAGGGTGCGTCTCACGCGGTGGCCGCCAGGTCGTCGGGTTCGTCCGGCGCGAGTTCGACGGGCTCCGGTGATCGGCCGTCGTGGCGCGCGGCCTCGGGCATGACGTCCGCGAGGTCCTCGACCGCGTCGCCCCAGCGCGAGACCGAGATGCTCTCGAGCTGCTGCCAGCGAGCTGCGAGCCGCAGCTCGTCGGCGAGGCGGGCTGCGGCATCCGCCGGTCTGCCGTGCTCCCACCACGCCGACTGGACGAGGAGCGTCGAGGCGGCGCGGTCGGCCTTGAGATCGACCCGGCCGACGATGTCGTCGCCGACGAGGATCGGCAGCGAGTAGTACCCGAACCGGCGCTGCGGTGCCGGCGTGTAGATCTCGATGCGGTACTCGAAGTCGAAGAGCCGCTCTGCGCGATCGCGGAACCAGACGACGGGATCGAACGGGGTGAGCAGCGCCGCGGCGTCGACACGGCGGGGGAGTGCCGCATCCTTGTGCACCCACGCCTTCGCGGGCCGGCCCGCCGACGTCCACCCCGCGACCTGGACGGGCTGGAGCTCGCCGCTGTCCTCGAGGTCGGCGATCGCCGAGAGGAGGGCGCGGCGATCGCGGATCCGCCAGTAGTCGGCGATGTCCGAGGCCGTCGCGACGCCGTACGCGGCGCCGGCTCGGCGGACGAGCTCGCGGATCGCGTCCTCGCGAGCGACGGGCGCGAGCCCTTCGGCGGGGATGACGTGCTCCGCGAGGCCGTAGCGCCGCTCGAAGCCGCGACGGCCGGCGATCGCGACCTCGCCGACGACCCACAGGTGCTCGAGGGCCTGCTTGACGACGTCCCAGTCCCACCACGGTCCTTTGCGGGCCTCTTTCGCGTCGTGCTCGATCTCGGCAGGGCGCAGCGGCCCGCGCGCGGCGAGCTCGGCCCGCACCCAGTCGACGATCTCGCGGTTCGCGGTGAACCATCCGTCGCCGCGCGCGGTGTAGCGCTCGCGCATCTCGTCCATGCGGAAGCGGAACAGACCCCAGTCCATCGCGGGGATGAACGCCGCGACGTGCGCCCAGTACTCGACGTACGCCGGCCTGCGCGCGAAGAGAAGGCGATCGAGGTCGGCGGTGTCGTACGCGCCGACGCGGGAGAAGAGGGGCATGTAGTGCGACCGCGCGAAGACGTTCACCGAGTCGATCTGGAGCGTGCCCATGCGGCTCATCGCGAGGTTGAGCTGCCGCGTGCCGGCGGCGGCCGGTCTCGCCCGCGCGAACCCCTGCGCCGCGAGGGCGATCCTCCGTGCCTCGGGTCCGCTCAGCGTCTGCTTCACCCGGCCAGCCTAGCCACGGCATCCGACACCGCACCGCGAAGGGGGGCTCCGATGCCGAGGCCTAGACTGGGCGGATGAGCGGCCCCGACGAAAAGCCCCGCGGTTCCGTGTTCGACGCTCTCCGGGACCGCACCCGCATCGTCTCGACCGAGGTCACGGATTCGCTCCCGCGCGGGCTGCGCATCGCGACCGCGTACGCGTGGCGGCTGCTCGTCCTCGCCGCCGCCGCGGGTGTCGTCATCTGGCTCGTCATCCAGCTCAAGCTCCTCGTCATCCCCCTCCTCGTCTCGATCCTCGTGACGGCTCTGCTCTGGCCCGCGTTCTCGTGGATGCTGCGTCACCACGTGCCCAAGTGGATCGCGATCGTCGTCGCCGCCGTCGGGGCGATCGCCGTCATCGGGGGTCTCGTATGGCTCGTCGTGTGGCAGGTCAGCCGCGAGTGGTCGAGTGTCCAGGCCAAGACGATCGAGGCGGTCGAGCGGCTGCGTCAGTACCTCATCGACGGCCCGCTGCACCTGAGCCCCGAGGAGATCGACGGGATGCTCTCGCAGGCCTGGGTCTTCATCCAGCAGCAGGCCGAGCTCCTGCTGTCCGGTGCCCTCGCGATCGGCACGACGCTGGGTCACGTCGCAACGGGAGCCGTCCTCTCGGTCTTCATCCTCCTGTGCCTCCTCGCCGACGGCGCGGGCATCTGGAAGTGGACGACGCGGCTGTTCCCCAAGCGCGCACGGCCTGCGGTCGACGGCGCCGGCCGGGCCGGCTGGGTCACGGTCGTCAACTATGCGCGCACGCAGCTCCTCGTCGCGACGATCGATGCGATCGGCATCGGCCTGGGCGCCTGGCTCCTCGGCGTCCCGCTCGCGATCCCCGTCGCCGTGCTCGTCTTCCTCGGCGCCTTCGTGCCGATCGTCGGCGCCGTCGTCTCCGGAACCCTCGCGGTCTTCCTCGCGCTCGTCTACAACGGCCCGTGGACGGCGTTCTGGATGCTGGTGGTCGTCCTCGGCGTCCAGCAGCTCGAAGGCCATGTGCTCCAGCCCCTGCTCATGGGCTCGGCCGTCAAGGTCCATCCGCTCGCCGTCGTCCTGGTCGTCGCGGGCGGCGCCATGATCGCCGGCATCCCCGGCGCCCTGTTCGCTGTGCCCCTCGCCGCCTTCGTCAACGTCGTCGCGGTCTATCTGAGCTCGCGCGCGTGGGAGACCGGTGAAAGTCCCCACGGCGATCTCATCTGGAGCACCGTCCCACGACCTCGAAGGAGCCGTGCATGAATCTGTCCGCGACTGTGCCGGGATTGGCCGAGTTCGAGGATGCCGCGGCGGTCCTGTCGGGAGTCGTCTCGCACACTCCGCTCGAGGACTCGCTCTCGCTGTCGGAGGTCCTCGGCGTTCCCGTGCACCTCAAGCTCGAGAACCTCCAGCGGACGGGCTCCTTCAAGATCCGCGGCGCGGCGTACCGCCTGTCGCGCCTGACCCCCGAGGAGCGGGCCCGCGGTGTCGTCGCGGCGTCGGCGGGCAACCACGCGCAGGGCGTCGCCCTCGCGGCGCAGGCTCTCGGCATCCCCGCCACGATCTTCATGCCCCTCGGCGTCCCCGTCCCCAAGCTCCTCGCGACACGCGGTTACGGGGCCGACGTCGTGCTGGAGGGCGCGACCGTCGAGACGCCCCTCAAGCTCGCCGCCGAGTTCGCCGAGCGCACCGGCGCCGTGCTCATCCACCCCTTCGACCACCGCGACGTCATCGTCGGGCAGGGGACCCTGGGCCTGGAGATCTACCGCGACCTCCCGGAGGTCGAGACGGTCGTGCTCGGGATCGGCGGCGGCGGTCTGATCGCGGGCGTCGCGGCGGCCGTCAAGGCCCGCGCCGCCGCCGAGGGCCGCACCGTGCGGGTCATCGGCGTGCAGGCGGAGAACTCCGCGGCCTATCCCACGTCGCTCGCGGTCGGCCACCCCGTCGAGGTCAGCACGCGGCCCACGATCGCAGACGGCATCGCCGTCGCCCGGCCGGGCGACATCCCGTTCGAGATCATCAGCGAGCTCGTCGACGAAGTCGTGACGGTGTCGGAGGACGACATCGCGCGGGCGCTCCTGGCGCTCCTGGAGCGGGCGAAGCAGGTCGTCGAGCCCGCCGGCGCGGTTGGTGTCGCCGCGATCCTCGCGGGCAAGATCACGGCGTCCGGCCCGACAGTCGCGGTGCTCTCCGGCGGCAACATCGACCCGCTGCTGCTCCAGCGCGTCGTCGCGCACGGGCTGGCGGCATCCGGTCGGTACATGACCCTGCGGATCCCGCTGCCCGATCGCCCGGGTCAGCTCGCGCGCGTCTCGGAGCTGCTCGCACAGGCCGGCGCCAACGTCATCGAGGTGCTGCACACCCGCCACGGGCAGGGCCTCCAGATCAGCGAGGTCATCCTCCAGCTGAGCGTCGAGACGCGCGGCGAGGAGCACCGCGCGCATGTCATCGCGACCCTCGAAGAGGCCGGCTTCGCCCCCACGGTCGCCCCGGACTGATCCCGCAGGTGCGCGAGACTTCAGAAAAGGGGCCTCGACACGGCGTGCCGGGGCCCGTTTCGGAAGTCTCGCGAAGGGGTCACTGACCCGCGTAGGTCTCGACCTTCACGATCTCGACCTCGATGGAGCGGCCGTTGGGCGCCGTGTAGGACGTCTTGTCGCCCTCCTTGAGGCCCAGGATGGCGCTGCCGAGGGGAGAGGCCTCGCTGTACACGTCGAGCTCGGAGTCGGCGGCGATCTCGCGGTTGCCCAGGAGGAACACCTCTTCGCCGCCGGCGACGATGGCCGTCACGACGACGCCGCCCTCGACCACGCCGGTGCTCTCGGGCGCCTCGCCGACCTTCGCATCCTTGAGAAGCGACTGAAGCGTGCGGATGCGCGCCTCCTGCTTGCCCTGCTCGTCCTTGGCGGCGTGGTAGCCGCCGTTCTCCTTGAGATCGCCCTCTTCGCGCGCCGCTTCGATGCGCTTGGCGATCTCCTCGCGGCCCGTGGTCGAGAGATGCTCGAGCTCGGCGGCGAGGCGGTCGTAGGCATCCTGCGTCAGGAACGTGACGGTGGCGTCGCTGGACACGTCGGTCTCCTTCGATGAGGGGGATAAGCCGAGACGCCCCGGCGCTGGCCAGGGCGTCTGTCGAAACTTCGGTCCGGTCAGACTACGTCACCCAGCAGGAGTTGACAAAACCCGTCGTGGCCTCGGCGATGGTCGGGATCGTCTCCTGGAACGCCTGCGCATGCGTCGCTGCGGGCGGGATCTCCACGACCTTCCAGCCCACGACGCCGTGCCCCTCGTCCTGCGCCTCGAGGGCGCACGCGATCGCGGATCCGGCGGGTGCGCTCACCTGGAACTCGAGCGTCACGGTGCGCTCGTCGACCACCTGGAACCCGGTCGTGTCGACGTCGACGGCGTTGAGCGAATTCGCCACCGTGAGCCACGCGAAGGCGCCCACAGCGACGAGCGCGATGAGGCCGCCGATCACCACGATCCAGCGCCGTCCGCCGCGGCGTGTGCGGCCGTAGCGCTCGTCGAGCATCTCCTGCGTCGTCATGCGTGTCCCGTCGGGCGAATTAGGCTGGAGACTCCAGGCTAAGCGCTCCGCGGAAGAGGAACCCGATGCACGCAGCGATCGCCGCACTGTCCCGTGCGGTTGCGGACGCGACTCCGTCGCCGACTCCGGCGGTCGATCCCGAGCTCGTGACTCCGGGCCCGTGGGGCTTCGTCGCGATCGCGTTCCTCGCGCTGGCCGTCGTGCTGCTCGTGTGGGACATGATGCGCCGCATCCGCCGCGCCCGGATCCGCTCCGAGGTCGACGAGATGCTCGACGCGGAAGAGGCCGCGGCGTCGGGCGAGACACGCGACGAAGAGCCGCCCAAGAGCTGAGCGCGGATGCCGCAGCCCGCGGCCGCCGTCAGCCGTGGTAGACGGGGTCCAGGGCGATGAGCAGGCACGCGGTCCAGTGGCAGAGGAACGCCAGGACCGTGCAGACGTGGAAGATCTCGTGGAAGCCGAAATGCCCGGGCCACGGGTTCGGCCGCTTCATCGCGTAGACGACGGCGCCGAGCGTGTACAGGATGCCGCCGACCGCGACGAAGATCACCATGACCCAGTTCGCCTGGAAGAGGTCGACGATGTACATGACGGCGGCCCAGCCGAGCGCGAGGTAGAGCGCCACGTAGAGCCAGCGCGGCGCGTCGATCCAGAACACCCGGAAGAGGATGCCCAGGATCGCCCCGCCCCACGCGATCGACAACAGGATGATCGACTTGTCGGTCGGCAGCGCGAGCACGGCGATCGGCGTGTAGGTGCCGGCGATGAGCAGCAGGATGTTCGCGTGGTCGATGCGCTTGAGGATGGCGCGCGTCTTCGGCTTCCAGTTGAAGCGGTGGTACAGCGCCGAGTTGCCGAAGAGCAGGAGCGAGGTCGCCATGAACACGGCGCACGACCACTTGGCGGCCGGGCCCTGAGCGAGCGCGATGAGCACGATGCCCGCGGCGATCGCGACGGGGAAGGTCGCCGCGTGGATCCAGCCGCGCCACGACGGCTTGAGCTCGATGCCCGCCGTCGCGGCCGCGTCCTCGAGAAGAGGAAGCTGCGGCATCGATGCGCCTTCGTCGTCCACAGCGGGACCCTCGGTCTTGTGCTCCACGCGAGAAGCCTACGGCGGGGCGCATTCCCGAAGGCGTACGCATGCGCGCGGACGGCGGCCGCCCGTGGCAGGCGGCCCGGAGGACGCCGCGGTACGGTAGGCGTGTGAGAGCGACGAACGAGGGCCGCGGGCCTCTCTATCGGCTCTACATCAACCGCCTCCGGCGGCAGCTGCCCCCGGCATCCGTCCCGCAGCACATCGCCATGATGATCGACGGCAATCGCCGCTGGGCCCGCCAGCTCGGCTACGAGACCGCGGCGCACGGGCACCGGGCGGGCGCCGCCAAGATGCGCGAGTTCCTCGGCTGGTGCGACGACGTCGGCGTGCGCGTGGTCTCGCTCTATCTGCTGTCGACCGACAACCTCCGCAAGCGCGACTCGAAGGAGCTCGCCGACCTCATCGAGATCATCGCGGAACTCGCCGACGAGCTGTCGCGCGAGCGCGACTGGCGCGTGCAGGCCGTCGGACGTGCTGACCTGCTCCCCGCAGACCTCGCGCGCGTGCTCGCGGAGGCCGCCGACCGCACGCGCGACAACACCGGCCTGCACGTCAATCTCGCCGTCGGCTACGGCGGCCGCAGTGAGATCGTGGACGCCGTGCGCAGCATCATCGCGAAGCACCAGGAGGACGGCGGCTCGCTCGACGACCTCGCCGCGAGCCTCACGCCGGAGCAGATCGGCGAGCACCTCTACACGGGCGGGCAGCCGGACCCGGACCTGGTCATCCGCACGTCCGGGGAGCAGCGCCTGAGCGACTTCCTCCTCTGGCAGTCCGCCCATAGCGAGTTCTATTTCGTGGAAGCGCTCGGGCCCGACCTCCGCGAAGTCGATTTCCTGCGCGCCATCCGCGACTACACGACGCGCGATCGCCGCTACGGCGGCTGATGGACGGGACCGGATTCCCCCTCTGACCTGGCCCTCGTCGACGCGTCACGCGGCCGGCATTCGCATGCCAGAATGACGATGTGACCGATTGGGAGTCCTTCCTCGCCTCGTTCGACGGCGAGCCCGGCTATCTCGACTGGGCGGCGTTCGGACCGCTGTCGCCGAACGTGCGGGCCGAGGTCCACGCCGACGCCGAGCTGCTCGGTTCGGGTCGCCGCTCGAGCATCGATCTCGTGGCCGACCATGCACGCGAAGTGCGAGACCTGCTCGCGCAGCTGCTGAGGACGGATGCCGAGCAGGTCGTGCTGCAGCCCTCCACGACCTACGGGCTCATGCAGGCGATCTACGGGCTGTCGGGCGGACTCCTCGTGTCGCGCGCCGAGTTTCCGAGCCTGACGGTCTCGGCGTCCCGCGCCGAGGCGGCGCTGGGCGCGATCCAGGTCCAGTGGCTCGAGCCCGAAGGTGGCTTCGTGACGCCCGAGGCCGTCCGCGACGCGCTCACCGACGAGACGTCGGCGGTCGCCGTGAGCTTCGTGGACTTCCGCACGGGCTATCGCGCCGATCTGTCGGCGCTGCGCGACGTCATCGGCGATCGGCTCCTCATCGTCGACGCCGTGCAGGGGCTCGGGGCCGTGGACGCCGACTGGGCCGCGGCCGACGTCGTATGCGGCAACGGATACAAATGGCTCCGCGCGGGTCGCGGCACCGGCTTCGCCTGGTTCAGCGCCCGGGCCCTCGAGCGCCTCACTCCCGTCCTGTCGGGCTTCGCCGGCACGGAGGGCGATCTGCCCCTCGACGCCGTCCCTCAGCCGGCGGCATCCGCGCAGGCGTTCAGCGTCGCGGGACCCGATCACCTCGCGTTCGCGCGCCTCGCGACGGCTGTGCGCGACATCGTGGAGGTCGGCATCGAGGCGATAGAGCGCGAGCTCGTCGCGCGTTCCGGCGACGTCATGTACTTCGCCGACCGATACGAGATCCCCGTCGTCACCCCCCGCGAGCCCGAGCGCCGCGCGGGCATCGTCGCGCTGGCACCCGCGCCGCAGGATGCCGCCCCGCTGGCGGCCTCGCTGGCCAACCACGGTCTCACCGTGACGGTGCGCTCCGACCTCGTGCGCGTCGCACCGCACGTCGGCACGGGCGCCGATACGCTGCGGCTCTTCGGCGACGCCCTCGCGGCCTTCTCGTCGGCCCGCGTGTGGTGACGGTCGCCGTCTCCGCGGCATCCTGATCCGTTCAGGAGAATTCACGAACCTGTAACGCGGATCGTGCGTGTCGCCCCATCGTCTGACACAACCGCGACGTACGTTCATCCCAACGGGCAGAGCGCCCGTTCGAGTCGGCCTCACGGATCGCGACTCGTGACCCACGGTCGACTCGCTGGCAGCCGGGTGACGAACCCGGGGCGGGAGTGGGTTGTGACGACACGAGCACCACACAGGCAGCACCGCGAGTCGGCCGTCGAGGCCGGCGAATTGGGGGAGGTGCTCTGCACGTATGTGCTGGACACCTCGGTGCTGCTGAGCGATCCGCGGGCGTTCTTCCGCTTCGCCGAGCACAACGTCGTGATCCCGGTCGTCGTGATCACCGAGCTCGAGGGCAAGCGGCATGACCCCGAGATCGGCTATTTCGCGCGTCAGGCGCTGCGCCATCTCGATGAGCTGCGGATCGAGCACGGGCGGCTCGACTTCCCCGTTCCCGTCGGGCAGGGCGGCACGCTGCGCGTCGAGCTCAACAACACCGACGCCTCGGTCCTGCCCTCGGGCATGCGGCTCGGCGACAACGACAGCAGGATCCTCGCGATCGCCATGAACCTCGCCCAGGACGGTCAGGAGGTCATCGTCGTCTCGAAGGATCTCCCGATGCGAGTCAAGGCCGCGTCCCTCGGGATCACGGCTGAGGAATACCTGGCGGAGCAGGCCGTCGACTCCGGCTGGACCGGCATCGCGACGCTGGACGTGTCAGGCGACGACCTGAGCGACCTCTACGAGACCGAGGTCGCCATCAGCGACGAGGTCAACGGACTCCCGGTCAACACGGGGCTCATCATCCACTCCGAGCGAGGCTCGGCGCTCGGTCGCGTGACGGGTGAAGGGGAGTACCGGCTCGTGCGCGGCGACCGCGAGGTGTTCGGCCTCCACGGACGCTCGGCGGAGCAGCGTATCGCGATCGACCTGCTCCTCGACCCCGACGTCGGGATCGTGTCGCTGGGTGGTCGCGCGGGCACGGGCAAGTCGGCCCTCGCGCTGTGCGCGGGGCTGGAGGCCGTCCTCGAGCGCCAGCAGCAGAAGCGCATCATCGTCTTCCGCCCGCTTTTCGCGGTCGGCGGGCAGGAGCTCGGCTATCTCCCCGGCGACCAGCAGGAGAAGATGAACCCGTGGGGCCAGGCCGTGTTCGACACGCTCGGCTCCGTCGTGTCGGGGAACGTCATCGAGGAGGTCATCGCGCGGGGCCTGCTCGAAGTCCTGCCCCTGACGCATATCCGCGGCCGGTCCCTGCACGATGCGTTCGTGATCGTCGACGAGGCGCAGTCGCTCGAGCGGAACGTCCTGCTGACGGTTCTCAGCCGCATCGGACAGAACTCCCGTGTCGTGCTGACCCACGACGTGGGACAGCGCGACAACCTGCGCGTCGGCCGCCACGACGGCGTCTCGTCGGTCATCGAGACCCTCAAGGGCCATGACCTGTTCGGGCACGTGACACTCGTGCGCTCGGAGCGCTCCGCCATCGCCGCGCTCGTGACGGAGCTGCTGGAGGCCGGCGAGCTCGCGTGAGCACAGGCCGGTCAAGGACCGGTCAAGGAGGGTCGGGATGCTGCTCCCGACCCTCCTTCGTACATGCGCCGGCATGAACATGAGAAGAGTCTCATCTGTCTCTCGCCGTACTCTCACACTCGGGTGCGACCATGGAACAGGCGTGGGGTCAAGTGCCGTGCGCACCCTTCTCCACCTTGGGCAATGACACGGGAGCAACGGATGGACGCGCGAGCGGGATTCGCAGCAGGCGGCTTCGCCGTCGGCGCGGCCGTCGTCGCCGTCGCGTGCGCCGTGACCCTGAGCAACAGCACCGCGCTCGTGGACGTTCCGGGTGCAGCGGCGGGCGTCGACGTCGTCCGCGTGACGCCCAGCGCCGTCGGTGTCACCCCCACCCCGCGTACGACTGCCCCGGCCGTGGCCGCGCCCGAGATCTCGGCGCCGGCGCCCACGGCGGAAATCGTACCCGCCCCCGAGCCTCGCGATGTCGCCGAGCCGGCGCCCGTCGCTCCGCCCGCCGAGCAGCCCTCCACTGAGCAGCCCGCCGAGGCCGCGGCCCCTGCCGCCCCCGCACCGCCCGTCGAGCCCGACCTCACCCGCCGCGAGATCGAGGAGCAGGCCGTCCAGTCCGGCTCGTTCGACCGCCTGCGCGCGTGGGCGATCGCCAACGGCTGGTCCTCGGGGCGCATCGACCGCTGGATCGACTTCATCGAGGCCAAGCGCCTCGAGCAGGCCATGAGCGATCTGACGACAGATCGCCTGAAGACTCCCGCACACGCGGGTGACGAGTCCGGACGTTCGTCCGGATCGAAGAGAGCTCAATCGCCCCAGCCCCCACGCGGCGATTGACCGGGCCGGAGTCCCCCAGCTCCGACCCTTTCCCAGCCCCCGGTGTCCCCCAGCACCGGGGGCTTCTCTTCGTTCTGGGGGAGGGCGGTCACTCCCAGCGGTAGCCGGCGCCGCGCACCGTCACGATGTGCTGGGAGCCGAGCTTCGCTCGCAGGTAGCGCACGTACACATCCACGACGTTCGAACCGGGATCGAAGTCCAGGCCCCAGACCCGGCTGAGAAGCTGCTCTCGGCTGAGCACATGCCCGGGGTTGCGGAGGAACTGCTCCGCCAGGGAGAACTCGCGCGCCGAGAGCTCGACTTCGCGGCCCGCGACGGTCGCACGCCGGCCGAGGATGTCGAGCACGACGTCGCCGTGCGTGAGCGAGGTCGACGCGGGCTGCGTGCTCTCGCGCAGGCGCGATCGCACCCGCGCGAGGAGCTCGTCGAACGTGAACGGCTTGGACATGTAGTCGTTCGCGCCGGCGTCGAGCCCTTCCACCGTGTCGCGGGTGCTGGACCGTGCCGTCAGCATGATGACGGGGACGGCGCTGCCGCGGCTGCGGAGCTCGCGCAGCACTTCGAAGCCGTCCATCGTGGGGAGGCCGACGTCCAGCAGGACGAGGTCGATGTCGGGGCGGAGCGCCCGCTCGAGCCCTTCGGCGCCGTCCTCGGCGACAGCCGTGACGTAGCCGGCGGCCTCGAGGCCGCGGCTCACGAACGCCGCGATGCGCGGCTCGTCCTCGATGATCAGGATGCGCGTCATCCGGAGGCCTCCCGCTGGAGCACGACGTCGCCCGCGCGCACAGGCTGGGGGAGCGCCGAGGAGGGCAGCGGCAGATGGATCGTGAAGGTCGCCCCGCCGCCGGGGGTGTCGGTCACGACGCATCGACCGCCGTGCGCTTTGGTGATGGCGTCGACGATCGCGAGGCCGAGGCCAGAACCGCCGACGGTCCGCTTGCCGTGTGCGCGGTCGAAGCGCCGGAAGATGCGGTGACGGACTGCAGGAGGGATGCCCGGGCCGTGGTCGCGGACCCAGAGACGGGCGTCCTCGTTGTCCAGGGCGCTGCCGATCTCGATCGGAGCGCCTTCCGGCGTGTACTTGGCCGCGTTGTCGGCGAGCTGCAGCCACGCCTGCAGGAGGCGGTCGTGGTCGGCGCGGACCGTGCCGATCGCCTGCGCTTCGACCGTCCAGTCGTGTCCCGGAATGGCCGTCACGAGCTCGCCGACGCGCGCCGTCAGGCTCGAGAGGTCGACGTCGGCGAGCTCGACGAGCTCTCCCTCGACGCTCGCGAGCAGGTCGATGTCGTCGACGAGCCGCGTCATCCGGTCGAGCTCGGCGATGCCGATGTCACGCGTGCTCGTGACGTCCTCGGCATCCCTGGGGTTCATCATCTCGAGGTGCCCGCGGATGATCGTGATGGGCGTCTTGAGCTCGTGCCGGACGTCGTCGAGGAGCTGCCGCTGGACGTCGACCGACCCTTCGAGCCGGTCGAGCATCGAGTTCACGGTGCGCGTGAGGTCCGAGATGTCGTTGTTGCCCTGCTCGGGCAGGCGCGGTGAGAGGTCGGTGATCGTGATGGAGTCGGCGGCGTCGCGGATGTGCCGGATGGGCGAGAGCAGGCGGCCGGCGACGAACCAGCCGACGATGCCGATCGCACCGACCATCGCGATGGCGGCGATCCAGTACGTCGCGACGGCCGCCGTCACGGGCGAGAGCTCGGCGCCGAGGTCGACCGCGCGGATGTAGACGCCCTGGGTGTCGTCGCCTGGCATCTCGACGGGGATCGCGATGTACCGCAGGGACCCGTCGTCGGTCGCGGCCGTGCCGATGACCGTGCCGTCCTCCTTCTCCGTCTCGGCCACCGCGCGTTCGATGAAGGCGCGGTCCTGCGAGATGTCGAAGCCGGACAGGGTCCGAGGCCGCCAGCGCGGCACGCCGTCGATCACTGCGACGGATGCCTCGTTCCGCCCGGTCACGAGGACGGCCACAGCCGCATGCAGGTACTCCTCGATCGAGTCGTAATCCTCGGGATCGAGGTCCTCGACCGCGGTCGTAGCTCCCGACCCCGAGGCATCCGGCTGAGGCTGCGAGGTGTCCGAGACCGAGTTGAGCATGCTGACCTGCGCCCTCAGGCGATCGTCGACGTCGTGGATGACGCGCTCGCGCTGCACGAGGAACGTGACGCTGCCCACGATGGCCAGCCCGACGCACGCGACCGCCAGGATTGCTCCCAAGATGCGGGCGCGTGCCGAGATCGGGCGGGGCGTGCGCGTCATTCCCCGATTATCGCCCCGCGAGGACCGGGGCGATACGAGGCGCGGTGCGCGCTCATCCAGGGTGCGTCATCGACAGCAGGTCGAGCTTCTCGTCGAGCTGAGCCAAGGTCAGCTCGCCGCGCTCGACGTAGCCGAGGTCGATGACCGCCTCGCGGACCGTGATGCCCTTCGCCACCGAGTGCTTCGCGATCTTGGCCGCGGCCTCGTAGCCGATGAGCTTGTTGAGCGGCGTCACGATCGAGGGCGACATCCCGGCGTACGCCGCGGCGCGCTCGACGTCCGCCTCGAGGCCGTCGATCGTCTTGTCGGCGAGCAGGCGCGACGCGTTGGCGAGCAGGCGGATGGACTCCAGCAGCGCCGTGCCCATCACGGGGATCGCGACATTGAGCTCGAACGCGCCGGAGGCACCCGCCCACGCGATCGTCGCGTCGTTGCCGATGACCCGCGCGCACACCATGAGCGTCGCCTCGGGGACGACGGGGTTGACCTTGCCGGGCATGATCGACGAGCCGGGCTGGAGGTCGGGGATGTGCAGCTCGCCGAGCCCCGTGTTGGGGCCCGATCCCATCCAGCGCAGGTCGTTGTTGATCTTCGTGAGCGAGACCGCGATCGTGCGCAGCGCGCCGGATGCCTCGACCAGGCCGTCGCGGTTGGCCTGGGCCTCGAAGTGGTCCTTCGCCTCGGTGATCGGCAGCTCGGTGTCGGCGACGATCAGCTCGATGACCTTCTGCGGGAATCCGATCGGCGTGTTGATGCCCGTGCCGACGGCCGTGCCGCCGAGGGGGACCTCCGAGACCCGGGGGAGGACGGCCTGCACACGCTCGATGCCCAGGCGCATCTGGCGCGCGTAGCCGCCGAACTCCTGCCCGAGGGTCACCGGCGTCGCATCCATGAGGTGCGTGCGGCCGGACTTGACAACCGACTTCCACTCCTCGGCCTTGGCCTCGAGGGCGACGGAGAGGTGGTCGAGCGCCGGGATGAGGTCGTCGATGAGCTCCTGCGTCACCGCGATGTGCACGGAGGTCGGGAAGACGTCGTTCGAGGACTGCGAGGCGTTGACGTGGTCGTTCGGATGGACCGTCGAGCCGAGGTCCCGCGTCGCGAGCGTCGCGAGCACCTCGTTCATGTTCATGTTCGACGACGTGCCGCTGCCGGTCTGGTACACATCGATCGGGAACTGGTCGGCGTGCTGACCCGCGATGACGAGGTCGGCGGCCCGCGAGATGGCGTCGGCGACGGCGCCGTCGAGGGTGCCGAGCTCCTTGTTCGCGAGCGCCGCGGCCTTCTTGATGCGGGCGAGAGCGACGATCTGGGCGGGGTCGAGCACGTCGCCCGAGATGGGGAAGTTCTCGACCGCGCGCTGCGTCTGGGCGGCGTAGAGCGCGTCCTTGGGCACGCGCACCTCGCCCATGGTGTCGTGCTCGATGCGGTACTCGATGTCGGTCACGTCGTCGTCCTCCCGGAGTGTTCGGTGTTGTCAGGCGGCGTCTTCGACGTCGCCGACGATGATCTCGGGCACCGTGGTGCCCTCGGCCAAGCGGTAGTTGGCGCCCACGATCGCGACGCGACCCTCGGCGACGGCGTCGCTGATGAGCTCCGACGCGTGCAGCAGGTCCGTCACGGTGTTGCGCAGGTGTGCGCGGCCCACGGTCTCCGCGTCGATCTGGCCGCCGTCGCCGCTCTGGATGACGTGCCGCACGGCCGGAACGATGGGGGCGATCTGGCGCCAGATGTTCGGGGGCAGCGCGGCCGCCTCGGGAGTCGTGCTGTCGATCGCGGCGGCGACCGCACCGCACGCGTCGTGGCTGAGGACGACGATGAGCGGCACTCCGAGGACCGCGACGGCGTACTCGAGGCTTCCGACGACGGAATCCGTGATGACCTGTCCCGCGTTGCGCACGACGAAGAGGTCGCCCAGCCCCTTGTCGAAGATGATCTCGGCCGCCAGGCGCGAGTCGGAGCAGCCGAAGAGCGCGGCGCGCGGCTTCTGCCCTGTCGCGAGCTCGTGACGGCGCTCCACGTCCTGGCGGGGATGCTGCGGCTCGCCCGAGACGAAGCGCGTGTTGCCGCGCACCATCTCCTGCCAGACCTTGCGGGGCGTCGGGGCGGTCTCTGTCATCGTGCCTCCTCGTCGATCGCGCGCACCTGGTCGGCGAGCGCAGCCGCTGCGATCTGCGCGGTCTCCTCGTCGGTGGAGCCGTAGACGAGGACGATGTCGTCGCCGGCTCGCGTGCTGAGCGCGACCGAGACGTTGCCGGCGCGTTCGGGGTCGGGGATGTCGTAGACGTCCCACACGACGCCGTCGATCGTGACGGTGCCGTCGACCGACGCGCCGCTGAGCGCCCGCGTCGTCCAGGCGGGATCCGCGTCGAAGCCCTGCGCGACGCGGAGATATCCGGATGCCTCGTCGGGCACGTAGACGATCGTCCACGCGCGCACGGAGTCGCCCTCGATCTTCGCCGAGTTCGCGATCCATCCGTCGGGCACGTCAGGGGCGATGACGGCCCTGCCCTCGGCGGACGAGACCTCCTCGGCGACGGCCGCCACGTCGATGGGCTCGCGCGCGGGCAGCTCACCGCGCGGGACGGCGAACACGATGACGACGACGACCGCGAGCGTCGCGAGCAGGGCCGCGACGAGGTTCCGCGTGTTCTTGCTCGCGCGATACGCGGCCGAGAACGCCGCCTTGCGGTCGGCGGTCTCTTCGGGTGTCTCGGGGCGGCCCAGTTCGGCGACGACCCGCGGTGCTCTGGCCATCACGCGTCCGCGGCCTCCGCGGCGGGGCGGGCCTGCTCGAGGCGGCGCTTCGCGCCCAGCAGCCACTCCTCGCATCGCTGCGCGAGCGCCTCGCCCCGCTCCCACAGGGCGAGCGAGTGCTCGAGCGTCGGAGCACCCTGTTCGAGCTCGGCGACGACGCGCACGAGCTCGTCGCGGGCCTGCTCGAACGACAGTGACGCGACGTCAGGGACGCCTTCGCTCGGCACGGTCATGCCTTCCATCCTAGTTCGGCGGCATCGGGGGTCCCTGCCGCGGGGGTCTCGGCATCCGTCCCTCCCTCGGCGATCTCGCCGTCGGAGTGCGCTGCGAAGGAACCTCGGCCGACCGTCACGATGACGCCGGCGCCAGCCGGGGCCTGCGCCGCGTCGCGGACGATGACGCCGTCGGAGAGGTGTGCGATCGCGTAGCCGCGCGCGAGCGTGGAGGCCGGCGAGAGGGCGCGCAGCGACGCGCGAAGCTCGGAGGTGCGGCGCGACTGCGCCTCGAGGGAGCGCTCGAGGATGTCACGGCCGCGCGCGACCTGAAGCCACAGCTGGTGCGAGCGCGACTCGAGCATCGCCTGCGGGGAGCGCAGGGCAGGACGCGAGCGCAGCTGCTCCAGCTGAGCGATGTCGTGCTGCAGCCGGTGGGTGAGGCGCGTCGTCAGGCGGGCGCGCAGCTGCGCGACGAGAGCGCGCTGCTCCGCGACATCCGGCACGATGCGCTTCGCGGCGTCGGTGGGTGTGGAGGCGCGCAGATCCGCGACGTCGTCGAGGATCGGGTGGTCGTTCTCGTGGCCGATCGCACTCACGACGGGAGTGGATGCCGCGGCCACGGCGCGGATGAGCCGCTCGTCGCTGAAGCCCAGCAGCGTCTGCGGGTCGCCGCCGCCGCGCGCGATGACGATGACGTCGATGTCGGGGTCGGCGTCCAGCGCCTTCAGTGCCGCGATCGTTTCGGGAACGCATCGCTCGCCCTGCACGGCGACGTGCTTGGTGCGGAACCTCACGTGCGGCCAGCGCAGCTCGGCGTTGCGGTGGACGTCCTTCTCGGCATCCGAGTTCTCACCCGTGATGAGGCCGATGAGGTGCGGGAGGAACGGCACCGGCCTCTTGCGTGCGGGGTCGAAGAGGCCCTCGGCGCGCAGCTGGGCGCGCAGCCGCTCGAGGCGCTCCAGCTGATCGCCGAGGCCGACGTGCCGCATCGCCGAGACGCTGAAGCCGAAGTCGCCGTTCTTGACGAAGTAGTCGGCCTTGACGCAGGCCACGACGTGATCGCCGACCTTGAGGTCGGCCGGCACGCGCCCCCGGGCGCTCGACCACAGGCGGAACGAGATGAGGGCGTCCGACCCCAGGTCCTTGAGCTTGCCGAAGACGTTGCCGCCGCGCAGATTCCACGACGTGATCTCGCCCTCGACCCAGACGGAGCCCCACTTGTCGATGAATCCGCGGATCGTCTCGTTGAGCCGCGAGACCGAGGTGGGCGCCTGCGGAGTCGAGTCGCGCGGGTGCACCGCATCGGCGGGAGGCGGCTCGCCGGGCACCACCTCGGGCTGGAAGGCGGTGCGCGCCGCGACCGGACGTTCGCCCGGGGCGCTCATCGCGCTCTGCATCATGGGGTCCTTCCGTGGAGCGCACGCCCAGGCCGCGCATCGGCGGCGCCCATACAATCGAGGGGTGAGTTCGCCGTCTGCAGCCCCCGCGGTCCGTATGCCCGTCCCGCGTGTCCCGCGGCGGCGTGAGCGCCTCAAGGATATCCCGGTGTCAGGAGACAAGCGGGTTCTGCTCGCCTCTCCGCGCGGGTACTGCGCCGGCGTCGACCGCGCCGTCGTCGCCGTCGAGAAGGCCCTCGAGCGCTTCGGGGCCCCCGTGTACGTGCGCAAGCAGATCGTGCACAACATCCACGTCGTGACCGAGCTCGAGCAGCAGGGCGCGATCTTCGTCGACGAGGTCGACGAAGTGCCCGAAGGCGCCCACGTCGTGTTCAGCGCCCACGGGGTCTCGCCCGCCGTGGTGAACGCGGCATCCGACCGAGGGCTCAACGCGATCGACGCGACGTGCCCGCTCGTGACGAAGGTGCACCGCGAGGCGGTGCGCTTCGCGCGCGACGACTACGAGATCCTGCTGATCGGCCATGTCGGCCACGAGGAGGTCGAGGGGACGGCCGGCGAGGCGCCCGATCACGTCACGATCGTGGGCTCTCCCGACGAAGCCGACTCGGTCGTCGTGCGGGATCCGTCCAAGGTGGTCTGGCTGTCGCAGACGACGCTGTCGGTCGACGAGACGATGGAGACCGTGCGACGCCTGCGCGAACGGTTCCCCGAGCTGCAGGATCCGCCGTCGGACGACATCTGCTACGCGACGCAGAACCGGCAGGTCGCGATCAAGAAGGTCGCGAAGGATGCCGATCTCGTCATCGTCGTGGGCTCGGCGAACTCGTCCAACAGCGTCCGACTCGTCGAGGTCGCCCTCGAGCATGGGGCGAAGGCCGCGTACCGCGTCGACTACGCCGACGAGGTCGAGCAGGAGTGGCTCGAGGGCGTCTCGACGGTCGGCGTGACGAGCGGCGCGTCGGTGCCCGAGGTCCTCGTCCAGGAGGTGCTCGAAGAGCTCGCCGGCGCCGGCTACCGCGACGTGCGGGAGGTGCGGACGGCGGAGGAGGACCTCATGTTCTCGCTCCCCAAGGAGCTGCGGCAGGATGCCGAGGGCCGCCGCGACGACCGCGCGCTGGGCGGACGGAGCCGCGTGTGAGCGACAGCGCCGCTTCGCAGCCCGATCCGCGGCCGCGCCCCGCGTACGGCGAGTACGCGACGCCGGAGGAGCAGCGCGCGCGAATCCAGCAGCCCGATGCGACTTGGGCGCTCGAGACGGGGCAGGCGCCCGAGGACGTGGCCGAGTCCGCGTCGGGCTGGCCCGTCGACACGTCGCCCGCGCCGCCGGTGCCGGCGTCGCGCGGCGTCGATCGCGCCGTGACCCTCGCGCTCCTGGCCATCGGAGCCTTCAACGTCATCGCGACCGCGATCTCGTACTTCGACCTCGCCGGGCTCGCCGACCAGGCGATGCGGATCCTCGGCGTGCCGGGCGAGTTCACGAACGTCGAGTCCGCGCAGCTGTGGGGTCCCATCGCGGCGGTCGTGCTCGTCGCGGGGTTCGTCGTGACCGCGCTCCTGGCATGGCGGCGGCTGCGCGCGGGGCGCCTCTCGTGGTGGGTCCCCGTCGTCGGGGCGGTCGTGACGTACATCTTCGTCTACGTGTGCATCAGCATCCCGCTGCTGGGGGACCCCGCCTTCACGCAGTTCGCGACGACCCTCTCCTGACCTCGCGCGACCTCGGCTCGGGCCATACTCGAGGCACCGGGTCACAGCCGACCGCGGTCGAGTGAACCTTTCGGCGTGCTGATCCGTGGTTCCAGCGAGGAGGTGATCGGTGCCGTCCGACGAGGAGGAGCGGCTCGTCGCGCTGTACGACGCGCATGCAGCGCCCGTGTGGCGCTACGTCGTGCGGCTCACGGGAGATCGGGCGGGTGCCGACGATGTGGTGCAGGAGACGCTGCTGCGCGCGTGGCGGTCGCCGAAGATCATGGAGCAGGAGCCGTCGACGACCCGCGCGTGGATGTTCACGGTGGCCCGTCGCATCGTCATCGACGAGGCGCGCAGCGCGCGCCGTCGCCATGAGCGGACGGTCGACGAGCTGCCCGAGCGCGCGACGGGCGACGACACCGACGCGCTCTTCGACGCGATCCTCATCGAGGAGGCGCTCGCCTCGCTCACCGTCGAGCATCGGGCCGTCATCGTCAAGGCCTACTATCGCGGACTCAGCATCGCCCAGACGGCGGCCGAGCTCGGCATCCCGGACGGCACGGTCAAGTCCCGGCTGCATTACGGCCTGCGGGCACTGCGTCTCGCGCTGCAGGAGAGGGGGGTCACGCGATGATCGCCGACCACCCCCGCTTCGCGCAGTGGGATGCCGCGTACGTCCTGGGCGCGCTCTCTCCGGCCGATCGGCGTGAGTACGAGGAGCATCTCGCCGACTGCGACGAGTGCCGCCGCGGCGTCGGGGAGCTCGCACCGACGGCGGGGCTCCTGTCGCGACTGTCGCCCGAGGAGGCCGAGCAGATCGACGGCGAGCAGCCCGACGATCCTCGGCCCGTCGCGATCCTCTCCCAGGCGCGGGAGCGCGCGCGCCGCCGTCGGCGCACGCGTGTCGTGGCCCTCGTCGCAGCGGCCGTGCTCGTCCTCGCGGCCATCGCCGTGCCGTTCACGATCGCGCCGCTGTTCCGGCCCGCCGACACGTTCGCCCTGGAGGCGGTCGTCGACATCCCGCTCCAGGCGAACGTGCGCCTCACGTCGGTGAACTGGGGGACGCGCATCGAGCTCGACTGCCGCTATCCCGAGTCCGAAGGGTCGGAGGGGCGCGAGTGGACGTATGCCCTCGCCGTCGTCGACAGCGCGGGCGACGCTTCCACCGTGTCGACCTGGCGCGCCGCGGCGGGGTCGACGGCACGGCTCTCGGCGGGGACTGCGCTCGACGTCGACGAGATCCGGAGCGTCGAGATCCGCTCCATGGACGGCTCGGTGCTCATGAGCTACGACCTGCCGTAGCTGTCCCGGAAACAGGCCGGAAAGGACGGATGCCCCGGCCTTGCGGGCCGGGGCATCCGAGGTGACCGGGGTCAGGACTTCGACTGGCCGTACGAGCCGAGCTGCTTCGTCGCCTCGACGACGCGAGCCGCCATGGCCGTCTCGGCGATCTTGCCCCACGCGCGCGGGTCGTAGGCCTTCTTGTTGCCGACCTCGCCGTCGACCTTCAGGACGCCGTCGTAGTTGGAGAACATGAAGCCCGCGACGGAGCGCGTGAAGGCGTACTGCGTGTCGGTGTCGATGTTCATCTTGACGACGCCGTTCTTGACCGCGAGGGCGATCTCCTCGTCGGTCGAGCCGCTGCCGCCGTGGAAGACGAGGTCGAGCGGCTTCTCGCCCGTGCCGAACTGCGACGCGATGCCGGCCTGGATCTCGCCGAGCAGCTCGGGGCGGAGCTTGACGTTGCCCGGCTTGTAGACGCCGTGCACGTTGCCGAACGTGAGGGCGGCGATCCAGCGACCCTGGTCGCCGAGACCGAGCGCCTCGACGGCCTTGGCGACGTCCGCCGTCGTCGTGTACAGCGCCTCATTCGAGCCCTCGTGCTTGACGCCGTCCTCTTCGCCGCCGACGACCCCGATCTCGACCTCCAGGATCGCGTTGATCGCCTTGAGGCGGGGGAGGAGCTCCTTGGCGATGTCGACGTTCTCGTCCAGCGGCACGGCAGAGCCGTCCCACATGTGCGACTGGAAGATCGGATTGCGGCCCGCCTTCACTTCTTCCTCCGAGGCTGCGAGCAGGGGAAGCACGAAGTCCTCGAGCGCGGGCTTGGGGCAGTGGTCGGTGTGCAGCGCGATCGTGATGGGGTAGTTCTTGGCGACCTCGGTCGCGAACTTCGCGAACGCGAGGGCGCCCGTCGCGCGCGCCTTCACGGTGTGGCCGGCGAAGTAGTCCGCGCCGCCCGTGGTCACCTGGATGATTCCGTCCGAGCCGGCCTCGGTGAGCCCCTGCAGGATCGCGTTGATCGACTGCGAGCTCGCGGCATTGATCGCGGGATAGGCGAATCCGCCCGCCTTCGCGCGGTCCAGCATGTCGGCATACTGCTCTGGGGTAGCGACGGGCATTTCGGTCTCCTTGCTCGGGGATATTCCACGGCCACTCTAGCGAGGGCGCCCTGATCGGCGGGATGCCTCGGCGCCGGGACAAGTCGGCGGACGGGCAGTCCTGCTCCACGTGAAAGAATCATGAATCCTTCGCCTCCAGGCGGCGTAAAACCTCGGGTCGGAGCCGAGCCCGCGGCTAGGCTGACGCCATGGTGAGCCTGACCGAAGACATGAGCCCTCTGCATCCCGATCGCAACCTCGCGCTCGAACTCGTTCGCGCGACCGAAGCAGCCGCGATCCGGGCCGTGCCGTATATCGGCCGCGGTCAGAAGGAGCTCGCCGACGGCGCCGCCGTGGACGCGATGCGCGCGTTCCTCACGACGGTCAACTTCGACGGCGTCATCGTGATCGGCGAGGGCGAGAAGGACAACGCGCCCATGCTCTACAACGGCGAGGCCGTGGGCAATGGCCGCGGCCCGCAGTGCGACATCGCCGTCGACCCGATCGACGGCACGACGCTGACGGCCGAGGGGCGCAACAACGCCCTGTCGGTCATCGCGGTCTCGGATCGCGGCACGATGCTCGACGCGTCCACCGTCTTCTACATGGACAAGCTCGTCACCGGGCCCGCCGGCGTCGGCGTCGTCGACATCGAGCTGCCGATCGGCGAGAACATCCGCCGCCTCGCGAAGGCGCTCGGCAAGCCCGTCGACGAGCTCGTGGTCTCGGTGCTCAACCGTCCGCGGCACGCCGAGCTCATCCAGGAGATCCGGGATGCCGGCGCCGGGACGCGTCTCATGTCCGACGGCGACGTCGCCGGCGGCATCAACGCTGCGCGCCACAACGCGCGCACCGACATGTGCGTCGGCATCGGCGGCAGCCCCGAGGGCATCGTGACGGCGTGCGCCATCAAGGCGCTCGGCGGGCACATCCAGGGGCGCCTCTGGCCGCGCGACGACGACGAGAAGCAGAAGGGCATCGACGCGGGCCTCAAGGTCGACGGCTACGTCTACAGCGCGGACGAGATGGTGACGGGCAAGAACACCCTCTTCGTCGCGACGGGCGTCACCAACGGCGAGCTCGTGGGCGGCGTCCGCCGCGCGGGCGATTACGTCTACACCGAGAGCGTCGTGCTCCGCGGGGCCTCCGGGACCCTTCGTCGCATCTCGTCGGAGCACCTCACGTCCAAGTGGCTCTGAGCCGCTTCCGGCGGCCGGTGCCGGCTGAGGCCGACCGGCCGGCTGCCTGACGCGCTGTCAACCCTCCCGGCTGGGCCGTGGGGCGTCTGGCACAATGGTTGCGGCGTCGATCGCGGCGCCGTCCATGTCGCGAGAGGGATGCCGATGGCCGCGCAGAGCACGGGCCCGCAGACCGGGGCACAGGCGGTCGTCAAGAACGCCACCGACCCCGCGCGACGTCCCGACGTCTTCTTCCGCGTGCGCCGCGATGAAGGACATCAGGTCTCGGTGTGGTGGATGATCGGCGCCTTCGTGCTGGTCTCGGCCGGCGTCATCGCGCTCATGAGCCTCGTCCCCGGCGGGGCCTGAGCTCGGCCCCGCGCTGTCCAAGGCTGCGCGTGAGCCCTGCCTCGGGCTCGCCGGTCAGGCGGTCGCGGTTCATTCACCCGGCGTGAGGCGCGCGCGCAGCTCGCCCAGATCCGCCGTCAGCGCGGCCTCGTCGCGCGGCTCGTCCGTGTCCCCGAGCTCCCCGGGCTCTCCGAGCTCCCCGGGCTCGTCGGACTCCGCGTCGATCCCCTCGAGGAGTTCCGGGGCCGTGAGCCGGCGCGGCGCGCGCTCGATCGCGGCCGGGGCGGCGACCGCCTCGAGCTTCGTGGCGTCGATGCCCGGGAACCGGCGCGCGCTCACGAGCACGCGTGACTCGAGGGATCCCGCGAACTTGTTGTAGCTGTCGACCGTCCGCTCGATCGCGCGACGGAGGTCGTCCGCGTGACCGGCGAGACTGCCGAGCCGCTCGTAGAGCTGGTTCCCGAGCTCGAACAGGGCGCGAGCCTCCTGCGAGACGTCCTGCTGCGTCCACGTGTAGGCGACGGTCTTGAGCACGGCCCACAGGTTCACGGGAGACGCGAGCGCGACGCGCTTGCCGAACGCGTAGTCGAGCAGGGCAGGGTCCTCCTCGAGCGCGGCCGCGAGGAGCGACTCGCTCGGGACGAAGCAGACAACGAACTCTGGGCTCGATGAAAGTCCCGCCCAGTACGTCTTCTTGGCGAGGGCGTCGACGTGGGCGCGGACGGCCTTGACGTGCTTGTCGAGCAGTAGCTTGCGCCGCGCGCCCTCCGGCCCCTGCGCCGTCAGCGGGATGGCGCTCGCCTCGAGGTAGGCGTCCAGCGGCACCTTGGCATCGACCGCGAGGGCCTTGTCGCCGGGGAGCCGGATCACCATGTCGGGGCGCCCGGCCCCGGCATCCGTCGAGATCGAGGTCTGCGTGTCGAAGTCGACGTAGCGCGTGAGACCCGCCGCCTCGACCACGCGACGCAGCTGCGTCTCGCCCCACACGCCGCGCGTGCTGCCCGACCGCAGGGCGCTCGCGAGCGACTCCGTCGTGGCGCGCAGCGCCTCGTCGGCCTCGCGCGAGTGCCGCAGCTGCTCGGCGAGCGAGCCGAACTGCTCCTGCCGGTCGCGTTCGAGCGCGTCGACCTTCAGCTGCATCGTCTGCAGGGACTCGCACACGGGGGCGAGCGCGCGCAGGACCGCCTGCTCGCGGCGCTCGCGCTCCTCGCGTGCGGCCTGGTCGTGCCGGGTTTGCGCGGCGAGCTCCCGGTACAGCACGTGCTGGTGGTCGAGCTGCGCCTGGACGCCGGCCCGCGCGGCCTCGGCACCGGCGAGCCGCGTCCGCACGTCGCCGAGCTCGCGCGCCGATCGGTTCGCGCCACGAGCGAGCCCTGCGAACCATCCCGCGAGCAGCCCGGCCGCGAGGCCGCCGAGCCCGAGGATCGATACGAGAAGTGCATCCATGGAAGAAGGATCGCTGATGCCTCCGACACTCCGGAGCACCCGACCTCAGAACGGCGCGTCGATCGGCACCGGTTCGGCTGGCTCGACGGGGAAGAAGGTGATCGGCACGGGCGGCTCGTCGAGGTAGACGATGCCGAGCGGCGACGTCCACTCGAGGACGCCGCCCGCGAGCTGTCTGACACGCCACATCGTGAACTGCTTCATCGAATGATGCCGTTGGCACAAGTGACAGAGATTTGAGCGGCATGTTATTCCGCCGAGCGCCCGATCGTGGTTGTGATCCACTTCGCAGCGCACCGCGGGCAGTCGACAGCCGGGGAAGCAACAACGCTGATCTCGCGCGCGGAGATAGCGGTCGAGAGACGCCGGTCGCTCGTACGTGTCGACTTCGATGACCGAGCCGGTGACAGGATGGGTCAAGAGCCTCTCGATCGGATGCGTCGTCGAGCCGAGCAGAGTCCTGGCGGTCTCGGCGTCGATCGGAGCTCTGCCCACCAGGTCAGCTGGACCGTCGTCGGTGCCGAGCACGGTGAGCGCAGGTACGACCACCTGCACACGCGCCCGGATCGCCCCGAGGACCCCTGGCCCGTCGTCGTCGCGCGTGGGATCGGCATCGGGTGCGGCGGTCAGGAGCATGTCGGCCAGGATGTCCGCGCGGATCTGGTCCAGAGTCCGTGTGTCGGTGGAGACCACATCGTCCGGGATCAGGCGAGAGAATGCCGAAGTGCCGGGCTCGACGACGGCGGGGAGGGCGGCACCCGTCCCCTCGCCGACGGAGGCTCGCGCCCGCTTGCGCGCGTCGCAGATCGCCCGCCCCTGCGCCGTGAGCCGGTCGTGCACAGCGTGCGCAAGGACGCTCGGAAGCGTCGCGATCAGGTCGGACATGCCTTCGCCGAGGTCCACGACCCGCACATTCCGACGCTCGCGCGCCCCGCGGTGGCGCTGGCTGAAGGTGCATGGATGAATGCGGGCGGCGAGGATCTCGAGCTGAGACTTCACGCGGCCCGGCGTGTCACCCCGGCAGACCTCGACCGCGGCCGCCTCGAACCGTTCGCGTGATTCGAAGAGAAGCGAGGCGCCGATCTCGGTGATCAGCCGCTGATGCCGCTCGGTGATCTCGTTGCGCTTGCCTGCCGCGAACGTGCGCGGGTAGAGCTCCGTGAGTTCGCGTGCATCGCCGATCCGGCGCTGCACCGTGCGGTCGTCCATCATGAGCGGGCCGGCGAACTCCGCCGCGATCGCGCGGAGCGCCATGTCGTGCTCGCGGACCCGGGTGTCACCTCCGACCGCGACGGCTTCGGCGATCCGGCCGCCTTGCGCGAGAGCATCCGTCACCATCGCGCGTGCCTGCGCCGCGGCATCCAGCCCGCGCTGCAGGAGTCGCAAGGCGTCGGCGAGCGCAACCGACTGCGCGTCCGTGAGACCGATGACGCCGTCGCCCCGCATATGCCCTCGATTCCTCCGCGCAGCGCTTTCACTGCGGGATCACCGTGGGCACTCGGTGTCCTTCCGACGCTCGAAGAAGGATCTCTTCGCCAACGAGATCAGTCTGGCACCGACCTCCGACATCGGGCCGCCGACGTGGCAGTCGCTCGGTCGTCGGGCCTCGAGCGCGCCGCGCGACAGCCCGACGGGGCGTCAGACCAGCGCCGCGAAGTCGAGCATCGGCGCGGCGGGCTGCGGCGCCGCGGGGATCTGCGACATCCGCAGCCCCACCGACTTCAACACGGCGTAGAGGTCGCGCGAGGCGGTGCGCTCGGCGGCGTCGATCATGATGTGGGCGCACGCGAGGGCGTCGGCCGCGGCGTCGTGGTGTGCGAAGTCCATGAAGCCCGCGACGGCCGCGACCGACGGCAGCCGGTACGAGTCCAGCTGGTACACGCGCCGCGCGACCTGCACCGTGCATGCGTAGCGATAGGGAGGGCAGACGTCGCCCGTCGCCTCGCACGCGCGGCGCAGAACCGTCATGTCGAACCCGGCGTTGTGGGCGACGAGGATGTCGTCGCCCACGAAGGCGGCGAGATCGGACAGCTGGTCGCTCCACCCCTTGGCATCGGCCACGTCCTCTTCGCGGATGCCGTGGATCCGCGTGTTGACGTCGAAGAACCGGTCGTGACCGGCCGGCGGCCGGATGAGCCATCCGCCCGTCGCCACGATCCGCCCGTCCCGGACTCGCGCGAGCCCCACCGAGCACGCCGACGCGCTGCTGGAGTTCGCCGTCTCGAAGTCGATCGCGGTGAAGTCCACTGGCACGCCTTCAGCCTCACCCGGTCGCCGATCCGTGCGGGCGAGGCGCGCCGACGGCCCGGAACCTCGCCTTCCTGCGGTTCGTGCCGGTCCTAGGCTCGAGGCATGGCCAGTCGCGAGGAGATGTCCACGTCGTTCGGATCCGCGGCCGGAGTGTACGAGTCGGGCAGGCCGGAGTATCCGCTCGAGGCGGTCGCGTGGCTGCTCGAGTCCGTGACAGGGCCCGACCACCGCGCGCGGGTCGCCGACGTCGGCGCGGGAACGGGCAAGCTCACGCGCGCCCTCGTGGAGCTCGGCGCCGAGACCGTCGCGATCGACCCCGACCACGCGATGCTCGTCGCGCTCTCGACGGCGGTGCACGGCGTGCCGACCTTCGTGGGAACGGGGGAGCGGATGCCGCTCCCGGCCGAGAGTGTCGACGCGGTCGTGTTCGGCCAGGCGTGGCACTGGGTCGACGCCGCGACAGCGTCCCTCGAGGTCGCGCGCGTGCTGCGACCCGAGGGAGTGCTCGGCCTCATCTGGAACGTGCGCGACGAGCGCGTGGAGTGGGTGCGCCGCCTCACCGAGATCATGCACGGCTCGGCCGCCGAGGCGATGATCGCCGAGGGCGGCCCCGAGCCGCATCCCCCCTTCACGGGCTTCGAGCAGCGCACGTGGGGGTGGAAGCGGCCCCTCACGCGCGCCGCCTTCCTCGACATGGTCGCGTCGCGCAGCTACATCATCACGGCCGCTGCAGACGAGCGCGATCGTATCCTGGGCGAGGTCGGGATGCTGTTCGACGAGATCGGCGGCGCGCGGGATGCCGTCGATCTGCCGTATCGCACGGAGGCGTTCCGCGGCATGCGGCCGTAGCCCGGTCGCCCGGGACGATGCGCGTGTCCGGCCCCGTCGCTAGCGTGGGGCCGGTGCGCACCCTCACCGTCTGCAATTTCGTCACCGTCGACGGCCGCTACGAGGACGACGACCACGACATCGCCTCGTTCTTCGAGCACCAGCATCCGGACTATCACGGCGCCGATTCGTTCGACTTCTACACGACCGAGCTGCTCCGAGGCGCCGACACGCTGCTGCTCTCAGGGCGCCGCTCGTACCTCGGCAACATGGGGTACTGGTCGGGCGTCCGCGACGACCCTGCAGCGACCGACATCCGGCGCGCGTTCGCCGACCTCATCCTCGGTGTCGAGAAGATCGTCGTCTCCGACACGATCTCGGCGGACGACATCGCTGGGTACCCGAACACCCGGATCGTGCGGGTCGCCGACGCCCGTGCCGAGGTCATCGAGCTCAAGCGCGGGCCGGGGCGCGGCATCCTGGTCCTGCTGGGGCGGATGCTGTGGAACGACCTCATGCAGGCGGGCCTCGTCGACGAGCTCCACCTGGTGACGTTCCCTCTCATCGCGGGCGGCGGGGTGGCGCTGTTCGACTCGCGACCGCCCGTCGCGCTCAAGCTCATCGAGACCCGCGTGTGGGAGGAGTCGGGCAATGTCCTGATGCGCTGGCGCGTCGATCCGGCGACCTGAGCGGCCGCCTTCGCCGCGACCGTCCACGAGAGAACTGGGCCGGTTCCGGAGCTATGCCCGGACGGTGCCGACGACGTGCCACGGTCCGCTCCGCTCGCGGAAACGGGGCTCGAACCCGCGGCGGCGAAGCACTGCCAGCATGGCGTCCGGAGCGTGGGCGAACGAACGGTACGGGTTCCCGGTGAGCCCGTAGACAACATTGATCATCCGCGCCGTGACCCTCGTCATGAGGTTCCGCGGCGGATGACTGAAGACCACGGCGCGCCGCCCACGCCCGGCCGCAGCCTCGAGCAGCCCCTCGAAGTCGGGATAGCAGCACACGACCCGGTGCAGCACGACGATGTCGGCGCGTTCCACGGCCTCGGGCGTGCCGGCGAGATCGACGCCGAGGACCCTCGTCACGCGATCGCGCATCCCCGCCTCGTCCAGCAGTCGCGCTGCCTCGGATTCGTACGCCGATGAGAGCTCGACGTTGGTGGTCCTGGACGCGCCGCGCTTGAGCGCCTCGAGCTGGATGTCGCCGATGCCTCCGCCGATCTCGAGGACGGAGGCGCCGTCGAGACCCACGGACGTGGCGAAGTCGAGCACGAGCCGTGCGCTGGGCGTGAGCCCGTCCCGCCGGTATCCGCGAGCGAGCCGGCGGGCGAACCGCGCGTTGAACTCGCGATCGAATCCCTGCGGCGTGCCGGGCGCACAGCAGTCGTCCACGGGATCAGTATCGTTCCGGCCGGATGACCCGGCAACGCCCTGCGCGGGCCCCGACCCGGTACGCGCGCCGGAGGACGGCATCCCGCCCCGCTTAGAATGGATGCCCGTGGCTCTCACCATCGGAATCGTCGGGCTGCCGAACGTCGGCAAGTCCACCCTCTTCAACGCCCTGACCAAGAACCAGGTGCTCGCGGCGAACTACCCGTTCGCGACGATCGAGCCCAACATCGGGGTCGTGAACCTGCCCGATCCGCGGCTCGACACGCTCGCCGAGATCTTCCACAGCGAGCGGATCCTGCCCGCCGCGGTGTCGTTCGTCGACATCGCGGGCATCGTGCGCGGCGCATCGGAGGGCGAGGGCCTGGGCAACAAGTTCCTCGCGAACATCCGCGAGGCCGACGCGATCGCGCAGGTCGTACGCGGGTTCGCCGACGACGACGTCGTGCACGTCGAGGGCGAGGTGAACCCGCAGGGCGACATGGAGACGATCAACGCCGAGCTCCAGCTCGCCGACCTCGAGACGCTCGAGAAGGCGATCGCGCGATACGAGAAGGAGGTGCGCGGCAGGAAGCTCGACCCGTCGATCCTCTCCACGGCCGAGGCCGCGCGCGATGCGCTCCAGCGCGGTGAGCTGCTCTCGGCGTCGGGCATCGACCTGACGCCGATCCGCGAGCTGGGCCTGCTGACTGCGAAGCCTTTCATCTTCGTCTTCAACGTGGACGAGGCGGTGCTGACGGATGCTGCCCGCAAGGCGGCGCTCGAGGCCCTCGTCGCGCCTGCCAAGGCGGTGTTCCTCGACGCGAAGATCGAGTCCGAGCTCATCGACCTCGACCCCGCCGACGCCGCGGAGCTCCTCGCCTCGACCGGCCAGGACGAGTCGGGACTCGACCAGCTCGCGCGCATCGGCTTCGACACGCTCGGCCTGCAGACCTACCTCACGGCGGGCCCGAAGGAAGCGCGCGCCTGGACGATCGGCAAGGGCTGGAAGGCTCCGCAGGCGGCCGGCGTCATCCACACCGACTTCGAGAAGGGCTTCATCAAGGCGGAGGTCATCTCGTTCGACGACCTCGTCGCGACGGGCTCCGTCGTCGAGGCCCGCGCGAAGGGCAAGGCCCGACTCGAGGGCAAGGACTACGTCATGCAGGACGGCGACGTCGTCGAGTTCCGTTTCAACGTCTGAGTTCATCGGCTCGTCAGGCGGCGTACAGCGCTTCGCCGTAGACGGCGGAGAGGTCCAGTGCGACACTGCCGCCATGGGCATCGATGACATCTGGCCGAGCCTCGCACCCGAGACGCGAGACTGGCTGATCGCGAACAACGGCGACGCCGTGCCGGCCGACATCGCGGCCGAGATCGACGAGGCGCTGGAGACATCCGGTGCGGATGACGTGTGGGCCTCGGGCGACGCGATCAGCGAGCGCGCCGACGCCGTCTCGGATCTCGACGACGAGCTCGCCGACGAGGACGAGGACGAGGACGACGAGGAGTTCGGCGCGCGCTATCTCGCGGACGAAGCGGTCGACTGGATCGAGGAGTTCGCCAACGAGGACGAGCAGCCCTAGCGGCCCTGGCGCTTCTTGTAGGGCTTCGGCTGGCCCTTCACGATGGGGGCGCGGCCCTTGCCCTTCGAAGCCTTGGCCTTGCCGCCTGCCTTGACGGCCGGCTTGGCGGGCTCGGCGTCCTTCGGATCCGCCGCGGCGATCTGCCGTCTCGCCTCTTCGAGCAGGAGAGAACCGGCAGGCGTGAGCTTCCACCCCGACCCCTCGCGGACGACGACCGGATGGCCGGTCTCCGCCTCGAGCTTCTCGATCGTCGAGTACAGGGACGCGAGAGGGATGCCGAGGGCCTCCGCCGCACGCGGAACGTGCAGGTCGTTGTCGGCGAGGACGACGAACCGCCGCAGCTGAGCGATCTTCACGAGGCCCCTTCTCGGCATCCCGCTTGACGGCGGATCTCGGGCGGACGGACGCCTCCGAGTCTATTGACCCGAAGCCGCCGGTGACCGCTACGGCATCCTGGCGAACTCCGCGAGCCGCGCGCGGCCCGGCCCGATGAGCTCCTTGAACCGCGCTCGCACAGCGAGCAGCGCCGGATCGTCCGCGCGCTCGGGCGGGTTCCGGGCGGGATTGAGCGTCGTCGTGTCGGCCCACTCGCGCAGGTCCGTCTCGCGCGACATCGCGAGCGACGCGTCTCCGCCGATCACCTGCATCGTCGCCCAGTCGGCGGGCGTGTTCGAGTAAGGCGAGGGTCGGCAGATGCGGTTCTTCTCGCCGTCGTCATCGCGCGCCGCTTCGACGTAGCCGGCGAGGGCCGCTCCGAAGCACGGGAAGCCGACCCGCACCGTCTGCGGGGTGATCGCCTCCGGCGTCCAGATCGGGCGAAGTCCGGGGTACTTCAGCCCTTCGGCCGCACAGTGCACGACGAGCGACTCGGCGGGAACGCGGACGTCGCCGTCGGCGAACGACAGCCTGCCCGGCCCGACGGAGCGCAGATGCCCGCGACGGACCACATCCTCGATCGTGCGGACGAGGTCGAGCTCCCACGTTGCGAGCGTCGGCGTCTTGGCCATGGTGGGCGTGACGGTGGGATCGATGCGCAGCATGATGCCGGCATCCTCCATCCGGACGAAGGCGTCGTCGGGATCGGACGCGGCCGCTGCGGCCGCCATGGTGTCGGCGGCCATCCCGAGGAAGATCACGGGATCGGGCTGCACGACGGCACGGTTGAGCAGCCATGGATCGCGCGGGCGGACCCACGTGATGGCATCCGGTGGGACGCCGTTCTGGAGCAGCCACACGCACGTGTCGGTCGCCGTCTTGCCGGCGCCGACGATGACGTAGCGCTCGGGCGCGTGCTCGATCCGCACGAGGTCGTTGACAGCGACGACCCGGGCGCCGTCCTCGACCGCGAACGGCGGGGGAGTGAGCGAAGGGATGTCGGGCGAGAGGTACCGCGCATCCACGATCCGCGCGCGCGGCGCGTGGAACCGCGTGCCGCTCAGCAGCGAGACGAACCGGCCGTCGCCCGAGTACTCGCTGCGCCCGTGGAAGACGACACGACCGGATGCTGTCAGCCGGCCGAGCACGCGGGCGTAGTACTCGGTGACCTCGGCCGCGCTGGCGCGCTCGGCCAGGCCCTTCTCCGGGCCCTCGGTCTGCAGGCGACCGGCGCCGAGCATCGTCGAGGGCACGCCGTAGAAGGCGGAGGCCTGGTGCAGCCGGACGAATCCGTAGGCGTCGAGCCAGTGCCCGCCCGCGCCGTGGCGGCGGTCGACGATCGCGACCGAGACGTCCGGGTCCGTCGACGTGAG
This sequence comes from Microbacterium sp. NPDC019599, assembly GCF_040632175.1. Taxonomy (NCBI): domain Bacteria; kingdom Bacillati; phylum Actinomycetota; class Actinomycetes; order Micrococcales; family Microbacteriaceae; genus Microbacterium; species Microbacterium sp. NPDC019599. The sequence continues at coordinate 102,006 of NZ_JBEYBL010000001.1, forward strand.
GGCGTCGGTGAACGCCATCCCCATCGCCCCGGCACCGACGACGAGGTAGTCGACGTCGAGCGTCGCCTGCATGTGAGTATCAGAGCAGGGGTGCGCGTGGCCGTCAATGCCCGACGAGCCGTGCACCCGGTCGGGTGGGGTGGTCCGGATGGCCCGCCGGCTCTATGCCCGGCGGTAGGTGGCGCTGACCGGGCAATCGAACGGGTCCCGCGCGGCCAGTCCCACACGGTTCAGGTACGCGATGACGATGCCGTACGAGCGCCAGAGCGTCGTCTCGGTGTACGGCACGTCGAGCTTCTCGCACTGCTCCATGACGATCTCGCGCGCCTGCGCGAGGTGCGGCCGGGGCATGCTCGGGAACAGGTGGTGCTCGACCTGGTAGTTGAGCCCGCCCATGAGCCACGTCGCCCACCAGCCGCCGCTGACGTTGCGCGACGTCCGCACCTGCTTGCTGAAGAAGTCGAGCTTCGCGCCCTGCGCGATGACCGGCATACCCTTGTGATTCGGCGCGAACGACGCGCCCATGTAGACACCGAGGACGGCCAGCTGCACTCCGAGGAACGCGAACGCCATGCCGATCGGGAGGAAGAGGAAGACCGGAGTCAGGAAGAGGGCGAATCGGGCCGCGACGAGGCCGAGTTCGGTCCAGCGGCGATCCACCGGGGCTCGCCCCGTGAGGTGGCGCAGCGCATGGAAGTGGAGGTTGAGGCCCTCGAAGGCGAGGAGGGGGAAGAACAGCCATCCCTGGCGCCGCGTGATGAGGCGGCGGAGACCGCGCGCGGCGGCGGCATCGGCATCGAGGAACGAGATCGTGTCGATCTCGATGTCGGGGTCCCTGCCGACGCGGTTCGGATTCGCGTGGTGACGCGTGTGCTTGCTGTTCCACCACGAGTAGCTCATCCCGACGACCCCACCGGCGAGGAGGCGCGCGAGGCGGTCGTTCGCCGGCCCCGAGGCGAGGATCTGGCGGTGGGCGGCCTCGTGCGAGAGGAACGCGACCTGCGTGAAGAGGATGCCGAGCGCTCCGGCCATGAGCAGCTGGAACCAGCTGTCGCCGAGCAGGACGAAGCCCGTGACGACCCCGCCGAACCCGAGGGCGATCGCGGCGCCGACGATGCCGTAGAACCACGGCGTGCGGTGCAGCAGACCGCTCTCGCGGACGACCTGCGAGACCTCGGTGTAGGCCCGGGCCATCGGTGGGAAATCAGTCGTGCTCGCGTAGGTCTGGCGAACAGGGCCGAGTCGGGACTCGAGGACGGAAGAAGAGATGATTCACCTGGTTTCGATGGGGACCGGTGTGGCCGTGAAAGCCAAAGGCGGTTGCCCATCGCTGGTTACAGGCTACGTCCGCTCGCATGGGGCGGACGGCATACGTGCGTTCTCCCAGCGAGTCGACAGGGCGCTGCCAGGGGACGGCCCCGCGGTGACAGCATCCGGAGACGCCACGGCGCCCGCCCCGACAAGCGGGACGGGCGCCGTGGAATGCCCAGGTCAGAGGGGGCGGATGTTCGCAGCCTGCATGCCCTTGGGTCCGCGCTCAGCGTCGAATTCGACTTTCTGATCCTCGCGGAGCTCCTTGAAGCCGTTGCCGGCGATCGCGCTGTAGTGCGCGAAGAGATCGGCCGAGCCGTCATCGGGTGCGATGAACCCGTAGCCCTTCTCGGCGTTGAACCATTTCACGGTGCCAGTGGCCATCGTGTCTTTCCTTCTACTTTCGGGCCGCCTGCGGCGGCCTGGGGTGCCGCGCCGGCGAATGCGGTGCGGACGATCGAGTGGACGCCGTCGCGTGCGCGGCAGCGCGGGGGCGAGGGCGGATAGTGAGCGGTGATCAGACGCCGCTGCGTGGAATCCATGAGCGTCTGAGGTCTGCTTGCGTCGTTCAGGCAGAGGGACGAGACGCAGGAACTACCGGTTGGGAGCACATCAGGCTAGCACGGTGCTATGAGATCCCGGGCCGGCACCGCCGCTGCGAGGCCGTCTAGGACGCGATCGCGTTGGTGATGCGGTGGATCGCCTCGGTGATCGTCTCGGGCGCGCACGCGAGGTTCATGCGCGCGTAGCCCGCGCCCTCCGCGCCGAACGCGAGACCGCTCATGAGCGCGACCTTGGCGTTCTTCAGGATCCATCCGGCGGGGTCGTCGCCGAGACCCAGCGCCGAGAGGTCGAGCCACGCGAGATACGTCGCCTGCGGTCGCCGGAGGCGCGCACCCGGCAGGTGGTCGGCGAGCTGCTGGTCCAGCATCCGGAAGTTGTCCTCGATGCTCGCGACCGTGCTGTCGAGCCAATCGCGACCGGCCGCGAAGCCCTCGCGCGTCGCGATGAGTCCGAAGAGGCCGGTGCGGAACGTGACCTCGTCGGGCAGCAAGCGCAGGAGGTCGGTCATGCGGTCGGATCCGGCGACGAACAGCGCAGTCTTGAGCCCCGCGAGGTTGAAGGCCTTGCTGCCCGACTCGGCGGCGATGCCGTGGGCGCGCGCCTCTTCGGACACCGTCAGGTAGGGCGTGAAGTCCGTTCCGCGGTGCACGAGCGGGGCGTGGATCTCGTCGGACACCACCGACGCGCCGTGCCGCTCGACGATGCGCGAGAGTTCGGCGAGGGACTCGCGGCTGTGCACCGTGCCGGTCGGGTTGTGCGGGTTGCACAGCAGCACGGAGCGCGCGCCCGCGGCGAGCGCCCGGTCGATGCCCGCGAGGTCGAGCGTGTACGACTCGCCGTCGTCCGTGAGCGGCACCTCCACGACGACGCCGCCGGCCTCGGGAATGAGGTCGAAAAACGGTGGATAGACCGGCGGAGTGACGATGACGCCGTCGCCCGGCGCGATGAGGCGGCGCAGCGACTCGACGATGACGACGCTCACGTCGGTCGTGTACCGGATGCTGTCACTCGACGGCGCCCAGCCCCACCGGTCGTGGGCGAACGCCGCGAAGGCGTCCGCCGCACCGTTGTCGTGCGGGTTGACGTATCCGGTGTCGCTGCTCGCGACGGCCTGGGCGAGCGCGGTCTGGATCGACGGGGCGAGGGGGAAGTCCATCTCGGCGACGAACATGGGCAGCACGTCTTCGGGATACGCGGTCCACTTCTCACTCGTGCGGCGGCGGAGGACGTGGAGCGGCTCGACGTGGGTCACACTTCGATCATGGGGCACGAGCTTCGCCCTCGACGTTCAAGGGGGCTGAGGATGTCGGCGGCGATCGATATCGTGACCGAATGGCAACCACGACATCGGCAGACGGCACTCGGATCGCCTATCACGAGGTCGGTGAGGGCCCCGCGGTCGTCATCGTCAACGGCGCCATGTCGGTCGCGGCCGACGGCGCGGGCCTCGCATCGGCTTTGGCGGAGTCCGGCTTCCGCGCCGTCACGTGGGACCGCCGCGCGCGGGGCGACAGCGGCGACGCACGGGGGTCGATCCCCGAACGCGAGGCGGAGGACCTCGGCGCCGTCATCGAGGCGACCGGCGGGGATGCTGCCGTGCTCGGTCACTCCTCGGGCGCCGTGCTGGCGCTCTTCGCCGCCTCGCTCGGGGTCCCCGTCAGTGCGCTGTTCCTGTCCGAGCCGCCGCTGCGCTTCGGCGTCGGCGAGCCCGCGGAGGACCTCCCTGAGCGGCTTCAAGCTCTCGTGGACGAGGGGCGCTCGGACGAGGCGATCGTGACCTTCCAGCTCGAGGGCATCGAATTGCCCCGAGAGATGGTGGACGGCATCCGGGCGAGCGAGCTGTTCGCGACGCTCGTGCCGCTCGCGCAGTCCACGGTGTACGACGCGACGCTTGTGCGGAACGTCTCGACGCCGACGGCGGGGATGCTGTCGGTCGAGCAGCCCGTGACGGTGCTGCGCGGCGAGCAGACCTTCCCGCTCCTGATCCGGGCGGCCGACCGGCTCGCGGCGGAGATCCCGCACGCGGAGCTCGTCGTCGTGCCCGAGTCGGTCATGCACCGGCCCGATCCGGACGCCACGGCTCGCGTGGTCGCGGAGCGGCTCGCCTGAACGACGCTTCGCGCGGCGATCGCCTCGGCGGGGCACCGCTCGCCCAGCGGGGGGCGGCTGCGCGGCACTGTCCTGCACGCTCGACAAGTGCGCGCCGTGGCGTTAGCCTGATCTCGGTTAATGGTTGATAACCGAGAACGACCGACGCGCGAAGTGGCGCGAGAGGAGCGGCGGATGCCCACGGCGACGAAGCCGAGCTATCGGGATCTCGTGCAGGAGCTGCGGGAGCGGCGTGCCCGCGCCGCGCTCGGCGGCCCCGAGAAGGCGAGGGCCCGCCACACCGAGCGAGGCAAGCTGCTCGCGCGCGACCGCGTGGACCTTCTCCTCGATCGCGGCAGCCCGTTCCTCGAGGTCGCGCCGCTCGCGGGCGAGGGGCTGTACGAGGGCGACTGCCCGGCGGGCGGTGTCGTCGCGGGGATCGGCCTCGTGCACGGTCGGCACGTCATGGTCGTCGCCAACGACGCGACGGTCAAGGGCGGCACCTATTACCCGATCACCGTCAAGAAGCACCTCCGGGCGCAGGAGATCGCGGCCGAGAACCGGCTCCCGTGCGTCTACCTCGTGGACTCCGGCGGCGCGTTCCTGCCGATGCAGGACGAAGTGTTCCCCGATCGCGATCACTTCGGGCGCATCTTCTACAACCAGGCCAGGTTGTCGCGCGACGGCATCCCGCAGATCGCCGCGGTGCTCGGCTCGTCGACGGCGGGCGGCGCGTACGTCCCGGCGATGAGCGACGAGACGGTCATCGTGCGCAACCAGGGCACGATCTTCCTCGGCGGGCCGCCGCTCGTGAAGGCCGCGACGGGTGAAGTGGTCTCGGCGGAGGACCTCGGCGGTGGCGTCGTGCACACGCGGGTGTCAGGCGTCACCGACCACCTCGCGGAGAACGACGAGCACGCGCTGCAGATCGTGCGCGACATCGTCGCGACGCTGCCGGCTTCGCCGCCGCTGCCGTACGACCTCGAGCCGGCCGCCGAGCCGGTCCGGTCGGCCGAGGAACTCGTGGACGTCGTCCCGGTGGAGCTCACGACGCCCTACGACGCGCGCGAGATCATCGACCGGGTCATCGACGCGGGCTCGTTCCACGAGTTCAAGCGCGAGTGGGGCGACACCCTCGTGACGGGCTTCGCGCGGCTGCACGGGCACCGGGTCGGCATCCTGGCGAACAACGGCGTCCTCTTCGCCGAGTCCGCTCTCAAGGGTGCGCACTTCATCGAGCTGTGCGATCAGCGGAGGATCCCGCTGGTGTTCCTGCAGAACATCACGGGGTTCATGGTGGGTCGCGAGTACGAGTCCGGCGGGATCGCGAAGCACGGCGCGAAGATGGTCAACGCCGTCGCGACAGCATCCGTCCCGAAGCTCACTGTCGTCGTGGGCGGGTCGTTCGGCGCCGGCACGTACTCGATGTGCGGGCGGGCGTACTCGCCGCGCTTCCTGTGGCTGTGGCCCGGCGCACGCGTGTCCGTCATGGGAGGCCCGCAGGCGGCATCCGTCCTCTCGACCGTCCGCCGCGACCAGATCGAGGCCGCCGGCGGATCGTGGAGCCCCGACGAGCAGGCGGAGTTCGAGGCGCCGATCCGCGCGCAGTACGACGAGCAGGGCAGCCCCTACTACTCGACAGGGCGGCTGTGGGATGACGGGATCATCGAGCCCGCCCAGACGCGGGACGTGCTCGGACTCGCGCTCGACGTCTGCATGCGAGCGCCCTTCGACGCGCCGGGCTACGGCGTCTTCAGGTTCTAGGCGGCGAGGTGTCCATTGAAGATTCAGATGTCGCCGCCCCGCAGCTCGGCGTCGATCGACGTGGTGGTGAGCTGACCGTGGCGATGTTCGAGAAGGTCCTGATCGCCAACCGCGGCGAGATCGCGTGCCGTGTCATCGAGACGCTGCGTCGGCTCGGCATCCGCTCCGTCGCGGTGTACTCGGACGCGGATTCATCGGCCCGCCACGTGCACCTCGCCGACGAGGCCGTGCGGCTCGGTCCCGCGGCCGCGGCGCGCAGCTACCTCGACATCGAGGCGGTGATCGCGGCCGCACGTCGGACGGGGGCGCAGGCCATTCACCCCGGGTACGGCTTCCTCGCCGAGAACGCGGCATTCGCGCGCGCGTGCGCCGACGCGGGCGTCGTCTTCATCGGTCCGCCGGCCGAGGCGATCGCGACGATGGGCGACAAGATCACCGCGAAGCTCGCGGTGCAGCAGCGTGGGGTGCCGACCGTGCCCGGCATCGCGCGCCCCGCGCTCACGGACGAGGACCTGCTGACAGCATCCGCCGATGTCGGCTATCCGCTGCTCATCAAGCCGTCGGCGGGCGGCGGGGGCAAGGGCATGCACGTCGTCGAGTCAGCCGACGCGCTCCCGGCGGCGATCGCGGCGGCTCGGCGCGAAGCGGCCGCGAGCTTCGGCGACGACACGCTCTTCCTGGAGCGCTATGTGCAGCGGCCACGGCACATCGAAGTGCAGGTGCTCGCCGACGCGCACGGGAACGTCGTGCATCTCGGTGAGCGCGAGTGCTCGCTGCAGCGGCGCCACCAGAAGGTCATCGAAGAGGCGCCGTCGCCGCTGCTGGATGCCGAGGCGCGCGAGCGCATCGGCGCCGCAGCGTGCGAGACTGCCCGGAGCGTCGACTACCGGGGTGCCGGGACCGTCGAGTTCATCGTGTCGGCCGACCGGCCCGACGAGTTCTTCTTCATGGAGATGAACACGCGCCTCCAGGTGGAGCACCCCGTCACGGAGCAGGTCACAGGGATCGACCTCGTCGAGCAGCAGCTGCGGATCGCCGCGGGGGAGCCGCTGTCTCTCGCTCCGGACGACCTCCGGCTGGACGGACACAGCATCGAGGCGCGCGTCTACGCTGAGGACCCCCGCGAGGGATTCCTGCCGACCGGCGGACGAGTGGCGCACGTGCGGCACCCCTCGGGCGACGGCATACGCGTCGACACGGCCCTGGAGGACGGCCTGGATGTCTCGAGCGACTACGACCCCATGCTCGCAAAGGTCATCGCCTGGGGCCCCGATCGCGACGAGGCGCGCCGGCGCCTCGTGCGCGCGCTCGACGACACGGCCGTCTTCGGGGTGACGACGAACATCGAGTTCCTGCGGCTCCTGCTGGAACTCCCGGCCGTCGCGCGCGGCGACCTCGACACGGGCCTCATCGCTCGTGAGCTCGACAGGCTGTCGTTCGCGGATCCGGATGCTGTCACCTGGGCCCAGGCCGCGCTCCTGCTCGACGGCGAGACGGCGTCGCGCGAGCCGGGGCCGTGGGGGCGTCGGGACGGGTGGAGGCTCGGTCCCTCCGCGCCCCGCGTGTACCCCCTGCGCGACGAGCGCGGCGGGCGCGCCGTCGTGCGCGTGTGGGGTTCTCGGGACACCCTCGAGGTGGCCGTCGACGACGGGGAGCGGCATCCTGTCGTCGTTCGGGTAGGTGATCTCGCGCATGTGTCGATCGCGGGCGTGGCACGGACGTTCCCGGCGCTGGTGACGGCTGATTCGGTCGAGTTGGCGCACGCGGGTGCGAGCTTCCGCATCGGGATCGCGGATGCCGAGCACGGCGCCGGCGAGGCCGCCGACGAGACGCCGCACCTGGAATCGCCCATGCCCGGGACCGTCGTGCTCGTGCCGGTCGCCGACGGGGCGCGCGTGGCGGCCGGCGACCCGGTCTTCGTCGTCGAGGCGATGAAGATGGAGCACGTCGTGCGCTCGGCCATCGCCGGGGTCGTCACTCTGCACGCGAAGGTGGGCGATCAGGTCCCGCGCGGTGCGACGCTCGCGACGGTCACGCCCGACGTGTCCGGCGACGGCGTGGGCTGATCCCCTCACGTCGCCCACGTGGCGGACCGCTTCGCCGACGATGACGACGTCGGCGGCCGGTGGAAGGATGGGCGCATGCCGGAGTCTCCCGAAGTCCAGATCCTGGCCGAGTTCCTCGGTGAACGGCTCGCCGGGCGGCAGGTCCAGGACGTCGATCTCATCGAGTTCCGCAGCCTCAAGACGCGGGCCCGGCCGCTCTCCAGCCTCGTCGGCTCGGAGGTGGTAAGTGCACGCCGCATCGGAAAGCACGTCGATCTGGCGCTGTCGGGGGGCGAGCTCGTCGTGTCGCTCGGTCGGCACGGCTGGATGCGGTGGAGCGACGATGCGCCGGGCGACCCAGACCCCGAGGCACCGCCGGCTCTCGCGGCGTTCACGTTCGACGACGGGGGCGTGCTCGAGGCGACGGATGCCGGGGACTGGGTGAGCCTGGGGCTGTCGGTCGTCGACGCCGCCGATGAGGTCGCCGCGGTCGCCAAGCTCGGCCCTGATCCGGCCGACGACGCCTTCACGCGAGACGACTTCGATCGGGCCGTCGTGGGCAGGCGCAAGCAGATCAAGGCGATCCTCCAGGAGCAGGAGTCGCTCTCCGGCATCGGCAACGCGTATTCCGACGAGATTCTCCACGCGGCGAAGGTCTCGCCCGTGGCGCACGCCGCCGCTCTCGACGGCGGCTCGCTCGATCGCGTCTACGAGCGGACGATCGGCGTCGTGCGCGACGCGATCACGGCACGCCGCGGCATCCCGATCGACCAGCTCAAGTCGGCGAAGACCGCGGCGATGCGCGTGCACGGCCGGGCGGGCGAGGCGTGCCCCGTGTGTGGCGACACGATCCGCGGGTTCACCTTCGCGAGCACGACGGCCGAGTACTGCCCGACCTGCCAGACCGCGGGCGTTCTGCTCTAGCCCGTCAGCGCGTCCAGCCGAAGGTGTTGAACCACTCGGCTCGGCGTGCCGCTTCCTCCGCCGATCCGGCGCCGCGGAAGGCGTCGTGCTCGACGAGCGCACCGTCGCGGACTGGCTCGAAGCCCAGGCAGACCGGGCAGAGCGCGCGCCCGTCCGGGAATCCATCGGCGAGCGCTTCGGCGGGCACCGCGGTCGTGCCGGACCCCTCGCAGCGCGGCGGATCGGCCTCGCGATCCGACCACATCTGCCCCGTCCCCATGCGGTTGTGAAGGCCGGGGTGCCCCGCTGGACGGGTGCAGACGGCGCCCGCTCGGCGGCTGCGGCACCACCGAGCCGTGGGGAAGTCGCTCACGGCCCGAGTGTACGGGTGCCCGGCGGCGGGTCTCGCGCGCCGAGATGCCGGAACTTCTGGCATCTCGATGCGCGGAAGCCGGAAGTTCCGGCATCTCGGGGGAGCGGGGCTCTCGGCGCCCGCCCATCCGCGCGCGGCTACGATCGGAGGATGGCGACCCAGAACCTGCCCACCCCGACGCTTCAGCCGCTGACGGACGACAAGAACCTGCTCACGGTGCTCGACGAGAGCGCGTCGTGCTGCGGGGGTGGGTCCTGCAGCATCTGACGTCAGTCGTTCTCCACGGGTGATAGGAGCGCCGCGGTCAGCTGCGGACTGAGCCCCGGCACGTCCTCCACCGGCACCGCGAGCGCCTGCAGTGCGCGGCTGAAGTAGTTCCGCACGGCGGCGGCCAGCGTGATGTCGACGATCTGCCGGTCGCTGAAGCCGACGTCGCGCAGCGCCTGGGTGTCGGCATCCGTCATGTCTCCGGCATCCGTCGACAGCTTCTCGGCGAAGCGCATGACCGCGACGTCCGCATCGCTCAGTCCCGCATCGGTGTAGTCGCGCGCAGCCCGCTCCAGCTGCTCTTCGTCCATGGCACCCACGCGCAGCGTCTTGCGCCCGTGCGCGAGCAGGCAGTGCGGAGACGGGATGCTGCGCGCCGCGCCGAGCGTCGCCAGCTCGTACGTGCGCACACCGATCGACGGCACGATCGCCCTGATGAGCGATTCGAACGCCTGGTGCGCCTCCGGATTGATCGCCATCGCCTGCGTGTGGCTGAAGACGAAGCCGTCCGAGCGCAGATCGCCCTCGTACATCTCGGCGACGTGGCCTTCGGCGCCCTCGATGGGCGGCGGTGCGACGATCATGGGCGGCTCCTCCCCGGCGCGCTCCACAGCGCGGAGCGTTGCTCCGCCCAGCATGCCACCGGTCGATTCGGTCGGGCAGGGCCGTTCGCGCGAACGCGGGCGGCCGACTGCCCGCCGAAGCCGTCAGTGCCCGACCGGTGCTCCGTGGGGCTGGTCGGCGGGCTTGCGGATGAAGAACGCGCCGACCAGGAGCGGGAGCGACACGAGCGCACCGATGAGGAACGCCGCCTGAGTGCCGGCCGCACCGGCCTCGGCCGCCGACGCGCCCGCCTCGGCAGCCGAGCCCTCGACCGCGGACAGGACGGCGATCATGAGCGCGATGCCTGCTGCACCTGCGACCTGCTGGACGGTTCCGACGACGGCCGAGCCGTACGAGTAGAACTTGGGCGTCAGCGAGCCGAGCGAGGCCGTGAAGAGGGGCGTGAACGACATCGCGAGTCCGAGCGAGAGGATCGTCTGCGAGATCGCGACGGTCCAGATCGACGTGTTCTCGTCGAACGTCGTGAAGAACCAGAGGGCGGCACTCGCGATGAAGCTGCCCGGAACGAGCAGCACACGTGTGCCCCAGCGGTCGTAGATGCGCCCGATGAGGGGACCGGTGAGTCCCATGACGAGTGCGCCCGGCAGAGCCACGAGGCCCGTCTGGAGCGCCGTCACGCCGAGGACGCCCTGGAGGTACAGCGGCACGACCGTCAGTACGCCGAAGAAGGCGACCGAGAGCAGGCCCATCTGCCCGATGGCGAGCGAGAAGTTCCCCGATTTGAACACCCGCAGGTCCAGCAGCGCGTCGTCGATCTTCTGAAGACGGAGCTGGCGCCACACGAAGAGGCCGAGGGCGATGACGCCGATCGTGAGGGACGCGATGAGCGAGACCGTCGAGACCGTCTCGGCCGCAGCATCCGCCGCCGTCGAGCCGTGGGAAGCACTGCCGCCGATCTGGCTGAGGCCGAAGACGAGGCCGCCGAAGCCGAGTGCCGACAGGATGACGGACAGCACGTCGATCGGGGCGCGGGTCGTCTCACCGAGGTTGTGGATCCAGCGGGCGCCGACCGCGAGCGCGACGAGCGCGATCGGCAGGACGATGCCGAAGATCCAGCGCCAGCTGAGCGTGTCGAGGAGGAACCCGGACAGGGTCGGACCGATCGCGGGCGCGAGTGAGATGACGACGCTGACGCGGCCCATCATCCGGCCGCGGGCGTGCGGCGGGACGAGCGTCATGAGCGTCGTCATGAGCAGCGGCATCATGATCGCGGTGCCCGAGGCCTGGACGACGCGCGCGACGACGAGGAGCGAGAAGCCGGGGGAGAGGAGCGCGATGAGGGTGCCCAGCGAGAACAGGCTCATCGCCGTGATGTAGACCTGGCGCGTCGTGAAGCGGCGGAGGAGAAACCCGGTGATCGGGATCACGACGGCCATCGTCAGCATGAACGCGGTCGTGAGCCACTGCGCCTGCAGAGCGGTGATCCCGAGGTCGTCGATGAGGTGCGGGATCGCGACGCCCATCGTCGTCTCGTTGAGGATCGCGACGAAGGCCGCGCCGAGGAGCAGCCAGATGACGCGGCTCTCTTCGGGGCGCAATCCAGTGCCGGACGTCGGGCGGACGTCCGTTGAGCCTGTCGATGTCGTGATATCAGCAGCCATGGGTCGTCTCCTCGGATCGGTCGGGGCAGGCGACCACCGAAGTGGCGCACGGGAGACGATAACCGCGGCGTCCGACATCGCATTCCCGATCCGCTGTCGAATCGGCGGCCGTTCGTCGAGGACGACGGGCCCCTGGCGGATCAGACCCCGGTCTTCTCCTCGTCGTCCGGTTCGTCGCCACCGGCGGAGCCGGGTGCATCGGTCGGCTCCGGCTCGGGCTCGTTCTCCTCGACGGCGCCGGGCGTCGGCTCGATGAGCTCCTCGGTGGGCGTCTCCTTGAGATCGTCGATGTCCTTGCGGAGGGCGTCGAGATCGGGGCCGTCGGGTTGCTCTGGCAGGGAGGTCATGGCGCCAGACTAACCCTCGTGTCCGCGGCGCTGATTAGGCTTGCCGAATGGCGATGGGTCATGGTGGCGGGGGCGGCGGAGGCGGTGCGTCCGGCGGTCCGCCGGCCTTCCGCGGCGTCGACATCGCGGCCCAGAAGCGCCTCAACGCGCAGGCTCCTCGTGTGCCGGATCTCGGTCGCCGGGTCGTCGCGCTGTTCCGGCCCTACCTCGGTCGCCTGGCCCTGACGGGCTTCCTCGTCGTCGCGGGGGCCGCGATCGCCGTCGTGCCGCCCCTGCTCGTCCAGCGCATCTTCGACGACGCGCTGTTCCCCGTCGACGGCGGAGCCCCCGACATCCCGCTCCTCGTCCGGCTCGTGACGGCCATGATCGCGCTGTTCCTGCTGTCGGCCGGGGTCGGCGTCGTCCAGACGTACCTCACCGCGACGGTCGGCAACAGCGTCACGGGCGACCTGCGCGTGCGGCTCTTCGAGCACCTGCAGTCGATGGAGCTCGCCTTCTTCACGCGGACGAAGACCGGCGTCATCCAGTCCCGCCTGCAGAACGACGTCGGCGGCGTCTCGGGTGTCCTCACGAACACCGTCACGAGCATCCTCGGCAACCTCGTGACCGTCATCGCGTCGCTCGTCGCGATGATCCTCATCGACTGGCGGCTCACGATCATCGCCGTCGTCCTCATGCCGTTCCTCGTGTTCGTGCAGCGCCGCGTCGGGCAGGTGCGGGCGCGCATCGCGGGCGAGACGCAGGAGTCGCTCTCGGAGCTCTCGGCCATCACGCAGGAGACGCTGAGCGTCTCGGGCATCCTGCTGTCGAAGTCGTTCAACCGGCAGCGCACCGAGTCGGCGCGGTATCAGGACGAGAACCGCAATCAGGTTCGCCTGCAGGTGCGGCGCGCGATGAGCGGACAGGGTTTCTTCGCCGTCGTGCAGGTGCTCATGGCGTCGGTGCCCGCGGTCATCTACCTCGTCGCCGGCTACCTCGTGACCGGGAGCGCCGACACGCTGACGGCCGGCACGATCGTCGCGTTCACGACCGTCCAGGCGCGCCTGCTCATGCCGCTCATGGGGCTCATGCGCGTCGCGCTCGATCTTCAGACGTCGGCCGCCCTCTTCGCGCGCATCTTCGAGTACCTCGACCTCGAGCCCGCGATCCGCGACCGGCCGGGTGCCATCCCCGTGGCAGACGCCCCCGGGCCCATCGGACGCATCGAGTTCCGCGACGTCGTCTTCCGGTATCCGGATGCTGCTCCCGCCGCCCGCCCGACCCTCGACCGCGTCTCGTTCACAGTCGAGCCCGGCCGCCATGTGGCCTTCGTCGGACCCTCCGGCGCCGGCAAGACGACCGTGCTGTACCTGACGCCTCGCATGTACGAGGCATCCGCGGGAGAGGTCCTGTTCGCGGGGGCCGACGTCCGCGACCTCACGCAGGAGTCGATCATCGACAACGTTGGGATCGTCTCGCAGGAGACGTATCTCTTCCACGCGACGATCCGCGAGAACCTGCGCTACGCCAAGCCGGAGGCGTCGGATGCCGAGATCGAGGCCGCCTGTCGCGCCGCGAACATCCACCACATCATCGCGGGGTTCGAGCGGGGCTACGACACTGTCGTGGGCGAGCGCGGGTACCGCCTCTCCGGCGGTGAGAAGCAGCGCATCGCGATCGCCCGAGTCCTGCTGAAGGACCCGCCCGTCCTGCTCCTCGACGAGGCGACGTCGGCGCTCGACACCGTCTCGGAACGCGTCGTCCAGGAAGCGCTGGATGCCGCAGCCCGCGGCCGCACGACGCTCACGATCGCCCACCGCCTCTCGACGGTGATCGGCGCCGACGTCATCCACGTCGTCGAGGCGGGGCGCATCGTCGAGTCCGGGACGCACTCCGAGCTCATCGCCCGCGACGGGCTCTACGCCGAGCTCGCGGAGCAGCAGCTCGCGGCGTCGCGGGTCCTGCAGGTCGAGGAGGCGGTCGAGGCCGGCCAGCGCCCCGCCGACCACCCCGACCGGCGCGCCGACCGCGCGCCCGACGTCGCCGTCGAGCCGAGCCTCGACCTCGACGTCGACGGCGTGCGCCGCTGAGGCTCGGACGGATATCGGCCGCGCCGGTGGGAGAGCTCCCGCCTGCGTCGCGGTCGGAGCACTCCCGGGCCGACCCGTCCGCCGAGATGCCAGAACTTCTGGCATCTGGACATCGAGAAGCCAGAACTTCTGGTGCCTCACCGAGGGGGAGTCGGTCAGCGGCGGCCGACCAGTGCAGCTGCCAGGTCGGCGACAAGTCTCCGGGGGTCATCGAGGTCGGCCTGGGTGACGGGGAGGTAGGTCCAGCCGAGCGCCTCGATCCGCCGCCGTCGCGCGATGTCCCGACGCCATTGTTCCTTGTCGCGGTGGTGGTCGCCTTCGTATTCGATCGCGATGCGAAGGTCAGGCAGGGCGAGGTCGACACGCGCGACGAAGGCACCCCGCCCATCGCGCAGCTCGACGTTCGAGGCGAACGGCCCGAACCCGGCGCTCCGGAGAAGGAGCCGCAGCTCGGACTCCTTCGCCGACTCCGCCCCGTCGTCCAAGAGCCCGAGGGCGGCCGTGGCCGTGCGAAAGCCTCGTCGACCCTGGGCCCGATCGACAGCGCGTTGCAGAGCCTCCCTGGCCAGGAGCGGATGCTGTCGCCACAGCATCCGGTCTCCCACTGCGACGAGCGCCGAGACGTCGAGGACCTCCGCGAGGTCGACGAACGTTCGGGCGAGAGTCGTCGTCCGCAGTCCGCCGATCACCACGATGTCCGCATCCTCGAGCGGGCGACGATGTGCTTGTACTCCCTTGCGTCGGGGCGGGCGGATATCGAGCGGCACGGTCACGTGGATGACGGGGTCGGACTCTTTCGGCAAGGGCAACGGCAGCGGCGGCTCATGCAGGCCGGCCGCGGTGGTGTGGCTGAAGACGGCGGACGGGGCGAGCGTCAGCGTGTGGCTGCGACAGCGACTGCGCAGATCGCGTGCGCCGGCAGGCAGTCGGACGCCCCTCGTCGGAGTCCATAGGTCGGGCGCGGCGAGGCGCTCTTGCGAGGCGCCGGGAAGTTCGGCGATGCGGAAGGCCCGTCCGCGGAGATCGTGCGGCAGGGGGGCGGGAGGACGCGGCATCCGTCCACCCTTACGCGCCCGGGCGCGGGCGAACGCGCCCTGCAAGCGCTGTGGAGGGATGCGGCGGGACTGCCCGCGGGGGAGGAGAAGGTCACCGGCCAGAACTTCTGGCAACTCGGCATCGGGAAGCCAGAACTTCTGGCGTCTCGCGGGCGGCCGGCTCCGTCGTGGCCGCCTGCGGGGCCAGGTGCCAGAACTTCTGGCAACTCGGCATCGGGAAGCCAGAACTTCTGGCATCTGGGCATCGGGAAGCCAGAACTTCTGGCATCTCGGCATCGGGAAGCCAGAACTTCTGGCGTCTCAGCGGGGTGAGGAACCCCCACGCGTCGCCACCCGCCCCGGCTACCAGAGCCGGGCGGCGGTGGCGAGTGAGGCGGCCTCGTCGTCGAGGGGTGCCGAGGCTCCGCCGCGTGCCCAGAGGTCGCGCGTGAAGGCGCCGAGGGCGCGGCGGTAGGCGTCGTCGGGGTGGTCCTGTGCGATGCGCACGAGCGGGGGCAGGTCCATCGAGAGGATGAGGCGCACGCGCTCCTGGACGGCGGCGGCGTGGCCCGCGGCATCCAGCTCGGCGATCCCGCCGGCCATCCCGTCGAGATAGTCGCCGAGCACCGCGATCGCGGCCTTGGCCTGTGTGATCGACGAACCGTCGGCGCGCTCGCGCCACAGCGCCACGACGTCCGGCACGACGTCGAAGGCGCGCGCCGCGGCGTACATGCGCTGGGCGACGACCTGGTCCTCGTACAGCCGTCCGACGGGGAAGCGCAGCCCCGTGCGGCGCCAGAACTCGAGTCGGCTCACCTTCGACCAGGCGACGATGTTGCCGGAGGCGGCAGGATGCCGGTCGATCGTCGTCGCGCGACGCTCGGGGTCCGTCGCAGCGGCGACCCACGGCTGCACGATGCCCGTCGAATAGCTGCCGTCGGCCTCGGGTCGTAGCCGCACGTACGCGCCGAGGGCGAAGTCGCTGCCCGTCTCGTCGAGGACTCCGACGAGCCGCTCGAGAGCGGCCGGCGTGAAGGCGTCGTCGCCGTCGAGGAAGCCGACGAGCGGCGTCTCGACGAGGTCGAGCCCGGTGTTCCGGGCTGCGCCGAGGCCGAGCCGGCGCTCATGCCGCACGACCCGGAAACGGGGGTCGGAGGCCGCGGCATCCGCGAAGACCTGCGCCGTCCCGTCCGTCGAGGCGTCGTCGACGAGGATCGCGACCCAGTCTCCGCGCGTCTGCGCTCGCAGCGAATCGAGCGCTTCGCCGATGTACGCCTCGACCCCGTAGCCCGGCACGATGATCGTCACGGCGGCGCGGTCGCTCGGCAGGCTCACCCGCCCGATCGTACAGCTGTGACGGAGGCCGAGATCGCGTCCGCGATCGCATCGAGCGGCTCGCGCAGCTCATGCGAGAAGGTGAATCGCACGGCGGTCTGTGCGAGCTCGGGCGCGATCCCCATCGCGACGAGGACGTGGGACGGCTCGTCGCTGCCGGCGGCGCACGCCGAGCCGCTCGACGAGACGACGCCCCGCCGCTCGAGCTCGAGGAGGACGGCCTCGCCGCTCGTGCCCGCGAACGTGAAGCTCGCTGTGCCGGGCAGCCGGTGGACGGGATCGCCCGTGAGTGCGGCGCTCGGCACGAGGTCGAGCACCCGTCCGATGAACGCGTCGCGCAGACGGGAGACGCGCGCCGCGGCCTCGACGCGTTCGCCCTCGGCGAGGTCGAGAGCGGTCGCGAGCGCGACGGCGCCGGCGACGTCCTCGGTGCCGCTGCGGCGCCCCCGCTCCTGTCCGCCGCCGTGCATGAGCGGTTCGAGCGGGATGCGTCCGCGCACGCCGAGCGCGCCCGTGCCTTTGGGGGCGCCGAGCTTGTGCCCCGCGATCGAGATGGCGTCGACCCCGAGCTCGGCGGTCGAGAGAGACAGCCAGCCGGCTGCCTGGACCGCGTCGACATGGAACGGGATGCCGCGGGCCCGCGTCGCCGCGGCGATCGCCGCGATGTCCTGCACGGTGCCGACCTCGTTGTTGGCATACCCGATGCTGACGAGCGCCGTGTCGTCGCGGAGGGCGGAGGCGACAGCATCCGGTGTCACGCGTCCGAAGGCGTCGACAGGTGCGCGCGTGACGTCGAAGCCGTGGACGCGGGCGAGGTAGTCGGCGGACTCCAGGATCGACTCGTGCTCGATCGGCGTCGTGACGAGGTGCCGCGCGCCGCGGTGCTGCAGGGCCGCGATCGCGATGCCCTTGACGGCGAGGTTGTTCGCCTCGGTCCCGCCCGACGTGAAGACGACGTCGACGGCGCGCATGCCGAGCACGCGCGCGACGCGGCGCCGGGCGTCGGTGAGGGCCTCGGCGGCGGCCTCACCCATCGTGTGGTGGCTCGAAGCGTTGCCGAACCATCGCGTGAGGTACGGCATCATCGCCTCGAGGACTTCGGGCCGGACGGGGGTCGTGGCCGCGTTGTCGAAGTAGAGCATCGACACGGGTCAGTCCTCGGCCACCTCGATGCGGACGTCGAGCCCGAGGTCGAGCGCGCGCGCCGAGTGGGTCAGGGCGCCCACCGAGATGACGTCGACCCCCGTCTCGGCGATCGCGCGGACGGTCTCGAGGTTGACGCCCCCGGATGCCTCGACCGTGGCCCGCCCGTCGACCAGTTCGACCCCCTGCCGGAGCTCGTCGAGCGAGAAGTTGTCGAGCATGATCGTGCCGATGCCGGCTGCCAGCACGGGCTCGATCTGCTCGATCCGGTCGACCTCGACCTCGACGTGGGTCGTGTGGGGCAGGCGCGAGATCGCGGCCTTGAGCGCGTCCGTGACGTTCGCGTGCTTCTGGGCGAGGACGGCGAGGTGGTTGTCCTTGGCCATGACGGCGTCCGACAGCGAGTAGCGGTGGTTGTGGCCGCCGCCGTTGACGACGGCATGCCGCTCGAAGGCACGCAGTCCCGGCGTCGTCTTGCGGGTGTCGGCGATGCGGGCGCTCGTGTGTGCGATCTCGGAGACGTAGCGTCCCGTCAGGGTCGCGATGCCGGACATCCGCTGCACGAAGTTGAGGCCGATGCGCTCCGCCGCGAGGACCGAGCGCGCAGGCCCCGACACGACGGCGAGCACATCGCCCGCCTCGAACCACTCGCCGTCCTCGACGACGAGCTGCACTTCGACGCGCGGGTCGGTGAGGCGGAACGCGGCCTCGAACACCTCGCCCCCGCTGAACACGCCGGGCTCGCGGGCAGCGAGATCGGCACGCGCGACGGCGTTCTCAGGGATGAGGTACTCGCTCGTGAGGTCGCCCCAGGGGGCGTCCTCCTCGAGCGCGGCGGCGACGACGCGGTCGATCGTGGCGCGCGTCAGCATCAAGCGACCCCTCGGGACGTGTCGAAACTCCTCAAGATCGGTGCGATCTCGGTCTCCACGCGGCGTGTCGCCGGTGCTGACGCCAGAGCATGAGGAGTTGATGTCGCCGGATCATCGCGCCGGAAGTGCGCGCCGACCGACTCGCGGCGGGCCAGGGCGGCGGCGACGACGTGCGCCGCGACGAGGAGCAGGTTCTCGTCCTCGAGCTCGGCCTCCGTGCGGGGACGGCGGTCGGCGCTCCGCCAGGCGGAGATGACGGATGCCGCCTGCCGAAGGCCGGTCTCGTCGCGCACGAGGCCGGCGTCCTCCCACATCAGCTCCTGCAGAGCGCCGCGGGAGAACGGCGGGGTGTCGGCGAACCGCAGGGCCGGCTCTTCGACGGGCCCGGAAACCTCTGGAGTCGGCGCGAGGACGGCCCACGCGCCGGATGCCGAGTCCTCCGCGATCACGTCGCCTGCACGCGCGCCGAACACGGCGCCCTCGAGGAGCGAGTTCGACGCGAGGCGGTTGGCGCCGTGCACACCGGTGCGCGCGACCTCGCCGACCGCATAGAGGCCCGGCAGCGATGTGCGACCGAAGAGATCCGTCGTGACGCCGCCCATGAGGTAGTGCGCGGCCGGCGTGACCGGGATGGGCTCGCGCGCCCAGTCGAGTCCGCGATCGCGCACGGCGCGGTCGATCGTCGGGAAGCGGCGCGCGAGGAACTCGGCGCGCTCGTGGTAGGTGGGCCGCAGGCCCGTCGCGTCGAGGAAGACGGGGCGGCCGTCCTGCGCCTCCATCTGGCGCGCGATCGCCCGCGCGACGACGTCGCGGGGTGCGAGCTCGCCGTCCGGGTGGGCGTCGAACGTGAATCGCCGGCCGTGCTCGTCGATGAGGGCCGCGCCCTCGCCGCGGACGGCCTCCGAGACCAAGAACGCCTCGGAGCCGCCGATGCCGGCGGCGTCAGCCTTGCCCTCCAGCACCGTCGGGTGGAACTGGAAGAACTCCAGGTCGCTCACCGCGGCGCCGGCCCGGATCGCCGCCGCGATGCCGTCTCCCGTCGCCACAGGCGGGTTCGTCGTGTGCGCGTAGAGCTCGCCTGCGCCGCCGGTGGCGAGGACGACGGCATCCGCGCGGATCGTCCCGCGAGCACCGACTGCACCCGGCTCGTCGTCCATGAGCAGCTCGACCCCGGTCGTGCGTCCGTCGGTCACCTCGAGATCGACCAGGAACGCGTGCTCGATGACCCGCACGTCGCTCGCACGGAGCCGTGCGACGAGGGCCTTCTCGATCGCGGTGCCCGTGGCATCCCCTCCCGAATGGAGGATGCGCGGGTACGAGTGCGCCGCCTCGAGGCCCTTGAGGAAGACGCCGTCGGCGTCGCGGTCGAACGAGACGCCGAGCTCCACCAGCTCGCGGATGCGCGCGGGCCCCTCCTCGGCGAGGACGCGCACGGCGGCCGGGTCGTTGAGATCGGCGCCGGCGGTGAGCGTGTCTCGGATGTGGTCCTCGACGCGGTCGTCGTCGAACATGACGCCCGCGATGCCGCCCTGGGCGTAACGCGTGTTGGCGTGCTCGAGCACGTCCTTCGTCACGAGGGTCGCCCGGCATCCGTGCTCCACGGCGTGCAGTGCAGTGATGAGCCCCGCGATGCCACTGCCCACCACGACGACGTGCGGCCCACCTGGAGCGGCCGCGGTCATGACGCGTTCTCCCAGCCGGCGGCGACGGCGGGCGTCGCGGCCGGCGGCTTCGCGGCGAGCATGCGCTCGAGCGCGAGGCGCGCGGGGTCGGCGACGTCCTGCGGCACCGTGATGCGGTTCAGAACCCGGCCTTCGACGAGTCCCTCGAGCACCCACGCGAGGTAGCCCGGGTGGATGCGGTACATCGTCGAGCACGGGCACACGACGGGATCGAGGCAGAAGATCGTGTGCTGCGGGTTGTCTGCCGCCAGGCGCTGCACGAGGTTCACCTCGGTGCCGATCGCGAACGTCGTGGGCTCGGTCGCGCCCTCGATCGCACGGCGGATGTAGTCGGTCGAGCCGGACTCGTCCGCGGCGTCGACGACAGCCATGGGGCATTCCGGGTGGACGATGACGCGGACGCCGGGGTGTTCGGCGCGCGCCTTGTCGATCTGGTCGACCGTGAAGCGGCGGTGCACGGAGCAGAAGCCGTGCCACAGGATGACGCGGGCGCCCTCGAGAGCCGCGGCATCCGACCCGCCCAGAGGCTTGTTCGGGTTCCACATCGGCATCTGCTCGAGCGTCACGCCCATCGCCTTGGCGGTGTTGCGCCCGAGGTGCTGGTCGGGGAAGAACAGGACGCGGCGGCCCCGCTCGAACGCCCACTCGAGCACCGTCCGCGCGTTGGACGACGTGCAGACGATGCCGCCGTGGCGGCCGACGAAGCCCTTGATCGCGGCCGACGAGTTCATGTACGTCACGGGGATCACGGGCACGAGGCCGTCGGCATCAGGCGTGTCCATGTCGCCGTACACCTCTTCGAGCTGCTCCCAGCACTCCTCGACCTGATCGATGTCGGCCATGTCGGCCATGGAGCATCCCGCAGCGAGGTTCGGGAGGATGACGGCCTGCTCGGGGCGCGAGAGCAGATCGGCCGTCTCTGCCATGAAGTGGACGCCGCAGAACACGATGGCCTCGGCATCCGGGTGCTCGACTGCCGCGTTCGCGAGCTGGAACGAGTCGCCCACGTAGTCGGCGTGCTGCACGACCTCTTCGCGCTGGTAGAAGTGGCCGAGCACGACGAGGCGGTCGCCGAGGGTCTCCTTCGCGGCCCGGATGCGCTGGTCGAGCTCCTCCGCGGACGCGTCGCGGTACTCCTGCGGCAGCTCGCCCTGGCGCGGCGACCCTGTCGGGATGACGTCGCCCATCGAGGCGCCGGGACCGTAGCCGGGACGGATGTCGAAGTTCCACGGGCCCGCGGCGAGGTCGGTGTTGCACGTCTCGGCCGATGACGCGCCTGCGATGATCGCCTGGATCTCGTGGTCGACGGAGGGGTCCACGGGGCGAGGCTGGAGGGTGAGGTTCACGGCGGGCATGGCGTGCTCCTGTCAGTGGCGGACGGGGAGCGGGCCACGTTCGGCCAGCTCGACGTCCCGGTTGTAGCGGTACAGCCGCGCAGGCCGGTGGCTGCCCGTGCGGAAGCGGTCGGTGGGGATGAGGGTGCCGGAGTTCTCGACCTGGCGGCGGAAGTTCGCAGGGTCGAGGCTGCGGCCGAGGATCGACTCGTAGACCTCGCGGAGCTCCGCGAGGGTGAACTCGTCGCCCAGGAGACCGTGCGCGATGCGGCTGTAGCCGACCTTGTTGCGCAGGCGCCACAGCGCGTAGTCGACGATCTCGTTGTGGTCGAAGGCGAGGCGGGGGAGGGATGCCGCGTCGAACCAGAGGACGTTGTCCGGAGCATCCTTCGTGCTGTCGATGAGCTCCATCGAGGCCTCGTCGGCGCGGAGCAGCGCCCAGTAGACGATCGAGACGACGCGCGTGGGGGAGCGGTCGACCGCCCCGAAGGCATACAGCTGCTCGAGATAGCTGGGTGCGAGGCCCGTCGTCTCCTCCAGCGTGCGGGATGCCGCGGCATCCAGGCTCTCGGAGGCGTCGAGCCAGCCGCCAGGGAGCGCCCAGAGCCCTTCGAAGGGATCCCGTGTGCGGCGCACGAGCGGCAGGACGAGCGTAGGGAGGTCGCGTCCCGCATCGCGGCGCAGGCTGAAGATGACCGTCGACACCGCGACGCGCGCGACATCCTCCGCGGCAGGTGCGGCGGAGGAATCGGGGAAGAGGTTTGTTCTGGTCATCATGACTCTAACTAACGCCCCTCATCTTATAGTCATTCCGACACGAAGTGCAAACGGGGTCGCGCGGTGTGCCGCGGAATCCCGGGCGGGCGGGATATGCTGTCAGCGCAACTGAAGACAGGCCGCATGACGTGTGCGGGAGAGCCTCGGCCATTCGAGCCGGGCACCGAAGGAGCAAGCCTCCCCGCCAATCTCTCAGGTCCGCGTACCGCAGACGTCCGGCCGCTCTGGAAAACGATCTCGAGCGAAACGCCCGATCGTGCCGAAGGTGAAAGCCGCCCATTCCGGGACGGCGAAACTCTCAGGCCAATGACAGAGGGGGAGTTCCTCGGATGCCGATCCCGGCATCCGCCCGTCCACGACCGGGAGAACTCATGTCAGACCCCCGCCATACCCCGTTGCGAGATCGCCACGAGGCCCTCGGCGCATCCTTCACCGACTTCGGCGGATGGTCGATGCCGGTGCGCTACACCTCCGACCTGGCCGAGCATCACGCCGTCCGGACGGCAGCGGGCCTCTTCGACATCTCGCACATGGCGGAGTTCCTGGTCGAGGGACCCGGCGCAGGCGCCTTCCTCGACTACGCCCTGGCGGGACGGCTCTCGACGCTTCCGATCTGGAAGGCGAAGTACAGCCTCCTGCTCGCGCCCGACGGCGGGATCGTCGACGACCTCATCGTGTACCGCCTCGCCGACGAGCGGTTCTTCGTCGTGGCGAACGCGGGCAACCGCGAGCCGGTGGCAGCCGCCTTCGCGGAACGCGTCGCCGGGCAGGACGCCACGGTGACCGACGCGACCGACGAGTACGCGCTCATCGCCGTCCAGGGACCCGCGGCGCTCGCGATCCTGGCCGATGTCGAGGCGATCGCCGAGATCGGCCGCCCGCTGGCCGACCTTCCGTACTACGCGGCGACGGATGCCTCGTTCCAGGGCGCCCCGCTGCTCATCGCCCGCACGGGCTACACGGGTGAGGACGGCTTCGAGCTGTACATCCGCAGCGCCGACGCCGGTGCGCTGTGGGACGCGCTCTTCGCGGCCGGCGAGTCGCACGACCTCGTCCCGGCGGGCCTGGCCGCACGCGACACGCTCCGCCTCGAGGCCGGGATGCCGCTCTACGGGCACGAGCTGTCGCTCGACATCCGTCCCGCGCAGGCGGGCCTCGGCCGCGTCGTGGCCGCCGACAAGGACGACTTCGTCGGCAAGGACGGCGTGACGCCCGGCCCGGACGCGCCGGTCCTCGTCGGCCTCGTCGCGGACGGCAAGCGCGCCGGCCGTGCGGGCTACGCCGTCTTCGACGGCGACACCCAGGTCGGCGAGATCACGAGCGGCGCGCTGAGCCCGACGCTCGGGCATCCCATCGCCATGGCACTCGTCTCGCCCGACGCGAGCGCACCCGGAACCGAACTGACCATCGACGTCCGCGGCACCCGCATCCCCGCGACCGTGACCGCCCTTCCCTTCTACAGGAGGACCAAATGACCGATCTCGACAGCCTGAAGTACACCGCCGAGCACGAGTGGGTCGCCGTCGACGGCGACGTGCTCGTCGTGGGCATCACCGACTACGCCGCTGACAAGCTCGGCGACGTCGTCTTCGTCGAGCTCCCCGGCGTCGGCACGAACGTGACCGGCAACACCGTCGTGGGCGAGATCGAGTCCACGAAGTCGGTCGGCGAGCTCTACGCGCCGCTCACGGGCGAGGTCGTCGAGATCAATGACGCCGTCGTCGACGACCCGTCGCTCGTCAACTCCGACCCGTTCGGGGAGGGCTGGCTCGTCAAGCTCCGCGCCGACGAGTCCGCCCTCGAGGGCCTCCTCGACCGCGCGGCGTACGTCGCGCTCACCGAGGGCGCGTGATGGCGGGCTCCTTCCAAGAGCGTCACATCGGAACGGATGCCGCGGCCCAGCGCATCATGCTCGACGCGCTCGGCTTCGACACGGTCGACGCCCTCGTCAAGACGGCGGTGCCGGCATCCATCCACCTCTCGCCGCGCGAGACGACCGACATCCCGCCGGCCGCGACAGAGACTGAGGCGCTCGCCGAACTGCGCGTGCTCGCGTCGCAGAACCGCACGGCTCGTCCCATGATCGGCCTCGGCTACTACGACACCGTGACGCCGTCGGTCATCGCGCGCAACGTCCTGGAGAACCCGTCCTGGTACACGGCCTACACGCCTTACCAGCCCGAGATCTCCCAGGGCCGCCTCGAGGCGCTCATCAACTTCCAGACGATGGTGACGGACCTCACGGGCCTGACGACCGCGAACGCGTCGATGCTCGACGAGTCGACGGCGGTGGTCGAGGGGATGCTGGTCGCCCGCCGCGCCTCCAAGTCGGCGTCCAACGTCTTCGTCGTCGACGCCGACGTCATGCCGCAGACGCGTGCCCTGCTGCACGCGCGCGCCGACGCGGTCGGCATCGACCTCGTGGAGCTCGATCTCGCCCGCGGCGAGACGCTGCCCGAGGATCTCTTCGGCGTGCTCGTGCAGTATCCGGGGGCTTCAGGTCGTGTGTGGGACCCGAGCGGCGTCATCGACGCGGCGCACGTGTCCGGCGGGCTCGTGGTCGCAGCCGCCGACCTCCTCGCCCTCACCGTGCTGCGCTCGCCGGGCTCGCTCGGCGCCGACATCGCCGTCGGCACGACGCAGCGGTTCGGCGTGCCGCTGGGCTTCGGCGGTCCGCACGCGGGCTACATGGCGGTGCGGTCGGGGCTCGAGCGCCAGCTGCCGGGCCGCCTCGTCGGCGTGTCGGTGGATGCCGCGGGCAAGCCCGCCTACCGCCTGTCGCTGCAGACACGGGAGCAGCACATCCGACGTGAGAAGGCGACCTCCAACATCTGCACGGCGCAGGTGTTGCTGGCCGTCATGGCCTCGATGTACGCGGTCTATCACGGCCCGTCGGGGCTCCGGGCGATCGCGACCGAGGCCGCCCAGAAGGCCGAGGCGCTCGCGCAACGCCTGCGCGACTATGACCTGCACCTCGTGTCGGACTCGTTCTTCGACACGATCCGCGTCGTGACCCCCGGGCCTGCGGGCCGCGTCGTCGAGCGCGCGCGGTCGAAGGGCTACCAGCTGCACTGGGTGGACGACGCGACGGTCGGCGTCTCGGTCGACGAGACGACGACGGCCGACGACCTCGCGGCCGTCGCCTGGGCGTTCGGACTGCCGACGGCCGATGAGCACGACGTGCGGGATCTGCCGTACGCGGCCGCGACGCCGGTGGCCGGCATCCCGTCCCGCCTTCACCGCGGCGACGAGGAGTTCCTGACGCACCCCGTCTTCAACTCGCACCGGTCCGAGACGGCGATGATGCGCTACCTCAAGCAGCTCGCCGACCGCGACTATGCGCTCGACCGCGGCATGATCCCGCTCGGCTCGTGCACCATGAAGCTCAACGCGGCGACCGAGATGGCGGCCGTGTCGTGGCCCGAGTTCTCCCGCGTGCACCCCTTCGCGCCCGAGGCCGACGTGCGCGGCTACCTCGCGATGATCGAGCAGCTCGAGGTGTGGCTCGCCGAGGTGACCGGGTACGACGCCGTGTCGCTGCAGCCCAACGCCGGCTCGCAGGGCGAGCTCGCTGGGCTGCTCGCGATCCGCGGCTACCACCACGCGAACGGCGAGCTCGAGCGCACCGTGTGCCTCATCCCGTCGTCGGCGCACGGCACGAACGCCGCCTCCGCCGTCCTCGCGGGGATGAAGGTCGTGGTCGTCGCGTGCGACGAGGCCGGCAACGTCGACCTCGACGACCTGCGCGCCAAGATCGAGACGCATGCGGCCTCGCTCGCGGCTCTCATGATCACGTATCCCTCGACGCACGGCGTGTACGAGCACGACGTCGTCGAGATCACGCAGGCGGTGCACGACGCGGGCGGGCAGGTCTACGTCGACGGTGCGAACCTCAACGCGCTCCTCGGGTTCGCCCGCTTCGGCGACCTCGGGGGAGACGTCTCGCACCTCAACCTCCACAAGACGTTCGCCATCCCGCACGGCGGCGGGGGTCCGGGCGTCGGACCCGTCGCGGCGAAGGCGCATCTCGCGCCCTTCCTCCCCGGGCACCCGTTCTCGCAGCGGAAGGACCACGCGGGCGGCGTCTTCCAGGGCGGGCCCGTCTCCGCCGCGCCGCACGGCTCGGCCGGCATCCTGCCCATCTCGTGGGCGTACCTGCGCATGATGGGCTCGGACGGCCTGCGCGACGCGACGGCGGCCGCCGTGCTCGCCGCGAACTACATCGCGGTCCGGCTCAAGGACCACTACCCCGTGCTGTACGCGGGGGAGGGCGGTCTCGTCGCGCACGAGTGCATCCTCGACCTCCGTCCGCTGCGGGACGCGACCGGCGTCACGGTCGACGATGTGGCCAAGCGTCTCATCGACTACGGCTTCCACGCCCCGACGATGTCGTTCCCCGTCGCGGGGACGCTCATGGTCGAGCCGACGGAGTCCGAGGACCTCACCGAGATCGAGCGCTTCATCGACGCGATGATCGCGATCAGGGCCGAGGCGGATGCTGTCGCCGCGGGCGAATGGCCGGCCGACGACAACCCCCTCGTCAACGCCCCGCACACGGCCGAGACCGTGGTGTCGGGGGAGTGGACGCACCCGTACTCCCGCGAGACGGCGGTGTTCCCGGTCCCCACCTTGGTCCGCACGAAGTACTGGCCTCCCGTGCGTCGCATCGACCAGGCGTACGGAGACCGCAACCTCGTGTGCGCCTGCCCCCCGATCGAGACCTTCGCGTAACCCCCACTCTGTCTCGCGAGACTGCAACGGGGCACCGAGACTGCATCCCACAGCTGCCGTCTCGGTGCTCTACTGCAGTCTCGCGGTGCCCGTCGGATTCGAGGTGGACCTGAGGACACGGGTGAGCGAGCGGAGCTCGGCGGTGTCCTCGGGGCGCTCCGGCTTGAGACCGGCGGCCAAGAGCGCGGCCCGCAGGGGCGTGACGCGTGAAACATCGGTCCAACCCCAGTGGGCGGTCGCGGAGACGCCGCGGTCGAGGAGTCGCGCATCCCGATCCCGACGGGTTCGGAGCATCGCCGCGGCATCCTGACCGTCGTACTTCGAGTCCCCGTCGGCTTCACCGCCGGTTCGCGTCGCCTCCCACCAGAAATCCAGGCGATCGTCGCGACCGGCATCCGGTCCGAGGATCCACTTCTGCAGCTCGGGTTCGGGGAATCCCAGCCACTCGATGGCGGCGAGGCTGACGAGTTCCAGCGTGGACTCCGCCTCTCCGGTAGCTCGTTCGATCACCCAGCGAGCGTGCCGACGGCCACGGCTGCTCCGCCGGATCCTGTTGAGTTCGCGCAAGGCGGCCGGATCGATTTCGGGATGCTGTCGCATGACCATGCCGGCGACAGCGAGTCCGATCGCATGGTGCCGGAGCCGCGCCATGTCGACAGCGATCTCTTCGGGTGCTGCAACGAGAAGTCCGCCGACTTCACGGATGTCCGGAAGAGCCTGCGCCGTGTGGACGCGAACGCCCGAGACTGCCCGCGATGTGGCGAGCGGCTCGTCCACGACGTGCACGTCCGCGGGTTCGCCGATCACGGGCAGCCCCCGCAACGCGGCGGCCGACTCGAGCACGAATCTCGCTTCGGGGTAGCGCAGTGCGGTGGCATGCACCTTCGCGAGGTAACGCTCCCACGGCCGCAGCGCACTCCAAGCCACTGCATCCGCATAGACTCCGCGGCCGACGACGATGAGCTCCTTCGCTCGCAGGGCTCGATCGGCGTGTGGCGTGTCCGCACGCCGGAAGAGTGCGACAGGGCTTGGGACGACGTCAACCTTCTCTCGGATGTGAGTCATGCTCGGATCCTGCGTGCCTTTCGACCCGCGCATCCTCTCCGTCCTCGTTTCTCCGCACAACGTGCCCTCCCACCCGCCTGTGGAGAACGCGATCCTCACCTCATCGTCCGCGAGACAGCATCCGGGCGCCGAGACCGCATGCGACTGCCGCAGTCTCGGTGCCCCCATGCAGTCTCACGGGCAACGGACGGCTGCTGGGTCGGGGCGGGTCAGAGCGTGGGGGTGGGGGAGGGCGGCGGGCCGAAGACCCCGGGCCACAGGGCCGCGGCGAGCGGATACCCGACGAAGGCCACGACGTCCAGCAGCGTGTGCGCGATGACGAGCGGCATGATGCGTCCCCAGCGCTTGTAGCACCAGCCGAAGACGACGCCCATCACGAAGTTGCCGACGATCGCGCCGATGCCCTGATACGCGTGATACGCGCCGCGCAGCGCGGCGGTCGAGAGGATGATCGCCCACCAGGTCCAGCCGAGGCGGCGCAGGCGGTCGAAGAGGTACGCGACGAAGATGACCTCTTCCGTCAGCCCCGCGCGGATCGCCGACAGCACGAGCAGGGGGATCGACCACCACGCGGCATCCAGCGGCGAAGCCACGACCGCGACCGTGATGCCCATCGCGCGGCCGATGACGTAGAGGGCGAGTCCCGGCAGCCCGATGACGGCGGCGAGCAGGATGCCGCGCCCCAGGTCGCCGCCGAACCTCGTGAAGTCGAGCCCGATGCGGCGGAACGCGTTGCCGCCGGGCTCCCAGAGCAGGTAGACGACGAGTCCGACGAGGGCGAGCGCGAAGAAGACGGACAGGAGCTGGTACGTGATGTCCCAGAACGCGGCGACGTCGCGCGAGGGGTTGACCTGCGCCTCCTGGTCGCCGAGGGGGACCGGCGCGAGCAGCCGTCGGACGAGCGACAGGACCGAATAGACGGCGGACTGGCCCACGCTCACGGCCAGAACCAGGGCAATCTCCCAGCGCAGTCTCAGGCGGCTCGGACGGTCCAGGGCTGAAGATACGCCATCTGCGGTCGGAGGGCTGTCCACTGCGTCAGATTGCCACATCCAGGGCGATTTGAGTAAAGGGTATGTAACGGTTGTGGAAGCCAGGTGGAGCATTGGGTTAATCCGGCTTATCGTTTTCTGACTCGCCAACTCATCGATCCGATGGTTGGCGAGAGCATCGATCCCTTGCACAGGAGGACAAGTGAAGCGCAACAAGGTGGCCCTTGCGGGCCTCGCGCTGGTAGGTGCGGGTACGCTCGCGCTCGCCGGCTGCTCGGGTGGCGGCTCCGCAACGCCGTCGGAGACGTCGGGCGAGAGCACCGCGATCATCATGGCCAACGGCTCCGAGCCCCAGAACCCGCTCATCCCGACCAACACCAACGAGGTCGGCGGCGGAAAGATCCTCGACTCGATCTTCGCGGGTCTGATCTACTACGACGCCGAGGGCAACCCCGTCAACGACATGGCGGAGTCGATCACGACCGACGACCCCCAGCACCTCACGGTGAAGATCAAGGAGGGTCAGAAGTTCACCGACGGTGAAGAGGTCACTGCAGACAACTTCATCAAGGCGTGGAACTACGGCGCGCTCCTGTCGAACGCCCAGCTCTCGAGCTACTTCTTCGAGGACATCGAGGGCTTCAGCTGGGACGAGGACTCGGAGCTCACGGGCCTCGAGCAGGTGGACGACTACACGTTCACGATCGCGCTGAACAAGCCGGCCTCGGACTTCGCTCTGCGCCTCGGCTACTCGGCCTTCTACCCGCTCCCGGACGCCGCGTTCGAGGACATGGAAGCCTTCGGTGAGAGCCCGATCGGCAACGGCCCGTACAAGCTGGCCGCCGAGGACGCGTGGCAGCACGACGTCCAGATCGACCTCGTCAAGAACGACGACTACCAGGGTGACCGCCAGGCGCAGAACGGCGGCCTGACCTTCGTGTTCTACGCGTCGCAGGACGCTGAGTACGCCGACCTGCTCGCGGGCAACGTCGACGTCATCGACGCCATCCCCACGTCCGCGCTCGCCACGTTCGAGTCCGACCTGGGCGACCGCGCGGTGAACCAGCCGGCCGCTGTCTTCCAGTCGTTCACGATCCCGGAGCGCCTCGCGCACTTCTCGGGTGAAGAGGGCCAGCTGCGTCGCGCGGCCATCTCGATGGCGATCAACCGGCCCGAGATCACCGAGACGATCTTCCAGGGCACCCGCACGCCGGCGAGCGACTTCACGTCGCCGGTCATCGCGGGCTGGTCGGACTCGCTCACGGGCGCTGAGGTCCTCGGCTACGACGCCGAGCAGGCCAAGGAGCTGTGGGCCCAGGCCGACGCCATCTCGCCGTGGGACGGCTCGTTCCAGATCGCGTACAACTCCGACGGCGGCCACCAGGCGTGGGTCGACGCGGTGACGAACTCGATCAAGAACACGCTCGGCATCGACGCCTCGGGCGCCCCGTACGTCGACTTCGCGTCGCTGCGCACGGACGTCACCGACCGCACGATCGAGACGGCGTTCCGCACCGGTTGGCAGGCCGACTACCCCGGCCTGTACAACTTCCTCGGCCCGCTGTACGCGACCGGCGCCGGCTCGAACGACGGCGACTACTCGAACGCCGAGTTCGATGACACGATCGCCGCGGGCATCTCGGCGACCGACCCCGAGGAGGCGAACGCGGACTTCCAGGCCGCGCAGGAGATCCTCCTGGTGGACCTGCCGGTCATCCCGCTCTGGTACTCGAACGTGACGGGCGGCTACGCCGACACCGTCGAGAACGTCGAGTTCGGCTGGAACTCGGTTCCGCTGTACTACGAGATCACCAAGGGCTGACGCCCGAGGAGGATCTCACCCGCGAGGCGGTGACGATCACGTCACCGCCTCGCGGCATGCCGTCCTTGCGAAGCGCCCACGATACGTGCGGCGCTTTGCCATGAGAGGATGCCCTTGCCGCCCACGAGCGCGTTCGCGGGGCATCCGATAGCCAAAAGGAGCGTGGATGTTCGCTTACATCCTCAGACGCCTTGTGCAGGTGATCCCCGTGTTCTTCGGGTCCACCATGCTCATCTACTTCCTCGTGTTCGCCATGCCCGGCGACCCGATCCTCGCGCTGTTCGGCGACAAGACGCCCAACCCCGCGCTGCTGGCCTCGCTGCAGGCCCAGTACCACCTGGACCAGCCCTTCATCGTCCAGTACTTCTACTACATCGTCGGAATCTTCCAAGGGAACATGGGCGTGACCTTCTCGGGTCAGTCGGTCAATGACGTCCTCGCCCGGACGCTTCCCGTCACCGGCCGTCTCGCCATCATGGCGATCGCGATCGAGTTCATCCTGTCGATCATCATCGGCACGATCTCGGCGCTGCGAAAGGGCGGCGTCTTCGACAACGTGTCCCTGATCATCTCGCTGATCTTCGTCGCGATGCCCATCTTCGTGCTCTGCTTCCTGGCCCAGTACTTCCTGGCGATCCAGCTCGGCTGGTTCCGGCCGACGGTCGGCGCGCAGAACGACTGGGGGGACCTCTGGCTCCCGGCGATAGTGCTCGGCGTGAGCCTCTACGCGACGAGCATGCGGCTCATGCGCGGCTCCGTGATCGACACGCTCAACATGGACTGGGTGCGCACTGCCTACAGCAAGGGACTCTCGCGACGTCGCGTCATCCCGACCCACGTGCTGCGCAACTCGCTCATCCCGGTCATCACGAACTCGGCTACGAACTTCGGCGTCCTCCTCGTCGGTGCCACGGTGACCGAGGCCATCTTCAACATCCCCGGCGTGGGCAACACCCTCTTCCAGGCGACGCTCCGCCACGAGGGCCCGACGATCGTCTCGTTCGTGACGGTGTTCGTCATCATCTACGTCCTCGTCAACCTGGTCGTCGATCTCTTCTACGGCCTGCTCGACCCAAGGATCCGCTATGTCAAGTGACTCGACTCCCGTGACGCATTACGTCGCGCCGGTCAAGGAAGAAATCCTCGGCGTCGACGTCGTCAAGGTCAAGGCCAAGCCGACGAGCATGTGGAGCGACGCCTGGCGCGATCTCCGCAAGCGCCCGACGTTCTGGCTCGCCCTGCTCGTGGTGTTCATCGTGGTGCTCATGGCCGTGTGGCCGACCCTGTTCACGCAGGTGCCGCCCAACAGCAACTGCCAGCTTGCGAATTCGAACGCCGGCCCCGAGGCCGGGCATCCGCTCGGCTTCACGTTCCAGGGCTGCGACATCTGGTCGCGCATCGTCTGGGGGTCGCGCACGTCGCTCGCGGTGGGCCTCATCGCGATGGTCATCGGCTCGACGCTCGGCCTCATCATGGGTGCGTTCGCCGGCTTCTACGGCGGGGCGCTCGACTCGGTGCTCTCGCGCATCGGCGACATCTTCTTCTCGATCCCCTACATCCTCGCGGCCGTCGTCGTCATGACGGTGTTCGCCGAGTACCGCAACGTCGTGACGCTCGCCTTCGCGATCGGCGGCTTCGCGTGGGCATCGACGGCGCGCGTCGTGCGCGCCGAAGTGCTCCGCGTGCGGCAGGCCGACTTCGTGACGTCGTCGCGCGCTCTCGGGCGCTCGAAGTTCGGCACCCTGCTGTCGCACGTCGTGCCCAACTCGATCGCGCCGCTGCTGGTCATCTCGACGCTGAGCCTCGCCGGGGCGATCGTCGCGGAGGCCACGCTCGCCTTCCTCGGCGTGGGCCTCGGCAGCAACACGATGTCTTGGGGCAACGACATCAGCCAGGCGCAGCAGTCGCTGCGCGTGGCTCCGATGGCGCTCATCTACCCGTCGATCGCGCTCACCGTCACGGTGCTCGCGTTCATCATCCTGGGCGAGCTCATCCGCGACGCCCTCGACCCGAGAGCGAGGGCGCGCCGATGAGCGACACCCTGCAGACCCCCCTGCTCAGCATCCGCGACCTGCGCGTCGCCTTCGACACGCAGCACGGCAGTCACGAGGTGCTGCACGGCGTGAGCTTCGACGTCATGCCGGGCGAGACGCTCGCGATCGTGGGGGAGTCCGGCTCGGGCAAGTCCACGACGGCGTCGGCCATCGTGAACCTCCTCCCCGGCACGGGCCACGTGACCGCGGGAAGCATCCAGCTGGACGGCCGCGAGCTCACCGAGCTCTCGAAGTCTCAGATGGAGCGTGTGCGCGGTCGGGAGATCGGCTACGTCCCGCAGGACCCGATGTCGAACCTCAACCCGGTGTGGAGCATCGGCTTCCAGGTGAAGGAGGCGATCCGCGCCAACGGCATCGCCTTCAGCAAGAAGGAGGTCGACGCCCGCGCCATCGAGGTGCTCAAGCAGGCAGGTCTCGCCGACGCAGAGCGTCGCATGCACCAGTACCCGCACCAGTTCTCGGGCGGCATGCGCCAGCGCGCGCTCATCGGCATCGGCCTCGCGGCCGACCCGAAGCTCCTGATCGCCGATGAGCCGACCTCCGCGCTCGACGTCACGGTGCAGCGCGTCATCCTCGACCACATGGCCAAGCTGACTCGCGAGAAGGGCACCTCGGTGCTGCTCATCACGCACGACTTGGGCCTGGCCGCCGAGCGCGCCGAGAAGATCGTCGTGATGCAGAACGGCGACATCGTCGAGGCCGGCCCGAGCCGCGCCATCCTCGAGAACCCGCAGCACCCGTATACGCAGCGGCTCGTCTCGGCGGCGCCCAGCCTGGCGTCCAAGCGGATCCAGGCGAGCGTCGAGCGCCGCGGCATCGAGACGACCGAGGACCTTGCGGACGTCCCGCCCGTCGTGCGGGTGAGCGACCTCACGAAGGTCTACTCGATCCGGCAGGGCGGCTTCCGCAGCGTTCCCTTCACGGCCGTCGACGCGGTGTCGTTCGACATCCCGAAGGGCAAGACGCTCGCGCTCGTGGGCGAGTCGGGCTCGGGCAAGTCGACCGTCGCGAAGATGCTCCTGATGCTCGAGCCGCCGACATCGGGAACCGTCGAGATCGACGGCAAGGACGTGGCCGGCGCCAAGCGCAAGGAGCAGTTCGCGCTCCGCCGCCGCATGCAGCCGGTCTTCCAGGACCCGTACGGCTCGCTGGACCCGCAGCGCAACATCGGCAACACGATCGCCGAGCCGCTCGAGATCCACCGCATCGGCGACGCGAAGTCGCGGACCGCACGGGTCAAGGAGCTGCTCGACCAGGTGTCGCTGCCCGAAGCACTCATCACGCGGTACCCGAACGAGCTGTCGGGCGGCCAGCGTCAGCGCGTCGCCATCGCCCGCGCCCTCGCGCTCAAGCCCGACATCGTCGTGCTCGACGAGGCCGTCTCGGCTCTCGACGTGCTCGTGCAGGACCAGGTCCTGCAGCTGCTCGCGAGCCTGCAGGAGGAGCTCGGGCTGACGTACCTGTTCATCACCCACGACCTCGCCGTCGTGCGCGTCGTGTCCGACATGGTCTGCGTCATGCAGCAGGGCAAGATCGTCGAGCAGGGAACTGTCGACGAGATCTTCGCGAACCCGTCCGAGGCGTACACCGAGCGACTGCTGGCCGCCATCCCGGGTGCGTCGATCCCGCTGGGCCGAGGCGCCTGACATCCGTCTGGGACGCCGGCGCTCGCGCCGGCGTCCCGCACGGAACACCCGCCATGACCGGACCTCAGCCGTCCTCGAGACGCGTCTTCCGCACGACGTCGAGCATGATCGCCGTCATCGCCGCGGCGCTCCTCGGCATCGCGCTGCTCGTGGACGTCGTCCTGCGCTCCGGCTGGCTCGACCTCGTCCTCATCGCGCCGTGGGTCCTGCTCGCGGTGTGGGCGACGTACGTCATCTTCGCGGCGTCGTACGTCGCGATCGACGATGACGGCGCGACCGTGCAGAACCTCCTGCGAGTGCACCGGATGCCGTGGCCTCACGTGACCTCGATCGATCTGAAGTGGCAGCTGGAGTTCCGCCTCGACGACGGCGGAGTCATCGCGTGCTTCGGCGGAATCGTGGGTGGCGCCGCGCGCGCCCGCGCGGCGCGGCGCGCGTCGGGCGGCCGCGGAGCCGAGATGCCGGCATCCCTCGACTTCGAGGCCGTGCAGGACCGCTGGGAAGCGGGTCGCGACCGGCCCTCGAGCGAGGTGGTCCGCCATACATGGGACTTCCGCGCGCTCATCGCGTTCGGGGTCCTCGTGGCGTGGTGCCTCTGGGCGGTGTTCGCCGCGGGCTGACCGCCGGACGACCACCACCCGCCGAGCCCTGCTCTCGGGGGTCTTTCGGCCGCCTGCGATAGGCTGGAGGGGCCGGTTCTCTCGATCTGCTCGGGACCCGATGTCTTCTTCCCCTCTTTCGCAAGGACCACCCTCATGGCGCACGCCCTCCGGCCGGATCTCCGCAACGTCGCGATCGTCGCGCACGTCGACCACGGCAAGACCACCCTCGTCGACGCCATGCTCCGTCAGACGGGCTCGTTCGGCGAGCACGCACACGTCGAAGAGCGCGCGATGGACTCGAACGACCTCGAGCGTGAGAAGGGCATCACGATCCTCGCCAAGAACACGGCGATCACGTACAACGGCGAACACACCGACCAGCCCGTCACGATCAACGTCATCGACACCCCGGGCCACGCGGACTTCGGCGGCGAGGTCGAGCGCGGGCTGTCGATGGTCGACGGCGTCGTGCTGCTCGTCGACGCGAGTGAGGGCCCGCTCCCGCAGACCCGCTTCGTCCTGCGCAAGGCGCTCGAGGCCAAGCTCCCCGTCATCCTCCTCGTCAACAAGACCGACCGTCCCGATGCGCGCATCGCCGAGGTCGAGGAGGAGAGCCACGACCTGCTGCTCGGCCTCGCGTCCGACCTCCACGAGGACGTCCCCGACCTCGACGTCGACGCGCTCTTGGACGTGCCCGTCGTGTATGCGAGCGGTCGTGCGGGAGCAGCATCCCGCAACCGTCCCGCCAACGGCGACCTGCCCGACAACGACGACCTCGAGCCGCTCTTCGCCGCGATCCTCGAGCACGTCCCGGCGCCGACCTACGACGACGAGGCGCCGCTGCAGGCGTGGGTCACGAACCTCGACTCGAGCCCGTTCCTCGGCCGCCTCGCGCTGCTTCGCGTCTTCAACGGCACGCTCAAGAAGGGCCAGACGGTCGCGTGGGTGCGCCACGACGGCTCGCACTCCAACGCCCGCATCACGGAGCTCCTGAAGACCCGCGCCCTCGAGCGCTACCCGGCGGAGTCCGCCGGTCCCGGCGACATCGTCGCCATCGCCGGCATCGAGGAGATCACGATCGGCGAGACGATCGCCGACCCCGAAGACGTGCGCCCGCTGCCGGCCATCCACGTCGACGACCCGGCGATCTCGATGACGATCGGCACCAACACGTCGCCGCTCGTCGGCAAGGTCAAGGGCCACAAGCTCACGGCCCGCATGGTCAAGGACCGGCTGGACCGCGAGCTCGTCGGCAACGTCTCGCTCAAGGTCGTCGACATCGGCCGCCCCGACGCGTGGGAGGTCCAGGGCCGCGGCGAGCTCGCCCTCGCGATCCTCGTCGAGAACATGCGCCGCGAGGGCTTCGAGCTCACGGTCGGCAAGCCGCAGGTCGTCACGCGCAAGGGCGAGAACGGCCAGGTGCAGGAGCCCTTCGAGCACCTCACGATCGACGCCCCCGAGGAGTACCTCGGCGCCATCACGCAGCTCATGGCCGGCCGCAAGGGCCGCATGGACACGATGGTGAACCACGGCACCGGCTGGGTGCGCATGGAGTTCATCGTCCCGTCGCGCGGTCTGATCGGCTTCCGCACCGAGTTCCTGTCCACCACGCGCGGCACCGGCATCGCGAACGCCATCTCGCACGGCTACGACGACTGGGCCGGCCACATCGTCGCGCGCCAGAACGGCTCCATCGTCGCCGACCGCGCGGGCGTCGCGACGCCGTTCGCCATGATGGCGCTCCAGGAGCGCATGAGCTTCTTCGTGCAGCCCACGGAAGAGGTCTACGAGGGCATGGTCGTGGGCGAGAACACCCGCGCCGACGACATGGACGTCAACATCACCAAGGAGAAGAAGCTCACCAACATGCGCTCGTCGACCGCTGACGAGCTCGAGCGCCTGACCCCGCCGCGCCAGCTCTCCCTCGAGGAGAGCCTGGAGTTCGCCCGCGACGACGAATGCGTCGAGGTGACGCCCGACAAGGTGCGCATCCGCAAGGTGATCCTCGACGCGACCGAGCGCGGCCGCGCCGCCTCGCGCCTCAAGCGCCAGGACGCCAACGCGTAACCTCGGCGCACGACGCCGAAGACGCACGAATGACGGCGGGATCCAGCATCCCGCCGTCATTCGCGCATTCCCGGTCGCACGCGGCCGCGCTTCGGCGCCCTGGCAGTCATCGGGCCACTGATGGCAGGGCGGCACGGATGCTGTCCGCACGCGTCTCGGTAGGCTCGAGCGGGTGAGCCTCTCGCCCCGCTTCGACGACGCGCACGCCGCCGGAGAGGCGCGGCGCGCAGGTCGGCAGGGGCTCGGCGTCGCGCTGGCGACGAGCGCCTACGGCATCTCGTTCGGAGCGCTGGCCGTCGCGGCCGGGCTGGACGTCTGGCAGACGTGCGTCCTGAGCCTCGTCATGTTCACGGGCGGATCGCAGTTCGCGTTCGTCGGGGTCATCGGCGCGGGCGGCCTCGCCGCGGCGCCCGCCGCGATCGCCTCGGCGGGCCTGCTCGGCGTGCGCAACGCCGCCTACGGCATGCGGATGTCGCCGGTCATCGGCTCGGGCTTCTGGAAGCGCGCGGCCGCCGCGCAGTTCACGATCGACGAGTCGACGGCCGTGTCGCTCGCCCAGACGACGCGGCACGCGCGGCTCGTCGGGTTCTGGGTCACGGGACTGGCGATCTACGTCGGCTGGAACATCTCGACCCTCGCCGGCGCCCTCCTCGGGGACGTCCTGGGCGACCCCAAGGCCTACGGGCTGGATGCCGCGGCCGCCGCGGCCTTCCTCGCGCTGCTGTGGCCGCGCCTGCGCCGCCGCCAGGCGATCGCGGTGGGAGCCGCGGCGGCCGTCGTCGCGACGGCGCTGACCCCTGTGCTCATGCCCGGGCTGCCCGTCCTGATCGCCGCCGTCGTCGCGATCGTCGTCGGATGGTTCAACTGGCTGGGCGAGGACGAGGCGCCGCCCTCCGAACCCCTCGACGTCGCTGAGCGGGAGGGGCTGCCGTGACCCTCTGGAATGCCGTGCTCGTGGCCTCCATCGTCTGCGTCGCGCTGAAGACCGTCGGCTACCTCGTGCCGCCGAAGGTGCTCGAGGCGCCGCGGCCCGCACGGATCGCCGACCTCCTCACGGTCGCGCTCCTCGGCGCCCTCGTCGCCGTGCAGTCGCTCGGCGCGGGCCAGGCGATCGTCGTCGACGCGCGCGTTCCCGCCGTTCTCGTGGCCGCGGGGCTGCTCGCGCTGCGCGCGCCGTTCCTCGTCGTGGTCGCCGCGGCGGCAATCGTGGCGGCGCTCCTGCGACTTTGGGGCTGGGCGGCCTGACAGGCGGTCCCGGGTAGAGTCTTCGGGTGCGCTCGACGACCCTTCTCGCCCGGATCGCCACGTGGGTCGTGGCTTTCGCCGTGGGTGCCGTCTACGGCCTCGCCGGCACGATCGCCCACACGTACGCGCTCGGCGGGTTCCCGCTCGGCCTCATCCTCGCGATCGTCGGCAGCGGCGCCCTGCTCCTCGCCGTCCGGCTCCTCACCTCCGACCGGTGGGCGGCCCTCGCGACGGGACTCGGCATGGTCGCCGCGACCCTGGTGTTCTCGGGTCGGGGCCCCGGAGGGTCGGTCATCGTGCCGCAGGCGCCGGAGGGACAGTTCGACCCGGGCATCATCTGGACGATCGCGGTTCCGCTCATGGTCGCGCTCGTCGTCGCATGGCCCGACGTCTCGAGCTTCCGGCGAGAGAACTAGACTGACTCGCGTGACATATGTGATCGCCCTTCCGTGTGTGGATGTCAAGGACCGCGCGTGCATCGACGAGTGCCCGGTGGACTGCATCTACGAGGGTGACCGATCGCTGTACATCCACCCGGACGAGTGCGTGGACTGCGGGGCGTGCGAGCCGGTGTGCCCCGTCGAGGCGATCTACTACGAGGACGACCTGCCCGACGAGTGGCAGGACTACTACAAGGCCAACGTCGAGTTCTTCGACGACATCGGCTCGCCCGGCGGCGCGGCCAAGGTCGGCGTGATCCACAAGGACCACCCGATCATCGCCGCGCTCCCGCCCCAGGACCACTGATCGTGGGGGTCGCCGACCTCGCCGACTACCCCTGGGACGCCGTCGCACCCTATGCCGCGCGCGCCAAGGCGCATCCCGACGGACTCGTCGACCTCTCGATCGGCTCGCCGGTCGACGCGACCCCCGCCGTCATCGCCGACGCCATCGCGCAGGCGACCGACGCCCACGCGTACCCCCAGACCGTCGGCACGCCCGCGCTGCGCGAAGCGGTCGTCGACTGGTACGCGCGGCGGCGCGGCGTTCCGGGCCTGACGCCCGACCAGGTGCTTCCCACGATCGGCTCGAAGGAGCTCGTCGCGCTGCTGCCCCTGCTCCTCGGGCTCGGACCCGGGGACGTGGTCGTGCACCCGCGCGCCGCGTATCCGACCTACGAGGTGGGCGCGCGCCTCATCGGCGCGACGCCGCTCGCGTCCGACGATCCGGGGGAGTGGCCCGCGCAGACGCGCCTCGTCTGGATCAATTCGCCCGGCAACCCCGACGGACGGGTGTGGGATGCCGCGTCCCTCCGCACCGCCGTCGCCCGCGCGCGGGAACTCGGCGCCGTGCTCGCCTCCGACGAGTGCTACGCCGAGCTCGGCTGGGACGCGCCGTGGGACGTCGAGCCCGTTCCGTCGGCGCTCGATCCGCGCGTCGTCGGCACGGATCAGACCGGCGTCCTCTCGGTGTACTCCCTCAGCAAGCAGTCGAACCTCGCCGGCTACCGCGCGGCCTTCCTGGCCGGAGACCCGGCGCTCGTCGCTCGGCTGCTGACGCCTCGCAAGCACCTCGGGCTCATGCTCCCGGCACCCGTCCAGGCCGCCATGACGGCCGCCCTCGCCGACGACGCGCATGTGGCCGCGCAGAAGGAGCGCTACCGCGCGCGGCGCGACATCCTGAGGCCGGCCGTGGAGGCCGCGGGCTTCCGCATCGACCGCAGCGAGGCCGGGCTGTACCTGTGGGCCACAGAGGGCCGGGATGCGTGGGAGAGCCTCGGGCGGCTCGCCGACCTCGGCATCCTCGCGGGACCGGGACACTTCTACGGCACCCACTTCCCCGAGCACGTGCGGTTCTCGCTCACGGCGACCGACGAGCGCGTCGCCGAGGCCGCGCGGCGTCTTGACGGCCGCTGACGCATCAGTACGACGCATCCGTAGCATTCCTCTATCGAATGCCGGGATGCTTTGGCTGTGTCAGCGATAGGCCGCAGCGCCTACTAGGCTGTAACGGCGCGCGGCGGCGGCACCTGCCGCCGTGCAACTGGCTCACAAGGGGCTGATGCAGCCCCGTCGAGCCGACGTTCCCGGGATCGAGAGCAATCGCGAGGAGGCGCCGTGACGGACGCGAGCACGCAGCAGGAGAAGGCCATTCTGACGATCGGCGATCGCACCGCCGAACTCCCGCTGCTGCAGGGCACCGACGGCGTTCCGAGCATCGACATCTCGAGCCTGAGCCGCCAGCTCGGCCACACGACGCTCGACTACGGCTTCGTCAACACCTCGGCCACGAAGTCGGCCATCACGTTCATCGACGGCGACCAGGGCATCCTGCGCTACCGCGGATACCCGATCGAGCAGCTCGCACAGAACAGCACGTACCTCGAGGTGGCGTGGCTGCTCCTCTACGGCGAGCTTCCGACTGCAGACGAGCTCGCGAGCTTCGACGACCGCATCCGCCACCACACGCTCCTCCACGAGGACCTGAAGCGCTTCTTCTCGTCGCTGCCGCACACGGCGCACCCCATGTCGGTGCTCTCGTCGGCGACGGCCGCGCTCTCGACCTACTACGAGGACCAGTCAGACCCGGCCAACCCCGAGCACGTCGAGCTCAACACGATCCGCCTGCTCGCCAAGCTGCCGGTCATCGCGGCGTACGCGCACAAGAAGAGCATCGGCCAGGCCTTCCTGTACCCCGACAACGGTCTCGGGTTCGTCGACAACTTCCTCAAGCTCAACTTCGGCGTCCTCAGCGAGCCGTACGAGATCAACCCGGTCATGACGCGCGCTCTCGAGCGTCTCCTGATCCTGCATGAGGACCACGAGCAGAACGCCTCGACCTCGACCGTGCGGCTCGTGGGCTCGACCGGCGCCAACCAGTTCTCGTCGATCTCGGCGGGCATCAACGCCCTCTACGGTCCGCTCCACGGCGGCGCCAACGAGGCCGTCCTCAACATGCTCGCTCAGATCCGCGACTCGGGCGAGAGCGTCCAGCGCTTCGTCGAGCGGGTCAAGAACAAGGAGGACGGGGTCAAGCTCATGGGCTTCGGCCACCGGGTCTACAAGAACTACGACCCGCGCGCCAAGCTCGTCAAGGAGTCGGCCGACGAGGTGCTCCGCGAGCTCGGCGTCCACGACCCGCTCCTCGACCTGGCGAAGGAGCTCGAAGAGCTCGCCCTGGACGACGACTACTTCCAGGAGCGGCGCCTCTACCCGAACGTCGACTTCTACACGGGCGTCATCTACAAGGCGATGGGCTTCCCGACGCGCATGTTCACGGTGCTCTTCGCGATCGGCCGACTGCCCGGCTGGCTCGCGCACTGGACCGAGATGCAGAAGGACCGCCAGACGAAGATCGGCCGTCCTCAGCAGCTCTACATCGGCGCCGAGCAGCGGGACTACCCGGGCGTCGCCTGATCGGACGCCGGCCTCCGCATGATGAGCCGGGGCATCTCGCGAAGGGATGCTGTCCGCCGCTAGTGTGAGCGCTGGCGACGCTGCTGCCGCCACTTCAAGTGGACGGAGCATTCCATGTGGACCCAGCCGGCTGATCCTCTCGGCATCCTGTGGCTGTCGGCGCTCGTCGCCGTCCTGCCGATCGCGCTCTTCCTGATCCTGCTCGTCGCCTTCAAGATGCAGGGCATCGTCGCGGCGGCCATCGCGGTCGTCGCCGAGATCGTCGTCGCCCTGTGGGCATTCGGGATGCCGGCAGCCAGCGTCGCCGGCGCAGGCTTCTACGGCCTCCTCAACGCCCTCTGGCCGATCGCGTACATCATCGTGATGGCGGTGTGGCTCTATCGCCTCGCCGTCGCGAGCGGGCACTTCGAGGTCGTGCAGGCGTCGATCAGCGGCATCTCCGCCGACCAGCGGATCCAGGTGCTCCTCATCGCCTTCGCGTTCGGCGCGTTCCTCGAGGGGGCCGCGGGCTTCGGCGTGCCCATCGCCATCTGCGCGGCGCTGCTCGTCCAGCTCGGCTTCCGTCCCGTCAAGGCGGCCATGATCTGCCTCGTCGCCAACGTCGCCGCCGGCGCATACGGCGCGATCGGCATCCCGGTCATCGTGGGCGCGAACGTCGGCGGCGTCGACGTCATGGATCTCTCCCGCGCGATGGTCCTCCTGCTGCAGCCGCTGACCTTCTTCGTCCCGTTCCTGCTCGTCGTGATCCTCGACGGCTGGCGAGGCCTGCGCGAGACGTGGTTCGCGGCACTCGTCGCGAGCGTCGCGTTCAGCGCAGTGCAGGGCGGCGCATTGTGGGTGCTCGGACCCGAGCTCGCCGACCTCGGCGCGGGACTGGCGGCGATGGCGGCGATCTTCGTGCTCTGCCGGTTCTGGAAGCCTCGCCGCATCTTCCGGGAGGGCGGCGGCGAGGCGCCCGAGATCGCGCGCTACCCGCTGCGCGAGGTGGCCGTCGCGTGGAGCCCCTTCTACATCCTGACGGCGTTCATCCTGGTGTGGAGCATCCCGTGGTTCAAGGATCTGTTCGCCGAGGGCGGCCCGCTCGCCTGGGCGGTGTTCAAGGTGCCGATCCCGGCCGTCACGGGCGTCGTCGAGACGGCCGAGGGCGTGGTCGTGACCCAGACGTGGGACTTCACGCCGCTGAACGCGACGGGCACCGCCATCTTCCTGGCGGTCATCGTCTCCTTCTTCTCGATGCCGAAGCTGACAGCATCCGATCTGTGGCATGAGCTCGCCGAGACGATCAAGGCGCTCTGGCAGGCGATCGTGCTGATCGTGCTGATCCTCGTGCTCGCGAACATCGCCAACTACTCCGGCGGCTCGGCGACGATCGGGGCGGCCCTTGCCGCCATCGGGCCGCTGTTCCCGCTCGTGGCCCCGATCATCGGCTGGTTCGGCGTCTTCATCACAGGGTCGGTCGTCAACAACAACACGCTGTTCGGGCAGCTGCAGGCTACGACGGCCAAGCACATCGGCGTGTCGCCGACCCTGCTGATCGCGGCGAACACGGCGGGCGGCGCGACCGGGAAGGTCATCTCGCCGCAGTCGATCGCGATCGCGGCGGGCGCCGTGGGTCTGTCCGGGCGAGAATCGGAGATCCTGCGCGCGGCGATCGGCTACAGCATCGGGATGCTGGCCGTCATCTGCCTCTGGACCTTCGCGCTCGCCCAGCTCGTCCCCGCTTGAGCGTGTTCGATCCGGACATCGGATAGTCTTCGAGCGGTCCGCGACGAGGCGGGCCTGAGAGGACCCCCGTGGACATGCTCTTCGCCGGCGCCGGCGGCTTCATGGTCTTGGCCTTCGTGATGTTCGGTGCGTTCTTCATCGCGGTGCTGACCTTCATCGTCGTCGCGATAGTGCGGAACGCGCGCAAGGCGCGGGAGGCCGGCTACGACCCGATGACCATGCAGACAGAGCTCACGGCGAGGGCCATGAGCAGCGAGCTCCTCCAGCCGGCCAAGAGCACGGAGCAGCGGCTCCGCGAGCTCGACGACCTGCGCGCCCGCGGCGTCATCAGCGCGGAGGAGCGCGATCGAGCCCGCGCCGACATCCTTCGCGGCTGACTTCCGACCTCAGGCGTCGGCGGCATCCTCCGCGTCGCGCGCTTCCTCCTCTGCGCGGGCGAGCGCCGCGGCGCGATCGGGTACGTAGTTCTCGAGGTTGCGGGGCGGCCGCTCGTAGCCGCCCGACGGCGGACGCGTGGGGATCTCGACCTCGTCGCGCTCGACGACGGAGTAGGGGATCCGCGAGAGCAGGTGCGACATCATGTTGATCCGGCTGCGGCGCTTGTCGTCCGAGGGGACCTCGAACCACGGCGCCTCGGGGATGTCGGTGTGCACGAACATCGCGTCCTTCGCGCGGGAGTAGTCCTCCCACTTCGTGATCGACAGGACGTCGTTCGGCGAGAGCTTCCACCGGCGCATCGGATCCTCGGCGCGCGACTGGAACCGCCGCTCCTGCTCGACGTCCGACACGCTGAACCAGTACTTCAGGACGATCACGCCGTCCTCCACGAGCATCCGCTCGAAGATGGGCGCCTGGTGCAGGAACCGGTGGTACTCGGCGTTCGTGCAGTAGCCCATGACGCGCTCCACGCCGGCCCGGTTGTACCAGGAGCGGTCCATCAGCACGATCTCACCCGCGGCGGGCAGGTGCGAGATGTAGCGCTGGAAGTACCACTGCGAGCGCTCGCGCTCGGTCGGAGCAGGCAGGGCGACGACGCGGGTGACGCGCGGATTGAGGTACTCGGACACTCGCTTGATCGTCGAGCCCTTGCCCGCGGCATCCCGCCCCTCGAAGATCACGACGATGCGCGCTCCGGTCGCCTGGACCCAGGCCTGCATGTCGACCAGGCGGGCCTGGAGGATCTTGAGCTCGCGCTCGTACAGGGATTTCTTCATGCGCACGACCATGAGCGACCTCCTCGTGTTGAGCGGGTGGCCCGATCCTACGCGTGCAGGGCTTCGTTGAGGGTGACCCCGACGCCCGCGCGCCGCACGGCCTCGACGGCGCCGGAGAGCGAGTTGCGGCGGAAGAGCAGTCCGTCACGGCCCGACAGGTCGGCCCCCTTCACGGTCGGACGGGATCCGTCGGCGCGAGGCGG
This sequence comes from Microbacterium sp. NPDC019599, assembly GCF_040632175.1. Taxonomy (NCBI): domain Bacteria; kingdom Bacillati; phylum Actinomycetota; class Actinomycetes; order Micrococcales; family Microbacteriaceae; genus Microbacterium; species Microbacterium sp. NPDC019599. Next base: position 146,861 of record NZ_JBEYBL010000001.1, read on the forward strand.
CTCGTCGGCGAGGACGATCTTCGAGCCGGCCGTGACGTAGAGGCCCGCCTCGACGACGCAGTCGTCGCCGAGCGAGATGCCGACGCCCGCGTTGGCGCCGAGGAGCGTGCGGGCCCCGATCGAGACGCGGTGGGCGCCTCCGCCGGAGAGCGTGCCCATGATCGAGGCGCCGCCGCCGATGTCGCTGCCGTCGCCGACGACGACGCCCTGAGAGATGCGTCCCTCGACCATCGACGAGCCGAGCGTGCCTGCGTTGAAGTTGACGAAGCCCTCGTGCATGACGGTCGTGCCGGGGGAGAGGTACGCCCCGAGACGCACCCGCGAGGCATCCGCGATCCGGACGCCGGGCGGCGTGACGTAGTCCAGCAGCCGCGGGAACTTGTCAAGACCCTGCACCTGGATGCCGTCGCGCTGCAGGAAGGGCCGCAGGCGGGTGAGGTCGTCGGGGTGGATGGGGCCGGCGCTCGTCCACGCGACATTGGGCAGGTGGGCGAAGATCCCCGTGAGATCGACCTCGTTGGGCGCGACGATGCGGTGCGACAGCGCGTGCAGACGCAGGTAGGCGTCCGGCGTCGAGGCGGGCGGGACGTCGAGGTCGACCTCGAGGATGACGACCTCGACCGTGACGGCGCGTCGCGCGTCCGGAACGGCGAGGTGCTCCAGGTCCTCCGGCGGCATGGCGGGATCCAGGCCCAGGGGAATGCGACCCGCCTTGGGCTCGGGGAACCACGTGTCGAGCACGGTTCCGTCCGCCGCTGCCGTCGCGAGGCCCAGACCCCACACCCACCGCTCGTCGCTCATGCATCAACGGTAGCGCGACCGGCGAGGCGGCTCGTGCGAGAGGTCCCCTCGGTAGACTCGGGGGATGCCGGCGCTCGATCTCTCCGCGACCTCCGTCGACCTCACCCGGACGATCTGCGACATCCCGAGCGTGTCGGGCGACGAGGCGGCTCTCGCCGACGCGATCGAGGCGTCCCTGCGCGATCTCCCGCATCTCGACCTCTACCGCGACGGCGACACGATCGTCGCCCGCACCGACCGGGGTCGGGCGCAGCGCGTCGTCATCGCCGGCCACATCGACACCGTGCCGATCAACGGCAACGTCCCCACGCGCGACATCGCGCTGGACGGCCGCCCCCACATCTGGGGCCGCGGCACCGTCGACATGAAGGCCGGCGTCGCGGTGCAGCTCAAGCTCGCCGCCGAGCTCGTCGATCCTCGCGTCGACATCACCTGGATGTGGTACGACCACGAAGAGGTGGATGCCGACCTCAACGGCCTCACGCGTCTGTCCGCGACGAGGCCCGACCTGTTCGCGGGCGACTTCGCGATCCTCGGCGAGCCCTCGAACGGCGAGGTGGAGGGCGGCTGCAACGGCAACCTTCGCGCGATCGTCCGCACGAACGGCGTCCGGTCGCACAGCGCGCGGGCCTGGGTCGGCGAGAACGCGATCCACAAGGCCGCGCCCGTCCTCGCGCGGCTCGCCGAGTACCGGCCCCGCGAGGTCCCCGTGGAGGGGCTCCTCTACCGCGAGGGGCTCAACGCTGTCCGGATCTCCGGGGGAGTCGCGGGCAATGTCATCCCGGACCTCTGCGAGGTCGAGGTCAACTACCGCTTCGCCCCGAGCCGCACGACCGAGGACGCCGCCCGTCACGTCCGCGACGTCTTCGCCGGCTTCGAGGTCGAGGTCGTCGATCTCGCGGCGGGCGCGCGCCCGGGGCTCGATGCGCCGCTCGCGCAGGAATTCGTCGCGGCGGTGGGCGCCGAGCCCCGCCCCAAGTACGGCTGGACCGACGTCGCGCGGTTCTCAGCACTGGGCGTCCCCGCCGTCAACTACGGCCCCGGCGATCCGCACCTCGCGCACCACGATGAGGAGCGCGTCCCGGTCGACCAGATCGAGGGCGTCGAGCGCGGGCTGCGGGCGTGGCTGACGGGCTCCTGACGCCGGAGCCCCGACCCACCATGTGGAAGCGCGCGGCTGCGCTCCCGGTCGCGGTGCGGATCGGCATCCTGTACGTCGTCGCGCGGATCGTGACGACGGGGTTCTTCGCGATCGCCGCCGAGCTCGCGCCGTTCGGCTCGCGCTTCGGCGCCGACGCGACGCCCGCGGCATTCGCCGCGGGGTGGGATGCCTGGTGGTACTGGTTCGTCGTGAACGTCGGCTACCCGGATGCGCTGCCGCTGACGGACACCGGCGAGGTCGCCGAGAACGCCTGGGCGTTCATGCCGCTGTACGCATACATCGCTGCCTGGCTCGGGGCGTTCGTCGGGTCGTGGATCGCCGGCGCGGTCCTGGTGTCGCTCGTCGCAGGCTACCTCGCGTGCCTCGTGCTCTACCGGATCGTCCGGTTGCGCGCGGAGTCCACCGCCGCGATGTGGGCGGTCGTATTCTTCGCAGCCGGGCCCCTCTCCGGGCTGTTCCATGTCGGATACGCCGAGGCACTCTTCCTGCTGTGGCTCTTCCTCGCACTCTGGTGCGTCATGCTGCGCCGCTACGCGTGGCTGTACCTCCTGATCCCGCTCATGGGGTTCACGCGTCCCGGTGTGCTCGCCTTCGCCCTGTTCCTCGCGCTGCACGGCATCCACCGCTGGTTCACCCGCGCGCGCGAACCGCTGCCCGCGCGCGACATCGTCCACATCGTCCTGCTCGGGCTCCTCGCGACGGCCGTCGGCTTCTCCTGGCAGGTCTACGCGGGCCTGAAGACGGGGGATGCCGGCGCCTACCTCGCGACGGAGCTCGCGTGGCGGCGCAACTGGATCGCGGACCCGCCGACGGAGTTCGCCCCGTTCGACGGCTTCCTCCTCGGCGCGAGGTTCTGGGCCGGGCAGTGGGGCATCCCGGAAGTCGCCGGATATGTCGTCCTGGGCGTGATCGTGGCCGGCGTCGCGGCTCTGCTTCTCTTCGAGCCGCACGTGCGGCGGCTGGGAGCGGACCTCCGACTCTGGTCGGCGAGCTACCTCCTGTACCTCCTCGCCGTGTTCTTCCCCCAGTCGAGCCTCTTCCGGCTGCTCGTGCCGCTGTCTCCGCTGTGGGGTGCGGCCGCGATGCCGCGGTCGACCGCGTGGCGGGTCGGCGTGCTCGCCGCGTGCCTCGCGAGCCAATGGTGGTGGATCTACACGATGTATGCCCTCGCAGGCACGGCCTTGTGGACGATTCCCTGAAGCGGGGCGGGGCGGGCCGCCCCGGCCAGAGGTGCGGGATAGACTTGACGCGAGACCTACGACGAAAGGGAGCCGCAATGGCAGCCATGAAGCCGAGAACCGGAGACGGGCCGATGGAGGCCGTGAAGGAGGGTCGTCTCATCATCGTGCGGGTGCCGCTCGAGGGTGGGGGCCGCCTCGTCGTCTCGGTGAACGACGCTGAGGCGAAAGAGCTGTACGACGTGCTGGGTGGAGTCGTCAACGCCGCCTGAGTCGTCTCGAACGTGAAACGGCCGGTCTTCGGACCGGCCGTTTTCGTGTCTTGCCGTTCGCGTCCGGCCGCTCAGTCCCCGGGGACGGTCGTGAGCTGGAGGAGCCCTTCGCCGACGATCGAGAGCGCGCCGATGACGGCGGGCGAGGCCTGCGTCTCCTGGATGAGGGAGCGGTACGCCGCCGTGACGGGATCGCGGCGGACGGGATCGGCGACGCCGCCCCCGTTGAGCACACGGGGGACGAGCACCGTGCCGCCCGCGCGCACGAGTCGCAGGCCGTGCTCGACGTACTCGATGACGCCGTCGGGGTCGGCGTCGACGAGCACGATGTCGTACGAGGCCTCGTTCATGCGCGGCAGGACATCCGCGGCGCGGCCCGTGATGAATCTTGCCCGCGCCGGAGGGATGCGGGCGTCTGCGAACGCCTGGCGCGCCGCCGCGAGGTGCTCGGGCTCGCTGTCGATCGTCGTGAGAGTCGCCCGGGGTGCGCCGCGCAGCAGCCACAGGCCCGAGACGCCGGCACCCGTGCCGATCTCGACGATGTTGAGGGACTGGGATGCCGCGGCCAGCAGGGCGCACTGGGCACCGACTGCCGCGCTCACCGGCGCCGCCCCCAACTCGAGCGCGTGGGCGCGCGCACGCGCGATGTGCTCCGGCTCGACGATCGCCTCGCTCGCGAAGCGGTGGTTCGCATCCTGCTCGCTCATGCGCATTCCTCCGCGGTCAGCCTACGCGTCACGGGCGGGACGGAGGCCCCGGCACGCGGCGGTAGCCTGGTGGTGTGTTCTTCGGGCTGACGATCGAGAAGCTCCTCGTGATCGGAGTCATCGCGGCCCTCCTCATCGGCCCCGATCGCCTGCCGCGCTATGCCGAGACGCTCGCGCACTGGACGACGCGCGCCCGCGACTATCTCCGCTCCGCCCGGACGCGCGTCAAGGAGGAGATGGGCGACGAGTTCGACGACGTCGACTGGCGCACGCTCGATCCCCGCCGGTACGACCCGAGGCGCATCATCCGCGAGGCGCTGCTCGACGACGCCCCCGTGCCGACCGTGCGTGCGGCGGCCGCAGGCGCCGCCATCGCCTCGACGGCCTCCGAGCCGCTGCGGCCGGGCGCGTCGTTCAGGCCGGGCGACCCTCCGCCGTTCGACTCCGAGGCCACGTAGCCGACGCTCAGCGCGGTCGCAGCGGCAGGGACCGGCCGGACAGGCCCCGAGGCTGCGTTGCGAGGCTCGCCGCGAGCTCGGCGATCGCGAGCGATGCGGCGTCGTCCGGATGCGCGACCACGACCGGGATGCCGGCATCCGCGTCGGTGCGCAAGGCGGGGCTCAGTGGGATCGAGGCGAGCAGTGGCACGGGAGCGTCGGGAGCCGACAGCGCCTCCGCGACGGCGGCGCCGCCGCCCGAGCCGAAGAAGTCCAGCGTCGTCCCGTCGGGCAGAACCGCGGCCGCCATGTTCTCGACGACACCCGCGACGCGCTGACCGGTCTGGCGCGCGACGAGGCCGCTGCGGATCGCGACGTCGGATGCCGCGGCCTGCGGAGTCGTCACGACGAGCACTTCGGCGTGGGGGAGGAGCTGCCCGACCGAGATCGCGACATCCCCCGTCCCCGGCGGCATGTCCAGCAGCAGGATGTCGAGATCGCCGAAGAAGACGTCGGTGAGGAACTGCTGGATCGTGCGGTGCAGCATGGGTCCGCGCCATGCGACGGCCGAGCCCTCCTCGCCTTCGCGCAGGAACATCCCGATGGAGACGGTCTTCACCTCGTGCGCGATGGGCGGCACGATGAGCTCGTCGATGCGGGTGGGGCGCTGCGTGCGGCCGTCGGCGTCGACGAGCCCGAGGAGCCCGGGGATCGAGAAGCCGTGCACGTCCGCGTCGATGAGACCGACGCGCAGGCCGCGCGCCGCGAGGGCCGCGGCCAGGTTGGCGGTCACGGTCGACTTGCCGACGCCGCCCTTGCCGCTCGTCACGGCGATGACGCGCGTGAGCGAGTCCGGCCCGAAAGGCATGACGCGCGCCGCGCGGCCGTCGCGCAGGCGCTCGGTGAGGTCGCGCCGCTCCTCCGGGGTCATGACGCCGACGGCGAGGTCGACGCGGGCCACGCCGTCGACGGATGCCGCGGCATCCGTCACCTCGCGCGCTATGCGCTCGGCGGCAGGGCAGCCGACGATCGTGAGGACGATGCCGACCGAGGCGACGTCGCCCTCGACGGAGATGTCGCGCAGCATCCCGAGCTCGGACAGCGGCCGGCGCAGCTCCGGGTCGACGACGGCGCCGACGGCGGCGCGCACCGCCGCTGCGGTGTCGCTCATCGGGCTTCGGACTCGGCGCGGTCGTCCGAGCGGTCGCGGAGGTCGAGCTGCTCGAGGAGGGTCTTGAGCTCGGCGCGCAGGACGTCGCGCGTGACGACCTCGTCGGAGAAGTCCGTCACTGCCATTCGCAGCGCGACGACTTCGCGAGCGAGGTACTCGGTGTCGGCGAGGTTGCGCTCCGCGCGCTGCCGGTCCTGCTCGATCTGAACGCGGTCGCGGTCGTCCTGGCGGTTCTGCGCCAAGAGGATGAGCGGTGCGGCATACGAGGCCTGCAACGACAGGATGAGCGTCAGGAGCGTGAAGTTCGTGGCTCTGGGGTCGAACTGCAGCGGCGGCGGTGCGAACGTGTTCCACGCGAGCCAGACGGCGACGAAGACCGTCATGCCGATGAGGAACCCCGACGTCCCCATGCCGCGCGCGAACGCCTCCGAGAACCTGCCGAACCGGTCGCTGGACTGCTGCGGCGGGCGCTGGAGCATGCCGGAGCGCCCGCGGGGGGCGTCGAGCGACGGCGTGCGGGTCGTGCGTGCCATCAGCGCCTCCTCGGGATGCTCGCGGTCGTCGTGGGAACGGGTGCGGCGGGTGCCTCGTCGGCGTCATGAGATCGCCAGTCCTCGGGCAGGAGATAGTCGAGGACGTCGTCGACGCTGACGGCGCCGACGAGGCGATGGGCCTGGTCGACGACGGGGAGCGACACGAGGTTGTAGCTCGCGAGGAGCCGCGCGACCTCGGCCGCGGACGCGGCAGCGGGCACCGGGTCGAGCGTGTCGTCGATGATGGCGCCGAGCCGCTCATGCGGCGGGTAGCGCAGCATCCGCTGGAAGTGCACTGTGCCGAGGAGGCGTCCCGTCGGGGTCTCGTAGGGCGGAAGCGTCACGAACACGGCGGCCGCGAGGGCGGGGTGCAGTTCATGACGGCGGATGAGCGCGAGCGCCTCGGCGACCGTCGCGTCGGCCGACAGCACGATCGGCTCCGGCGTCATGAGCCCGCCCGCCGTGTCGGGGCCGTACTTGAGCAGCGCCCGGACGTCCTCGGCCTCTTCGGGCTCCATGAGGTCCAGGAGCTCTTCGAGCCGGTCTTCGGGCAGCTGCGCCAGCACGTCGGCCGCGTCATCCGGCTCCATCGCGTCGAGGATGTCGGCGGCGCGCTCGTCGCCCAGGGCTTCCAGGATGTGCACCTGGTCCTCCTCGGGCATCTCCTCGAGGGCGTCGGCGAGCCGGTCGTCCGGGAGCTCCTCGGCGACCTCGATGAGCCGCTCGTCGGGCAGGTCGAGCAGCGTGTTGGCGAGGTCGGCGGGCTTGAGCTCGGAAAAGGTCGCGACGAGCTGCTCGGCGGACTGCGCCTCGCCGGGGACCTGGTTCTCGCGGACCTCGTCCCACTCGGCGAACGTCGTCGGGCCCTTCGCGAAGGGCGACGCGCTCGTCTTGGGACGCCGGAGGAACAGCTGGCCCACATCCCATTCGCCGAGGCGGTTGCGCTCGATCGCGACATCCTCGATGACGGCGCCGCCCGACCCGTCCTTGAGGTACACCTTGCGGCCCAGCATCTCGGCCATGACGCGCACCTCGCCGCCGCGCTGCTGGAAGCGGCGGACGTTGATGAGACCGGTCGAGATGACCTGCCCGGTCGCGATGGACGTGACGCGGCCGATCGACACGAAGACGTGCCGGCGGCCCGGGATCTCGACGATGAGGCCGATGACGCGCGGCGGATCATCCTTGCGGTAGATCACGACGACGTCCCGGACCTTCCCGAGACGATCGCCGGCGGGGTCGAAGACCGAGCACCCGGAAAGGCGCGCGACGAATACCCTCTGCTGGCTCACCCGTCCAGCGTAGACCCGCATGCGTGGGAGGATGAGGACGTGAGCATGATGGGCGGAAGGGCTGCGCAGGGCACCGGCGAAGTGGGTCAGACCGTCGCGAGCTTCCCCACCTACGAGGCCGCCCAGAAGGCGGTCTCGAGGCTCATCGCCGCCGACGTGCCCGCCCGCGACATCGCGATCGTGGGCAGCGGTCTGCGGTCGATCGAGCGTGTCACGGGGCGCCTGGGCTATGCGGCCGCGGCGCGCACCGGCGCCATCAACGGCCTGCTGCTCGGACTCCTGTTCTCGGCGATCCTCGTCCTCGGCTCGCCGTCCGTGCCGATCCAGGCATTCGTCGGAGTCCTGTTCGTCGGTGTCGCGATCGGCATGCTCCTGAACATCGTCGCCTACTCCCTCGTGCGGCGTCGGCGCGACTTCGCGTCCGTCATGCAGGTCCTCGCCGACCACTACGAGGTCACCGTCACCGCCTCGAGCATCCATCGCGCACGTCAGGTCATCGGGACGTCGGGGCCGGCGCCCGCGCCTCGCGCCGAGCCTGCCTCGCCCGATGCTCCGCCGGTCGCCCGGCCCGACGAACCGCCGCGCTACGGTGAGCGGGTCGCGCCGGCTGAGGATGCCCCCGCTGCCGCGCCCGGGGCCGTTCCGCAGGCGGACGACGCCCCGGATACCGGGGACGCCGGACGCCCGTGAACGAGGCCGAGGTCGAGGAGCGCGTCGGCGTCACGCTGCCGTCGGGCCTCGCCGAGGTGTCCGCCGCGTGGAGCCGCCCTGCCGATGCGTGGGCGGTCGTCGCGATTGCACACGGTGCCGGCGCGGGATACGCGCATCCTTTCCTCACCGGCTTCGCGGTTGGGCTCCAGCAGCTCGGCGTCGCGACCCTGCGCTTCAACTTCCCCTACTCCGAGGCGGGGCGACGGATGCCGGGGCCCGCGGCTCACGCCGTGACGACGTGGGGGGCCGTGGCGAGCTGGGTCGCCGAGCGCTCCGACGCTCCGCTGTGGACCGCGGGCAAGTCGTACGGCGGACGGATGGCGTCGATGGCGGCGGCCGAGGGTGCCATCGCTCCGGCGGGGCTCGTCTACCTCGGGTACCCGCTGCATCCGCCGGGGGAGCCGGGAAAGGCGCGCGTCGCGCACCTCCCCGACGTGCCGCAGCCCCAGCTCTTCGTCGAGGGCACCAACGACCCCTTCATCGACCCACACAGTCAGCTCGAGGAAGCGGTCGCGTCGTGCCGTGACGCCTCGCTGGTCTGGATCGAGGGCGGCGGCCACTCGTTCGAGGTCAAGGGCCGCAAACGGCCCGCCGACGAGATCGGCGCGGAGCTTGCGCCGATCGTCGTCGACTGGATGCGGGGATGCCGGTCCTAGGCGCCGGAGCTATGCGCCGATCCCCAGGCGCAGCATCCACTCCTCGACCTCGTCGGCCGTCCTCGGGATACCGCCGGACAGGTTCTCGACGCCGTCCTCGGTCACGAGGACGTCGTCCTCGATGCGCACGCCGATGCCGCGGAACTCCTCGGGAACCGTGAGGTCGTCGATCTGGAAGTAGAGGCCGGGCTCGATCGTGAACACCATGCCGGGCTCCAGCTCGCGGTCGTAGTACATCTCGCGGCGCGCCTGAGCGCAGTCGTGGACGTCGATGCCGAGGTGGTGGCTCGTGCCGTGCACCATGTAGCGGCGGTGCTGGCCGCCGTGTTCTGCGTCCAGCGCCTCGTCAGCCGTGACGGGCAGCAGGCCCCATTCGGCCACGCGGGTCGCGATGACCTGCATCGCCGCCTCGTGGACTGCACGGAACTTGATCCCGGGCCGGGCGACGGCGAACGCGGCGTCGGCGGCCTCGCGGACGGTCTCGTAGATCTTGCGCTGCACATCCGTGAAGCGGCCGCTCACCGGGATCGTGCGCGTGATGTCGGCTGTGTAGAGGCTGTCCATCTCGACGCCGGCGTCGATCAGGATGAGGTCTCCGGGAACCACGGCGCCGTCGTTGCGGGTCCAGTGCAGGTAGCAGGCGTGGGGACCGGACGCCGCGATCGTGTCGTAGCCCACGGTGTTGCCGTCGCTGCGTGCGCGCTGGTGGAAGACGCCCTCGACGATGCGCTCGCCCCGCGAGTGGGCGATGACGCGCGGAAGCTCGCGGATGACGTCCTCGAAGCCCTTCTCCGTCGTGTCGACCGCGCGGCGCAGCTGCGCGAGCTCGTAGGAGTCCTTCACGAGGCGCAGCTCGGACACGAAGCGCGTGAGGCCCTCATTCTCGCCGACGACGAGGTCGTCGTCGCCGGCCGCGAAGTCGTCGATGTGCGCCGTCTCGAGTCCGAGCTCGCCCGCGACGCCGGCGAGGGCGGGCCGCGGACCGATCCAGAACTCGCCGATCGAGGCATCCGCGTAGAACTCGCTCGTCGTGCGGTCTGCCCGCTCGCGGAAGTAGAGCGTGACGTCGTGCCCGCCGTCGCGCGGATCGAAGACGAGCACCGAGCCGGGCTCGGAGTCGGACGCCCAGCCGGTCAGGTGCGAGAAGGCCGAATGCGCGCGGAACGGGTAGTCCGTGTCGTTGCTGCGCTGCTTGAGCTCGCCCGCGGGGACGACGAGCCGCTTGCCGGGGAAGGCCGTGGAGACCTTGTCGCGGCGGGCCGCGGCGAACGGCGCCTGCTCGCGCAGCGGGGGAGCGAGCTCGGGCCGCTCGGCCCAGCCGGTCGAGATCGTCTCGAGGAAGCCGCCGCCGTAGGGCTGGCGACGGTTCGTGGACGTCGACGGACGCTTGGCGGCGTCGGCGGGGGTGTCGGTCGCGATCGTGTCGCTCTCGCCTGAAGTGCTCATTCGTCCAGTCTCGCACGCCCTCGCCGGGCCGCAACCGGCGGGATCGAGCCGCTCAGCAGGCGGGTTCTTCAGGTCGCGGTACGCGGGCTTCGCGCGCTGCTCGACCTCGAGCCGGCCCGCGTCGAAGACGCTTCGCGTCATTGACCCGATGCCGGCTCAAGCTGCACGATGAGCGGCCGGTGGTCGCTGCCCGAGCCGTCGAGGGAGCGCAACACGATGGAGCCCGTTGCCACCCAGTGCTCGGACGCCATGACATGGTCGATGGGCGCGCCCAGGAGGCCGGGCATGTCGGTCGACCATGTGCCGACGGAGCCGTTGCCGGTCTCGGATGCTGCGTCGTGGCAGTTCCCGAGCGTGCCGCCGTCGATCCCGAGGCGCCCCATGTGGTCGATCGTCGCATTGAAGTCGCCCGCCATGATGACGTTCTCGGAACCGCACTGGTCGGCGAGCCAGCGCAGGTCGGAGCGCCAGTGCTCCATCGCCGTGCGGCGGGGAGCGACGGCGTGCGCGGCCACGACGATCGGCCCCTCGCCGTCGACCGGCATCGCGACGGCGCTCGGCACGGTCGAGGTGTTCGTCGTGCCTTCGACGGACGACTCGACGACGGCGTAGTCGCCGAGGTCGGGTGAGATGAGGATCGTCGTGGACCGAGCGTCCCAGCCGTCCTCGCCGAACTCCGAGTGGTGCGCCCACATCGGATGGCCGAGCTCGCGCATCGCGATCGCGACCTGCTCGCCCGTCTCGATCGTGGTCTCGGGCAGCGTCACGATGTCGGCATCCATCGCGACCGCGATCTGGGCGACCGAGTTCGCGGAGGTGGCCTCGCCCGCCGTGTTCCAGGTCATGACCCGGATGCTGTCCTCCGACTTCTGCGGAAGGCTCTCCGTGCCGAGCCCCCGCGAGACGACGACGACGGCGTTGGCGGCGGTCGCGGCGATCGCGACGACGGCCAGCGCAAGCGCAACGGGGCGCAGCGGCCGGATGAGCGAGACCAGCAGGAGGACGGCCGCCGCCGCCCCGAAGCCGGCGAGCAGAAGGGTCCGGAACGCGATCATCTGGGCGATCGGGAAGACGCCTTCCACGCGGAAGAACGATGGCCACGTCAGCACGGCCGCGGCGACCGCGGACAGCACGGTGACGAGGATCCCGAGCAGTCGCAGCACGTCCGCGACTCTATGTCAGCACCCTGGGAGGAGCCTGCCCGCATCGCCGCCTGACCGGGCGCTACGCTCGAAGAATGGCAGGGGATCGGCGCTTCGAGGGCCCGAGCGATCTGCACCTGCATTCGGTCCATTCCGACGGCACCGAGTCCGCCGCGCAGGTCATGGCTGCCGCGCACCGGCGGGGACTGCGCACCGTGGCGCTGACCGACCACGACACGACCTCCGGGTGGGCGGAGGCCGCTGAGGCCGCGACGTCGATGGGCATGACGTTCCTTCCGGGCATGGAGCTCTCCGCCCGCAACGAGTGGCGATCGGTGCACCTGCTCGCCTACCTCTTCGACCCGGACGACGCGGGCCTGCGCGCGGAGATGGAGCGCATCCGCGAAGACCGCATCGGGCGCGCCGAGCGCATCGTGCGCAGCATCGGCCGCGACTACCCGCTCACCTGGGCCGATGTCGTCGCGAACACGGGATCCGGCGCGACGGTGGGCCGGCCGCACATCGCAGACGCGCTCGTGGCGCGCGGCATCGTCAAGACCCGGGCGGAGGCGTTCGACACGATCCTGCATCCGCGGACCGGCTACTACGAGGGGCACTACGCTCCGGACGTGGAGCGGGCCGTCTCACTCGTCGTGGGCGCGGGCGGTGTGCCGATCGTGGCCCACCCCACTCCGTCGGGACGGGCGCGCATGATGCCGCTCGACCTCATCGACCGGCTCATCGGCACCGGCCTGGCCGGTTTCGAGATCGACCACCGCGAGAACACCGAGAGCGGCAAGCGCATCCTGCGCGAGGTCGTCGAGCGCCACGACCTCATCGTGACGGGCTCGAGCGACTACCACGGCCTCGGCAAGCCCAACCAGCCGGGGGAGAACACGACGAGCGACGACATGGTGGCGCGGATCATCTCACTCGGCACGGGCAGCCGACCGGTCTACCACTGACGACAGCATCCGTCACGCCAAGCGCCCCGGCCCGCACAAGCCGGGCCGGGGCGCAGACGGGAGTCCGGCGGGTCAGCCGAGGGCTTTGGCCTTGATGGCGTCGAACTCGGCCTGCGAGATGGCGGCGGAGTCCAGAAGCGCCTTCGCGCGCGCGATCTCCTCCGAGGCGCTCGGCGGTGCCGCCGCGACCTTCTGGATGTACTCGGCCTGGGCCGCGCGCTGCTGCTCCAGCATCCGCTGCTGCCGCTCGGCCATGTGGCGACCCCGTACGACGAGATAGATGAGCGCCGTGAGGAACGGCACGAAGATCAGGAAGATCACCCACACGGCCTTGAGCCATCCGTTGAGCTCGCGGTCGCGGAACAGGTCGCCCAGGATCGAGAAGAGGATCGACAGGTACGCGACGAACACGAACACCAGCACGAAGTACCAGAAGATGCTCGGGTCCGTCGGCGAGGAGATCGGCTCGACGGTTTCGAAGATGTGCATGGGTGCCTCTCTCGGAAGGAAGCGGCGAGGGTTCCGCCTCGCCACACCCTAGCGCTGTCGCGCGCCGATGCGCGGCGCGCGACGCGAGGAGGCGCGGATCAGGCGCCGGCGGCAGCTGCGCGGCGATTGCGGGGCGGTCGGGTTAGGGTCGGCGAATGCGGAACTCCACCCCGCTCGAGCGGCGCATCGACGCCGTCGCGCACATCCTCCTGCGCGACGCGTCCGAGCGCGGCGTGCGCGCCGGGCTCGTCGAGTTCGCGGTCTTCGTGCTCAAACAGGCATGGGCGTGCGTCTTCGGCGCGGCGCTGCTGGTCGTCATCGTCGCTGCGCGGCTGTGGTACCCCGAGGACGCGGTCCTCGCCCGCAACGACTTCCTCACGATCGCCGCGGTCGTCATCCAGGCGCTCATGCTCGTCTTCCGCCTGGAGACCGGCCGCGAGCTGTGGGTGATCGTGCTCTTCCATCTCACGGGCACCGCGATGGAGCTCTTCAAGACGGATGTCGGATCCTGGGCGTACGCAGCCGACGGCGTGCTCCGGATCGGAGGAGTGCCGCTCTTCAGCGGCTTCATGTACGCCGCGGTCGGCTCCTACATGGTGCGCGTGTACCGGCTCTTCGATCTGGGCTTCACGCGCTATCCGCCTCGCTGGCTGACCGTGATCGTTGCGGCGGGGATCTACGTCAACTTCTTCACGCACCACTACTGGTACGACCTGCGCTGGGTGCTGCTCGCCGCGGTCGCCGTGCTGTGGCTGCGGACGACGATGTACGCCCGAATCTGGCGGAAAGTGATCCGAATGCCGCAGCTCGCCGCCTTTGCGGGCGTCGCGCTGTTCATCTACCTCGCCGAGAACGTCGGGACGTGGGCAGGCGCCTGGACCTATCCCGACCAGGTCGAGGCGTGGCATCCCGTCTCGATCACGAAGCTCGTGTCGTGGTTCCTGCTCATGATCATCTCGGTCGTGCTCGTGACGCTCGTCTACCCGCCGCGCCCGCCTGCCCGGCCCAACCTGCCCGATGTGGCCGAATCAGGCTCGGTCGCCGAGATCAGGAGCGATCGGGATGCCTCGTCCTGATCTCGCGGCCCGGGCCTGATCTCGTCACGCGTGGAGACCCTGGGCGACGGCTGTCGTGATCACCGACTCGACGTGCGCCCAGTCGAACAGCACCTGGTGATAGTCGAACCTGAAGACGGTGTAGCCCATGAGCCGGAGCCTCGAGTCGTGGGTGATGTCGCGGCGGCGCTGCTTCTTCTCCAGATGATGGCCGCCGTCGAGTTGGACGACGAGGCGCTCTCCGACGAGCAGATCGACGGGTTGACCGGCGATCCACACCTGCTGCCGGACGGCGAGACCCAACGCCCGCAGCGCGTGACAGGCATGTGTTTCGAGCCCCGAGTCCGAGAGGACTGACGTCGCCTCGGCGAGCTGCCGGCCGCGCACGGATCGCCACTTCACGCGTCGGAGGACGGCGGGGGCGACGATGCCCTTGTTCACCGCCGACTCCCAGACGGCGAGCGCGTCGACGAGCTCGAGGCACTCCGACACGTGAGCCAGGACGTTGAGCGGATGCTCGCGCACAGCGCGCGGCGCCACGGGAGCGGGTCCGGCTCCCCAATGGGCGCGGAGCCCCGCCTGCGCGAACCGCGACGCGTTCGGCGCCACCGAGACGTGGACTCGTCCATCCGCCGCGGCCGCCGGCGGCACCCACATCCCGAGTGGCGCGAGGGCTGAGACGCATGTGAGCCGCCCGCCGACGTCGACGGCGGTGAGCGTGGCAGCATCCGCTCCCCTCACCGCGATCCAGGACCGGCGGATGCGGAGAGCATGGCCACGCAAGACGGCATCCGCGATCTCACGCGTCCCGTAGCCGGCGCGTCGCGCATCGCTCGTGTGGGCGACACCGCCGGTCTGCATGAGCCAAGCAACGAAGGGAGCGTGCTGCATCTCGGAATCCTGACGCCCGTGCACCGTCAGGAGCCTCGACGCGGGCGGGCTGGGGAGAGCAGCGCCCCTCGGCCCGGCTGCGGAGAAGAGGACGGGATCAGGCTCGGTCGCCGAGATCAGGAGCGATGGGGATGCCTCGTCCTGATCTCGCGGCCCGGGCCTGATCTGGCCGCGGGCGGAGGCCCGGATCAGGCGCCGGCGGCGGGTGCGCTGGGGCGGCGGCGGCGCCGGCGACGGCGGGCCGCGGCCGGCTTCCCGTCGTGGTGCTCCTTGCCCTGGCCGTCGTGCGTGCCGGCGCCGTCGGCGTCGCGGTCGGTGCCCTGGGAGCCGTCGCCCGAGCCGCCGTGCCCGTTCGTCGACACTCCGTCGGCGAACGTCGAGCCGACTCCGGTCGATGCGCGCGAGCGGCGACGGCGACGGCGGGTCGTGCCGCCCTCGCCTGTGCCCTCTGCGGCGGCGTCCGCGGCGCTGGCCGCCGGCTGTGTCTTGATCGACTGGGTCTTCGGCGCCGTGGCGATGCGGCCCTTCGTGCCCTCGGGAATGCCGAGGTCCGCGTACAGGTGCGGGCTCGACGAGTAGGTCTCGACGGGATCGGGCTGGCCGAACTCGAGGGCGCGGTTGATGAGCGCCCACTTGTGGAGGTCCTCCCAGTCCACGAACGTCACGGCGATGCCGGTCTTGCCGGCGCGGCCCGTGCGGCCGGCGCGGTGCAGATACGTCTTCTCGTCGTCCGGGATCGTGTGGTTGATCACGTGCGTCACGTCGTCGACGTCGATGCCGCGCGCTGCGACGTCCGTCGCGATGAGCACGTCGCGCTTGCCGGCCTTGAAGCCGGCCATCGAGCGCTCGCGCGACTCCTGGCTCATGTCGCCGTGGACGGCGGCGGCGTTGAAGCCGCGGTCGCCCAGCTCGTCGACGAGCCGCTGCGCTGCGCGCTTCGTGCGCGTGAAGATGACGGTCTTGCCACGGCCGTCGGCCTGCAGGATGCGCGCGATGACCTCGTCCTTGTCGAGCGCGTGCGCGCGGTAGACGAGATGCTGGATGTTCGCCTGCGTGAGACCCTCATCGGGGTCGGTCGCGCGGATGTGGATCGGGTTCGACATGAACCGGCGCGCGAGCGCGACGATCGGGCCGGGCATCGTCGCCGAGAACAATTGCGTGTGCCGGATCGCCGGGACCTTCTGGAAGATCTTCTCGATGTCGGGGAGGAATCCGAGGTCGAGCATCTTGTCGGCCTCGTCCAGCACGACCTCGGTCGCGTTCGAGAGGTCGAGCAGGCGCTGGTTCGAAAGGTCGATGAGGCGGCCCGGCGTTCCGACGACGATCTGCGCGCCGGCCTTGAGCTGCTCGATCTGGCCCTCGTACGCCTTGCCGCCGTAGATCGCGACGACGCTCGTCGGACGGTTCTGCGTCAGCATGTCGATGTCTTCGTAGACCTGCACGGCCAGCTCGCGCGTCGGCACGACGATGAGCGCCTTGACACCGGGTGCCGGCTCGAGCCCCAGACGCTGGACGACGGGGATGCCGAAGCCGAACGTCTTGCCCGTGCCCGTCTTGGCCTGACCGATGATGTCCTGCCCCGGGATCCCGAGCGGGATGGTCTGCTCCTGGATGGGGAACGCGTCGACGATGCCCATGGAGGCGAGGGCGTCGACGATGTCCTGATCGACGCCGAGGTCGGCGAAGGTCGTCACGATATATGCCTGTCCGGCGGCGAGATGACCGCCTGTAGAGAAGGATCCACGCCCTTCACTCATCCGCAGGCGCGGGGCCCCGATCCGTCGCCGGGGACCCGTCAAGACTACTTCAGACGCGCGGGGCCCCAGGAAGGCGCCTCGTCGGCAGGATGCTGCGGCCCTAGGCTGTAACGCGTGTTCGACTGGCTGCTCCGAGGTCCGCGCCGCGAATCGCGCTCGCTGCGACTGCGTTCGCGCGACGAGCCGAGCACTGCGACGCGGGTGGATTTCGAGGAGCTCGCACCCGACATCGACACGTTCCTGGGGCAGGCGGCCTACCTCCAGCTCGGCTTCTTCGAGACGCTCAGCGAGCTCATCGCCGAGACTCCCGAGCTCGGCAAGAAGGAGGCGCTCTCGCGTGCTGCCGGGGCGGCGCTGACGAAGCACGAGGCGCTCATCGCGCTCATCCGCGAGCGGGGCGACGACCCGACGGCCCTCATGCTGCCGTTCCGCGAGCCGCTCGACGCCTTCCGGCGCGCGACTCACGGCGTGCGGCCGCAGGAGACGATGCTGTCGGTGCACATCATCGCGGGGATGCTGGACGACTTCTATCTCGCGCTCTCCGCGAGCTACGGCGACACCGGTCGGCGGGTCGCGCGCATCCTGCAGGCGGACGGAGACCGCCAGGCGATCGTCGACATCATCGCCGAGACGATCTCGAGCGACGAGCAGTGGAAGTCGCTCCTGGCCATGTGGGGCCGCCGGCTCGTGGGCGACACGCTGCTGATCGCGCGCGCAGCGCTGCGCCCGACGACGCTGCGGATCGCCGACGAGGAGAAGGTCGAGCCCGTCTTCACGGAGCTCATGGCGGCGCACTCGCGCCGCATGGACGCGATGGGGCTCGCGGCCTAGCGGAAGGCCTGGCCGGACGGCGGCGTCAGGACGGATGCTGCGGGAGCAGCATCCCGTCGATCCGCCTCAGGCGATGCGCAGGCGCTTGCGCTCGGCCTCGTCGTGCTGACGGCGCAGGCGCGCGAGCAGCGCGACGACGGGCCATGCGAGCCACGACACGACGAACGGCGACAGCCAGAGCCAGAAGCTGTCGAGCCCGACCCCCGCCCACGTGAGGATGAGCCACGCGAGCCCGGCGATGAACGCGCCGAGGATCGGCGCCAGCGCGACGCCGCGCGTCGTGCGCCCCTTGGCGAGGAAGTGCACCGCGATGCCGATGACGGCTCCGACGATGAGGGCGAGCAGGATCTGCATCGTGGGCTACGCGACGAAGCCGACCCGGCGCGACTCTTCGCTGCCGAACTCGATGTAGGCCAGGCCCGCGGTCGGGACGAGGTAGGAGTTGCCCTTGGAGTCGGCGAAGGTCAGGTGGGTCGCGCCGGAGTCGAGCGCGCTCGCGACGGACTTCTTGACGGCGTCCGCCGGCTCGTTCGTCTCGAAGCTGAGCTCGCGGCCGGTGTTCGCGATGCCGATGCGGATCTCCACGTGACTGCTGCCTTTCTGCCTCGGGCGCGGCCCGGCATTCCGGGCGCATGGCCACTCTACGTCACGCGTTCAGGGCGTCAGCGCGGCGTGTCGCACGCTCTGGGCGAACGTCCCGCGGCCACGCCCGCGTGCGCGGCCGGACGTGTCGGCGGTGCGCGCTACGGTGCTTGATGTGACGCCCGGCATCGATCTCGACCCTGCTCAGCTCGCCGTCGTGCGGCTCCCGGTCGAGGCGTCGGGCACGGTCGTCGGCGGGCCCGGCACAGGCAAGACGACGGTCCTCGCGGCGCGGGTCGCTGCGCTCCTCGCGGACGGCGCGCTCGACCCCGACGAGATCCTCGTACTCACGCCGACCCGCCAGACCGCGACGGCGCTGCGCGACCGGCTGGGAGCGGGCCTCGATCTCGCGACCCCGGGTCCGCTGGCCCGGTCGGTCGCGTCGTTCGCCTTCCAGCTCGTCCGCGCGGCGGCGGTCGCCGCCCACGCGTCACCGCCGCAGCTGCTGACGGCCGGCGACCAGGACCGCATCGTCGCCGAGCTGCTCGCGGGCGATGCCGAGGATGCCGCTTCCGGCCGGGATCGCTGGCCCGCCTCGCTCGGTGCGACGCTGCGCGGGTCCCGGCAGTTCCGCGCCGAGCTCCGGGCCCTCGCGGCCGAGTGCAGCGAGCGGTCGATCGCCCCGGAGGAGCTCGCCGCGGCCGGACGGGCCTACGACCGTCCGGCCTGGGTCGCCGCGGCATCCTTCCTGCGCGAATACCGGGACGTCCTCGGCACGATGCGGGCCGCGCACCGCGACCCCGCGGAGCTCGTCCACGAGGCCGCCGCACTGCTCGCGGTCGCGCCGCTGGGCGACGACGCCGAGCGGCGCCTGGGCCCCGCGGCCCGGCTGCGCGTCGTGCTCGTCGACGACGCGCAGGAGCTGACGCCCGGGGGAGTGAGCCTCCTGCGGGCGTTCCGGGCGCGCGGCGTCGCCGTCGTCGCGCACGGCGACCCCGACATCGGGTCGGGTGCCTTCCGCGGCGCGAGCGCGACGCTGTTCCGCGAGCTCGGCGAGCTCCTCGGCCCGATGTGGGTGCTCGACGCACCGCATCGCGCGACGGCGTCGCTCACGCGGCTCGCCCGCACCGTCACCGAGTCGATCGGGGCATCCGGCACCGTCATCCACCGCAGGCCCCCCGGCCCGCCCGCCCCCGACGACGGCTCCGTGATCTGCCACGTCGTGCCGTCACCGTTCGAGGAGATCGACCGCATCGCGCGCACCGTCCGCGAGTGGCACGTGCTCGACGGCATGCCGTGGGGCCGGATCGCCGTCATCGCGCACGACACGAGGCAGGTCGCCGACCTCGAGATCGAACTCGCGGCGCGCGAAGTGCCGACGCGAGCCGGGGCGCTCTCGCGCCCGCTGGGCGGCGAGAGCGTCGTGCGCGACCTCGCGGAGTTCGTGACGCTCGGCATGAGGACGCCCGACGAGCGGTCGTACGAGCAGCTCACGGCCGCGCTCCTCTCGCCGTTCGGGGGGCTGGATGCTGTCAGCCTCCGGCGCCTCCGCGCGCGGCTGCGCCACGCCGCCCTTCGACAGGCTCAGGAACCGGGTGCTCCGCCGGCGCGTGTCGCGCGGGAGCTCGTGTGCGAGGCGCTGGCGCACCCCGCGGGCCTCGCGCTCATGGACTCGCCCGAGGCGCGGGCGGCCGAGCGCGTCGCCGCGACGCTCGCGCACGTGTACGACGAGGCGGCCCGCGGCGCGAACGCGCACCAGCTCCTCTGGACGGTGTGGGATCGTTCGCGCGACATCTCCGGCCGCCGACTGTCGGCCGTGTGGAGCGATGTCGCAGGGTCCCCGGGTGTCTTCGCCGCCGAGGCCAACCGTGCGCTCGACGCCCTCGTCGCGCTGTTCGACGCGGCCAAGCGGTTCGCGGAGCGCGCCCCGCATGAGAACGCCGGCGTGTTCCTGCGCCGCATCCTCGACAGCGCCGTGCCGGAGGACATCCTGACCGCGCCCGACCGCGCGGAGGCCGTCTCGATCCTCACGCCCGCCTCGGCGCTGGGCGCCGAGTTCGACGGCGTCGTCATCGCCGGGCTCCAGGACGGAGTGTGGCCCAATCTCCGGCCGCGCGGAGGGACGCTGGG
Source organism: Microbacterium sp. NPDC019599 (assembly GCF_040632175.1). NCBI lineage: Bacteria > Bacillati > Actinomycetota > Actinomycetes > Micrococcales > Microbacteriaceae > Microbacterium > Microbacterium sp. NPDC019599. The sequence continues at coordinate 167,069 of NZ_JBEYBL010000001.1, forward strand.
CGCCTGGCGTCTCGCGGACGACGTCGCGGCGTGGCGTGCGGGGCTCCCTGCGCCCGACGCCCCGCCCGCGCTGGATCGACGCCGGGAGGCGCTCCACGACGAGCTGCGGCTCTTCGTGCGGGCCGTTTCGCGTGCGCGCCTGCGCCTGGCAGTCACGGCCGTCGACGACGACGAGCTGGGACCGAGCCCGCTCCTGTCGTTCCTCCCCGAGCCCGACGACAGTGCGGTCGACAGCGCCGAGGCGCAGCATCCGCTCACCCTTCGGGGGCTCGTCGCGCAGCATCGCCGCACGCTCACGACGTCGGCGTCGCCCGCCTCGCGCGAGCACGCAGCGGGGCAGCTCGCCGTCCTCGCGGCCGAAGGCGTCGCCGGCGCCGCGCCGTCGGAGTGGTTCGGCGTTGCGCCGCCCACCTCGATCGGGCCTCTGCGCGACCCCGCGCGTGCTCCCGTCCCGGTGTCGCCGTCGAAGCTCAAGACGTTCTCGGACTGCGGGCTGGACTGGGCGATTCGGGCGCTCGGCGGCGACACGCGGTCGTGGTCGGCCGGCGCCGGCACGATCCTGCATGCCGCGATGGAGGAGGTGCCCTCGGGCGAGCTCGAGCAGCTCATCGCGATCCTCGACGATCGCTGGGGCGAGCTCGACTTCGAGGCCGAGTGGATCTCGCGCAAGGAGCGCGCCTGGGCGGATCTGCTCGCCGAACGCATGCACCGGTATCTGCGCACGTTCCACGCGCACTCGGGTCGCACGATCGGCGCCGAGGCGCGGTTCCGGCTCGCCGTCGGGATGGATGCCGTCGGCGACGAGACCCCTCCCGTACGTGTCGTCGACGCGAACGAGGCCAGAGTCGACGGTCGCTGGGCAGTGCTGAGCGGATCGATCGACCGTGTCGAGGTCTATCCGGCGGGCCGGGGTGAGGCATTGCCGAGCGGCGGGGCGGATGCCGAGCGCGTCGTCATCGTCGACCTCAAGACCGGCCGATCCGAGGGGCGCGTGAGCGACGACAAGGTCACGGACGACCCGCAGCTCGCGGCCTACCAGCTCGCCTACCTGGAGGGGCTCGTGCCCGGTGCCGAAGAGGCCGTAAACGCAGGCGCTCGCCTGATCGTGCTGTCCAAGACGACCCAGAAGGAGCCGGACTACCGCCTCGCGCGGCAGGCCCCCATGGACGACGAGGCCCGGGCCGCCTTCCTCGGGCAGATCGCGACGGCGGCGCGGGCCATGGCATCCGACCGATTCGACGCGCCCGTCGACGCGCACTGCTCGACGGCACGCTTCGGCGTGTGCGCGCTGCACACCGTCAAGGCGGTGTCGGCGTCATGAGCCTGTCCGCACCGGCAGAGGTCCGCTCGGACGCCTGGGACGGTCCCCTCGACATTCCCGCCGCCGTGATCGCCGTCGCGCTCGGCCTGCCGCAGCCGACGCCCGAACAGACGGCCGTGATCGAAGCCCCGGCGGCACCCGCGATCGTGATCGCCGGCGCCGGCAGCGGCAAGACCGAGACCATGGCCGGGCGCGTCGTCTGGCTCGTCGCGAACGGGCACGTGCGCGCCGACGAGGTGCTCGGCCTCACGTTCACGCGCAAGGCGGCGGGCGAGCTGGCCGAGCGCATCCAGCGGCGCCTGTCGACGATCGGCGAGTACGAGCGCCGCGGACTGCTCCCGCACCTCGCCGTGCTCGCGGAGCGCGGCGATCTGGCCGAATTCTGGCAGGCGCATGCGCACTCGTCGCCGCGAGTCCGCCAGGCCGCTCTCGCGGCGCTGCTCGACGACCTCGCGGCGGAGGTCGGCGCCGCGCCGGCGGACGCCTCGGCCGCGGCAGACGCCCTCCTGCAGCGCGCGCGCGTCGCGACGTACAACTCCTTCGCCGACGCCATCGTGCGCGAGCACGGCGCGCGCATCGGACGCGATCCGGATGCCGCGCTGCTCAGTCAGTCCGGCTCATGGCTCCTGGCGCGGCGCGTCGTGATCGGCTCGGACGACGAGCGCCTCTCGCAGCGCGAGGAGGCGTTCTCCACGGTCGTCGACGCCGTGCATCGGCTTGCCGGCGAAGTGCTCGACAACCGGGTCGATCTCGCCGAGCTCGCGGCGTACGGCGAGCGCTGGTCGGGGCGCCTGTCCCGTGTGACGTGCCGGCTCAAGAAGGATCAGACCCTCGTCGATTCGGCGCGCCGGAGCATGAGCGGGCTGTCGGTCCTCGCCGGACTCGTCGGCGACTACGCGGAACGCAAGCGCGCGGACGACACCCTCGACTTCGCCGATCAGGTGGCGGGCGCCCTCGAGATCGTGGAGGCCGCCCCGGATGTCGCGGCGGAGCTGCGGGATCAGTTCCGCATCGTGCTGCTCGACGAGTACCAGGACACCTCCGTCATCCAGACCGAGCTGCTCGCCGCGGTCTTCCACGATTCGCCCGTCATGGCCGTGGGCGACCCGCAGCAGTCGATCTACGGGTGGCGCGGGGCATCCGCCGACAACCTCGCAGTCTTCCCGCAGGCGTTCGCGCGCACGACCGAGGCGCGGCATCACAGCCTCATGATCAGCTGGCGCAACGACCTCGGCGTCCTGGCCGCCGCCAACGCGGTCCTCGAGGCGAGCGCGCGCGGACCCGTGCCGGTCGAGGCGCTCGCGCCGCGGCCGGGGGCGGGCGCGGGGCGCGTGGCACACCGGTTCGCCCCGAGCGTGGACGACGAGGCTCGCGAGGTGGCCGAGTGGTTCGCCGCGGTCCGCGCCGAGCACGACGCCGTGCAGGAGCGGCGGGCGGGCGAGCGCGCAACGGCGGGCATCCCGGTCGAGCGGGTGGCGCACTCCGGCGCGATCCTGTTCCGCACGAAGCGGCACATGCAGCTCTTCTCAGACGCGCTGAACCGGGCCGGCGTGCCCAACCGCATCCTCGGGCTCGGCGGCCTGCTCTCGGCGCCCGAAGTCGTCGACGTCGTCTCGGCCCTGCGCGTCGTGCACGATCCCGCGCAGGGCTCGGCTCTGCTGAGGGTCCTGTCGGGTCCGCGGTTCGGCGTCGGCGTCGCCGACCTCGCCGCGCTGCACGGGCTCGCCGAGACCCTGTCCCGGCGCGATGCCAACCTGACGCGGTTCGACGACGAGCTCGTGCAGCGCATCCGCGCCTCTGCCGGCGCCGATGAGCAGGTCTCGATCATCGACGCGCTCGAGTTCGTCCGCCGCTCGCCGGACGACCACGGTCTGCTGCGCGACATCAGCGAGGCGGGACGCGCGGGCCTCCGAGAGGCGGGTGAGCTCTTCCAGCGCCTCCGCGGCGCGGTCGGCCAGCCGATCCCCGATCTCATCCGCATGATCGAGCTCGAGCTCCGACTCGACATCGAGCTCGCGGCGAACGAGACCCGCGGTCCCGCGCGCATCGCGGCGTCCCGGCTGCGCTCGTTCCTCGACGAGGTGCGCGCGTTCCTGCTGGCCGACGACCGCGGTTCCATCGCGAGCCTGCTCGCGTGGCTCGACCACGCCGAGGAGACGGACGAGCTCATGCCGCGGCCGGAGCCGCCCGAGCCGGGGGTCGTCCAGCTCCTCACCATCCACGGATCCAAAGGACTGGAATGGGATGCTGTCGCCGTCGTGCGGCTCGTCGAGAACGAGCTCCCCAAGGCCCCCCGCACGGTGGCCGGCTGGCTCGGGTTCGGCGTGCTCCCGTACGCCCTCCGTGGCGACCAGGACGCCCTTCCGCGCCTCTCGTGGGACCTGGACGACGCGGACGAGGATCTCGCCGGAGCGATCGATGCCTTCCGCGAGGCGGACCGCGAGCATCAGGAGCGCGAAGAGCGCCGCCTGGCCTATGTCGCGGTCACACGTGCGCGGTCGGATCTCCTGCTGACCGGATCCCACTGGGCGGGCCAGCGCGATGCGCGCCGGCCCAGCCGCTACCTGCAGGAGATGCTGAGGGCGCTCGGAACCGACGATCTCGATGCCGCCGACCCTGGCGAGAACCCCTATCTCGACAAGGGCGGCCGCATCCTGAGCTGGCCTCTCGACGCGCTCGGCGAGCGGCGCGCCGTCGTCGAGCGGGGCGCCGCCGAGGTCGCGGCGCTGCGCGGCGCCGAGATCGAGCCCGACGAGGTGCTGAAGCCCCTGCTCGCCGAGGCCGAGCGTCGTCGCCGCGGTCAGGCACCCGAGGCTCCCTCCCGCATCGGCGCCTCGCGATTCAAGGACTTCGTCGGGGACTACGGTGCGACGGTCCGGTCGATCGCGCGGCCGCTGCCCGAGCGGCCATACGGCGAGACGCTGCGCGGAACGCTGTTCCACGCGTGGGTCGAGCAGCGGTCCGGGATCGCGGGACGCGGCGCATCGCTGGACGACGCCCTGTGGGAGGTCGACGACGATGCGCCCGAGACCGAGACCTCGGTACACGAGACCGAGGCGCTCGCGCGCCTCAAGGCCACGTTCGAGGCGTCCGAGTGGGGACCGCTCCTGCCGATCCAGGTCGAGACCGAGATCGACATCACCCTCCGCGGCGCAGACCATCTGGGTCACGTCATCTGCAAGCTCGACGCGGTCTACCGCCGCGACGGCCGGATCGAGATCGTCGACTGGAAGACCGGCCGCCCGCCGGCGACCGCCGCCGAGCGGGAGGAGCGGATGCTGCAGCTCGCGCTGTATCGCCTGGCCTATCACAAGCGCCACGGCGTCCCGCTCGACGAGATCGACGTCGCGCTGTACTACGTCGCCGACGACCTCGTGATCCGCTCGGACCGTGTCTACTCGGAGGAGGAGCTCGTCCAGCGCTGGAACGCGGCGCGCGAGGCGCGTTCGGCCTCGCGCTCCTCATCGACCTCGGGCACATCCGCACGAGCCTCGGATCCAACGGCCACCGACTGATCGCTCGGGTCGCGGAGGTCGGCGAGGTCGGCGAGGTCGAGGGGCGCCGTCGAGGTGTCTTCGTAAGCGGCCGTGAGCACCGCCCCCGCGCTCTCGGTGCGGGCCTCCGCCAGGTCGACTCGGACTGTCGCCCCGTCCGCGACCGGCTCGGTCGTCACCCAGAGCGAGAGCTCCTCCGGGTCGTAGGCGTCGGTCTGCATCGAGGTGTCGACATCCGACGCGGTCGGCTCGGGCACGCGCCCCAGCAGGGCGATGGCGTCGTCGACGTCCAGGTCGTCGCCTCGCACCAGATCGTCGGCGCGCACACCCGCCTCGAGCGAGGCGAGCAGTTCGACGGCGTCGTCGACGATGTCGTCGCGTCCCGTCTCGAAGCCGTGCACGAGCCACTTCGCGAACTCGAGCTCCGCGTACAGCCGCGCGCGCTCGCGCACGACGGAGTCGGGGGCGCGGTTGGCCTGCGAGGAGTAGGCGCGGTACACGTCGTCCGCGACTGCCGGCGCCGACGCGAGCCACTGCAGGTCCGTCGCGGGGTCGCCCACCTGAAGTCCGTGCCACTCGAGCAGCCCCGTCACGTGCGGCGCGCCGTCGACATCCTCGAAGAGGAAGGAAGCGGCGCCCGCCCCGCCGAGCACGACAGCGGACTCGAACCGCCAGAAGGCGTCGGTCTCGACGGCGTGCGTCCAGCGATCGAGGAGCGCCTCCGGGGCCTTGCGGGTCGCGCGCACCCGATCGATGACGCGCCGGACGTCGTCGCGGATCTGCCCGGGCGTCCGGACCGGAAGACCCTCGGTGCGCACGATCGAGAGCGGAAGAGCGTGCAGGGCGGCGAGCGCTTCGCCGATGGAGGTCGCGGCGCCGCGTCCGGCCGGCAGATGTGCCGCGTCCACGCGATAGCCGGGCAGGAAGTCGACCACGACGACGCGCGCGTCGCCGAGCCCGGCCTCGCCGAGCAGCTCGGGCGCGCGGAAGGGCAGCAGGCCCCGCACACCCGGTGTCAGGGCTCGCAGGGCACGCACCTCGGCGGCGAGCTCGGTCGCGGCATCCGGGTCCGCCGGAGCCCGCACGACGACGCGGCGACCGTCGTCCAATTCCGCGACCGCGGAGTCGAACCGTCCGGCCGCGCCCTCGGTCAGGGCGCCCGCCCCGACGACGCCGACCCGGGGCAGAGCCGACGTCACGGACGCGGCTAGAGTGAGGGGAGAGCGTGCCATGTGCCCAGGGTAGGTCGGGCTTCGCCGCGCATCCCCGCGCCACGCCCGGGCACGCCGGACACCGCAAGCCCCGCCGGAACCGGGGGCCGACGACCACGCAGAGAGGTGCCGGATGACGACGCCCGCCCGTCCCAGGCCCGCTCTGGCCGGGCCCGGCCTCGACCGCGCGGCGGACGAGCGCTCCGAGGACGGCCTCCTCGATCGGCTTCGCGCGGATGCCGCGACCCGCGTCCTCGTCGTGCACGGCGACGCTGCGCCGCTGACGTCGGCATCGGGTTCGGCATCGGCATCGACATCGGCATCGACCCGCGCGCCCGGCGCGAACGGTGGGAAGCAGCATCCCGCGCTCCTGCTGGTCTCGCCGGATCAGGTGCGCGATGCCTCGGAGTGGGCGTTCCTCGGGCGGGATGCCGAGGGCACGGCCGTGCTGTCGGCGGTGCTGCCGTCGGAGGCACCCGCGCCCTTCGACGCTCCTGGGGGATGGGCCGGCCTGCGCGTCGTGGGCGGCGACCTCGCGCCCGGCGAGGCCGGCATGTTCGTCGAGGCGCTGAGCCTCGGGCGCTGGCTGCTGGATGCCCCGTACTGTCCCGCGTGCGGCACGCGCACCGAGGTGCGTGGCGCCGGCTGGTCGCGGCACTGCCCTGCCTGCGGGCGGGAGCACTTCCCGCGGACGGATCCCGCCGTCATCGTCGCCGTCACGAGCGCCGTCGATCCCGATCGTCTCCTGCTCGGCTCGAACGCCGCCTGGGGCCAGAACCGCTTCTCGTGCTTCGCGGGCTTCGCCGAGGCGGGGGAGTCGCTCGAATCGGCCGTCGTGCGGGAGGTCCGGGAGGAGGCGGGCGTCGAGGTCTCGGACCTCACCTACCGCGGCTCGCAGGCGTGGCCGTATCCCCGGTCGCTCATGCTCGGCTTCTTCGCGACGGCGCTCGACGACTCGGCGGCACGTGCCGACGGGGATGAGATCGCCGAGGTGCGCTGGTTCACGCGCGACGAGATCGGCGAGGCGCTCGCGGGCGGCGGAGACGTGCTGCTCCCGGGCAAGGCGTCGATCGCCCACCGCCTCATCGCCGACTGGCAGGCGGGTGGCGCATGAGCGATCGGTCTCTCGAGGGCCTCGACGAGCAGCAGCGCGAGGCCGCCGCGACCCTCCGCGGGCCCCTCGTCGTCCTCGCGGGCGCCGGCACGGGAAAGACCCGCGTCATCACGAGGCGCATCGCGCACGGCGTCGACACCGGTGCGTATTCGCCGGGGCGCGTCATGGCCGTCACCTTCACCGCGAAGGCGGCGGGCGAGATGCGGGCGCGCCTGCGCAATCTCGGGGTGGACGGCATCGCCGCCCGCACGTTCCACGCGGCCGCACTGGCCCAGCTGAACTACTTCTGGCCCACCCTGACGGGCGACTCGGTGCCGAGCATCGTCGACAACAAGGTGCGGCTGCTCGCCCACGCGGCCGACGGCCTGGGCATCGAGCCGGATGTCGCGACCCTCCGCGACGTCGCGAGCGGGATCGAATGGCGCAAGGTCACGCTGCGCAGCGTCGACGCCTACGTCGCCGCCCGCCCCGAGGGGGTCGGACGCCTCGAGGCGGGGCGAGTCGCGGAGCTGCACCGCGCGTACGAGAAGCTCAAGGACGAGCGACGCCAGCTCGACTTCGAGGATGTCCTGCTCGCATGCGCCGGGATGCTGGAGGCCGAGCCGCAGGTCGTGCGCGCCGTCCGCGAGCAGTACCGGCACTTCACCGTCGACGAGTTCCAGGACGTCTCGCCGCTGCAGCACCGCCTGCTCGAGCTGTGGCTCGGCGACCGCCGCGACCTGTGCGTCGTCGGCGACGCGAGCCAGACGATCTACTCCTTCGCGGGCGCCGATGCGCGCTTCCTCCTGGAGTTCGCCCAGCGGCACGAGGGAGCCAAGGTCGTCCGGCTCGAGAAGAACCACCGATCGGATGCCCCGATCCTCGCGGTTGCGAACGAGCTCATGCGGGATCGGCCCGGTGCGCTCGTCCTCACGACGGCGCGCGCGGTGCGCGAGGACGCTCCGGTCCGCGACGAGCGCCCGCCTGTCACGACCTACCCGGACGACGAGGCCGAGGCGCGGGGAGTCGCCGCTCGGATCCGCGCCCAGCTCGACGACGGCACCGATCCGCGCCGGATCGCCGTGCTCTACCGTGCGCACGCCCAGTCCGCCGAGCTCGTGAAGGCTCTCGCGGATGCCGGCATCGCCTCATCCGTTCTCGGAGGCCGGCGGTTCTTCGACATCCCCGAGGTCCGTCAGGCGCTCATGGCCCTCCGCGGAGCCTCCGTCGCCCCCGTCGAGGGCGGCTTCCTCGCGGCGGTGCGCGACGTCCTGCGGTCGCTCGGACTCACCGACGAGCCACCTCAGGCGGGTGGGGCGCTGCGCGACGCGTGGGAGGCCCGCGCCGCGATCCTGCGACTCGCGGAGGAAGCGCCCGAGGGGACGACGCTGCGTGCGTTCACGGACGATCTCATCGCGCGTGCGAAGGCGCAGGACGAACCGGCCCTGCGCACCGTCACGCTCGCGACGCTGCACGCCGCGAAGGGTCTCGAGTGGGACCACGTGCATCTCGTCGGGCTCGCGGAGGGGCTGCTGCCGATCGGCTACGCGTCGGGCTTCGAGCAGATCGACGAGGAGCGCAGGCTCGCGTATGTCGGGATCACGCGGGCTGCGCGTACGCTGTCGCTCTCGTGGTCGCCAGGATCTCGTGGACGCGCCCCATCGCGCTTCCTCCGAGAGATCGGCACCGGCACGCTGCGTGCGGCCGATGCGTCCTCGTCGTCCGCGCCCCGGTCTCGGCGCGCACCGTCACCGACGGTGCGGTCTGCCGCGAAGGGTGCCGCGCGGCGTCCGTGACGAGATGGGCCGCGGCCAGCGCGGCCTCCCACGCGAGCGCCGTCGAAACGGCCGGGACGCGACGCCCGAGCAGCTGGGCTGCGAGCCGGGGCCAGGCGTCGTCCGCGTCGCGCCGGTGGGCGGCGACGCAGGAGGAGCACGGCGTGAGCCCCGGCCGCACGAAGGGGCCGATCTCGACGCCCGAGCCGCCGAAGACGATCGGCAGGTGCGGGATGTCGCGCCCGAGGAGGACGGCGGTGCTGCGCGGATTCACGACGTGTGCGGCGAGCATGACGACGGGCGTCGCGGACGTGCCCGTCGTCTCGTCCCACAGGTCCGGCGTCGACGACAGGCCCGCCGCTTCGAGCGCATCCCGGACGTCGTCGACGATGGAGGGACTCACGCCGTCGGCGACCTGGACGACGACGGATCGCGGCAGCTCGCGGGGAGCGGCTCGGAGTGCTCGCGAGATCCCGCGCACGAAGGCCGCCGCGGCGCCCGCGGGCGCACCGACCGCGTCGGCCACGGCTTCGAGCGCGGCCGGCGGCACGCCCACCTCGAGTTCGCGGATGAGACGCTCCTGCCACTCCTCGGCGATCTCGACGATCGCGACGGGATCGAGACCGAACTGGACGCTCGTCTCCGAGCGCCAGAGGACAGGATGTGCGGGATCGAGGCGCAGCATCCCCCGATCATGCGCGTGCGACCCGCGCCACCGGCGATTCTCCACAGCCGTCCCATCCCGGAGGACGGTTCGCCTCGGCCTGGGGAGGAGACCCGCGAGCGTCAGACCCCGCGAGCGTCAGACCCCGCGAGCGTCAGACCCCCGCGAGCGTCAGACGGGTCGCTCGCCCTCCGGCCCGGCGGCATCGCCGTCCGGCTCATCCGAATCGCTGCCGGACTCCGGCGCGCTCTCGCCTTCGGGTGCGGGCGTCTGACCCGACAGCAGCGCTTCCAGGGCGTCGTCGAAGGCATCGCGCGCGGGCGCCTCGCCCCGTGCGTGCGCCTGCAGGCGCGCCACGAGAGCCGCGGGATCGTCGATGTCCTCCGACGTCGGCATGAGGTCGGGATAGTCCCACAGCGCGTCGCGGGAGGCGACGCCGACAGCATCCGTCACGGCACGCCACATCGCGGCGGCCTCGCGCATGCGGCGCGGCCGCAGTTCGAGCCCGACGAGCGAGCCGAGCGCCTGCTCGGCAGGACCGCCGACCGCGCGCCGGCGGCGCACGGCCTCGGCGATGCGGTCGGCCGAGGGCAGCCGGCTGGTGGCTTCGGCGGTCACGACGTCGACCCAGCCCTCGATCGTGGCGAGGAGGTTCTCGAGCCTGGTGAGGGCCGCCGTCTGCGCTTCGGACCGAGCCGGAAGCAGCGCGCCGCTCTCGAGGGCGCGACGGAGCTCTTCGGGTTCGGACGGGTTGAACCGAGCGGCGAGATCCTCCAGCGCATCCGTGTCGACGTGCACGCCGCGGGCGAAATCCGTCACCTGCGAGATGACGTGCAGACGCAGCCAGCGCGCGTGCCGGAAGAGCCTGGCGTGCGCGAGCTCGCGCGTCGCGATGTAGAGGCCGAGCTGGTCCTCGGGGATCTCGAGGTCGCGCCCGAAGTCCGCGAAGTTCTGCGGGAGGATCGCCGCCTCGCCGTCGGGCATGAGCGGGATGCCGACATCCCCGCCGCTGACCACTTCGAGCGAGAGCCGCCCGACGACGTGACCGAGCTGCGTCGCGAACAGGGACCCGCCCATCGTGCGCATGAGGCGGCCGGCGCCCTGCACGAGGCTCTGCATGTCGTCGGGAGCCTGATCGCTCAGTGCGGCCGTCAGCGCATCGGCGATGCTCGTGGCGACCGGCTCGGCGAGCTCCTGCCACACGGGGAGCGTCGCCTCGACCCAGCCGCCGCGGGTGAGGGCCTTGGGCGGCGACGCGAGCTCGGAGATGGTGGTGGCCTCGCTCAGCCAGAGCGTCGCGAGGGCGAAGGCCTGGTCCAGATCGGTGCGCTGCCCCGCGGTGACGCCGAGACCGGCCTGGTTCGCGATGTGCAGCGCCTGGCGCTCCGCGAGGTCCCACGAGATCTCGCCGCTGCCTGCGAAAGCGCCCTGCATCTGCTGCATGAGGGTCTGCATGGTGGCGGGGTCGATGCCCATGCCCGTCAGCCGGGAGAGCTGCTCGGGATCGATTCCGTCGGCGCCCCCGCCGAAGAGCTGACGCAGGAGCTCCTGGAACTCCTCTTCAGGGCTGCGATCGTCGTCCGTCACTTCAGCCGCCTTTCAGCCGGGTCAAGACCTCGCGTTCTACGCTAGTGGCACGCATCCTCGCACTCCCCGCCCGGACCCCTTCCCCTGTACGCCGGTCGCGAACGACAGGCGAGTTCCCAGCGAGAGAGGTCCTCCGTGGCGCTGTTCGACGAGAACGTGACGATCACGCCCGCCCCGCGGCGGCGCCTGAGCCGCTCGGCGCTGGTCGGCGTGTGGGCTCTGGCCGTGTCGATGGTGGTCCTGCTGATCCTCACGTTCCTCCCGACGGCCTACGTCATCCAGCGTCCCGGCCCCGTGTACAACACCCTCGGCACGGCGACCTCGGCGGAGGGGGACGAGGTCCCGCTCATCTCGGTCGCAGGGGCCGACACGTACCCGACCGAGGGCACGCTCGATCTCCTGACGGTCCAGGTCGTGGGTAACCGCGAGCGCACGCCCTCCTGGTTCGAGCTCGCGACGGCGTGGTTCGACCCGACCAAGGCCGTCCTGCCGATCGACGCGATCTTCCCCGAGGATCAGACGAGCGAAGAGCGCAACGAGGAGAGCTCCGCGCTCATGATCGACTCGCAGAAGGAGGCCACGGCCGCCGCGCTCACCGAGCTCGGCTACGACGTGGGGTCGCACATCACAGTGCACTCGCTCCTGCAGGGATCGGCGGCCGAGGGCCTCCTCGAAGAGGGGGACGCGGTCATCGCGGCGAACGGGACGCCCATCGCGAGCGCGGACGACCTCCGCGAGATCGTCAATGCCGGTGCCGGTGCTCCCGTCGAGGTGACAATCGAGCGCGACGGCGAACAGCAGACCATCAGCATCACGCCGAACGAGAACGAGGTCGAGGGCGAGACGGTGTGGCTCCTGGGCGTCCAGCTGCAGAGCGACTACGACTTCCCGATCGACGTCACGATCCAGCTGAACAACGTCGGCGGTCCGTCGGCGGGCATGATGTTCGCCCTCGGCATCATCGACACGCTCACGCCGGGCGAGCTCAACGGGGGAGAGGATGTCGCCGGCACAGGGACGATCTCCTCCGACGGGACCGTCGGACCGATCGGCGGCATCCAGCAGAAGCTGTGGGGCGCGTCCGGCGCCGGTGCCGACTGGTTCCTCGCCCCCGAGGCCAATTGCGACGAGGTCGTCGGCCACATACCGCCGGGCCTGCGCGTCTTCTCCGTCGAGGATCTCGACGACGCTCTCACGGCCCTCGAGGCGATCAGAGGCGAAGGCGAACTCGACGCGCTGCCGACCTGCCGGTCCTGAACATGCCCGACCCCCGGCGAGACGTCGTATGGCGCTGGGGGAATTCGGAGAGTTCGCCCAGCGCGGACGCGGCATCGCCTGTGAACCGCCCGCCTAGGATGAAGAAGTGACCACGACGTCAGCGCCCGCCCCGGCCACACCCTCTCGCACCCGACGCATCCTCGCCATCACCTTCGCGATCATCGCTGCCCTCGTGGTGGCGTTCTTCATCTTCGCGAACCTGTTCGCCGACTGGCTCTGGTACGAGCAACTCGGCTTCCAGTCGGTGCTCGTGACGCAGTGGGTCGCGCGCCTCGTGATGTTCGCCGTCGGATTCCTCGGCATGGCGGTCCCCGTGTGGCTCTCGATCCAGCTCGCCTACCGGCTGCGCCCCGTATATGCGCGGCTGAGCTCGCAGCTGGACCGCTACCAGGAGGTCGTCGAGCCGCTCCGGCGCCTGGCAATGTGGGGCATCCCCATCTTCTTCGGCTTCTTCGCGGGCTTCGCCGCGTCGGCGCAGTGGGAGACGACCTGGCTGTGGATCAACGGTGTCACGACGTCGACGACCGACCCACAGTTCGGGCTGGACACGGGCTTCTACCTCTTCGCGATGCCGTTCTACAGCACGCTGCTCGGGTTCGTCTCGGCCGTGCTGCTGGTGTGCCTCCTCGTGACGGCGCTCGTGTCGTACCTCTACGGCTCGGTGCGCGTGGGTCAGCGCGAGCTGCGCATCTCCAAGGCCGCGCGCATCCAGCTCGCGGTCCTCGCGGGTCTCTACCTCCTCGTGCAGGCGGCGAGCCTGTGGCTCGACCGCTACAAGACGCTCATCGAACCGGGGGACCGCATCGTCGGACCCGGCTACGTCGGCACGCACGCCGTCATCCCGGGGCTCACGATCCTCTCGATCGTCGCGATCCTCGTGGGCGTCCTGTTCTTCGTCACCGCGATCATCGGCCGCTGGCGCTACCCGCTCATCGCGACGGGTCTGCTGCTCGTCTCGTCGATCGTGCTCGGCGTGGCCTACCCGTGGGTTCTCAACACCTTCCAGGTGCGCCCGAACCAGTTCGCGCTGGAGGAGCAGTACTACCAGCGCGCCATCGACATGACGCAGGACGCGTACGGCATCGACGGCCTCGACAAGAGCGATTACACGGCGACGACGGATGCCGAGTCCGGGCAGCTGCGCGCGGATGCCGCCACGACGGCGCAGATCCGCATCATGGACCCCGCCATCATCAGCCCGACGGTGAAGCAGCTCGAGCAGTACCGCTCGTACTACCAGTTCGCCGACCCGCTGGACGTGGACCGCTACGACATCGACGGGGTCTCGCAGGACACCGTCGTGTCGGTGCGCGAGCTCGATGTGAGCCAGCTCGGGAACGCGGCGTCCTGGCAGAACACGACACTCGTCTACACGCACGGCTACGGGCTCGTCGCGGCGAAGGGCAACGACCGTACGTCGGACGGCAACCCAGTCTTCATCGAGCGCGGCATCCCCGCTTCGGGCGTCCTGACGACGCAGGAGGAGTTCGAGCCCCGCGTCTACTTCGGCGAGGACTCGCCCCTGTACTCGATCGTCGGCGCCCCCGCGACGACCGCGCCCATCGAGCTGGACTACCCGGAGGGCGAGGACGGCGCGTCCGAGACGAAGACGACGTTCGAGGGCGATGGCGGACCGAGCGTCGGCAACGTCTTCAATCGCCTCATCTACGCGCTGAAGTTCCAGTCCGAGCAGATCCTGTTCTCGGACTACGTCAACGAGGACTCGCAGATCCTCTACGACCGCAACCCGCTCGACCGCGTCCAGAAGGTCGCGCCGTACCTCGAGCTGGACAAGGACCCGTACCCGAGCATCGTGGACGGCCGCATCGTGTGGGTCGTCGACGGCTACACGACGAGCGACAGCTACCCCTACTCGACGATCGTGAGCCTCTCGCAGGCGATCGCCGATGCGAACAACGAGGCGCCGCGCGTCGCGCTGGACAACATCAACTACATCCGCAACTCCGTCAAGGCGACCGTCGACGCGTACGACGGCTCGGTCAAGCTCTACGCGTGGGACGAGGAGGACCCGATCCTCCAGGCGTGGCAGAAGGTGTACCCGTCCACGCTCAAGCCGATCTCCGAGATGTCGGGCGATCTGATGAGCCACGTGCGCTACCCGACCGACCTGTTCAAGGCGCAGCGCGCGATGCTGGGCGTGTACCACGTCGACGACGCGCAGTCCTTCTACCAGCGTGACAACGCGTGGAAGACCCCGGACGACCCGCAGAACCCCAACTTCCTGCAGCCGCCGTACTACCTCACGATGCAGATGCCGGGTCAGGAGGTGCCGTCCTACTCGATGTTCACGAGCTTCATCCCGGCCGGTGAGAACACGAGGAACGTCCTCATGGGCTACCTCGCCGTCGACTCGAATGCGGGCGACGAGGACGGCGTGAAGGCCGAGGACTACGGAAAGCTCCGGATGCTGGTGATCGACGCGGATACGAGCGTGCCCGGCCCCGGCCAGGTGCAGAACACGTTCGACGCGGATCCCCAGGTGTCGGCGTTCATCAACATCCTCCGCCAGGGCCAGTCCGACGTGCTCAACGGAAACCTCCTGACGCTTCCCGTGGGCGGCGGCCTGCTCTACGTGCAGCCGGTCTTCGTGCAGTCGTCTGGCGCCACGAAGCTCCCGACCCTCCAGAAGGTGCTCGTCTCGTTCGGCAACCAGGTCGCCTTCGAGGACACGCTCAACGAGGCGCTCGACGCCCTGTTCGGCGGCGACTCGGGTGCCGGTGCCGGCGACGCGGGTGTGACGCCCACGCCCGACACGACCCCGACGCCCGGGGCGACGCCGGCGCCCGAGCCGACGGAGCCGACGGAGCCCCCGGCCGACGAGTACGAGGCGGCGCTCCAGGAGGCGCAGCAGGCGATGATCCAGCGCGAGGAGGCCCTGCAGGCCGGCGACTGGGCCGCCTACGGCGAGGCGGATGCGCGCCTCACGGCGGCCGTCGAGAAGCTCATCGAGCTCGGGGAGCAGTAACCCTCGGTCCGAGGTTCGTGAAGCCGGGCGCGCGGAGCGCCCGGCCTCACGCCGTCAGGAACCAGTACCAGATGAGCAGCAGCGTGACGCCGAAACCCGTGAGCTGGTTGAGCCACAGGAAGCGGTCCCAGCCGCGGGTGGCAGCATCCGCCGTCTCGTCCGTGATGCTGCGGAACGGCCACACCGTCGCGAGGTAGGGGAGGGCGAGGACGGCCGCGAGGGGCCCGGGCCACACGGTGGCGAGCATGACGATGCCCGCGGCGGCGTAGCAGGCGAGGGCGAACCGCACCGTCCACCGAGCGCCGCGCGCCGTCGCGATCGACGAGATGCCGGCTTCACGGTCGGCCACGACATCCTGGACCGCGCCGAAGGCGTGCGACGCGACGCCCCACAGCGCGAACGCGAGGACGACCGCGACCAGCTGCCACGTCCAGGCCGCACCGGCGAGGACGAGACCGTAGACGGCGGGGGAGAAGAAGTGGATGCTGCTGGTCACCGAGTCCAGGAACGGGCGCTCCTTGAGCCGCAGCGGCGGCGCGCTGTAGAACACCACGAAGAACAGGCTCGCCGCGAGCACGAACCTCGACGAAGGCGATCCCGCGATCACGAGGAACACGACGAAGGGCAGGCAGGACAGGCCCGCCGCCCACAGCGTGATGCGATGCAGCCGCCGGTCGAGGACGGCCCCGTGCGCGCCGCCCTTGCGCGGATTGCGGAGATCGGACTCGTAGTCGAAGACGTCGTTGATGCCGTACATCGCGAGGTTGTAGGGCACGAGGAAGAAGATCGTGCCGACGATCAGGATGACGTCGATCTCGCGCGTCGTCATGACGTACGCGGCCGCGAAAGGGTACGCCGTGTTGATCCAGCTCACGGGGCGCGACGAGACGAACAGCGTGCGCAGGACCGCGGAGGCGCGCAGCGGCTCGGTCGTGCTCATGCGGCCCTCCGCGGCGCGAGGAGCGTGAAGACCGCCGGGACGAGGAAGGCGGCGCACACGGGATAGGCGAAGTCCTCCAGCGGGGCCAGGCCGATCCGTACGCCGCTGATGAGCTCACCGGGGTACGTGAAGAGCCCTGCGGCGATCATGAGGCTGTCGAACACGGCGGTGAGCAGCCCGAGCACGACCGCCGCAGCCGTCGAGGCCGCCATCCGCCGCCCGAAGTGCGGGCGCCGGATCGTCGCGAGCGTCACGACGACGGTCACGAGGGCGAACGGGACGATGAGGAGCGCGTACGTCATGCCGCGCCCCCGCCAGCGCTCCCGCGCGCGTCGGACCGGCCCTTCCGCGCGCGGTCGCCGATCCGTCGCGAGCCGGCCCAGACGACGAGCGCGAGGTAGCAGAGGAACGCGAGGAAGAGCGGCTCCTCGAGCGGAAGGTGCGGCGCGAGGTCCACGCCGACGTAGAGCGGACTGTCGCCCTTGACGAAGACGCCGGACGCGATCCCTGCGGCGTCCCACGCGAGGAAGAAGGCCGTCCCGATCCCCACGGCGGCCGCGGTCCGTCCCGGCGCCGCAGGCGCGACCAGACGCAGCCGGACGTCCAGGAGCGCGACACCGGCGAACGAGATGAGGATCGCGAGCAGGTAGAGTCCCGGCACGTCAGACCCTGGCCACGGCGGGTTCGGTCAGCGGCCCTGGCGAGCGATCGCCCCGCAGCCGCTTGACGACGAGCTCGGCGGAGATGAGGCACATCGGCAGTCCGATGCCGGGCAGTGTCGACGCCCCCGCGTACAGGAGGCCGTCGACGCGCTTGGAGGCGTTGCGAGGGCGGAAGACGGCGCTCTGGCCGAGCGTGTGCGCGAGTCCGAGCGCGTTTCCCCGCCACGCGTGGAGGTCGGCCTCGAAATCGCCCGGCGCGATCGTGCGGCGGACGATGATGCGGTCCGCGAGATCCGGGATGCCGCACCACTGCGCGACCTGCCGGACGACGGCATCCGCCGCCTTCTCGATGCGCGGGTCGCCGTCGCCGTCCTCGCCGCCGCGGCCGAGACCGGGATCGGCGGGCACCGGCACGAGCACGAAGAGGTTCTCGTGCCCGGGCGGGGCGACGCTCGGGTCCGTCGCGCTGGGCTTGCAGACGTAGAGCGAGGCGGGGTCCGGGATGCTGCTCCCGCCCCCGAAGATCCGCTCGAAGTTGTCTTGCCAGTCGCGCGTGAACAGGAGCGTGTGGTGCGCGAGCTGGGGCAGCTCGCCCTCGACTCCGAGCAGGAGCAGGAGGGCTCCCGGGCTCGGGGTGCGCTTGGCCCACCACGACTCCGGGTAGCTGCGCAGCTCGGGCGGGAGCAGGCTCGTCTCGGTGTGGTGCAGATCTGCCGTCGAGACGACGAGGTCGGCGGCGATCGACCGGCCGTCGGCGAGGCGGACGCCGGACGCGATACCGTCCCGCGTCTGGATCTCGGTGACCTCCGCGCGCGTCTGGATCTCGACGCCCCGCGCGCGGGCGAGCCGCTCGACGGCGCGGATCACCTCCGTGAGCCCGCCGCGCGGGTACAGCACGCCCTCGTCGAGGTCGAGGTGGCTCATGAGGTGGTAGAGACTCGGCACGCCGTAGGGCGAGCCGCCGAGGAAGACGGCGGGGTAGCCCAGGATCTGCTGCAGCCGGAGGTCCGTGAAGCGCCGCGCGATGTGCGACGCGAGCGTGCGGGTCAGCAGGGGCGCGAGGCGCGGCAGCCGGCGCAGCAGCTCGGGGTCGCGCAGGCCCGCCGTAGTCTCGTACGCGTCGTAGAGGAAGCGCGTGATCGACAGGTCGTACGCGTCCGCGGCCGAGTCGAGGTACTCGCCCAGTCGTGAGCCGGCACCGGGTTCGATGCCCTCGAACAGGGCGGTCGCGGCATCCCGGCCCGATACGACGTCGAGGGGTGCCGCGTCGCCCTCCGTGTACACGCGGTACGCGGGGGAGAGGGGGACGAGGTCGAGTTCATCGGCCGCCGTCGTCCCGAGCAGCCGGAAGAAGTGGTCGAAGACCTCCGGCATGAGGTACCAGCTGGGGCCCGTGTCGAAGCGGAAGCCGCCGGAGCGCCAAGAGCCGGCGCGGCCGCCGACGTCGTCGCCGGCCTCGAACAGCGAGACGGTCCAGCCCTCGGCCGAGAGGAGCGTCGCCGTGGCCAGGCCCGCGATGCCGCCGCCGACCACGACGGCGCGCCCCGGCTCGCGAGGAGTGCGCGCTCGGGTCATGCGCGGACGCTCCGCGGCGCGAAGCCCATCCACGCACGCGCCGCCAGCGCCGCCTTGACCGGATTCGGCACGCGGACTCGCGTGTCGCCCGCGGACTCGCTCCGCAGGCGCCAGGCGAGTGCCGCGAAGAGATCGTGCGCGGCGGTGACGGCCCGGCGGCAATCGGCGGGCAGTTCGGGGATGACAGCGGCAGCGCACGCGAGGTCGGCGTCGATCCGCGCGAGCACGTCGGCCCGCGTCGAAGCGCCGAGGTAGTCGCGTCCGAGCTCGCCGGCATCGTGGTCCAGGTCGCGGAGGAAGTTGACGTCCTGGAAGGCCGCGCCGAGTCGTCGCGCGCCCTCGACGAGGTGAGGTTCGGCGATCCGCGGCGCAGGGGACCCGGCGTTGACGAACGCCTGCAGGCACATGAGGCCGACGACCTCCGCCGAGCCGTACACGTAGACGTCGTGGGACGCCCCGTCGTGCGAGCTCGTCGTGATGTCGGTGCGCATCGACGCGAAGAAGGGGCGGATCAGATCCTCGCGGATGTCGCATTCCCGTGCCGTGCGGGCGAAGGCGTGGACGACCAGGTTCGCGCTGAACCCGCGCTCGATCGACGCGAGGGTCTCGCTCTCGAAGTCGTCGAGGACGCCGCGCTCGGCGTCCGCATCGAGGCCCGCCGCTGCGGCGGGGCCGTCCACGATCTCGTCGGCGACGCGGACCAGCGCGTACACGTTCCGCACGTGCGGGCGCACGCGCGGGCCGAGCATGCGCGACGCGAGGCCGAACGACGTCGAGTACGCCGCGATGACGGCGGCCGCGGCATCCTCCGCCGTCCGGTCGTACAGGGCCAGCCCCGTCATGCCGTCAGCCGTGCGCTGCCCGATCACGGGACGCGCTCCGCGATGGCCCGCGCGAGGTCGGTCACGAGTGCACGCGCCTCGGCGGGCAGTGCGGGATCGGATGCCGCGTCCCGAGCCTCGGCGAGCGTCCGGTCGATGAGCGCGAGCAGCGCGGCTCGGGCGCCGCTCTCGTCGAGCGCGCGCTGCGCCTCGCGCACCGCGATGGGGCCTGTGTGGGCGACGGCGAGGGCGGCGTTCACCCGGTTCCACGACGTCGAGTCGCGCGCGAGGGCGATGAGCGGCGTGCGCTTGGCCTCGCGCAGATCTCCGCCCGCCTCGCGTCCCGCCTGTGCCGAGGACCCGAAGGCGCCGATCAGGTCGTCGGCGAGCTGGAAGGCCAGGCCGAGGCGCCCGCCCGCGACCTCGAGGGCGGCCTGAACGGCGGTGGGTGCACCGGCCAGGACAGCACCGGCGCACAGCGGCGCCGTGAACGAGTACACCGCCGTCTTGTCGTGTGCCGCGCCGAGGAGCGCTTCCGGGTCGGCCCAGTCCTTCGCGACGGCGTGCTCGACGTCGGCGAGCTCGCCGGCGGCCGAGACGAAGACGGCGTCGTCGAGGAGCGCCAGCAGGCGTTTCCGGTCCCTCGCGCCGAGGTCGGCGAGCGCGATGAGGCGGCACGCCTCGTGGAGCAGGAGGTCGCCCGCGAGGATCGCGGCCGCGTCTCCGAGCAGTGCCTCGCCCGAGGCATCCGCCCCCTTGCGGCGCGCCCGCGCGCGGAATTCGCCCGCGACGTTCGGGATGCCGCGGCGCACGGTGTCATGGTCGATGACGTCGTCGTGCACGACGAACGCTGTGTGCAGCAGTTCGAAGGCAGCGGCGACCGGGTACAGGGCGGCCGTCGATGGGGCGCCGCCGCAGGCCTCGAAGGCGGCGACGACGAGGAACGGGCGGAACCGCTTGCCGCCGTCGGCGGCGCGTGCGATGGCATCGCCGAGAGCCGGGAACGAGCCGCCGAGTC
This sequence comes from Microbacterium sp. NPDC019599, assembly GCF_040632175.1. Lineage (NCBI taxonomy): Bacteria > Bacillati > Actinomycetota > Actinomycetes > Micrococcales > Microbacteriaceae > Microbacterium > Microbacterium sp. NPDC019599. The sequence goes on from NZ_JBEYBL010000001.1 coordinate 187,494, forward strand.
CTTCTGCTCGGGTGCGGATGCGCTCGACGGCCGTACTGATCGCGGCGTCGATCGCCGCAGCGGGCGCGGGGGCGAGGCCGATCACGATGCTCGTCGCCGCTCGTGCGGCGAGCTCCGGTCGAACAGGTGAAGCTGCTGAGCCTGCAGCACGAGCCAGGGGCTGAACGCCCACGGCGTGGCTTCGAGGGATGCCGCGAGGTCGGCGGGATCGACCCACTTCGCGTCGACGACCTCGAGCGGGTTGAGGACCGGCTCGTCGTCGGTGAGTGCCGTGTAGACCGGGCAGAGCTCGTGCTCGACCATGCCGTTGGCGTCCGTTGCGCGGTAGCGGAAGAGGGGGAGCGCCAGCTCGATGTCGTGCAGCGTGATGCCGAGCTCGTATTCGGCGCGGCGGTGGACCGCTGTCAGCACCGGTTCGGCGGGACGCGGGTGGCCGCAGAAGGAGTTGCTCCACACGCCGGGCCACGTCGTCTTGCCGAGCGCGCGGCGTGTCACGAGGACCTGACCGTCGGCGTTCACGACGTGGCAGGAGAATGCCAGATGGAGGGCCGTCTCGGTGCCGTGCACGCTGCTCTTGGGGGCGGTGCCGATCTCGCGGCCGTCATCGTCGAGGAGGACGACGTGATCTGTATCGGTCATCGTGGATCCTTCCGGGATCGCTAGCCTATCTAGCAATATCGTTCCGCCGATGATACAAGGGGACGGAAGGAGTGTCCACATGTCGCAGCGATGGGAGCCGCAGACGCCCCGCGATCACGGGGTCATGGACGTCCTGCGCGCCATCCGCGCCCTCGGCGACGCCATGGACCGCATGCACAGCGGCATGAAGGGCGACATGGACATGAACGCGACGGATGTCGCGGCGCTGCGCATGCTGATCATGCGCGAGCAGCGCGGCGAGACGGTCAGTCCTCACGACCTCGCCGACCACCTCCGCATCTCGACGGCCTCGACGACGAAGCTCCTCGACCGGCTCACCTCCTCCGGCCACCTCGAGCGTCGGCCGCACCCGCATGATCGCCGGGCGCGGGTCGTCGTCCTCACGCAGCAGTCCCGGGATGACTTCTACAAGCACATGGGCGAGCGTCTCAGGGCTATGCGCGGCGTCACCGACGGGTACGACGAGGCGGAGCTGAGGGTCGTGACCCGGTTCCTGCTGGAGCTGAGTGAGGCGATCGACCCGGCTGAGTGACGCGGGGATCGGGTGGCCGCGGCTGGCTAGAGGTGGCTGCGGGGTTGGGGACACGCCGGGTTGCGTTTACAGAGGCTGTCAGCTTGGGTCGGCGGCGCTGGCGCGTCGCCTCGTGCGTTGGGTTTAGGTGGCGGGGACAGGATTTGGCCACGCGCCCACTCCACGAATCGCCGGCGCGATTCGCGGAGCCTCTGGCGCGTGGGACCGCCTGCGGGCAGGGTAAAAGGGCCGGTCCGCGCAGGAAAAAGAAGAAGGCCCCGCATAGCGGGGCCTTCTTCTTTTTGTTGCGGGGACAGGATTTGAACCTGCGACCTCTGGGTTATGAGCCCAGCGAGCTACCGAGCTGCTCCACCCCGCGGCACAAGAAGAAAGCCTAGCACGGGTTTTGAGTGGTCGACGACACGGGGTGGGTTGCTTGCCTGCCGCGCGCACCGCGGGCGAGGATGAACGCATGACCTCAGGGCGAGATTCCGACCCCCGTGACGCCACGGTCGACGGGCGAGACGAGAGCCCCGCCGAACGCGCCGACCGCAACTGGATCGAGGTCCTCCAGGAGCTGCGCGTGCTGCAGACGGGCACGCAGATCCTCACCGGATTCCTGCTCGCCCTGGCGTTCCAGCCGACCTTCGCGGATCTCACCGACTCGCAGCGCACGTTCTACCTCGTGCTGGTCGTCCTCTCGGCGCTGAGCACGATCATCGCCCTCGCCCCTGTCGCGCTTCACCGCGTCGTGTTCCAGCAGCGCATGAAGCGCGCCGTCGTCGCCTACGGCCATGCGGCGCTCATCACGGCGCTCATCACGGTCGCCGCACTCGTCGTGGGCGTCGTCGCCTTCGTGTTCGACATCGTCGTGAGCGACGATGCCGCCGTGACGGTCGCGATCGTCCTCGCAGTCGTGATCCTCGTGCTGTGGATCGTCGCGCCGCTCGTGATGCGCGCGCGGCGCCGAGCGGAAGGGGACCGATGACCGCCGCCGCCCTCGCCGTCGCGCAGTTCTCCCCGACCGCGGATGCCGACGCCAACCTCGAGCTGATCGGCGAGCTCGTGGCCACAGCATCCGATCGTGGCGCGCGTGTCGTCGTCTTCCCCGAGTACTCCAGCTACTTCGTCGACCCTTTCGACGAGTCGCTCGCGGCAGGCGCGCAGGATCTCGACGGACCGTTCACGCGCGCTCTCACACGGCTTGCGGCCGACCGCGGGCTCATCATCGTCGCGGGGCTCCTCGAGAAGGGCGGCGACCCCCGGCGCGTGCGCAACACCGTCGTGGCGGTGGACGCGTCGGGCGTCATCGCGACCTACCGGAAGCTGCACCTGTACGACGCGTTCGGCCAGCGCGAGTCGGATTGGGTCGAGCCCGGCCGGGTCGAGGCGCCCGAGACGTTCGAGGCGGCGGGGCTGAGGTTCGGTCTCATGACGTGCTACGACCTTCGCTTCCCCGAGGTCGCGCGACTCCTCGCGGATGCCGGGGTCGACGTCATGCTCGTCCCGGCGGAATGGGTGAGGGGCCCGCTCAAGGAGCACCACTGGCGCACTCTCCTGCAGGCTCGCGCGATCGAGAACACGGTGTTCGTCGCGGCCGCGGATCACCCGCCGCCGCTCGGTGTCGGGCATTCGATGATCATCGACCCGCAGGGCGTCCAGATCGCGTCGGTCGGGACCGGCACGGACGTCGCCGTCGCGCATCTCGACCCGGGCGCCGTCGATCGCGTGCGCCGCGTCAATCCGTCGCTCGCGCTGCGCCGGCTGCGGGTCGTCGAGCGGGACTGAGGCCGCGGCTCAGCTCGACAGCGACGCGAGCCGCGATGCCGCCTCTTCGAGCACCTCGGTGCGCTTGCACGCCGCGAACCGCACGAGCGTCTCGTACCGGTGCCGCGACGCGGGTCGCGCGAAGGCCGTGAGCGGGATCGCGACGACGCCCGCGCGGTGGGGGAGCGCGCGGCAGAAGTCCGCGGCATCCGTCGCTCCCAGAGGCGCGGCATCCGCGACGGTGAAGTACGAGCCGGACGGCACCGACACCTCGAAGCCGGCCGCCGCGAGGCCCGCGCCCAGCACGTCGCGCTTCGCGCGCAGGGCGTCGGCGATCCCGGTGAAGAACGGGTCCGGCATCCGCAGCCCCGTCGCGATCGCCGGCTGGAACGGCGCGCCGTTGACATAGGTGAGCCACTGCTTCACAGCGAGCACGGCGTCGACGAGCTCGGCCGGGCCGGTCGCCCACCCGATCTTCCAGCCCGTCGTCGAGAAGGTCTTGCCGCCGGACGAGATCGAGACGGTCCGCTCCCATGCCCCCGGCAGGGTCGCGATCGGGGTGTGCGGCACGTCGAACACGAGGTGCTCGTAGACCTCGTCCGTCACGATGATCGCGTCATGGCGATGCGCGAGTTCGACGATCTCGGCACGCGTCTCGGCGGAGAACACTGCGCCCGTCGGATTGTGCGGGTCGTTGACGAGGATGACGCGCGTGCGGTCGGTGACGGCGGCGCGGAGCTCGTCGAGGTCGGGCTCGAACTCGGGCCAGCGCAGCGGGACGGTGACGAGCCGCGCGCCCGCCAGCGCGACCACAGCGGCGTACGAGTCGTAGTAGGGCTCGAAGACGACGATCTCGTCATCCGGGCTCGCGATGAACGCGAGGAGCGCGGACGCGAGCGCCTCCGTCGCGCCGGCCGTCACGAGGGCTTCGCGTGCGGGGTCGACGGCGAGGCCGTAGAAGCGCTCCTGGTGCTCCGCGATCGCCGAGAGGAGATCCGGGATGCCGCGACCGGGCGGGTACTGGTTGACACCGTGCGCGATGGCGGCGCGTGCCGCGTCGAGGACCTCCGCGGGCCCGTCCTCGTCGGGGAACCCCTGACCGAGGTTCAGGGAGCCCGTCTGCGCCGCGAGGGCGCTCATCTCGGCGAAGATGGTGGGGCGGACCGAACCGTCCGCGCCGACGAGCCCGGCGCCCTCGACGGTGCGCCGCCAGGCGCCCGGAATATCTCGCATCCGGCTCAGGCTACTCGCATAGACGAGTCCCAACCTGGCCATAAGAAACGCACAGCAACCGGCGTCACAGTGAGATCGCCAGTCCAGAAGGAGCATCACATGAGCGACACCACGGGCGCCCGCCCCGAAGACCCCGCCGCCGCGAACGGCGCGCCCAGCACCCCGCCTGCTCCCGCCGCGCCGTCGGCCCAGCCCCAGGCGCCCGCCCAGCCCCAGGCACCCGCCCAGCCCCAGGCGCCCGCCCAGCCGCAGGCGCCCGCTGGGCAGCCCCAGGCGCCTGCCCCCCAGCCCCAGGTGCCGGTTCGGCCCCAGGCCCCTTCCGCACAGCCCCAGGCACCCGCCCAGCCCGCCTACCCTGCTCAGCCGCAGGCGCCCGCGGCGCCCGCCGGATGGCAGCCGCCGTCGCCCCAGGCGCGCCCCGCGTACCAGGGCTACCCGCAGCAGCCCTACGGTGCGCCCCAGCCTCACGCAGGCCAGCCCGCCTACGCCGGCCAGCCCTACCCGGGCGGCCCCGCCCAGCCCGGCCAGCAGTACGCCTCGTCGTTCGGACCGGCCGCCTCCGGCCAGACCCTGCCGACGGCCCCTCTCGGCCCGCAGACCGGCACGGTGCCGACCGGCCCGGCGCCGGCGCCCAAGAAGAAGTCGGGAGCCGGCAAGGTCGTCGGGCTCATCGTGGCCGCGGCGATCGTGGGCGGTGCGGCGGGCCTCGGCGGCGCAGTCGCCGGCATCGATCTGTTCGGTGACACCGGTGTGCGCCAGGCCGCCGGTCCCGACACGGTCGTCGTGAACGACACCGAGTCCGTCAGCCAGACGAACGCGATCGCAGCGAAGGTCGTGCCCGCCGTCGTGACGATCTCGTCGTCGAGCGGCTCGGGCGGCGGCACCGGCTCCGGCGTCATCCTGTCGGAGGACGGCTACGTCGTGACGAACACGCACGTCGTCACGCTGGACGGCGCGACGTCCGACCCGACGCTTCGGGTGACGACGTCGGACGGCCACGTCTACGACGCCGAGATCGTCGGTCTCGACCCGACGTACGACCTTGCGGTCATCAAGCTCGTCGACGCGTCGGGCCTCCCGACGATCGACTTCGCGACGTCGTCCGAGCTGAACGTGGGCGACATGACGGTCGCCGTCGGCGCCCCGCTGGGCCTTTCGAACACCGTCACGACCGGCATCGTGAGCGCCCTCAACCGCTCGATCCAGATCGCGTCATCGGCGGCGCCCGACGACTCCCAGGACTCCGACGGCCAGACGCCCGACGACAACGGCGAGGGTCCGTTCTACTTCGACTTCGGTCAGGGCGAGAACCTCGGTCAGGCGACCGAGTCGATCTCGATCGCAGTCGTCCAGACCGACGCCGCGATCAACCCCGGCAACTCGGGCGGCGCGCTCGTCGACGGCGAGGGCAACCTCATCGGGATCAACGTCGCGATCGCGACGGCCGGCTCTTCGGCGGGTTCGTCGGGCTCGATCGGCGTCGGCTTCTCGATCCCGTCCGACATCGTCAAGCGCATCACCGGCGAGCTCATCGAGAACGGCGCGGCGACGCACGGCCTGCTCGGCGCGAACGTCCTCCCGGCCGCTTCGGTCGAGGGCTCGACCATCACGGGTGCGTACATCGACGACGTCATCGACGGCGGGGCCGCTGCCGAGGCCGGTCTGCAGAAGGGCGACATCGTGACCGAGTTCAACGGCGTGCCGATCACCGACTCGACCGACCTCACGGCGCAGGTCCGCGCCGCGGCCGGCGGAAGCGACGCGACGCTCACGTACGTGCGCGGCGACTCCGAGAAGTCGGTCGACGTGACGCTCGGCACGCTCGACGCGTAGCCGTCCCCGCTCAGGCTCCGGGCGCCACCCCGCGATAGGCTCGCGGGGTGGCGTCCTTCTCTTTCGGCGCGGGCAACGCGGCGAAGCTGGCCCGCATTCCGCTGTACGCGGCCGGACGCCTCGCGACCCTCGTCGTCCCCCGGTCGCGGGACGAATGGGTCTTCGGCTGCGCCGTCGGCATCGCGGACGGCGCCCTCGCACTGTGGAACGTCGCCCGCGAGAGCGGCGCGTCCGGCGTCTGGCTGGTCGCCACCCCGCAGCAGGCTCGGGATGCCGCGGCCCGCGGCATCCGGTCGGTCCCCAAGCACTCCGTCCGGGGCTTCTGGCGCACCGCGCGGGCGCGCGTCGTCGTCGTTACCCACGGATTCGGCGACGTCAACCGCTATGCCGTGACGGGCGCGTTCGTCGTCCAGCTCTGGCACGGCATCCCGCTCAAGCGCATCGGGCTGGATTCGCCCGAGACGCTTCGTCCTCCGCGCGTGCTCGGTCGCGGCATCCTGTCCCGCCTCGCCCGCCGCGTGCTCGGCGTCGCGTACCGGCGCGCCGCGCACCGCATCGGAGTGATCCCGGCGGCCTCGCACGTCGTGCGCGGGCGGCTCGAGTCGGCGTTCGGCCTGCCGGACGTCAGCGTCCCCGTGACGGGTGAGCCCCGTGTCGACGTGCTGTCGCAGGGGACGCCCGCCGAGCGCCGCGCCGTGGCCCGCGCCGGCCTCGATGCCGCGACGGGTCCCCTCGACCCCGAGTCCCGGCTCGTCCTCTACGCGCCGACGTGGCGCGACGGCGAGCTGGACCCCGCGGTCCCGTCCGAGGAGGAGTGGCGCCGGGTCCTCGATGTGCTCGAGCGCCACGACGCCGTGCTGCTCGTCCGCTCCCACCCGCTGGGCGCGGGGGAGTACCGGCCTCCCGTGCCGACCGAGCGTGTGCGGGCTCTCGGAAGCGAGCTCGTCGACGACGTCACGCCGCTCCTGCCGGCTCTCGACGCCCTCGTCACGGACTATTCGTCGCTCATCTTCGACTCCTCGCTCGTGCCGCTGCCCGTCGTGTTCCTCGCCCCCGACGTCGAGCTCTACGCACGTCGCCGAGGCTTCTACGGCACCTACGCCGAAGTCGCGGGCGATCACGCCGTCGCTGACTGGACGGGGGCCGCCGAGAGGCTCGACGCACTGCTGGGCGACCGGGAGGTGCGGGATGCCGCGCTCGAGCGGGCCCGCATCCTCGACGCGCGAGTGCACGCGCACCGGGACGGCGCGAACACGCTGCGCGTGTACCGTGCGATCCTCGCAGGACTGGACCGCAAGGAAGGAAACCGATGACCGACGCGCGTTTCACGAGCGACACGGGCGCCGCGCTGATCCTGTCCGGCGAGGGGCCGCGCCCCGCCTCGGTGGAACTGGTCGGTGCGCGGGCGAGGGCGGTGGCGGCCATCACGGGTCGCGGCAAGACGTGGCGCGCGGTCCTGCCGCTGCGCGCCGCGCGCTGGGGCGGTCCCGAGCTCCCGCTGCCGGCCGGCGACTACGCGCTGATCATCGAGACCGCGGCGGACGCCCCCGGCATCGAGCCGCCTGCAGGGCTGCCGCTCGTCCAGCTCGGCACGCTGCGCGCCGCGCTCGCGGACGGCGTCGTGCATGTCGGTCCGCCCATGGATCCCGCCTACGACTCCGGCGAAGCGCAGGACGCCCTCGAGCGCCGCTACGCCACGCGCCCGGGCGGCCTCGAGAACGCCGTGTTCTTCGAGAGCTTCTACGGCCGCAACGCCAGCTGCAATCCGCTCGCGATCGATCGCGAACTCGCGCGGCGCGCACCCCACGTGACGCGCTACTGGAGCGTGGTCGACCTCTCGGTGAGGGTGCCGGAGGGAGCGATCCCCGTGGTGGAGGGCAGTCCCGAGTGGTGGCGCGCACGCGGCGCCGCGCGGCTCCTCGTCGTCAACGACTGGCTGCGGCGCCGGTTCGCGCGGCGCCGCGGGCAGATCGTGCTGCAGACGTGGCACGGCACCCCGCTCAAGCGCCTCGCGCTGCATCGTCCGGGCTTCGACCCGCGCCGCATGGTCGCTGTCGTGCGCGAGTCGCGGCGGTGGAACGTGCTGCTGGCCCAGAACCCGTACGCCGCGACGATCCTCGGCAAGGCCTACGCCTTCCTCTCGCGCCCCGTCTGGATCGAGGGCTATCCGCGCAACGACGTGCTGACGACGGGCGATCCCTCCGAGATCCGCCGGGCACTCGGCATCCGTTCCGACGACCGCGTGCTGCTGTACGCGCCGACATGGCGCGACGACCGTGACGAGATCGTCGACTTCGTCGATCCCGCGACCCTCGCGGCTGAGACCGGTGCCGTCGTGCTGGTCCGGGGCCACTCCCGCACCCTCCAGCAGGGGCGGGATGCCGCGGGCGCACGCGTCATCGACGTCACGGGCTTCCCCGACACGTCGCAGCTGCTCCTGGCGGCCGACGCGCTCGTCACGGACTACTCGTCCGTCATGTTCGACTTCAGCGTGACGGGCAAGCCGATGTACTTCCTCGTGCCCGACATGGAGCACTACCGGGGCGAGCTGCGCGGGTTCTACTTCGATCTCGTGGCCCATGCTCCGGGGCCCGTCGTGCGCTCGCAGGAGGAGCTCGTCGCCGAGCTCGTGGACGGGGATCCGGCTCGCTATGCGCGGAAGTACGGCGTCTGGCGCGAGAAGTTCAATGCCCGCGACGACGGTCAGGCCGCGTCGAGGGTCGTCGACCGCATCCTCGACCAGGGCTTCATCGAGCGCGCATAGCGGCCCGGCTGGGTGCTTCGACCTGCCGCGGGCGTCAGGGCAGCGGCGTGTTGCGGTCGCCGAGCCGTGACGTGTCGACGGTGTCGTGCGCCCCGCGGGCGACACCTGCGAGGAACCCCGCGCCCCACGTCAGATGCATCGTCGGGAGGACCGCCGCGGTCCACAGCTTGTCGCGCCAGCCGCGCCCGCCACCGGAGCCGATCGACCACACGACGATGAGGATCGCGTAAGCGACGACCGGAACATAGACGACGGATGCCGCGACCGCCCACCCGCCCGTGAGCACGCCCGTCAGCTGCAGGATGCCGACGACGAGGCTCAGTGCGATCGCGAGGACGAGGGCGGGCGGCGCGAAGAAGCGGAGCGAGTTGCCTCGGCCGAAGCGCCGCACGAGCTCGCCGCGCCAGCGGCCCGTCGCGTGGAACTGCCGCGCGAGGCGCGCCCAGCTCTCGCGCGGCCAGTACGTGACCGACAGCGTCGGGTCGAACCAGACGCGGTAGCCCGCGCGCCGGATGCGGAGGTTGAGCTCCCAGTCCTCGCCGCGGCGGATCGACTCATCGAACAGCCCGACCTCGTCGAGGACCGCGCGGCGCATGACGCCGAGGTAGGCCGATTCCGCTTCGCCCTCGTGCGTCGCGCCGTGGTAGGCGCCGCCGCCGAGCCCGACGGGGGAGTTGTACGCGCGCGCCACGGCGCGCTGGAACGGCGTCCGGCCGTCTGCGCGCATGACGCCTCCGACGTTTGCGGCGCGGACCCGCGCGAGCGTCTCGAGGGCCTGCTGCGCGTAGCCGGGCTGGAGCTCCGAATGCGCGTCGACACGAACGATCGTGGGATACCGGCCGGCGCGGATCGCCGCATTCAGGCCGATCGGGATGTCCGCCGCGGGATTGTCGACCAGCACGATGCGCTCGTCATCCGCCGCGAGCTCCTGCGCGAGCTGATTCGTCCCGTCGGTCGACGGTCCGAGGGCGAGGATCAGCTCGGAGGGCCCGTGGACCTCCTGCGCGAGCACCGTCTCGACGGCCCGGCGCAGATAGTCGCGCTCGTTGAGCACCGGCATGACGAAGCTGACGCCCGCGTCGTCATGGACGACCGGCGCGTCCTTGCGCCCGGGCTCTGACGACTGCACCCGTCGATCATGGCATGGGAGCCCGCCGGTAGGCTGAACGGGTGGGACTCGTTTCGGATGCACGCAATGCGACAGCGCTCCTCCGGAAGGCCCTGGCCAACCGCACGGCGGTTCAGGATGTCCGGCGGACTCTCGCAGTCCGCCCCGAGCACCCTCAGCATCACTACCAGGTGGCGGTGTACTTCGCCGACGGCGCCGTCAACATGTACCAGATGCGCCAGTGGTACAAGCCGCTCGCTGAGCTGTCGAAGATCTGGCCGGTCGTCGTGCTGAGCCGATCGGCGACGGGGGCTCAGGCACTCATCGCGGAGGACGCGCCGCCTGTCGCCTTCGTGCCCACTGTGCGCGATCTCGAGCGGTTCATCGTGAAGCAGGACATCAAGGTCGTCCTGTACGTCAACCAGAACACCCGCAACTTCCAGATGTTCCGGTACGGGCGCCGCTGGCACGTGTTCATCAACCACGGCGAGTCCGACAAGATGTACATGACCACCAACCAGTTCAAGGCGTACGACTACGCCCTGATCGCGGGGGATGCCGCTCGCGAGCGCCTCTCGCGGGTGCTGTGGGACTACGACCTCGACAAGCGGACGATGAAGATCGGCCGGCCGCAGGCCGACCACTACTCGGGTGCGCTGCCGTACACGCCGGACGACCGCACGGTCGTCCTCTACGCCCCGACATGGGAGGGCGACCGACCCTCGGCGCACTACGGCTCGGTCGTCTCGCACGGCGAAGCCCTCGTCAAGGCGCTTCTGGCGACGAAGCGCCACCGGGTGATCTACCGGCCGCACCCTCGATCCGGCGTTGTGAACACGGCCTACGGCGCCGCGAACCAGCGGATCATCGCGGCCCTCGCCGCGGCCAATCGCACCGACCGCGGCGCCGAGCACGTGTTCGACGACGGGCCGGAGCTGGGCTGGCAGCTCGCCGCCGCCGACGCCGCGATCGTCGACATCTCGGCGATGGTCTACGACCGCCTGGCGGCGGGGAGGCCGCTGCTCATCACGCGGCCGGCCGACCCCGCGGCGATCATCGACACGCACGGCTACCTCTCCGACTGCGAGTGGCTGGAGGCGGATGCCGCTCCCGACGTCGTCGAGGAGACCGAGCGCGTGCTGCGCGACCCCGGTGCCGTCGATCGCCTCGCGGTCTGGGTCCAGAAGTACTTCGGCGATCCCACGCCCGGCGCCGCGACGCGCCGCTTCCACGGCGCGATCGCGCGGCTCATGGCGGAGTGGGAGACGTGGCACGCCGGAGCCTCGGAGGACGAGCTCGAAGACGAGGTCGAGGACGAGGCCGAGCTCGACGACTGAAACCCTTCCGGCGGTTCAGCTCACGGCGGCGGGACGTTCCACGAGACGCGCTATGGCGCGCAGCGGGATCGCGACCCAGGTCGGGCGGTTGCGCGACTCGTAGATGGCCTCGTAGAGGGCCTTGTCGAGCTCGAGCGCACTGAGCAGATCGACCTGCTCATCCGGATCGACGGCGGCGACCCGCGCATAGCCCTCGAGGAACGCCGCCCGGGCGGTCGTCGCCCACTCCCGCACCCCGGTCGCCGAGCGATCGGGGTGGTCGAGGCGGATCGAACCCGCGACGTAGTCGAAGGATCGCAGCATCCCGGCGACGTCCCGGAGCGCCAGATCGGGCCGCGTCCGCTCGATCATGGGCCGCAGCGGCTCGCCCTCGAAGTCCAGGAGCACCCACCCGCGTCGCCTGTGGTGGAGCACCTGCCCGAGGTGGTAATCGCCGTGGATGCGCTGAAGCGGCGGCCAAGTGCCTTCGACGGCGCGCGCGTACACGGCCTCGACGGCCTCGCGGCGGTCCGCGATGTCGGGCACTTCGGCGATCGCGATCGCGAGTCGGCGCTGCCACGTGCTCATCGTCGCCTCGACGTCGGCGCGCTCTGCCGCGTGGGTCGGGAAGAGACGTGCGAGCGACACGTGGACGTCGGCCGTCGCCTCGCCGAGTGCTCGCGCGTGGTCGGCGAAGTCCTCGCCCCGAGCCGCTGCGCGAAGCGCGACCCGCCACGCGTCCTCGACACCGGGGAGGAACTCCTGTGCGAACGCCAGGGACCCCTCCACGGTGCCACGCGCGGTGGAGGTGTCGGGCCACCGTCCTTCGATCGCGCCGACGCTGGGAGGCACGTGGGACGACCCCGCGGCAGCCAGGGCCGAGGTGAGCTCGATGTCGGGATTGAGGCCGGGATGCAGCTGCCGGAACACCTTGCAGATGATGGGTGGGGTGTCTGCGCCTGCCGGATAGATGAGGGACGTGTTCGACTGCTCGCCCGCGAGGACGGATGCCGAGCCCCTCGGCCCCGCGACGGCCGATGCGGACCGCCTCCCCGCGACGGTCGTGCCGGGTCCCTCAGCGGTGCCGCCCTCCATCATGAGTCTCAGGAGCGCCGTCGAATAGGCGGGGTCGAAGGGCCCGTCGATGAAGGTCGTGCCGGGCTCGGGGCTGCCGATGACGTGGTCGGGGTTCGCCTCGACGGCTGCTGTCGCCCGCGCGACGACGGGGATCTGGTACAGGACGGTGGGGAGCGCGCCCTCGTCCGCGACGAGGAAAGTGCGCACGGTCGCGTCCTCGGCGGGGAGGTCCCACCACGAGACCAGGCGCAGGCTCGGCAGCCGCCCCTTGCCGGCGTACCACCGCTGCCGCGGCATCCACGCCGCAAGACACGCCAGGGTGCTGTCCATACAGCGAGCGTATTGCGTCCCGTTTCCCGCCTGTAAGTGCCCCGCTGGCGTGGGGCCGGCAGAGGTCCGCGATGGGGGTCGTGCGGGCGGCATGAGTGGGTGGCATCGACGCGACGCCGGCCGCGGAATGTCGGAGGGGGTTCCTACTATCGAACGTATGGACGACGCTCACCAGATGGATCACGACGACGTCGTCGCGATCGATGACCCGGGGATCTGGAGCGACTTCGACCTGTGGGATGCCGAGCTGGACGGTCCGGCAGCCATTCACGCCCGATCCTCGCGTGACGGGCATGCCGTCGCGATGGATGAGCTCGAAGCGTTCGCGAGGCAGCGCCGCATAGCCGTCGCCAGGGAGTATCGGCTCATCGCCGAGATCCTCGAGGGTGCGCAGGCCGACCCTGATCCGTGGGTGGGACCCGACCCGACCCTCGACCCGCTGTGGATCGATCCGCGCGGCCGGTCGACGGCCGAGGTCCGGCGCGCACGGCGCGATGTCGCGGTCCGTGCAGCGGCGGCCGATGTCGCCGTGCGTTTGCGGCTGTCCGAGACCGTGGTCCGCACCCGCGCTGTCCACGTCGCGACGCTCCGCGCTCGGACACCTGGCTTGTGGTCCTCGTTCCTGGACGGCGCCGTCAGTGAGCAGAACGCGGTGACGGCGGCGCTCCTGGCCGGGTCGCTCCCGGACGAGTGCCCGGAGTCCTGGGCGGAGTTCGACGGGCGGATCTCTGTCTTTGCAGCCGTGCTGACGCCGGCGAAGTTCCGGGTCTCGGCGCGTGTCGCACGGGAGCGCGCGCATCCCGAGTCGGTCGAGACGCGGCATGCCCGAGCCGCCGCGGACCGAGGCGTATGGACGACCCCAGAGCTCGATGGCATGGGGACCTTCGTCGCATACGGGCGGGCCGCTGACGTCCAGGCCTGCTTCGATCGTGTCGACGCCATCGCGCGCCACCTCGCGGCGCAGGATGGAGAGACCCGCTCTCTCGCACAGCTGCGTGCGGATGTGGCGATGGATGTCCTCACGGGCGGGGTGACGGATGCTGTCACAGCCGGCATCCGCGCGACGGTGGCCGTCACGGTCCCGGTCCTGTCCCTGCTGGGAGAGTCGGTCGAGCCGGCGACGCTGGACGGGTACGGGCCGATCGACCTCGACACCGCGAAGCGGCTAGCCGCAGGAGCATCTTCCTGGATCCGCGTGCTGACGCATCCCGTGTCAAGCGCCGTACTCGACGTCGACCGGCGCAGCTACCGCGTACCCGCCGACCTCCGCCGCTGGCTCACGGTGACGCATGCGACGTGCATCTTCCCGGGCTGCAGCCGTCCCGCGCGGGAGTGCGACATCGACCATCGCATCGACTGGCAGCACGGCGGGGCGACCCGACACGACAACCTCGGTCCCGCGTGTGAGCATCACCACACGGTGAAGGGCGAGTCGTTGTGGGGGCTGCACCGACGTCCCGACACCGGCGACACGTGGTGGACGAGCCCGACGGGCGCCAAGACGGCCACCGACCCGCCGCCGTTCTGACCCGGGCGGACGGGACGAGCTATTCCGGCTGCGACTCTTCCGCGGTGGGCTCCTCGTCTGCCGCTGCATCCGCGCCAGGCGCTTCGCTAGACGGGATGGGGAGCACCGAGATCGACCCCACGCCGAAGAGCAGGTCGACGCCTCCGGCGTCGACGGGGGCGGCATCCTTCAGCTGCTCCGCGTCGGTGCGTGCCCGCAGGGGCTCCGACGGGAGCCCGGCCCACTCGTCGTTCTCCTCGGGCTTCTGCGTGAACAGTCCCATGGGTCATCGCCCTTTCCGTCGCGCCGACCTCAGTCGTCCAGGGGCTCGGGGGAGCCGGGGGTGCTGGTGACAGCATCCTTCGACTCATTCTCTCGCCGGGAGGATCCGCTGACTCGCCGCCCCGCGGCGCCGGCCGCCTGCACGCCGCGCGTGACGCCGCCGACGATGGCACCTCCTGCGCGACGGATGCCGCGGCCCGCCGCGTGCTCGAGACGTGTCGCGCCCGGGCGGGGCTCCAGCTCGGCGGGGAAGACCGCGGGCGGGAGGCCGAAGGCGCGCCGCGAGCTCACGAGGACGCGTCTGCCGAGGATGTTGTTGCCTGCGCCGCCGACCGCTGCGCCGATGCCGAACGGGAGCGCCTTGCCGATCCACGACGCACCGCCGCGCACGGCGAAGTGGCGCATGAACACGCTCTTGAGCTGATCGACCAGCGGTCCGACGGCGGCACGGGGGATCGTCTTGGTCACCAGCTCGCCCCAGTACTTGTCGCGCGATGCGCCCTTTCCGGTCGCCTGTCCTGCGAGCTGCGCGACGAGGTCGACTCCCTCCTTGCCGAGCATGAGGGTCAGGACGAGCGCGCGTGCCCGGTCGGGGTTGTCGACGGGCATGCCGTGCACTTCGGCGATCGACTGCGCGAAGAGCGTCGTGGCCTCGAGGAATCCGAGGGTCTCGACGCCGCTCAGGGCGAGCGTCACACCCGTCCCGATGCCCGGGACGACGGCTGTCGCACCGACGGCGGCTCCTCCCGTGGTGACAGCGGCGAGGTATCGCCGCTCGAGGATCCGCACGATCTGACTGGGGGATGCCGTGGGATGCCGGAGCCGGATGCTCCGCAGGTGCGCGAGCACGACCGGTCGCTGGATCGCCAGAACGCGATCCAGGGCACGGATCGCGCGCGGGTGCTCGTCGGAGCCCGCAGGTGGAAGCCCGCCGTCCCACGGGGACCCGTCGGGAAGCGAATGGATGCGGTGCACCTTGTCGGCCATCAGGCCGATCCTAGGAGCATGCGCTGAGCGGGCGCTGGGGCTTGACGAGCCTCAGACGAAGAGGTTCGCGCGCTCGAGGTCTTCCGCGAAGTCGACCTCGACGGCGTACAGGTCCGAGATGTCGAGGGGCTGCAGACGCAGGCCGTCCTCCGCGATCGCGAGCTCCAGACCGCGCTCGAAGTAGTCCTGGTCGTCGACGCGCGTCAGCTGGCGCATGAACGCCTTCTTGTCGGCGCTCGAGATGAAGTTGATGCCGACAGCCTCGCCGATGCCGCCCTCGACGGTCTTCGACAGCTCCTTGATGAAGCCCTCGGCCGACGTCGTGTACTTGACCTCTTCGTCGCTCACCTTGGAGGTGTTGACCGTGACGAACGACTGGTCGCGCTCGATGAGGGCGATCGCACGACCGAGCACGCGCGGGTCGAAGACGACGTCGCCGTTCATCCAGAGCACGCCGCCACGCCCCGTCGCGCTGAGGGCGCGCAGAAGGCTCTTGGAAGTGTTCGTCTGGTCGTAGCGGTCGTTGTAGACGTAGTCGACCTCGGGGAAAGCCTCGACGATCGTCTCGGCGCGGTAGCCCACGACCGTCGTGATGCGCGCGGATGAACCGAACGCGGCACGGATGTTGTCGTGCTGCTGCTGCATGATGCTGCGGCCGTCACCGAGTTCGGTGAGAGGCTTGGGCAGGCTGCGGCCGAGTCGCGAGCCCATGCCGGCCGCGAGGATGACGGTCTGAAGTGTCAAAGTCTGCTCCTGGAGTGCGGAAATCCACGGTCGGTTAACCGAATCGACACTCCGTCGTGCCTGCTACATGGTAGCGACATGCCCTGGGAGGGTGCATAATGCTGGACCTCCGTTGTCGGATTGTGACATAACGTCGCGCCTCGCTCACCCGGGCGCCGCGCGGTCAAGACACCCGCATCCGAAGCGCCACTTGATACGTTGGATCGGTGACAGCCTCTCTTCCGGTGCCACAGGACGCCTTCCCGGACGACCCGGAGGGCGCTGCCGGCGAGGGTGTCGAAGCCCAGGTCGTGCGGCTTTCGCCCAAGCAGTCGTCGCCGGGGAGAGCGCCGCGTTCCAAAGGACGTTCCACCAAGCCCCGCCGGCCCGCACTACCGCAGGTCATCGTGGATCCGGGGCCCCCGCCGCCCCTGCCTGCCGACCTGATCCAGCCGCCGGTTCCGGCGTACCCGGCAGGCCTCGTGATCCCCCCGAAGCCGCCCCTGCCGACCGCTCCTGAGGCCACGGCGCCGGAGGAACCGGATGCTGCTCCCGACGTCGAGGCGGATGTCGCCGTCGTCGAGCACGAGGCGATCGCGGAGAGCGAGGCGGCGCCGACGCCGACGCCGGCGATCGAGGATCCGGAGCCCGAGGCCGTCGTCGCGGACCCGGAGCCCGTGCCGGTGGTCTCAGAACCTGAGCCGATGCCGGCGATCGAGGAGCTGGAGCCGATGCCGGCGATCGAGGAGCTGGCGCCTGAGCCGGCGCTCGAGGAGCCCGAGCCGATCGCGGCAGAGCCCGTGCCGGTGGTCGCGGAACCCGAGCCGATGCCGGTGGTCGCAGAACCCGAGCCGATCGCGGCAGAGCCCGAGGCCGTCATCGCCGAGCCGGAGCCGCCGCAGCAGGAGGCCGCTCATCCCGAGCTCGAGGCGCTGGTGACCGAGTCGCCCGTCGCGCCGGAGTACGCCGACCCGTTCGCGGCATCCGTCGTCCTGGAGGATGCGCCCGCCGCGGCACCGCCCGTCCTCGTGCTGCGGGGCGTCACGAAGAGCTTCGGCGACACGCGGGCCGTGGACGGCATCGACCTCACGGTGCCGGCCGGCACCTTCTACGGCATCGTCGGACCCAACGGCGCAGGCAAGACCACGACCCTGTCGCTCATCGCGGGCCTCCTGCGTCCCGACAAGGGCTCGATCGCCGTAGGCGGAGTCAACGCGAAGGCCGACCCGACGCGGGCCAAACGGGTCATGGGCGTGCTGCCCGACCGCCTCCGCACATTCGATCGGCTGACCGGGCGCCAGCTGCTCTACTACTACGGCGTGCTGCGCGGTCTGCCGTCGGCGACCGTGGAGAGCCGTATCGCCGACCTCGCGCGCGCGTTCGACCTGACCGAGGCGCTCGGCCGGAGCGTCTCGGACTACTCCGCGGGCATGTCGAAGAAGGTCATGCTCGCGGGCGCCCTCATCCACTCGCCGCGCCTCCTCGTGCTCGACGAGCCGTTCGAGGCCGTGGATCCGGTCTCGAGCGCCGTGATCCTCGACATCCTCTCGGCCTACGTCGCGCACGGGGGGACTGTCATCCTGTCGAGCCACGGCATGGAGTTCGTCGAGCGCGTCTGCACCCGTGTCGCCGTCATCGTCGCGGGGCAGGTGCTCGCGGAGGGGACCGTCGACGAGGTCCGCGGCGAGCTGACGCTCGAGCAGCGCTTCGTCGAGCTCGCCGGAGGCCTGAGCGACGTGGAGGGTCTCGAGTGGCTGCACACGTTCTCCGACTGAGGCTCGCTCTTCTCTTCGGCACGCTGCGCGGCGACAGCCGCCACATCGTGCGCGTCGTGCTCGGCATCCTGATCCTCGTCGTCGCGACGGTCGGCGGATGCTGGGCGCTGCTGAGTCTCGCGGACGCTCCGGATTCCGTCATGATCGCGGTCACGGTGCTCGGCGGCTCGGCCGTCACGCTCGGGTTCGCCCTGGCCCCCCTCATCGGGGGAGTGACGGATCCCCTCGACCCGCGCCGCTTCAGCGTCTTCGGACTCCCGGCGCCGCGCCTGGCCGGCGTGCTCGCGCTCATCGGGTTCGTGAGCGTCCCGACGTTCGTCCTCGTGGCGCTCAGCGCGTGCGCGGCGGTCGTGTGGGCCGAGCACGGCGTCGCCGTGCCCGCCGCCGTGCTCGGCGCCGTCCTGCAGGTGACGACGTGCGTCCTCATCGCACGGGTGTGCATGGCGCTGACGTCGATGTTCCTGGCTGAACGCCGGTCGCGCGAGCTGTCCGGACTCTTCGCGCTGACGATCCTGGTCGTCGTCGTCCCGGTCGGGGTGTTCCTGGCGTCCCTCGAGTGGGACGGCGTCGTCCCGACGCAGCTCACCGAGGCGGCCGAGACGCTCGCACTGACTCCGCTCGGTGCCGCCGTCGCGTTTCCGGGTCTCCTCGCGGTCGGCTCGGCCGACGCGTGGACGAGCCTTCTCGTCTCGTCCGGGACGATCGCGGGACTCGGATTGATCTGGCTGTGGCTCGTGCACCGGATCCTCACCACGACCGAGCGGCCCGTCGCGACGCGCGAACGCGGCGGGCTGGGCTGGTTCGCCGTGGCACCCGGCACTCCAGGCGGCGCGATCGCCGCGAGGAGTCTCATGTACTGGTTCAGCGACCGCCGCTACATCGCGAACCTCGTGATCATCCCCATCGCGGCGGGGCTGACGATGGTGCCGCTGCTCATCGCCGGGGTTCCGCTCCAGGTCGTCGTGCTCATACCGGTGCCGCTCGCGGCGCTCTTCCTCGGCTGGCTTCCGCACAACGACCTCGCGTACGACTCGACCGCCGTGTGGATGCACTTCGCGAGCGGCATCCGCGGCTTCTCGGATCGGATCGGCCGCCTCGTGCCGATCCTCCTCATCGGCATCCCGGCGCTCGCGATCGCGATCCCGTTCGCGATCTCGGTGCACGGACGGTGGGCGCTCCTCCCGGCGATGGTCGGCGTGTGCGCCTCGCTGTTCCTGTGCGCGCTCGGGCTTTCGAGCATCTCGTCCGTCGCCTGGCCCTATGCCGCCAGCAGGCCCGGCGAGAGTCCCTTCCAGCAGCCGCAGCGGACCGGCTCCGGCGGCGCGATCGCCCAGGCGGTCGTGATGCTCGGCGCTTTGGCGCTGAGCGCGCCGGCCCTGTGGTGGTCCTGGATCGCGCTCACGGATGACATCGAGGCGGCGACCATGGCGCTGTGGGGTGGTGTCGCGACGGGGTTCGTCGTGCTGCTGTTCGGCATCGGCGTCGGCTCGGCCGTCTTCCGCCGCCGCGGCGGTCGGCTGATGGAGTTCGCCGAGTCCACTTGAGGGTCGCCGGATGCCGGCATCCGGCCCGTCCGTCGCCTCCGCCGACTACACTGGCGGTCTATGAGCACCCCCCTCGAAGGCCCGGACCAGGGCGGCCTCGCCACCCTCGACCGAGAGCTCGAAGAGCTCATCCGCGAAGAGTCGATCGAGCCCGGAGACCACGAGCGCTTCTCGCACTACGTGAAGAAGGACAAGATCCTCGAGTCGGCTCTGACCGGCAAGCCGGTCCGCGCGCTGTGCGGGAAGAAGTGGACTCCGGGGCGGGATCCCGAGAAGTTCCCGGTCTGCCCCACGTGCAAAGAGATCTACGAATCCCTCAACGGCTGAGCCGGCCGAAGCCCGAGCCGCGCGCCGGCGTCAGCCGGCAGCGTCGACGTAGACCGTGGGGATCGCGGGCTCCGAGCGGCTGAGTGCGAGCGCGCGCACGGGAAGCTCCTCACGGACCATCGCGTGGTGCTCGCGGGCGGCCACGACGCCCGCGTGACCCTCGAAGGCCGAGTCGATCTCGCCGTCGACCACGAGGTCCACCTGAAGCGCACGGGCATCCGGATGCTGCGCCGTCGTCTCGACCGGCTCGAAGCCGTCCGACACAGCGATGAGCTCGCTCGTGGCGACGCCTCTCTCGAGCGTGCGGAAGGCGGCCTTGCGCCCGCCCTTCGACGCCTTGTCGGTCGAGGCCTTCGCGACGGCGACCCACGACTCGTCCGAGGCCTGCCGCGCCACGAGCTTGTAGACCATGCCGGCCGTCGGAGTGCCGGAGCCCGTGACGACCGACGTGCCGACGCCGTATGCGTCGACGGGGGATGCCGCGAGCGATGCGATGGCGTACTCGTCGAGGTCGCTCGTCACGGTGATGCGCGTGCCGGTGGCCCCGAGCTCGTCGAGGAGCGCACGGACCTCGCCCGCGACGATCGGCAGGTCGCCCGAGTCGATGCGCACGCCTCCGAGTCCGGTTCCCGCCACGCGGACGGCTGTCTCGACGCCCCGCCGGATGTCGTAGGTGTCCACGAGCAGTGTCGTCTCCACGCCGAGAGTGTCGATCTGCGCGCGGAACGCGTCCTCCTCGGTGTCGTGCAGGAGCGTCCACGCGTGGGCGGCCGTGCCCATCGTCGGGATGCCCCACGTGCGCCCGGCCTCGAGGTTCGAGGTCGCGTCGAATCCCGTGATGTAGGCCGCGCGTGCTGCCGCGACGGCGGACCGTTCGCCGGCTCGCCGCGAGCCCATCTCGGCGAGCGGCCGGTCGCCGGCCGCAATGCTCATGCGCGCCGCAGCCGTCGCGACGGCGGAGTCGTGGTTGAGGACGCTGAGGGCGAGAGTCTCGAGCACGACGGCTTCCGCGAAGGTGCCCTCCACCGCGAGGATCGGCGAACCGGGGAAGTAGAGCTCGCCCTCGCGGTACCCCGTGATCGTGCCGCGGAACCGATAGTCGGCGAGGTACTGGACGGTGACAGCATCCACGACCCGCTCGTCGCGGAGGAAGCGCAGCTCGTCGTCGCCGAAGCGGAAGTCGCGCAGCAGCGAGAGCAGGCGCCCGGTGCCGGCGACGACGCCGAATCTGCGAGCGCCCGGGAGGCGCCTGCCGAACAGCTCGAAGACGCAGCGGCGCTGAGCCGTGCCGTCCCGCAGTGCGGCGTCGAGCATCGTGAGCTCGTAGCGGTCGGTGTGCAGGGCGGTGCTCGCCGGGTCCGTCATGCGGTCAGCCTAGTGAGGGGGACGCGGCGAGTCTCGGCGGCGGAGCGACGAGACGCCGTCGCGTAGGCTGGACGATCGTGAACGACGCGCCGATCGGCATCTTCGACTCCGGGGTCGGCGGGCTGACCGTCGCCCGGGCGATCTCGGCGCAGCTCCCGCGTGAGTCGATGCTCTACATCGGCGACACGGCCCACTCGCCCTACGGGCCCAAGCCCATCGCCGATGTCCGGCGCTACGCCCTCGAGGTGCTCGACACGCTCGTCGACCAGGGCGTGAAGATGCTCGTGATCGCGTGCAACACGGCGTCCGCCGCGATGCTGCGCGATGCGCGCGAGCGGTACGACATCCCGGTCGTGGAGGTCATCGGACCCGCCGTCCGCACCGCGATGTCGACCTCCCGCAGCGGCCGCATCGGCGTCATCGGCACCGCCGGCACGATCGGCTCGCGCGCGTATCAGGACATGCTCGAGGTCAACGAGCGCCTGACCGTGTTCGCGCAGGCGTGCCCGCGCTTCGTCGAGTTCGTCGAGGCCGGCGTCACGGACTCGCCCGAGGTGCTCGCGGTCGCCGAGGAGTACCTCGCACCGCTGCGGCACGCCGCCGTCGACACGCTCGTCCTCGGCTGCACGCACTATCCGTTCCTCGAGGGCGCGATCAGCTACGTCATGGGCCCCGAGGTCTCGCTCGTCTCGAGCGACACCGAGACGGCGAAGGACGTCTACCGTCAGCTGGTCTCCCGCGACCTGCTCGCGGGTCCGGATGCTGCTCCCCGCCACGTCTATGAGGCCACAGGCGACTCCGCCGACGAGTTCCTGCGGCTCGCGCACCGGCTCATGGGTCGCGAGGTCACCGACGTGCGCCTCGTGCAGACCGGCGCCATCGACCTTCCCTCGGCCCGCGGCTGAGGCACCCCGCTCCCTCGAGAGGAATCGCATGACCACCGAGATCGTCCGCGCCGACGGGCGCGCCACAGACCAGCTTCGTCCCATCGTCATCGAGCGGGGGTGGAGCAGCCAGGCCGAGGGCTCGGCGCTCATCTCGTTCGGCGGCACGAAGGTGCTCTGCACGGCGTCGTTCACGAACGGCGTGCCACGGTGGCTCACCGGCAAGGGCAAGGGCTGGATCACGGCCGAGTACGCGATGCTGCCGCGTGCGACGAACGACCGCAACGACCGCGAGTCGGTCAAGGGCCGGATCGGCGGACGCACGCACGAGATCTCGCGGCTCATCGGTCGCGCGCTGCGGTCCATCGTCGACACGAAGGCGCTCGGCGAGAACACGATCGTGATCGACTGCGACGTCCTGCAGGCCGACGGAGGCACTCGCACGGCCGCCATCACGGGTGCCTACGTCGCCCTCGCCGACGCGATCGAGTGGGCGCGCGGCAGGAAGTTCGTGGGTCAGAAGTCGCAGGTGCTCCTCGACTCCGTCGCGGCAGTGTCGGTCGGGATCATCGACGGCGAGCCGATGCTCGACCTGGCCTACGTCGAGGACGTCCGCGCTGAGACCGACATGAACGTCGTCGTCACGGGACGCGGCCTCTTCGTCGAGGTGCAGGGCACGGCTGAGGGCGCTCCCTTCGACAAGCGCGAGCTGGACGCCCTCCTCGAACTGGGCGTGAACGGCTGCGCGGAGCTGCGCGATCTGCAGGCCGCGGCCCTCGCCGCCGCCGCGGAGGCCTGACCGATCGTGGCGCAGATCGTCCTGGCGACCCACAATCCGCACAAGGTCGAGGAGTTCCAGGCGATCGTCGCCGCGACGCGCCCCGATCTCGAGGTCGTCGGCTATAACGGACCCGAGCCCGTCGAGGACGGCACGACGTTCGCCGAGAACGCGCTCATCAAGGCGCGGGCCGCGGCCGCCCACACGGGCCTTCCGGCTCTCGCGGACGATTCCGGCATCTGCGTCGACGTGCTGGGCGGCGCGCCCGGCGTCTTCTCGGCGTACTGGGCGGGGCACGCGAAGGATGCCGCGGCGAACCTGAACCTCCTGCTCGACCAGCTGCTCGACATCCGCGATCCGCATCGCACGGCGCAGTTCGTCTCGACGATCGCGCTCGTCGTCCCCCGCCTCTCGAGGAGCTCGGAGACCGTGGAGCACGTCGTCGAGGGTGTGTGGCCGGGGCGGCTCGCGACGGCCGCGAGCGGACAGGGCGGCTTCGGCTACGACCCGATCTTCGTCCCGGACGGACAGGACGGCGCCGAGCGCTCGGTGGGCGAGTGGTCGGCGGACGAGAAGAACGCGGCATCCCACCGCGCCCGCGCGTTCCAGGCGCTCGCGCCGCTGCTCGCCGACCTGCCGGTCCGCTGAGCCTGAGAATCACACTCATTCCCGACTGCGGCGCAAGGCCGCGGGAGGCGTCGGGCCCGTCGTAGCCTGGGGTCGTGCACGACCACGCTCCGTCCGGCATCCGGGGTGCCGCCAACCGGCGGCTCCTCGCGATGTCGCTCGCGATCACGGCGGTCGTCATGGTCGTCCAGATCGTCGGGTCGATCCTGTCGGGATCGCTCGCGCTCCTCGCGGACGCTGCACACATGTTCACGGACGCCGCGGCACTCGTCATCGCCCTCATCGCGAGCTCCGTCGCCGCCCGTCCCGCCGACGACCGCCGCACGTTCGGCTACCAGCGCGCCGAGGTGCTCGGCGCGCTCATCAACGGGGTCATCCTCATCGCGCTCTCGGTGTGGGTCGCGGTCGAGGCCGTGCAGCGGCTCATGCGCCCGAGCGGCGTCGAGGTCGAGGGCGGGGTCATGCTCCTCGTCGCGATCGTCGGCCTCGTCGCGAACGGCGTCGCCCTCTGGCTCCTGAGCGCCGCGCAGCGCACGAGCATCAACGTGCGCGGCGCGTATCTCGAGGTCCTGGGCGACCTGCTCGGCTCGGTGGCGGTCATCGTGGCAGCCATCGTGGTGCTGACGACGGGCTGGGTGCAGGCGGATGCTGTCGCTTCGCTGCTGATCGCCGCGATGATCGTGCCGCGTGCCGTGGGCCTCCTCCGCGAAGTGTTCTCGGTCCTGAGCGAATCGTCGCCGAAGGGCATGCACGTGCGCGAGATCCGCGACCACATCCTCTCGACGGCCGGAGTCGTCGACGTCCACGACGTGCACGTGTGGCAGCTGACGCGCGGTGCGCCCGTGTTCACGGCCCACGTCGTCGTCGATGCCGATGCGCTCAGCAGCGGAAAGGCGGGCGCCATCCTCGAACAGCTCCAGGAGTGCCTCGCCCGTCACTTCGACGTCGAGCACTCGACCTTCCAGCTCGAGCCGGCAGGGCACGTCGAGCACGACGCGCACGCCTGATTCAGCTCTCGCGGACGACCTCGTGCGGGCTCTTGTCGGGACGCAGTCCGCGCCACCGCGGATGCCGGAGGATGCCGCCGGGCGTGAACTCGCCGAACTCGACCTCGGCGACGAGCTCGGGCCGCAGCCACTGCACGCCGCGGGCGTCCAGGGACGGGACGCCGACGAGAGGATTCGCGTCGGCGTGGAGGGGAGCGAGCTGCTGCTGCAGCGTGCGAAGGGCCGCGTCGCTGAACCCCGTGCCGACACGTCCTGCGTAGTGGAGCCCGTCCGGACCCGGGATCCCGACGAGCAGCGATCCGAAGCTCGATGAGCGTTCTCCCTGACCAGGCCGGATCCCCGCGAGGACGACCTCCTGCGTCCGCGTGAGCTTCACCTTCAGCGACGAGTCGGTGCGGATGCCGCGCCGGTACGTCGAACGGGGATCCTTGACGACGATCCCCTCGAGGTCGAAGCGACGGCTCGCGTCGAGCGCGACATCCACGTCCTCGAAGACCGGCGGGACGACGATCGACGCGATCGTCGAGGATGCGAGGTGCTCGAGGATGCGTCGCCGATCGGACAGCGGCAGACCCGTCACGTCGCGGCCGCGCGCGACGAGAACGTCGAAGAGGTAGTAGAAGACCGGGGTCCGCTTCGCCAGTCTCGCGATGTCGTCCGCGTGGACGAGGTTCATCCGGGTCTGGAGGAGGGCGAAGCTGGGGCGACCGTTGCCGTCTAGCGCGACCAGCTCGCCGTCCACGACGCAGGGCTCGTCGCGGAATCCGGGGTCGCCGTCCGCTATCTCGGGATACTTCGCGGTGCTCTCGTTGCCGCTGCGAGCCCATAGGCGCAGGGCCGAGCCGTCCCAGACGCCCACCGCCCGGATGCCGTCCCACTTCGCCTCCGCCCACGCGGGGTCGCCCCATCGGCGCGAGTCGGCGCGCGCCCGGTCAGCTGTCGCGGACGTCGACAGCATGGGTCTCAGGTCCGCGGGAGCGGGCGGCCAGTGCGCCTCCGGCGCGGCGGCGAGCAGGTCTTCGACCGTACGTTCACCCGACGGCGGTTGTGCCGCGCGCTCGGGCGCCTGCTCCGACCCGGGATCCGGCGTGAGCTCCGCGACCGGATCCGGCGCCGGTTCGCGCACCCGCCTCGGCACGCGCCGCCGGCCCGCCCGCTGCTCGTCCGCCTGGCGTGAGGGTTCGACAGGGATGCCGTCCGCCTGCAGCCTGCCCTCGGCATCCGTCTTCATCCGATGCAGCAGCCAGCTCGACTTCTCGCCCTCGCCCTCCGTGCGGATCAATGCGAGCCGAACGCGTCCGAGCGGACCGCCCGGACGGCCCTGCGCCGTGAAGATGATCTCGTCGTCGCGCCATTTCTCGAGCTCGTAGCGACCGTCGTCCCAGACCGTGACGGTCCCGCCGCCGTACTCTCCGGCCGGGATCGTGCCCTCGAAGGTCGCGTACTCCATCGGGTGGTCCTCGGTCTGGATCGCGAGGTTGTTGCGCTTGTAGGAGTGCGGCACGCCGCGAGGCACAGCCCAGCTCGCGAGCACGCCGTCGCGCTCGAGCCGGAAGTCCCAATGCAGCGCCGTCGCGTGGTGCTCCTGGATGACGAACGTCGGAAGCTCGTCCGCTGCGCGTATGGCCGCCGCCGGGTTCGACGGCACCGGCTCCGGCGTGCGGTCGGCCGAGCGCATCGAGATGTAGGTGCTGAGGGGACCCTCGTCCGCCGTCCGCCCACCCGCGTGGAACCCCAGCGGAGCGAGCGGGTCGCCGATCTCCTCGACGCGATCGAGCACCTCGTGGAACATGAGATGGCGCAGGTCCGGATCGTCGAGCTCCTCCCACATCCGCGGAACCGCGACGGTGGGATGCAGGCGGCCCCGGAGCGAATACGGAGCGATCGTCGTCTTCGAGCCGTTGTTCTGGCTCCAGTCGATGAGCACGCGACCGCCCCGGATCGCCTTCTTCATGCTGCTCACGACGAGCTCGGGGTGATCGGCCTCGATCGCACGCGCGAGCCCGAGCGCGAGCGCCGAGGCCTGCTCGCTGCTCTGTCCGGGCGGCAGCGCGGCGTACAGCTGGAGGCCCTTGCTCCCGCTCGTGACGGGGTACGGCTCCATGCCCATGCCGGACAGGATCGCACGCGCCCAGCGCGCGACCTCGGCGCATTCGGGGAGCCCGACACCGGGACCCGGGTCGAGGTCGAGGACGAGGCGATCCGCGTCCCCGCGCTCGCCGGACGGCGTGAAGCGCCACTGCGGCACGTGCAGCTCGAGGCTCGCGACCTGCGCGAGGTAGACGATCGTGGGGACGTCTCCCGCGAGGGGGTAGTCCTTCGGACCGCCCGAGTGGGGGATCGGCAGGCGTCGCACCCACTCCGGCGCCCCCGGCTCGAGATCCTTCGCGAAGAAGAACGGCCCCGGATGCTGCTCCGTGCCGACCCCGTCCGGCCAGCGCTTGCGCGTGACAGGCCGGCCGATGACATGCGGGATCATCGTCGTCGCGATCCGGGAGTAGTAGTCGATGACCTCGGCCTTCGTCGTGCCCGTCTCGGGGTAGAGCACCTTGTCGAGGTTGGTCAGGCGCAGCCGTCGCCCGGCGATCCGCACTAGCTGGTCGTTCCCGGGCATGGGACCATCCTGGCTTGTCCTGCGGGTTCTGTGCGCCTCTCGCGGTGGTCCGCGTCGGGGTGTACCGTCCAGCCAGAACCCGGGCGGAGGGGACATCATGGGCGGCATCGGCGGGCGGGACCGACTCGGGGGCGGCATCGGCGGATTCCGTGAGGGAATCGGCGACGGACTGCGGCAGGGCGTCGGCGACGGCGTCCGGGACGGGCTCCGCGAAGACGCCGTCGACGACATCCTGGGCGTCCGCAGGCGCGTGGACGACGGCATCCGCGATGGGATCGTCGAGGGCATCCGCGACCAGCTGCACCCGCGGTGGGCCGCGGCGCACGGTCTGGACGCCGACGCCTACGCACGCCGGTTCGACGAGCTCGTGGGACAGGGCTACCGTCTGACCGACGTGAGCGGCTGGTGGGACGGCACGCATCGCTTCGCCGGGATCTGGGACACCTCCGCCGGGCCCGCCTGGCAGGCGCGTCACGCGCTGCCGATCGGCCTTTACCAGGAGACCTTCGACGCCCTCGCGGCGGAGGGCCTCCGGCCCGTCCGCCTCGCGTTCTACGGCACGCCGAACGGCGTCCATGTCGCCGGCCTGTGGCAGGGCGGACCTTCACCTGCCTGGGCGGCGCGCCACGACCTCGACAAGGACGCGTTCCAGGCCGAGTTCAACCGGCTGGCGGGGGAGGGGTACCGGCTCGTCGACGTCTCGGGCTACGAGGACGGTGGGCAGGCGCGCTTCGCCGGGGTCTGGGAGCTGTCGGCCGGCGGCGGATGGGCCGCGCGACACGGCGTGTCGCGCGACGACTACCAGGCCGCGTTCCGCGAGCTGACGGGACAGGGACTGCTTCTGCGGAAGGCGACGGCCTTCACGGTCGGGGGAGCCGTCCTGTACAGCGGAATCTGGGAGGAGCGGCCGGTGCCTGCGCAGTCCGCACGGCACGGCGTGCCCGCCGCGGACTGGCAGCGCATCTTCGACGACCACTTCTACCAGGCGTACCGCCCCGTCCAGGTCGACGGGTACGCGACGCCGACCGGCGTGCAGTTCGCGGGCGCCTTCGAGAACACGGAGTACGCCTGGAGCGAGCTCGAGCGGGCCGATCAGCTCATCGACGCGTTCATATCCGCCTACTCCGTGCCAGGGCTCTCGATGGCCATCTCGAGCGGCGGCCGCCTGGTCTACGCGCGCGCCCGCGGCTGGGCCGATCGCGACGCGAAGACGCCGCTCGAGGTGCGGCACCGCATGCGAGTCGCGAGCGTCAGCAAGCCGGTGACTGCCGCCGCGGTCCTGCGGCTCGTCCATGACGGCCGCCTTGCGCTGTCCGACGCGATCCTCGGCTCGGCGGGGCGGCTCGGCACGACGTATGGTGCGCTCAGCTACAGCGCCGCGCAGCTGTCGATCACCGTCGATCACCTGCTGACCCACCTGTCCGGCTATGACAATTCCGGCGGCGACCCCATGTTCCTGGAGCTCGCGCGCGACCACGCGTCGCTCATCGGCTGGGTGCTCGACAACCGTGCTCCTGCCAAGACGCCCGGAACCGACTACACGTACCTCAACTTCGGGTACTGCCTCCTCGGCCGGGTGATCGAGCACGTGACGGGCCAGACCTATCAGGACTATGTCCGGTCGGCGATCCTCGCTCCGGCCGGGGTGTCGGCGATGTCGATCGCGGGGGACACGGCTGCTGATCGAGCGGCCGACGAAGTCGTCTACTACGGCCAGGGCGGCGAGGACCCCTACGACATGAAGGTCGCGCGCATGGACGCCCACGGCGGCTGGCTCGCGAACGCACCCGACCTGCTGTGTTTCCTGCGCGCTGTGGACGGTCGTGACGGCGGCGACCTGCTCACCGCCGCCGAGATCACCACGATGACGACGGGGACCACGGTGCGGCCCGGCTACGCCCGCGGATGGGCGGTCGACGGCGCCGGGAACTGGGACCACAACGGAGCGCTCCCCGGGACGCTCTCGCTCCTGCGGCGGCGCGCGGACGGGACCGGCCACGCCGCCCTCATCAACACGAGACAGGGCGGCGCGATGCAGCAACCGATGCTCGACGCGTTCTACGCGATGGTCGACGACGTGCAGTCCGCACTCGGAACGCTCGCCGACGTGGACCTGTTCTGACCCCGTACCGGTGTCTGCCCGGCCGCGCCGGGTGTCGCCCCTGGCCTCCGCGAGGCAAACACTGTGTACTGGTGTGATGAGAGCGATCTGGAAGGGCGCCCTGACATTCGGGCTCGTCAACGTCCCCGTCAAGGTGTACGCCGCGACCGAGGACCACGACGTCTCCCTCCACCAGGTGCACAACAAGGACGGCGGCCGCATCCGCTATCAGCGCATCTGCGAGATCGACGGCGAGGTCGTGCCCTACCAGGACATCGACAAGGCCTATGACGACGGCGACAAGACGGTCGTGCTCACCAAGGAGGATCTCGCGTCGCTGCCCGCCGAGCGCAGCCGCGAGATCGACGTCGTCGAGTTCGTCCCGAGTGAGCAGGTCGATCCGCTGACCTTCGACCGCGCCTATTACCTCGAGCCCGACTCCGCGTCGCCCAAGGCGTACGTCCTCTTGCGGCGGACGCTCGAGCAGACCGATCGCACCGCCATCGTGCGGTTCTCGCTGCGGCAGAAGACGCGGCTCGCGGCGCTCCGCGTCCGCGGTGACGTCCTCGTGCTGCAGACCCTCCTTTGGGCCGATGAAGTGCGCGAGGCGGCGTTCCCGTCACTGGACGAGTCGGTCCGGATCTCCGCGAAGGAGCTCGAGCTGTCGGCATCCCTCGTCGACAGCTTCGCGAGCGACTTCGACCCGGCCGACTTCGCGGACGAGTACCAGGAGGAGCTGCGAATCCTCATCCGCGAGAAGCTCGAGAAGGGCGACGCGCTGGACACCTCCGAGACCTTCGGCGAGCAGGAGGAGGCCGCGGGCGGCGAGGTCATCGACCTCATGGAGGCCCTGCGCGCGTCGGTCGAGCGTTCGCGCGCGGCCCGCGGCGACGCGGCGCCGGCGAAGAAGTCGACGGATGCCGCATCCGCCGGGTCGAAGCGCTCGGCCGGATCGAAGCCGGCGTCGAAGGCCAAGCCGACGGCGAAGAAGAAGACGACGAAGGCTTCCTGACCTACGCGCGCGGCGCCGGCGGAGTGCCGCCGTCCGAGCCGCCGTGCGCGCCATGCTCGGGGCCGCGCTCGAAGACGTCCGCGTCGAGGACGAGGTGTCGGGCCTCTTCGGCATCGGTGACGACGTCCTCACCCGCGGCGGCCGCCTTGCGCGCCTTCGAGCGCTCGCGGAGGTAGTGCCACAGCGTCACGACGGCGGTGCCGCCGACTGCGGCGAGCAGGATCAGGTCGATGTACTCCGCGACGAGCTCGCCGACGACGGGGATGAAGCCGATCGCGTAGCCGAACATCGTCAGGCCGAAGCCCCACAGCATGGCGCCGGCGAAGTTGTACAGCGTGTACTTCCCCTTGTGCATCCGGCCGACGCCCGCCGCGACGGGCGTGAAGGTCCGCACGATCGGGACGAAGCGCGCGACGATGACCGTCAGGCCTCCGTAGCGCTGGAAGAACGCATTCGTGCGCTCGACGTTCTTGACGCTGAAGACGCCCGATTCCTTGCGCTCGAAGACAGAGGGCCCGCCCTTGTAGCCGATGTAATAGCCGACTTCGCCCCCGACGAAGGCCGCGACGGCGATGAGGAGCGCGACCCACCACACGCTCATGCCGAAGACGCCCTGCGGCGCGTTCTCCAGCGGATGCGAGAGGAGGCCCGAGATCACCAGGAGAGTGTCGCCGGGAAGAAGGAACCCGATGAGCAAGCCCGTCTCGGCGAATACGATGCCGCACACGACGAGCAGCGCCCAGGGCCCGGCCCACTCGATGATCGCGGCGGGATCGAGCCAGGGGATGAGGGCGATCTGATGCAAGAGGAGGATCCCGTCGGTCGGAGCGGTCGGCGGTCAGAGCGGATGCGCAGAAGGCACCGTGCGGAAGGTGGGACTTGAACCCACACGCCCGGAGGCACAGGAACCTAAATCCTGCGTGTCTGCCAATTCCACCACTCCCGCGAGTGCGTTCAGTCTACTGAGCGACCTGGACGCGGGCTGAGGGGGACAGCCCCCGGATCGGCCGGGGGTCAGCGGGTCCCGTGCTTGATGCCCACCGCGAAGTATGCGGCTGGGCCGATCCAGTTGATGAACAGCGCCGGGATCCACGCGGGCTTGGGCCCGCGCACCTGCTCGGCGGGGCGATGAGCGAGGTCCCACGCCGCAAGGAACGCGAAAGCGAACTGCACGAGTCCCACGACGAGGACGCCCATCTGTTCGGGGCCGGTGAGCTCGCGTTTGTGGTGGGTCATCGTCATCCTTCCGCCGGTCCGTCCATCGTGTCACCGGCGGCGCGTTCGCACCACGGCCCGGCGCCTTCGCGGGATCCGGCTCAGGTCGTCGAGGCGCCGGCGCGGACCGCGAGCGCGACCGCCTCGACGCGGGTGTGCACACCGAGCTTGACCAGCAGGTTCTGGACGTGGGCGCCCACCGTCTTGACGCTGATGCCGAGAGTCGAGGCGACCTGCTTCTGCGACCGCCCTTCCGCGATCAGAGCGAGCACCTGACGCTCCCGGTCCGTCAGCGCCGTGAGGCGGCGAAGATCGGCTGTCGCATGGCCGTTGCGACGCGTCCGATCCACGAGGCGGCGCACGCGCGCGACGAACTCATCGGCATCCATCGACTCCGAGGCGTAGTCGTCTGCCCCCACGAGGAGTCCCGCGACGACGTCGGCGGGCGCGACGCGCTCGGCCGACACCAGGACGACCGGGAGGTCCGGCCCGTAGCGGTCGCGCAGCTCGCGGAGGAGCTCGCACCCGCCGTCCTCGACCTCGAGGATCGCGACGAGGGGAGGCAGGTCACGCAGGGAGTCCGACGCATCGGCCGCGCGTGTGAACGACTGCGTGCTCAGACCGAGCCGGCTCAGCAGCCGCGAATAGTCGTCCCGCACGTGGTCGCCTGCCACGACCAGTGCATACGTGCCATCGCCGTCGACGCCCACGTTCCGTCCTGTGCCGTTCGTCAGGGGCCTGCCCGCCCTAGGGACATCTCCCAATGGGTGATGCGGTGAACACCCGATGTCGCCTCCCCGCGGCAGTTCCTAGCGTAGAGCCGGGACCCTTCTTGGGAAAGGGAATCGCGAAGCGAAACGCGGCCGGAATCAGCACCCGGCCGCTTTCGCGCGCGCCGAAGGGCCTGTGGATAACTTCGGGATGCCGCATCCCCGGCTTGCGAGGATGCTCCGGTGTCCCCGCTCTCCGCTCCCGCCCCGGCCGTCGTGGTCGCCGAGCGCGTGCGCGAGCGGCTTCGCGCCGAGCGCTCCGACCCGGCCCGCGACCCCGAGTTCGCGGCTCGGATCGCGCGCGCGGAAGTGCGCCGGCACAACGACTTCGCGCTCGCGCGCGGCCTCGTCCCCGTCGACGACGAACCGGCCTGCGTGCGAGAGGTCCTGGCCGCGGTGGCGGGCTACGGTCCGCTCCAGCCGTATCTGGACGACCCCACGGTCGAAGAGGTGTGGATCAACGCACCCGACCGTGTGTTCGTCGCCCGCGGCGGCGTCTCGGAGCGGGTCCCGCTCGCGCTGACCGACGGACAGGTCCGCGACCTCGTCGAGCGGATGCTGCACGCGACCGGGCGCCGTGTGGATCTCAGCCAGCCGTTCGTGGACGCCTCGCTTCCCGATGGCAGCCGGCTTCACGTCGTGATCCCCGACATCACCCGTCGGCACTGGGCCGTCAACGTCCGGAAGTTCCTCCCCGCCTTCCGCGACCTCGACCGGCTCGTCGAGGCGGGTTCCATCGGCGCGGAGGGTGCGCGGATGCTGCGCGCGGCGATGGAGGACGGGCGCAGCATCCTCGTCTCCGGCGCGACGCACGCCGGCAAGACCACTCTCCTCAGCGCCCTCATCGCGGCCGCACCGGCGCATCACCGCATCGTGACCGTCGAGGAGACGTTCGAGCTCGCCGTCGACGCCCCCGACATCGTGGCACTCCAGGGGAGACAGCCGAGCCTGGAGGGCACCGGCGAGGTGACTCTCCGGCGTCTCGTGAAGGAGGCGCTGCGGATGCGCCCGGATCGCCTGGTCGTCGGGGAGGTCCGCGATGCCGAGGCGCTCGATCTGCTCCTCGCGCTCAACACCGGCGTGCCCGGCGCCGCGACCATCCACGCCAACTCCGCACGCGAGGCCCTCGCCAAGCTGTGCGCGCTGCCTCTCCTGGCCGGCCGGAACATCGACGCCGGCTTCGTGCAGCCCGCCGTCGCGGCCTCGGTGCAGCTCGTCGCCCACTGCGAGAGGGATGCCTCAGGTCGCCGTCGCGTCCTCGAGATCGTCGAGCCGACCGGCGTCGGGCCGTTGGGGGTCGAAGCTCGGACGCTCTACCGCGGAGCGGTCGCATGACCGTCGTGTGGGGCGCAGTGCTGGCCGCTGGAATCCTCCTCGCCGTCTCGCCGTGGGCCTGGCCCGCCCGCCCCGACCGGCAACCGTCACGGACGACGGGCGCCGTCGCCCGTCTCTTGGAGGAGGCGGGGCTCGCGCATCTCGCACCGGCGGTCGTGATCGGTGTCGCGGCGGGCATCGCGATCGTGGCGGCTGCCCTCGCCTGGCTCATCGCACCGGTGCCGGCGCTGGCCGTCGTCGCCGCGATCGCCGGGGCGCTCGTCCCGTTCGGCTGGCTGCGCGCCCGCCGAGCGCGCCTCGTGCGCACCCGCCGAGCGCTGTGGCCCGATGTGTGCGACCTGCTCATCGCCTCCGTGCGGGCCGGGATGTCGCTCCCGGACGCCGTCGCGGGGCTCGCCGATTCGGCACCTGCGAGCATGCGTCCCGCCTTCAGCGGATTCGCCCGCGACCTCGCGGCGTCGGGCCACTTCGACTCGAGCATGCAGAGACTCAAGACGTCGCTCGCCGACTCCGTCGCAGACCGCATCGTCGAGACGCTCCGGATGGCGCGCCAGGTCGGCGGAACCGAGCTCACGCCCGTCCTGCGCGCACTGGCCGTGTCGGTGCGGGCGGACGCGTCGCTGCGCGCCGAGGTCGAGGCGCGCCAGTCGTGGATCCGCGGCGCCGCAGTCCTGGGCGTCGCGGCGCCGTGGGTCGTGCTCGCCCTCCTCGCGATGCGGCCGGAGGGAGCGGCTGCATACGGCAGCCCCGAGGGGATCGCCCTCATCGTCGGCGGCGCCGCCGTATCGTTCGTGGCGTACCGCATCATGTTGCGCGTAGGCCGCCTCCCCGAACCGCGCCGGTGGTTCGGATGATCCCGCTCCTGCTCGACGACGCGGCCCTCGCGATCGTCCTGGGCGGCGCCCTCGCGCTCGGAGTCTGCCTGCTGCTGTCGCGCGCGCCGCGCTGGGGCGCGCCCACGCTCTCCCGCCGCCTCGCCCCCTACCTCCGCGACATCACCGACCCGCGAGGGGTCACGACGGGTTCCGCCCTCCAGGTGAGCGATCCGCGGACGCTGTGGCGTGCCGCGACGGAGCGCGCAGGACGTGCGATGGGCGGGTCGCTCTCGGTCGAGCGGCGCCTGCGTCAAGCGGGCCGGGACGGGGATGCCGCATCCTTCCGCGCCCGACAACTGGGCTGGGCCGTCGCCGGCGTGCTCGCGGGTGCACTCGCCACGGTCGTGCTCGTGCTCGTCGGACGGGCGTCCGGTGCGCTGGTCCTCCTCCCGCCGCTCGCGGGGCTCGGCGCCGCGCTCGGGTACGACATGCTCCTCACCCGCGCCGCGGCCGCGCGCATCGCGCGCATCGAGGAGGAGCTGCCCACGGTGCTCGAGTTCCTCGCGCTGTGCCTGTCCGCGGGCGAGGGCATGCTCGACTCACTCCGGCGCGTGTCGGATGTCGGTGCCGGCGAGCTGAAGGCGGAGATGCGCACGGTCGTGCTCGCCGTCGGCACGGGCTCCTCGCTTCCGGAGTCGCTAGCGCGCCTGTCGTCCCGCCTCGACGTCCCCGCGCTCTCCCGCGCGATCGACCAGCTCGTCGCCGCGATCGACCGCGGCGCGCCGCTGTCGCACGTCCTGCACGCGCAGGCGCTCGACGCCCGGGAGGACGCCAAGCGGCGTCTCATCGAGCGCGCGGGCCGCAAGGAGATCTACATGCTCGTGCCCCTCGTCTTCCTCATCCTCCCGTTGAGCGTCCTGTTCGCGGTGTTCCCCGGGATCTTCATGCTTCGCCTCGGAATCGGCTGACCGCTCACGGTCGGAAGGAGAAAACCCATGATCCGCTCACTCGCAGGCCTGCGCGGCCGGCTCGCCCGGACGATCGACGACGAACGCGGCGACGTCCCCGGCTGGGTGCTCATCACGTTGATGACGGCCGGGCTCGTCGTCGTGATCTGGGCCCTCGCGGGCCCCGCGCTCGCGGACCTGTTCCAGCAGGCCATCGAGCGGGTCTCGGGCTTCTAGGCCACGCCGTGCGCCGTCGTCTTCTCGCACGGCTGCGCGCCGTTACGAGCGATGACGGCGGCGCGAGCCCGGTCGAATTCGTCCTCGTGGGCACGCTCCTGACCGTCCTGACTCTCGGCGTGCTCCAGCTGGGTCTGACGATCTACGTGCGCAACGTCCTCCACGACGCCGCAGTCGAGGGCGCCTATCACGCGGCACTGGCCGACACCTCGCTCACCGAGGGCGCCCTCCGCACGAGCCGGATCGTCACGCGCGCCGTCGGCGCGGCGTACGCCTCGGACGTCGTGGCCCACGAGCGCGCGCGCTCAGGAGGCCCCGTGATCGAGGTCACGGTGCGGGCGCCGTTCCCACTCATCGGACTTCTCGGGATGCCCCGGATGCTGGAGGTCACGGCGCATGCGCCGATCGAGTCGTTCGACTGAAGCCGAGGAGTCCCACGACCTGCTCGACGACCCTGAGCGCGGCTCCGCAGCGCTCGAGTTCATCCTCGTCGGGCTGCTCCTGCTCGTCCCGCTCGTGTACGTCATCGTCGCCCTCGGCATCGTCCAGGAGCAGGCGCTCGGCGCGGAGGCCGGCGCCCGCCATATCGCGCGTGCCGTGTCGACCGCCGCGGGGCCGGATGACGCACGCCGGCGCGCCGGTCAGGTGCTGCGCGCCGTGGTCGACGAATACGGCATGGACGCGGCATCCGTCGATCTCTCGCTGGACTGCCTGCCCAGCGGCGCGACGTGCCCCCAGCCCGGCGCGACGCTCGTCGTCACGCTCCGCTCGCGGGCGGCGCTGCCGCTCGTACCGCCCGTCCTCGGCCTGGATAAGCTCGCCGCCATCCCGGTGGAGGCGTCCTCCGCGCAGAAGGTGTCGCGCTTCTGGGGGTCGGAGTGACCCCGCGGGGGATGAGCCGGGCGGATGACGAGGGGAGCGTCCTGCTGCTGACGCTCGGGTACGCGATCCTCGCCATCGTGACCGTGCTGATCTGCGTCGATGCCACGAGTCTGTACCTCACGCAGAAGCGGCTCGACGGGCTCGCGGATGCTGCTGCCCTCGCGGGCGCTGACGGGTTCACCCTCACCACGACGGACGGAGAGCCGTATGCCGCGCTCGACACGGACGGCGTCCGCGCGCAGGCGGAGGCGCTCGTGGCCGATGTCGGGGGAGGGGCCAGGCTCGTGGCGGCGGAGACGCCCGACGGCGTCTCGGCGCGGGTCACGGTCGCCGGCACCTGGCGTCCGCCCGTGATGACCCTCTTCGTCCCCGACGGGATCGCGCTGGAGGCGACCGCCACGAGCCGCACGGCGCTGCGCTGACGCCGATCTCTCAGGCTCAGGGACGCGGGACGAAGCGCGGAACCCAGCGGAGGAAGGCGAGGGCGCCCAGCAGTCCGACGGCTCCGATGACACCCGTGGCGATTGCGAGCGACGAGAGCGCCGCGATGCCGGACACGAGCAGGGGAGCGGCGGCGCCGCCGGCATCCGTCAGCGTCCGCCACGAGCCGAGGAACGGCGCGGGGTCGGACGCGGGGGCGACATCCGCGCCGAGCGTGAGCAGGATGCCGCTGGAGAGGCCGTTGCCGACACCCAGCACGGCGGCGAACATCGCGAACCACATCGCTGCGGCATCCAGATCGTGCGTGAGGGACAGCGCGACGAAGCCCGCACCCATGAGCAGCATCGCGGGAAGCGCCGCCCACAGCCGGCCGAAGCGGTCCATGACCTGCCCGCTCGCATAGAAGAGCGCGAAGTCGATCGCACCCGAGATGCCCACGACGAGCGCGATCGTCTGCGCATCGAGGCCGATCGACACGCCCCACAGTGGCAGAACGACCTGGCGGGCGGAGCGAACGGCGGACAGGGATGCCGCAGCCAGGCCCAGCCGCGAGAGCACGCGGCGGTACTGCCACATCGTCCGCAGGACGCCCGCCCGTTCGGTGGTCGGGATCGAGCCCGTCACGGCTTCACCCGTGTCCTCCGCGGGGACGCGCTCATCGGCGGGGGCGAGCTGCTTCTCGGGATCGGGGCCGAGGAAGACGAGCAGGATGCAGGCCACGAGGCATCCGGCGAAGAACCAGATCGCCGCGTGCTCGTCGCCGAACAGGGCGAGCAGTCCCGCGGCGACGAACGGCCCCACGAACATCCCGAGGCGGAACGTCCCGCCCAGGAGCGACAGCGCGCGCGCACGGAACGAGACCGGCACGCGCGTCGTCATGAACGAGTGCCGCGCGAGCCCGAACGCCGCGGCGCAGAACCCGATGAGGAAGACGGATGCCGCGAAGACGCCGAGGACGGGTGCGACAGCGAGGGCGACGACCCCGACGAGCGAGACGACGCCCGCGATGGCCATCGTGAGCCGCTCGCCGATGCGCGCGACGGCCCAGCCCGCGGGGATGTTGCCGCACAGCTGCCCCACGACGAGGGCGGACGCGACGAGCGCGGCGGCTGCGACATCCGCCCCCAGCTGGGCCGCGATGACGGGGATCAGCGGGATGACGGCGCCCTCGCCGAGGGCGAACAGCACCGTCGGGCCGTAGATCATCGGGCCGAAACGCCACAGCACGTCCTTCGCCTGGGGCGGAAGCGCACTGTCGGACATCGCTTCCACGTTAGTCTGGAGTGTCATGCTCGAACTCGATCTCTCCGCCGACATCGAAGCGCTCCGCTCCACCTTCGCCGACATCAAGGCAGTCGTGGACGTCGATGCGCTCAACGCCGACATCGCTCGGCTCAGTGAGGAGGCCGGCGCGCCCGACCTCTGGGACGACGTCGAGAAGGCGCAGAAGGTGACGAGCAGCCTCAGCCACCGGCAGGCCCAGCTCAAGCGCATCACCGACATCGAGCAGCGCCTCGACGACCTCGACGTGCTGGTCGAGCTCGCGAACGAGATGGACGACGAGGACTCCGCCGAGGAGGCGCGCCGTGAGCTCGCCGAGCTCGAGGACATCGTCGGCGAACTCGAGGTGCAGACGCTCCTGGACGGCGAGTACGACGAGCGCTCCGCCGTCGTGACGATCCGCTCCGGCGCCGGCGGCGACGACGCGACCGACTTCGCCGAGATGCTCATGCGCATGTACCTGCGCTGGGCCGAGCGCCACAAGTACCCCGTCAAGGTCATGGACACGTCCTACGCCGAGGGTGCCGGCATCAAGTCGGCGACGTTCGAGATCGACGCCCCGTACGCCTACGGCACGCTCTCGGTAGAGGCCGGCACCCACCGCCTGGCCCGCATCAGTCCGTTCGGCTCCGCCGACAAGCGCCAGACCAGCTTCGCCGCCGTCGAGGTCATCCCCGTCATGGAGGAGGCCGTCGAGGTGGACATCCCCGAGGGCGACCTGCGCGTCGACGTCTTCCGCTCGTCGGGCCCCGGCGGGCAGTCGGTCAACACGACGGACTCGGCCGTGCGCCTCACGCACCTTCCGACCGGGATCGTCGTGTCGATGCAGAACGAGAAGTCGCAGATCCAGAACCGCGCCGCCGCGATGCGCGTCCTCCAGACGCGGCTCCTGCTGCTCAAGCGCGAGGAGGAGGCCGCGAAGAAGAAGGAGCTCGCCGGCACCATCACGGCCAGCTGGGGCGACCAGATGCGCTCGTACTTCCTCTACGGCCAGCAGCTCGTGAAGGACCTCCGCACGGGCCACGAGGTCGGCAACCCCGCACCGGTCTTCGACGGCGACATCGACGGTTTCATCGCGGCCGGCATCCGGTGGCGCAAGCGCAAGGACGACGAGGACTGACCCCTCGTCGAGCTCCGGGACCGCGGGATCGGGTAACGGATGCTGTCGGCGCGGGTGTCGCTCGGACGCGCCGGGGTCTGCCCGCTTAGGCTCGTGGGGCCATGATCCGGTTCGAAAACGTCACGAAGCGCTATCGCGGCACCGCGAAGCCAGCTCTGCACGACGTCGACTTCGAAGTGACCCGCGGCGAGTTCGTCTTCCTGGTCGGAGCGTCGGGTTCGGGGAAGTCGTCGTGCCTGCGCCTGATCCTCCGCGAAGAGACCCCGTCCGACGGCCGGGTCGTCGTGCTGGGTCGCGACCTCACGACGCTCGCGAGCCGCAAGGTCCCGTACTTCCGCCGCCACATCGGGGCCGTCTTCCAGGACTTCCGGCTCCTGCCTACCAAGACGGTGTTCCAGAACGTCGCCTTCACGCTGCAGGTCATCGGCTCGTCGCACGCGTTCGTGCAGCAGGCCGTGCCCGAAGTGCTCGCGCTCGTCGGACTCAAGGGGAAGGAGCGGCGCTTCCCGCATGAGCTCTCCGGCGGCGAGCAGCAGCGCGTCGCGATCGCGCGCGCTCTCGTGAACCGGCCCCAGGTGCTGCTGGCCGACGAGCCGACCGGCAACCTCGACCCCGCGACCTCCGCCGACATCATGCAGCTGCTCGCGCGCATCAACGCGGGCGGCACGACGGTCGTGATGGCGACCCACGAGGCCGGCTTCGTCGATCAGATGCAGCGGCGTGTCATCGAGCTGCGCAACGGCGAGATGGTTCGCGACGAACGCCATGGCGGCTACGGCGACACGTCGAGCCTGCCGAACCTCGCGCCGGAGCCCGAGCGTGGCGCGGCGGCCGTCGCGGCGCTGACGGCCGTGCTCGAGCTGCACCGCGAGATCGTCGAGAGCGGCACCGTGGACTCCGCCTCCGTCGACGCGGCGATGGCCGCGGCAACGGCGACGGCCGATCGCGCCGACGACGAGGCTCCGGATGCCGCGCCCGCCGCGCCGGAGGGTGACGTCGTCGTCATTCCCGAGCCCGCCGCCTCGGGAGCCGAGGCGGAGGCGGCACGCGAGCAGCAGTCGGACGACGGCCACGCGCGCCCGCGCACGGCGCCGATCCCGGTCGTCGAGGAGCTCGAGCTGGACGTCGCCGAGCTCGGGCTGGCCGACCGGCTGGGACTGGGCGAAGTCGACCCCGACGACGAAGTGGGGCCGACGACGTGAGGCTCGGACTCGTCCTGTCCGAGGCGCTGAACGGCCTGCGCCGCAACGCCTCGATGGTCATCTCGGTCGTCCTCGTGACGTTCGTCTCGCTCACCTTCGTAGGTGCGGCGATCCTCATGCAGCTGCAGATCGGCACGATGCGCGACTTCTGGGTCGACCGGGCGCAGGTCGCGATCTACATGTGCACCTCGGTCTCGCAGACCGCGACGTGCGCCAACGGGGCAGCGACGCAGGAGCAGCTCGACGCCGTCAAGGGCAAGCTCGAGGGTGACGCGCTCGCGCCGCTCATCCGCACCTACGAGTTCGTCGACCACGAGCAGGCGTACCAGGAGCTGCTCGACCTCGTCGGCGAAGAGGCGGCGAGCGTCGTGACGCCGGAGCAGGTCAACGAGACGTACCGGGTCAACCTCATCGATCAAACGCAGTCCGACGTCATCATCGAGGCCTTCCGCGGAATGGACGGCGTCGAGGAGGTGAAGGATCAGCTGCAATACCTCGAGCCGCTCTTCTCGGCCCTCACGGTCGCGACCTACATCGCGGTCGGCATCGCGGGACTCATGCTCGTCGCGGCCGTGCTGCTCATCGCCACGACGATCCGGCTCTCGGCCTACGCGCGGCGCCGAGAGCTCGGCATCATGCGGCTCGTCGGCGCGTCCAACGGCTTCATCCAGACGCCGTTCATCCTCGAAGGCGTGTTCGCGGCGCTGCTCGGGTCGGTCCTCGCGAGCGCGGCGGTCCTCCTGGGCGTCCACTTCGGGGTCAACCAGTACCTGCGCAACCGGGTCGACTTCGTCACGACGTGGGTCGGCATCCCCGAGGCGTGGGCCGTCGTCCCCGTCCTGATCCTCATCGGGATCGTGCTCGCGGCTCTGTCGGCCGGCTTCGCGATCCGGCGCTGGCTCCGGGCCTGAGATAGACTGGCAGGCCGTCCAGCCATCCTTCGACGAGCTCAGGAATCGACGAGCTCAGGAATCAGGGAGTCCAGTCATGCCCAGGGAACGCGGTGAGAAGGTCATCGCGACCAACCGTCGCGCGCATCACGAGTACTCGATCGAGAAGACGTACGAGGCCGGTCTCGTCCTGACGGGCACCGAGGTCAAGTCGCTGCGCCAGGGGCGCGCGAACCTCTCGGACGGCTACGCGTACATCGACGGGGGACAGGCGTACCTCGACGCCGTGCACATCCCCGAGTACTCGCAGGGACACTGGACGAACCACTCGGCCAAGCGCACGCGCAAGCTGCTCCTGCACAAGGAGGAGATCGTGAAGCTGTCGCACGCCGTCTCGGCGGGCGGCTATACGCTCATCCCGCTGAAGCTGTACTTCTCCGACGGCCGCGCCAAGGTCGAGATCGGCGTCGCGAAGGGCAAGCACGAGTGGGACAAGCGCCAGACGCTGCGGGAGCGTCAGGACAAGCGCGAGGCCGAGCGCGC
This sequence comes from Microbacterium sp. NPDC019599, assembly GCF_040632175.1. NCBI lineage: Bacteria > Bacillati > Actinomycetota > Actinomycetes > Micrococcales > Microbacteriaceae > Microbacterium > Microbacterium sp. NPDC019599. The sequence continues at coordinate 229,304 of NZ_JBEYBL010000001.1, forward strand.
GATGCGCAGCCGCAACCGCCTGGGCGAATAGCCCGGACGCCCTCGCCGGCGCTCAGACGACGGCAGGGGGCGCGGCCGAATCGGCTGCTTCGGCATCCGGCGTGTCGGTGAACGCCTGCTTCGGCACGAACACGAGCAGCACGGCGGCCACGAGCGCCGTCACGCCGCACACGATCCACACCGTGAGGTAGCCCGAGAACGACCCCGCCGTACCCTCCGCGGCCACGCCGGCGCCCGTCGCGCCGTGGAACAGCGCGATGCCGAAGACGCAGGACGCGATCGCGCCGCCGACCGTCTTGACCGAGTTCGTCAGACCCGTCGCGACGCCCGTCTGCGTGTGCGGCGCTGCCGATGCCGCGGCGGCGGGCAGGGCCGCGACGAGGGCGCCGGACCCGAGCCCCACGATGACCATGTTCGTGATCACCTGCGCGTAGGCGTCGTGGAAGGGGAGGAAGAGCAGGAATCCGACCCCCACGAGCGTCGCGGCCCCGATGAGCGTGACGCGGGGCGTGAGGCGCCGCGCGATGAGCGGGAAGACGAGCGCGCCGGTGATCATCGCGATGAGGTAGATCCCGATGATGAGCGAGACGGCGAAGCCGGAGATGCCCAGGCCGTAGCCGTACACCGCGGGATCGGTGCGTGCGAAGGTCGAGAGCGGGACCTGCGCGCCGAGGACGCTCACGCCGAAGAGTCCCGCCGTGAGGAAGACCGGTCCGAGTGCGGGGGAGGCGAACATCCGCACGTCGATGAGCGGATCGTCGTGGCGCAGCTCCCAGCGGGCGAACGGGATGACGAGCAGGATGCCGAGCGCGACGACGGCCCAGGCGACGAGGTCGCCGGGTCCGTTGAGGCGCAGCAGGCTCAGGCCGCCGGTGAAGGCGATGAGCGCGAGCGAGATGAGCGTGAGGCCTACGACGTCGAGGCGCCCGCCGGTGGGCTCGGGCGATTCCTTGACGCCGAACCAGATGACGAAGAAGCACGCAGTGACCATGAGCGCCGGAACGATCAGGACGACGGTGAGCGGCAGCGTGCCGACAAGCGCGCCGCCCGTGAGCGCACCGATGATCGCGCCGGTCTCGAGCGCCGCGACGAGGAATCCGGCGGCCCGCGCCGTGATCGCCGACTTGTTCTCGAGCCTGCGCGCCCGCGACCAGATGAGCGCGATCTCCAGCGGAAGCCACACCGTGTAGAAGCCCTGGATCGACCACGCGATGAGGAAGAGCGGGAACGAGGTCGTGAAGGGCAGAACGAGGGATGCCGCGGCGGTCACCCCCGTCGACACGAGCAGCATCCGCTTGTGGCCGACCATGTCGCCGAGCTTCGCGAAAGCAGGCACGACGAGCGCCGAGAGCATGAGCTGGCTGCCCTCGAGCCAGTTCAGGTCGGCGTCGTGGATGCCCAGATGCCGCGCGATGTCGGTCAGCATCGGCGTGTAGTAGCCCTGCAGGACGCCGCTGGTGAACTCCACGAAGGCGAGGAATCCGACGACGCCGGCGAGCGTGCCCAGGGTGACGCGCTGCGTCATCGGTGCTCCTTCGCTTCCCGGTCCCCGAGCTCGTCGTCGGGTTGTCGGGATCGCTTCCCGTACGCAGCTCGTCGAGGGGTCAGATCACTGTAGCCGCTGCAGAAGCGTGCGATGGAACAGCTCGCCCCGCTCCAGCGCTGCGACCTCGACGCGCTCGTCGACGCCGTGGATCGCGGCCCGCTGCGCCTTGCTCATCTCGAGTGGCGCGAAGCGGTACACGGCGGGGCTGAACCGGTGGAAGTGCCGGGAGTCGGTCGCGGCCATCATGACGTACGGAACGGTCGCGGCGTCGGGGTGCGAGGCCCGCACGGCCTCCGTGATGAGCGCGAACGGGGCCGAGTCGGTCGCCGATTCGGGGGACGGGTCGTCGCCCTCGACGACGGTCACGTCGACCTTCGCGTCGGCGATCCGGCGGCGCACGCGGCGCACGGTGCTCTCCACCGTCTCGCCGAGGGCGATGCGCAGGTTCAGCGTCGCGGATGCCTGAGACGGCAGCACGTTCGCCGCTGTCCCGCCGGACTGCATCGTCGCGGCGACGGTCGTGCGCACGAGTGCGGCGGGCTCGCCGCCCATCGCCGCGAACGCGCGAGCCGTGAGGGCGGGGGTGCGCGACAGCATCCGGTACAGCGCTCGGGAGGGGCCGTCGGCGCGGTCCGCGAAGAGCTGCAGCATGCGCGAGACGGCGGCCGGCGTCCGAGCCCGGAAGGTGGCGGGGCCCAGGCGGTCGACGGCGCGTGCGATGCGCCCGACCGCCGTGATCCGGGGCGGCGCCGAGGCGTGGCCGCCGTCGCCGCGCGCCGAGAGGCGCAGCGTCAGCACGCCCTTCTCGCCCACCCCGACCATCGCGGCGGGGCCGCGCACGAAGGGGAGCGGCGCGTCGACGACGGCACCGCCTTCGTCGAGGACGAGCCAGGGGATGCCGCCGCGCTCACGGACGGCGGCCGCGAGGTCGCGCGCGGCCGCGCCGAAGACCTCCTCGTCGCCACCGAACGACAGGTACACGTCACGTGCGGGCGTGAAACCCGATGAGAGCAGGTTCTCCACCGCCTCGAGGACGACCAGCAGCGGTCCCTTGTCGTCGAGCGCGCCGCGCCCGTAGACCCACCCGTCGTGGATGCGACCCTCGAACGGCGGGAAGGTCCAGGGGTCGCTCTCGTCCACGGGGACGACGTCGAAGTGCGCCATGAGCACGACCGGCTCACTCGCGGCGGACCCCGGCCAGCGGAAGAGGATGCCGAGCTCGCCGACGCGCGTCCGCTCCAGGTGCCCGTGCACGAGCGGGTACAGCTCCGCGAGGAGCGCGATGAAGTCCTCGAACGGGCCCGGTCCGCGCTGCTCGCGCTCGGCGGACACCGTCGCCAGCTGGATCATGCGCGACAGCCGTTCCGCCATGCCCGGCCGCACGACGCCCCCGGATGCCGAGACCCCCGTGACCTCGTCGGTCATCGGGCGGAGAAGCGCGCCTCGACGGCCGCGCTGACGGTGATCTCCTCGGGCTGAAGGGTCACCGCGGGGGCTCCGCCGACCGCGTCGAAGGCGGCCGAGCGCATCGCCTTGGCCATCATGGGTGCCGCCTCGGGGCCGCCTCCGTCGTGCGCGAGGAGTCCCAGATCGGCGATCTGGACGGGGGTGACGGTCGCGAGGCCGATCGCCTCCGCGTACGCCGTGGCGCGCGCTACCGCGACGCCCACGGCCCGGGTCGCGGCATCCTTCTCCGTCGCCCGTCGGGTCTCGGGCGTGAGCTGCCAGTCGATCCAGCCGAGCTGCACGCCTTCCTGCTCGACGACCTCGGACGCCCACCAGGACAGCACGAGGAAGTCGGTGAACGTCGCCGTGAGCTCCACTGTCGCGTGGTGGACGAGGGCGAGGCGCTTGCCGTCCTGGTTCCACGGGCGCTCGGACCACACCGACACACGCTGGCTCGTCCATTCATGGACGGCACCCGCCTCCTTGCGCGCGATGAGGTCGTCGCGCACGGGCTCGGCGAGCGCTGCGATGCGCTCCACGACGGCACCTCGCTCGGGGCCCTCGGCGACGACCGTGATGTGGGCGACGGCTCGCTCGGGGAGGATGCGGATCTCGTGCTCGCCGCGGACCGTGATGACGACTTCGCTCATGGCTCCGACCTTACGCGGGGCTCGCTCAACCTTCCTCGCCGGGCGCCTTGATGTAGGCGATGTCCTCTCGTGTGACCGCCCAGCGGACGTCGGTGCCCGTGAACAAGTACGCGTCACCGCCGGGGATCGTGAGCCAGGCGCCCTCGACGGACTCCTCGCGCGCATAGCCCGCCTCGACGAGCGCCTCCTGCCCCGCGAGGGTCTCGTCGCCCGTCAGGGGCGCCCACGCGAGGTCGATGAGGTTGTCTGTCGGGATGTCGGGAGACTCGCCCCATCGGCAGATGAGCTGGTCGACGGGCGCGCCGCCCGGGAAGGAGTCGAAGGGACGTGCGCCGATCTGCTCGTCCTGCGTCTCCCACGAGATCCAGCCGTTGCCGGCCATCATGGCCTGGAACTCCGCCGTCGAGGTGTTCTCGCACGTGGCCGCAGCTGCCGTCTCGGACGGCGTCGGGGTCGGCGTCGGGCTCGGGGCGGGTGTCTCCGAGGGAGCGGGAGTGCCGGATGCTGTCGGCGACGACGTCGGCGCGGGTTCGCCGCCCGGGTTCGCGAGGGCGAGCACGACGGCTGCGCCGATCGCGACGAGCACGATCGCACCGATGACGAGGATCCAGATCGACCGCTTGCTCACCTGTGCAGGTTAGCGGGGCGGCGCCGGGAATGGCCTCTGTCGGCAAAGCGTTGTAGTGTGATGTGCTCGGGTGCGACAGCATCCGGGTTGGAAACTCCACAGCGTGACAGCGGTCCTCCGACACGAGGATGCATGGGGATGATCGGTTTCGACATCGCCTGCGAATCTGCGAGAAGCGGGCCGAGGATGCAGGGTTATCTCGTAAACGACCTCTGCAAACCAATAACTGCCGAAAAGAAGCAGTCCGACTTCGCCCTCGCTGCCTGAGCAGCGAGCCCGAGTCCGTCAATCCGTGACTGATCCCGTCACGGTCATTGGCGTCATCTAGGGATCTTGCTGCGTGACGTCGCCTGAGCGTCACGCGGGACTCTTCTCAGGATGGGCTCGTCGACTCAGATGTCTGTGACAAGGGTCGGGGCCGAGTAGAACGAATCCACAGACTGCGCCCGGAGAAGACGCAGAGACCCAGCGATGGACGGGGGTTCGATTCCCCCCATCTCCACCAATCCGCTGTCACGCCAGAGGGCCCGACCCCCCCGCGATCATTCGCGGAGGGTCGGGCCCTCTGCCGTTCCCGCGCGACTGCTAGCTTCTCGACCATGCAGCTCACGCGGTTCGCGACCCCTGCGGGCATCGACGATGTCGGAGGCGACTCGGACTTCCCCGACCGGTGGCACGAGGTCGTGAGCCGGCTCGTCGCCGACTCGACCGAGGTGAGCGGGCGCGGAGCCTATGTGAATCCCGCACGGCGAGCCGTGCGCGCCCGATACGAGCGCGCCATCACGTGGACGGGGATGTCCCGGCCGCTCCTCGTCGAGCACCGCGACGACCGTCGCACGGCCTACGAGCAGGCGGAATCCCGCGACGCCCAGATCGAGTATCTCGAGTGGCACGTCGAGCGGGTGGACGGCAAGATCATGCGCGTCACGTTCACGTGCGAGACCCCGGAGTACTGGAAGCTGCTCGCGCGACGGCATCCTGATGTCGTCGTCGAGCTCTACCGCCGGCATGTGTCGCGCGAGGTCAGGACGGCCGACCTCTTCCGCGGCGGCGTCTACCAGCCGAGGAACGTCTGGAACACCACTCGGGGGATCATGCACTTCATCATGCCGATCAACTCGATGCGGGACCTTCTGGGCGTCTCGCAGGAGGTCGAGCCGTCGCAGCACGCGATCGACGGCTTCGACGAACTGCCCTACTCGCGCACGACAGCGGCGGATGCCCGCATCAACGTGGAGATCTGGGCGATGTCGCGGCAGGGGCTCCACGTGGCGACGGCGAACCCTCCGGGCATCTCCATCATCGGCTGGGACGACTCGGGGTGGACGCGCCCCGACGGGTCGCCGGTCGGCGACTACTGGACGGTCGAGCGCGGGTCGAGAGGGGCGGCGCTTCGCGTCGTCTACGAGGTGCCCGAAGCGGAGGGCTTCCGCGTCGGCGATATCGCGATCGGCGGTCGCCGCATCGAGTTCGGGGCGCAGCTCGCCGAGCACATCACGGTTTCCGCCCGCGTCATCGCGGGGGAGGCCGCGTGAGCGGCGAAGGAGCCGAGGCCCTCGCGGGCCTGCTGTCCGGCCCTGTCGAGCGCCTCTCCGGGATCACACTGCCCGCATCGACGCAGTTCACCGAGGCGTCGCGCTCGCTCCTGGGCGGAGAGGCCGAGGGGGGCGAGCCGCTCTTCGACGCAGCGATGACCGCCGAGATCCAGGGGAACGTCATCCCGGGCTTCAACAAGGACCACCAGCGATTCCTCTTCCTCGCGATCGACGACGTGTGGGGCGCTCGGGCCTGGCTGCAGTGGCTCGCACCGCGGCTGAGCAGCATGCGGGAGGTGCTGGACTTTCGCCGCGAGTTCCGGCGGGAGCGGATGCTGTCGGGCTCGGCCGATCCCTCGACGACCGCGACGTGGACGGCCTTCGCCATCTCTGCCTCGGGCATCGTCAAGCTGCTGGGCGAGGAGGCCCTGGCGGAGATGGGCGACGAGGCGTTCCGCCAGGGCATGGCCGCCCGCTCGACGCTCCTGGGCGATCCGGCCCAGCCGGGGCATCCCGGGCATCGGGACCAGTGGCGGGTGGGTGGCACCGCAGGCGAGGCGGACTTCCTCGTGACGGTCGCCGCCGACAAGCCGGAGGATGCCGAGTGCGCAGCCGCCGAGATCGTCGAGACCGGAGCGCGCAGCGGAGTGAGGATGCTGTTCGAGCAGGTGGGGGCGAACCTCCCCGGAGTGCTTTCGGGCCACGAGCACTTCGGCTTCAAGGACGGCGTCTCTCAGCCCGGGATCCGCGGTGTCACCGAGGACGGCGAGCACCTCGCGCCGCGCTACCTCGACGCGCGCAATCCGCACTCGCGCATCTTCGGCAAGGCCGGCCAGCCGCTTATCTGGCCCGGGCAGTTCGTGCTGGGCATGCCGCGACAGCATCCCGCCGATCCGCTCGTCCCCGCGGAGGACGAGCCCACCGTCCCGGATTGGGCGAAGCACGGCTCGTACCTCGTGTGCCGGCGGCTCGAGCAGGACGTGCCGGCGTTCTGGGATTTCGCGGCTCGCGCGGCGGCTGAGCACGGCACGACCACCGTCCACTTCGCCTCGATGATGGTGGGCCGCTGGCCGAGCGGTGCGCCGCTCTCGCGATCGCCGGAAGCGGACGACCTGCGCCTGGCCGGCGACGAGTTCGCGAACAGCCACTTCCAGTTCGACGACGACACCCGTTCCTGGACGCCGAGCAAGGAGCTCGTCGAGGGCGGCTACCGGGGCGACCGGCATCCCCGCGCGAAGGCCGACCTGTTCGGCCAGGCGTGTCCCGTGGCGGGGCACATCCGCAAGGTCAATCCGCGCGACAGCGGGACCGACTTCGGCGCCCCTGCCGACACGTTCCTGCGGCTCATGCTGCGGCGCGGCATCCCGTACGGCCCGGCGCTCGCGGGTGTCGAGGACCCTTCCCCCGAGCTCGTCGCGGCGGAGCGCGGCCTCATGTTCGTCGCGCACATGGCCTCGATCGAGGACCAGTTCGAGTTCGTCACCCGCCGCTGGGCGAACTCACCGCATCAGCCGAACACCGGTGGCCATGACCCGGTGATCGGGCAGAGCGACGTGTACGGGGACCGCAGGCGGACGTTCGAGGTGACCTCGGCGTCCGGCGATCGGGAGGCGGTCCTCGTCGACCGCGAGTGGGTCACGGCGACGGGGGGCGGGTACTTCTTCGCACCCGCGATCTCCGCCGTGGGCGGAAGGCTCGCGTCGGCGTGAGGCCGGCGAGCCGCCGACGCCGGGGGCGATGTCAAGGCCCTGCGCCGATCCGCGCCCACGGGGTCACAGTGGTCGCATGAAGCATGTGTCGTACGGCGAGAAGTCCCTGCTAATGGACGATGAGTCCGCCGACACCCTCATCGAGTTCGCGAGCATGGTGGCGGCCTCGGGCGGTGGCGACACGGTGACGCTTCGCGCGATCAACATGGAGGGGAACGAGACCGACGTCACGTTCCTGCTCGACGGTGCGACGATGCTCGCGGTCCAGTCCGCCACAACACGCGCGCACGCCCCGACGAACGACGGCGCGGTCCTCGAGATGCGGGAGAAGATCGATCTGATGGAGAACCCGCCGGTGGGCCTTCCGGACCACGATCGCCCTGAGCTCTCGGAGCTCGACGACTTCCTCTAGGACGTGCCTACTCGATGACCGCCCGTCGTGGCCCGGGCGGTGGAGGGACTTCCTTCGCGGCGATGATGTCGGCGCGCGCGATGACCTCGACGCCGCGCTTGCCGTCCACGACGACCGTGTCGGCATCCGCGCTCAGCAGCTCGCCGAGGGCGTCGGTCGCCTGCCCCGACGGGAGCAGGTAGCGCACGACGACGCGGTGCCCCGGCTCGGGAAGCCGGATCCGGCTCACCACTTGCTCGGGGCGTAGTCCTTGAGGAAGACCCCGAAGAGGTCCTCGCCCGCTTCGCCACGCACGATGGGGTCGTACACGCGCGCCGCGCCGTCGACGAGGTCGAGCGGCGCGTGGAAGCCCTCTTCAGCCAGCCGCACCTTCGTGGGGTGCGGGCGCTCGTCCGTGATCCAGCCGGTGTCGACGCTCGTCATGAGGATGCGGTCGGTTTCGAACATCTCGCGCGCACTCGTGCGGGTGAGCATGTTCACGGCGGCCTTCGCCATGTTGGTGTGCGGGTGGCCGGGGCCCTTGTAGCCGCGGTTGAAGACCCCCTCCATCGCGCTCACGTTGACGACGTACGTGCGCCGCGCGGGGCTCGCCGCCATCGACGGTCGCAGCTTCGACACGAGCAGGAACGGCGCCGTCGTGTTGGCGAGCTGGACCTCGAGCATCTCGAGCGGGTCCACTTCATCGACGCGCTGCACCCACGAGTTCGAGTGGTCGAGGTCGGGGATGAGGCCGCCCGCGTCGATCGCGGTCCCGGCGGCGAGGCGCTCGAGCGAGCTGGATCCCGCGGCCATCGCCTGTTCGGTGAGCTCGTCGGCACGGGCGGCGGCCGCGGCGAGGATCGGGTGCGCCGTCACCGAGCGCTCGAGGGCCTGCGGATGCCGGTCGTTCGTGTGGCCGAACGTCACGAGCTCGGGAAGCGGACCGTTCGGCAGGGGGGCGAGCTCCGCGTCCACGAGCGGCTGGTAGGCGCCGGGAGAGCGGCGGACCGTCTGCGTGGCGTTGTTGATGAGGATGTCGAGGGTTCCGGCCGCGGCCACGTCCTCGGCCAGGCCGATCACCTGCGCCGGATCACGCAGGTCGATGCCGACGATCTTGAGCCGGTCGATCCACTCCGGAGCATCCGGCAGGCTGCTGAACCGGCGCACGGCGTCGCGCGGGAAGCGCGTCGTGATAGTCGTGTGGGCGCCGTCCCGGAGCAGCCGGAGCGCGATGTACATGCCGATCTTGGCCCGGCCGCCCGTGAGCAGCGCGCGCTTGCCCGTGAGGTCCGTCCGGGCCTCGCGCTTCGCGTGGCTCAGGGCGGCGCAGGTCGGGCAGAGCTGGTGGTAGAAGGCGTCGACGATCGTGTACGGCTGTTTGCAGATGTAGCAGCCGCGGGCCTTCTTCAGGATCCCGGCGGTCGGAGCGGTCGTGCGCGTGCTGATCGGGATGCCGCGCGTCTCGTCGTCGATGCGGTCCGGCGCCCCGGTGGCCGTCGCCGCGACGACGGCGCGGTCGGCCTGGGCGACAGCATCCCGGATCTCCTGGCGGCGCACCTTCTTGACGGCCTTGAACATCTTCGCCGTGGCGCGCCGCACGGCGACGAAATCCGGGTGCGTCTCGTCGAGGCCGGCCATGCCGTGCAGGACTCGGAGGGTGACCTCGAGATCGCTCGGGTCGATGCCGCTCGGCGGCAGGTCGGAGGCGTCGGGGATCTCGGGAGGCACACGCGATTCTATCGATGCCCGGTTGCGTGCCACCTGTTAGCGTGCTGGCGTGACGATTCCGGATGCTCCTCCCGCCGTGCAGCGCAGCATCCGCGTCTCGGCGGCCGTCATCGTCGACGACGAAGGCCGGCTGCTGCTCGTCCGCAAGGCGGGGACGACCGCGTTCATGCAGCCGGGGGGCAAGCCGGAGGCCGGCGAGAGCGCGAGCCAGACGCTCAGCCGGGAGCTCCTGGAGGAGCTCGGCGTGGATGTCCCGGCTGCGAGGCTGCGACCCTTGGGCGTGTTCACGGCGGATGCCGCGAACGAACCGGGGTTCCTCGTCGTGGCCGACGTGTTCGAGGTCGAGCTCGGAGAGCAGCATCCCGTGATCGGCGCCGAGATCGCGGAGCTCCGCTGGATCTCGCGGGCGGATGCCGAGCAGCTGGAGATCGCCCCGCTCGCGCGCGAGAACTTCCTGCCCGGCTGACCTCCACGGCGCCGACCAGGGTATCGAGCCCGCTACGGCACCTGGCCGAGGAGGTTGGGGGTGCCGCTGGGATTGCTCACCTTGTTGCGGGCCGCGTCAGCCTTGATCGTGCTCGCGACGGTCCCCGGGCTCGCCGACGGATCGGCCTGCAGCACGAGCGCGGCGATGCCGGCGATATGCGGAGACGCCATCGACGTGCCCGAGATCGTCTTGGTCGCGCCGCCGATCCACGTCGAGGTGATGTCCTTTCCGGGCGCGAACAGGTCGACGCATCCGCCGTAGTTCGAGAACGAGGCGCGTGCGTCGGTGCGCGTCGTCGCTGCGACGGTCAGCGCGGAGCCCGCCGACGCAGGGGAGAAGTAGCACGCCGAGGCGCTGTCGTTGCCTGCGGCGACCGCGAGCGTGATGCCTTTGTCGGTCATGCGCTTGACGGCGAGATTGGTCGAGATGCTGTAGATCCCGCCGAGGCTCATGTTCGCGACGGCCGGGCGAACGGCGTGCGCCGTGACCCAGTCCATTCCGGCGATGACGCCCGAGTTCGACCCCGAGCCGTTGCAGCCGAGCACTCTGACGGCCACGAGGGACACCGACTTCGCGACACCGTACGTCGTGCTGCCGACCGTGCCGGCGACGTGCGTGCCGTGGCCGTTGCAGTCCTCGGTTCCGCGGCCGTCCTTGATCGACGTGTAGCCGCTCGTGACGCGGCCCGAGAAGTCGGGGTGCGCGGTCTGGATCCCGGTGTCGATGATGTACGCGCGGACGCCCGCACCCGTGCCGGACGGCCTGTAGCTGTCGTCGAGCGGAAGGCTCGGCTGGTCGATGCGGTCGAGTCCCCACGTCTCCTGCGTCGTCACGACGGAATCCTGCTCGACGGACTCGACGAGGGGGCTCTTCGCGATGACCGCGACCTGAGCGGGGGTGAGCTTCGCGGCGAATCCGCCGAGCGCGGCGTAGGTGCGGGTGATCGCTCCGGTGGGGAGGTGGGTCGCGAGCTTCGCGATCGCAGCCTCAACGGCGGCGATCGGCTTGAGCATCACGATGTAGCGGCCGTCGATCGCGGCGGCCGCCGAGACGCTGATGGGCGCGGCCGCGGTGGCGGATGCTGTCGCGCGCGGCGCCGCGGTGGCCGGCGGTGCGGCGGCGAGAGCCGTGAGAAGGGCGATGGTCGCCGTGGTCATGGCGAGCACGAGTCGCCGGGTGGAGGGGACCGACATGAGGAACTCCGGATCGTCTCGGTGGAACTTCCGAGCCGCCTCGGCGGCGTGTCGCGTCGTGCCGCCAGGAGACATCGACGCCCGAGTGGGCGCGATAGCCCGACGATATTGGGTGGGGCCCGGAGCGCGCGACCCTCGATCGCAGTCGCCGTCAGCTGAGGGCGATCCGCCTTCTCCCGACGGAGGGGCGAGGGGACAGCATCCCGTCCGTCAGACGGCCGGCCGCTCGTGCACAGCGGACTCGAGGGTCTCGCCGTTGAGCTCGAGGTACAGGCGACGCTCGATGATCGAGAGCGTCATGGTGCTGCGGCGCGCGAGGACGGCGACAGCGGCATCGATGAAGCCCGGATCGAAGCTGCGCAGGGCGATCGCCTCGGCGCGGTGGATCCGCTTGCCTGTCCACGCCGCGGCGACCTTGTCGGGATCGCGGTGCGTGTACACGACCGTGCGATCGGCCTGCATGCTCCCGGAGTGCAGGCGCGCGGCATCCGGCGCCCCGACCTCGATCCAGGCCGTGAGACGGCCCGTGAGATCGCGGACGAGGACGGCCGGCTCGTCCGTCGCCGAGATCCCCTCGCTGAACGCGATGCCGTCCTCGAACTCGAGGCAGTAGGCGAGCACGCGGGTCAGCATGAACGCGTCCGTCTCGGATGGATGCCGCGCTACGCGGAGCGTGAGGTCTTCGTACACGCCCCGATCGACGTCGGCGAGCTGGACGTCGAAGGTGTGGATCGTCGCGCCGAGGGCCATGGCGGGTCAGCCCTGCGACCACTCCACGAGCACGATGCCCTGCTTCGTATCGGCGTACTTGACCCAGCCGTCACCGAAGAGGTACGTCAGTCCGTAGCCCTGCTCGTCGACGTTGGCAGCTGTCTCGGGGTTCTCGGTGATGTAGACGCCCTCGGCGCTGTCTTCGCGGATCCATCCGTCGGCGACGAGCTCGTTCTCGGCGGTCGCGGCCTGTTCCGCGGTGATCGGGGCCCAGCCGTAGATCTGCACGTGGTCGGTCGCCGTGCTGAAATCCCCCCACACGCACTGCAGTCCCTCGGGGATCTGGACGCTCGCGACCTGGAAGATGTCGGCGAGATTCGTCCAGCCCAGCGATGCGAAGTCGGCCGCCGTCTCGGGCGGGATGATCGTCTCGCAGGTCGGCTCCTCCGTCGCCGCGGGCTCGACGTCGGGCGTGGTCTCGGGCTCGGGCGCCGGCGACTCGACGCTCGCGTCGACGGTCTCGCTGGGCTCGGGCTCGGTGACGGGGGCCGAAGGGGCGCAGGCGCTCGCGAGCAGCGCGGTCGAGGCGATGGCGAGCATCGCGGCGAGCCGCGTGAGGGATCGGGTCATCGAAGAGGCTCCGGGGTGGCGGGGGAGTGGAGGAGAGCGAGGAAGGCCTCGTGGAGGATGCCGTTCGTCGCGAGCGACGAGCGCTCGGAGATCGAGTCGGCGCCGGAGTACGACGTGAAGCGTCCGCCTGCCTCCGTGATGATCGGCACGTGGGCGGCGACGTCGTATTCCTTGACGTCGAACTCGGCGACGAGCTCGAGACGCCCTTCGGCCAGCAGCATGTACGGCCAGGCGTCGCCGTAGCCGCGGTCGCGCCACACGGCCGCCGTGAGGCGCTCGAGCGCGTCGAGCTCGCCGGCGCCGCGCCACTGCCCGATGCTCTGGAAGCTCACGCTCGCGGCATCGATCGAGTCGATGCCCGAGACCGAGATGCGCCGCTCTGCGCCGTCGGTCGTGTTCGTCCACGCGTCGAGGCCGGATGCCGCCCACCAGCGTCGCCCGATCGCGGGCTGGCTCACGACTCCGACCCGGGGGACTCCGTCGATGCTCAGTGCGATGAGGGTCGACCACATCGGGATGCCCTTGAGGTAGTTCGCCGTGCCGTCGATCGGATCGATGACCCACTGCCGGTCGGCGCTTCCCGTGCTGCTGGTCGCGCCGAACTCCTCGCCGAAGACGCCGTCGTCGGGCCGCTCCGCCTCGATCAGTTCACGGATCGCGCGCTCCGTCGCGAGATCCGCCTCCGTCACCGGCGACGCGTCCGTCTTCGTCTGGACGTCCAGATCCGGTGCGTCGAAGCGTGCCATCGACGCTGCGTCCGCGGCATCCGCGAGCTTCAGCGCGAACGCGAGGTCGTCGCCGAGGTCGCCGTCGAAGGGCGCGGCGAAGGACCCGGGTGGGAGGGGGGAGGGCACTGATCAAGGATAATCGCGCGCATATGCCTCGATTTCCATGTGGCGGGATCGTGATGTAACGTTGACCCTCGGTTCGCCAAGTGCGAAACGAGCACCTCTAGCTCAATCGGCAGAGCAACTGACTCTTAATCAGTGGGTTCTGGGTTCGAGTCCCAGGGGGTGCACCAACGAGAAATGGGCTCCGCGTCAGCGGGGCCCATTTCTCGTTTCGGCGCTGCGAGACAGGCGGTCGGGCGTGCCGAACTCCGGCTCCGCGGTGCACGAGTCGCCGCGACGTCCGCGAACGCCCGGCGTGTCGTCACACGCTGCCGGAGTTCGGCACGGGTGCGGCTCAGGCAGCGTCGCCCACGAGGACCGCGGTGGCCTCGTCGGCAGCATCCGCCTCGACCTCGTCGATGTGCCGGAGAGCCTTGCGGCCGACGGCGAGCGTGCCCGCCGCGACGAGGACGGATGCCGCGGCGAAGACGTAGGGCACGGCGGCGCCGTAGGCGTGCCAGAGGAGCGCCGCGAGTGGGGGAGCGGCGGCGCCGCCGAGGAAGCGCACGGCCGAGTACGCGGAGGACGCCACCGAGCGCGGCAGGTCGGTCGCCTCCATCACCGATTCGGTCAGGACCGTGTTCATGACGCCGAGGAGCAGGCCACCGACGACGATGCACGCCACGAGCGCGGCGCTGCTCTCGACGAACACGGCCGCTGCGAGGAGGTCCACGGCGAGCAGCGGCAGCACGGCGAGCATGACGGTCGTGCGTGCGAATCGGCGCAGCAGGAGGGGAGCGACCCACACGCTCGTCACGGCGAGGGCGACGCCCCAGCCGAAGAACGTCAGCCCGATGCCCATCGCCCCGAAACCGAGCGGGAACGGCGAGAAGGCGAGGAGCACGAAGAACCCGATGTTGTAGAACAGGGCCGCGACGGCGAGGATCGCGAGCGCGGGCCGGCGGAGCGCCTGGAACGGCGCCGAGAGCGGCACGGGCGCGCGCTTCTCGACCGGTCCGCGCAGCAGGACGAGCACCGCCACGAACGCGATCGCCATGAGCGCGACGACGCCGAAGAACGGGCCGCGCCAGCTCACCTCCCCGAGGATGCCGCCCAGGAGCGGTCCGATCGCGATGCCGAGGCCGAGCGCGGCCTCGTAGAGGATGATCGCGGCGCCGCTTCCGCCCGAGGCTGCGCCGACGATCGTCGCGAGCGCGGTCGAGATGAAGAGGGCGTTGCCCAGGCCCCAGCCGGCGCGGAACGCGATGATGGCATCGACGCTGCCGCTCAGGGCGCACAGGAGCGCGAACACGACGATGAGCCCCAGCCCGGTCAGGAGCGTCGCCTTCGCGCCGATGCGGCTGGAGATCCAGCTCGTGACGAGCATCGCGAGGCCGGTCACGAGGAGGTAGCTCGTGAAGAGCAGCTCGGTCTGCACGGGGCTCGCGTGGAGCGACTCGGCGATCGCGGGCAGGATCGGATCGACGAGGCCGATGCCCATGAAGGCGACGACGCAGGCGAATGCGACGGCCCATACCTGGCCCGGCTGGCGCCACACGCTGACGCTCGCGCCCCCGCTCATCGGGCGACCTCCACAGCCGCGGTCTTGCGCGCGAGGATGGCGGCGGCTGTGCGCAGCGCGTCCCACTCGGACTCCGTGAGGTCCTCGAAATGCGGCGCGAGAGCCGAGGTGAGCTGCACGATCCACGCTTCGAGCGCCTCGAGGCCGAGGGGAGTGACCGTGACGATCGTGACGCGCGAGTCCGCGGCATCCGTCGACCGCTCGACCAGGCCGAGGTCGTCCATCTGGCCCACGAGGCGCGTCATGCCGGGCTGGGTGACGCGGCTCAGCCGGGCCAGATCGCCGACGCGGAGGGGACCGCGGGCGCGCAGGATCGTGAGCGTCCGCCATTGCGCTGCGGGGGTGTCGCTCTGCGTCTCCAGGGCCGCGACGCGCGTGAGGGCGTGCGCGGCGACGATCAAGGTCTCGATGTCGTGCTGATGGGTCACTCGATAAGCATACCCACGCTATATACCGTAGGTATTCATCTGTACGGGTTGACGATGCCGAGCACCGGTTCATAAATTCGCACTACCCGTGCAGCAGGCCGCCGGGCGGGTTGGAGGAGCCGTGACGGAGCAGGATCTCGAGGGCAGGCGCGTGCTCGTGACGGGCGGAGGGAGCGGCATCGGGCTCGCGTGCGCGCGGGAGTTCGCACGGCGCGGCGCCCACGTCACGATCGCCGACCTCAACGCCGATGCGGCGCAGACGGCGGCATCCGAGATCTCCGGCGAGGCGTGGGTCGTCGACCTCGCGGATACGGCGGCGCTCGACGACCTCGTCCTGGATGTCGACATCCTCGTGAACAACGCGGGCATCCAGAAGGTCGCACCCATCCACGAGTTCGAGCCCGACATGTTCCGGCTCATCCTGCGGCTCATGCTCGAGTCGCCGTTCCTCCTGATCCGCGCGGCGCTGCCAGGCATGTACGAGCGCGGCTGGGGTCGCATCATCAACATCTCGAGCGCCCATGGGCTGCGCGCGAGCGCCTTCAAATCGGCGTACGTCGCGGCCAAGCACGGGCTCGAGGGGCTGTCGAAGGTCACGGCGCTCGAGGGCGGCTCGCACGGCGTCACGAGCAACTGCATCAACCCCGCGTACGTCCGCACTCCACTCGTCGAGAAGCAGATCGCCGATCAGGCGCGCATCCACGGCATCCCCGAGAGCGAGGTCGTCGAGAAGGTCATGCTCGGCGAGATCGCCGTCAAGCGCCTCGTCGAGGCCGACGAGGTCGCGTCGCTCGCGGGATGGCTCGCCTCCGAAAAGGCGGGCATGGTGACGGGCGCCTCCTACACGATGGACGGCGGGTGGACGGCGCGATGACGACCCACACCCACCGGACGGTCGACGTCCCCGTGGCGGGTGGGATGCTGCGCGTCGGCGTCTGGGACCCCGTCGGCCCCGCCCGCGCCGATGTCCTCGCCGTGCACGGAGTGACAGCATCCCACCGTGCGTGGCCCTTCGTCGCGGAGCGGCTGCCCGGCGTGCGGGTCATCGCTCCCGACCTGCGCGGTCGTGGCCGCAGCAACGAGCTCGAGGGTCCTGCGGGCATGGCTGTGCACGCCGCCGATCTCGCCGCCGTCCTCGATGCGCTCGACGTTCCGCGGGCCGTGGTGGCCGGCCACTCGATGGGCGGCTTCGTGGCGGTCGTCTTCGCGCACCGGCACGCCGAACGCGTGTCACGTCTCGTCCTCGTCGACGGCGGACTCCCGCTCGACGTACCGCAGGGACTCGATCCGGACGAGCTCGTCTCGACGATCCTCGGTCCTACGGCTGCGCGGCTCTCGATGAGGTTCGCCGACGTGCGGGAGTACCTCGACTTCTGGCGACAGCATCCCGCCTTCCAGCAGGACTGGACGCCCGAGCTCGAGGATTACCTCGCCTACGACCTGGTCCCGGCTGGCGACGCGTTCCGCCCCGCGACGAGCTACTCGACGACCGTCGACGACACGATCGACATGAACACGGGGTCGGCGCTGAGGGACGCGCTGGCCGAGCTGCGGCATCCCGCCGTTCTCGTGACGGTGCCGCGCGGCCTGCTCGACCAGGAGCCGGGGCTCTACCCGCCCGCGCACCTCGAGCGCGTCCTCGCCGCCATCCCCGGCGTGCGTCACGAGCGCGTCGAGGGCTTCAACCACTACACGATCGTGATGTCGGCGGAGGGGGCGGATGCTGTCGCCTCGGTCATCGAGCGCGAGCTCGAGGCTGCACGCGACTGAGCCGCGTCAGCGCCCTCCCGCGGCCACGCGGGTCGTGAGCTGGTGGGCGTGCGCGAGGAGGGTGCGGCCGAGCTCGGGGAGGCGATCGGCGCCGAAGCGGAACTCGACACCCGTGAGGCTCAGGGCCCACTGCGGGTGCCCCTCCTTCGTGAACACCGCGGCGCCCAGGCCGTAGCTGCCCTCGACGATGAGGCCGGGGTTCAGGGCGTAGCCGCGGGCCTGCGTCTCGCGCAGCCTCGTGCGCAGCCGCGGCTCGGAGTGCGAGGATCCCCATCGCTCGCCGAGCTCGGGATGCCGCTCGAAGTACGCGTCCACATCGTGGGGAGGGAGGAACGCGAGGATCGCGAGGCCGGCCGACGCGACGCCGAGCGGGAAGCGCACGCCCTCGGAGAGCACGAACGACCGGATCGGGAAGCTGCCCTCCTCGCGCAGGAGGCATACGGTCTCGTCGCCGCGGCGGACCGAGAGGAACGCGCTCTCCTCCGTCCGCACGGCGAGCGAGCGGACGATGTCGCGTGCAATGGCCGTGATGTCGTAGCGGGATGCCGCGACCGTGCCCATCAAGTAGAGCTCGGGTCCCGGCATCCATCGTCCCGTGCGCTCGTCCTGGTCGACGAGGCCCTCGTGGCGCAGGGCGGTCAGGAGCCGGTGCGCGGTCGGGCGGGTCAGCTCAGCGCGGCGAGCGAGGTCCGCGACCGCGAGCCCGTCGTCGCCGGCAGAAGTGACGAGCCGCAGCACGCGCGCCGCGCGCGCCACCGACTGCGCGCCGGGCACGCTCCGGTTCGCGGTGGTGTCCACGATATGGACACTAGGCGTCCTCGCATCCACATGGCAAGCGCGGTCGCCCGCTCCCGACCTCGCCGGGCGCAGGATGGACGGGACCCGCGCAGTCGCGGGCGAGCGCACGCGCGACGAAGGAGTGACACGTGATCGACAAGACCGTGGGGTCGGCGGCGGAGGCCGTCGCCGACATCCCGGATGGAGCGAGCCTCGCAGTAGGCGGGTTCGGGCTCTCGGGCAACCCCATCGCCCTCATCGAGGCGCTGCTCGCCCAGGGGACGAGCGACCTCAGCATCGTGAGCAACAACTGCGGCGTCGACGACTGGGGTCTCGGCGTCCTGCTGAACGCGAAGCGCATTCGCAAGATGACGTCGTCGTACGTGGGCGAGAACAAGGAGTTCGAGCGGCAGTTCCTGTCGGGTGAGCTCGAGCTCGAGCTCACGCCGCAGGGGACCCTCGCCGAGAAGCTCCGTGCAGGAGGCTCCGGCATCGCGGCCTTCTTCACGCAGACGGGCGTCGGCACGCAGGTGTCCGAGGGCGGCCTGCCGCGCAAGTACGACGGTCAGGGCGGCATCGCGGTGGCCTCGCCGAAGAAGGACGTCCGCACGTTCGACTTCGCGGGCGAGCCGTGCGAGTTCGTGCTCGAGGAGGCCATCACCACCGACTTCGCGCTCGTCCATGCGCTGAAGGGCGACCGCCACGGCAACCTCGTGTTCAACAAGTCGGCGCGCAACTTCAACCCCCTCGCGGCGATGGCCGGGCGCGTGTGCATCGCGCAGGTCGAAGAGCTCGTGGAGCCGGGCGAACTCGACCCCGACAGCATCCACCTCCCCGGCATCTTCGTGCACCGGATCATCGAAGTCGGATCCGGGATCGAGAAGCGCATCGAGCGTCGGACAGTCACCCAGGCCCAGGGATCGGAGAACTGACATGGCCCTCACCCGCAACGAGATGGCGGCGCGCGCGGCGCGCGAGCTCGGCGACGGCGCGTACGTCAACCTCGGCATCGGCCTTCCGACCCTCGTGCCGAACTACGTGCCCGAGGGCGTCACGGTCGTGCTGCAGTCCGAGAACGGCATCCTCGGCGTCGGCCCGTACCCGACCGAGGAGCACGTCGATCCCGACCTCATCAACGCCGGCAAGGAGACCGTCACGACGCTGCCGGGCGCGGCGTTCTTCGACTCCGCGACGAGCTTCGGCATGATCCGCGGCGGCAAGATCGACGCCGCGATCCTCGGCGCGATGCAGGTGTCGAAGTCCGGCGACCTGGCGAACTGGATGATCCCGGGGAAGATGGTCAAGGGTCCCGGCGGCGCGATGGACCTCGTCCACGGCGCCGGGCGCGTCATCGTCCTCATGGAGCACGTCGCACGCGACGGCTCCGCCAAGATCGTCGACGAATGCTCGCTGCCGCTCACCGGCCGCGGCGTCGTCGACCGCATCATCACCGACCTCGCCGTCATCGACGTGACCGAGGAAGGCCTCGTGCTCGTCGAGCTCGCCCCCGGGGTGACAGTCGACGAGGTCGTCGCGGCGACCGAGCCGGAGCTCATCGTCGCCCCCGGCCATCGAGTAGCGAGGAACGAGCGTATCGAGATGAGGATCGAAGCATGAACAACAACGACGACGTCGTCATCGTCGCCGCCGCGCGCACTCCGCAGGGGCGGCTCAAGGGTCAGCTCGCGCCGCTCACTGCGGTGCAGCTCGGCTCCATCGCGATCAAGGGCGCGCTCGCCCAGGGCGGCATCCCGCCGAAGGCCGTCGACGCCGTGCTCGTCGGTCAGGTGCTCCCCGCCGGGGCGGGACAGAACCCCGCTCGGCAGGCCGCCGTCGGCGCCGGCATCGGCTGGGACGTCCACGCGGGCTCGGTCAACAAGGTCTGCCTCTCGGGGCTCACGGCCGTCATCGACGCCGCGCGCATGCTCAAGCTCGGCGACGCGACCGTCGTCGTCGCGGCGGGTATGGAATCGATGACCCGCGCACCGCACCTGCTGGCCGGCTCCCGCGACGGCTGGGCGTACGGCTCGGTCGAGGTGCTCGACCACATGGCCTACGACGGACTCACCGACGCCTACGACCGCGAGAGCATGGGCGCGTCCACCGAGCGGCACAACGGCCGCCTCGAGATCACACGTCAGGTTCAGGATGCTGTCGCCGCGAGGTCGCACCAGCGCGCCGCGGCCGCACAAGCCGACGGTCTCTTCGAGGCCGAGATCGTCCCCGTCGAGATCCCGCAGCGAAAGGGCGACCCCGTCATCGTGACCAAGGACGAGGGCGTGCGACCCGAGACCACGGTCGAGACGCTCGCGAACCTGCGCCCCGCGTTCGCGGAGGGCGGCTCGATCACGGCGGGCAACTCGTCGCAGATCTCGGACGGGGCGTCTGCGGTCGTGCTGACGACGCGCTCGCACGCCGACGAGCAGGGCTGGCCCGTGCTCGCCGTCGTCGGCGCGGCGGGCCAGGTCGCAGGCCCCGACAACTCGCTGCACTCGCAGCCCGCGCGGGCGATCGAGAAGGCGCTCGGCAAGCAGGGCTTGTCCGTCGACGATCTCGACCTCGTCGAGATCAACGAGGCCTTCGGCGCCGTCGTCGCGCGGTCGCAGGCCGAGCTCGGGCTCTCGGACGATATCGTGAACCCGCACGGCGGCGGGATCGCGATCGGACATCCGATCGGAGCGTCGGGCAACCGGCTCGTCGTGCACGCCGTGCACGAGCTCGTGCGCCGTGGAGGCGGTACAGCCGCCGTCGCGCTGTGCGGTGGCGGCGGCCAGGGCGACGCACTCATCCTGACGCGCTGAGCACGAGAGCGAGGGGCGCGGTAGCGTCGTGCGGGTGACGACGATCGCGCCCCTCGCTGTATCCGACCGCGACGAGTGGCTCGCGCTGTGGCGCGGCTATCTGACCTTCTACGAGGCATCCCTGTCGGACGAGGTGACAGACGCGACCTTCGAGCGGCTCATCGCCGGTGAGGAGCTGCACGGCGCCGTCGCACGGGATGCCGACGGCCGGGCCGTCGGGATCGTGCACTGGCTCACGCACAGCGCGACCTGGACCACGACGACGTACTGCTATCTCGAAGACCTGTTCGTGGCACCGGCCACGCGTGGCGGGGGCGTCGGGCGCGCGCTCATCGAGCATGTCCGCTCATGGGCCGACGACGCCGGATGCCGGAAGGTCTACTGGCTCACGCAGCAGTCGAACGAGACGGCGCGGGCGCTGTACGACCGCGTGGCGACGAGCACGGGATTCGTGCACTACGAGATCCCGCTGCACGCTTGACGCGCGGGCGCCCGCTCAGCGCCTGAGCCGCTTCTGGAGGATCTTGTCCTCGTGGCCCGCGATGGGCGAGTCCGGCGCAACCGTCTGGCCCTGGCCGGCACGGCGGACGTCCACGATCGCACCGATCGCCAGGACGAGCGAGATCGCCCAGCTCAGCCACGCCAGCGCGACGCGCCACGTGAACGGCGCGTTGTTCTGGAGCGCGCGCAACAGCGCGATGCCGCCCGTGATGACGCCGAGGAGGCCCGTGCCGAACAGGTACTTGCGCATGGGCCCACGCTAGCGGCACGACGCCCGCAACCGCACGGCGCGACAGGCTGTCTTCCCCCGCGGACGCGCGTGCCCTAGCATGCGCCGCCGCCGGACGCATGCCCCCGCAGGCACGACGGGCCCGCTGTTAGCCTGGTCCCACCCATACGGAACCGGAGCGAATGTGTCACTGGCAGAACTCGTCGTCGTCGCAAACCGGCTGCCCGTGGACCGCGTCTCAGGCTCGGACGAGGACGGCGACAGCTGGCGCCGATCGCCGGGTGGCCTCGTCACGGCCCTCGAGCCGGTCATGCGGCGCGCCGACGGAGCCTGGGTCGGCTGGCCCGGTCAGCCCGACGTCGAGGTCGAGCCCTTCGAGTTCGAGGGCACGCACCTCGTCCCCGTGGCGCTGAGCGCCGAGGAGATCGAGAACTACTACGAAGGCTTCTCGAACGACACGATCTGGCCGCTGTACCACGACGTCATCGCCGAGCCGCGCTACCGGCGCGTGTGGTGGGACGCCTACGTCGCGGTGAACCGGCGCTTCGCCGAAGCGACAGCATCCGTCTCCGCCGAAGGCGCAACGGTCTGGGTGCAGGACTACCAGCTTCAGCTCGTCCCGGCGATGCTCCGCGAGGCCCGGCCCGACCTGACGATCGGCTACTTCCACCACATTCCCTTCCCCGCATACGGCCTGTACTCGCAGCTGCCGTGGCGTCGGCAGGTGCTCGAGGGACTGCTGGGAGCCGATGTCATCGGCTTCCAGCGGGTCACGGATGCCTCGAACTTCGCGCGCGCCGTGCGCCGGCAGCTGCGCTTCGAGACGAAGGCGTCCGGCATCCACGTGCCTCAGGCGGATGGCTCGACCCGCACGGCCCTGGCGAAGGCGTTCCCGATCTCGATCGACGCGACGTCGTACATCGAACTCGCGCAGCGCTCGGACATCCGCGCTCGCGCGGCGGAGATCCGCGAGGGCCTGGGCAATCCGAAGACGGTGTTCCTCGGCGTCGACCGACTCGACTACACGAAAGGCATCCGCCACCGGCTCAAGGCGTTCGGCGAGCTGCTCGAGGACGGCCGGCTCACGGTCGAGGACGCCACGCTCGTGCAGGTCGCGAGCCCCAGCCGCGAACGCGTCGACGCCTACATCCAGCTGCGCGACGAGATCGAGCTGACCGTCGGTCGCATCAACGGAGACCACGACACCGTCGGCCACACCGCGATCCGGTACCTGCACCAGGCGTACCCGCGCGAGGAGATGGTGGCGCTCTTCCTCGCCGCCGACGTCATGCTCGTCACGGCGCTGCGGGACGGCATGAACCTCGTCGCGAAGGAGTACGTCGCGAGCCGCATCGACAACCGCGGCGTGCTGCTGCTGAGCGAGTTCGCGGGAGCCGCCGACGAGCTCGGCAGCGCCATACGCATCAACCCGCACGACATCGACGGGCTGAAGGAAGCGATGATGCGGGCTGTCGAGATGCCCGCGAGCGAGCAGGGCCGCCGCATGCGGGCCCTGCGCAAGAAGGTCATCGAGAACGACATCGCCCGCTGGTCGCACTCGTTCCTCGCGGCACTGGACGGCGTGAGGCGCGCCAAGGAAGGGACGACGTCATGACGATGACCACCGACGAGGCGCTCGACCGGATCGTCGCGCCGACGCCGCTCCTGGTCGCCCTCGACTTCGACGGCACGCTCTCGCCGCTGATCGACGAACCGATGGACGCCCGCATGCTGCCCGCGGCACGGGAAGCGGTCGAGGCGCTCGTCGCTGTGCCCGACACGTTCGTCGCCCTCGTCTCGGGCCGGAGCCTCAGCGACCTGCGCCTCATCGCCGAGCACGGCGACGACTCGCCGCTCCTGCTGGCCGGCTCGCACGGGGCGGAGTACTGGATCCCGGGGGAGGGGCGCATCGACCCCGTCGACGAGCCCGGCGCCGTCGAGCTGCGCGACCGCCTGCGCACCGAGGCCGAGCAGGCCACGAGCGACCTCGATGGCGTCTGGATCGAGCCGAAGACCTTCGGATTCGGTGTCCACACGAGGCGGGCGGATGCCGAGACCGCGCACCTCGCGAACCGCCGGGCGGATCGCATCGTCGCCGCCGAGGCGCCCCACTGGCGACGCCGTTCGGGCCACGGGATCATCGAGTTCGCCTTCCGGCACGAGGGCAAGGATGCTGCCGTCGCCGCCCTCCGCGACTGCACAGGTGCGGCGGCCGTGCTGTTCGCGGGCGACGACGTGACCGACGAGGACGCGCTCAAGCGCCTGCTGCCGCAGGACCTCGGCGTGCACGTCGGGGGAGGCCCGACGGCGGCCGCGATCTCGGTGCGCGACATCCCCGCGATGGCGGAACTGCTCGCCTCGCTCGCGCACCGCCGCAGTGCGCCGCGGGAATAGACTTCCGCTTATGCCCCAAGCCCCCGAAGAGCTTCAGCCTGCCATCGACATCAAGCCCCGCAGCCGCGTCGTCACCGACGGGATCGAAGCCACCACCTCCCGCGGCATGCTGCGCGCCGTAGGCATGGGCGACGAGGACTGGGACAAGCCCCAGATCGGCATCGCCTCGAGCTGGAACGAGATCACGCCCTGCAACCTGAGCCTCGACCGGCTCGCCCAGGGCGCCAAGGAGGGCGTACACGCGGGCGGAGGATACCCCCTGCAGTTCGGCACGATCTCGGTCTCGGACGGCATCTCGATGGGCCACGAGGGCATGCACTTCTCGCTCGTGTCGCGGGAGGTCATCGCCGACTCGGTCGAGACGGTCATCATGGCCGAGCGCCTCGACGGATCCGTCCTGCTCGCCGGCTGCGACAAGTCGATCCCCGGCATGCTCATGGCGTCGGCGCGCCTGGACCTCTCGAGCGTCTTCCTCTACGCCGGCTCGATCGCACCCGGCTGGGTCAAGCTCTCGGACGGCACCGAGAAGGACGTCACGATCATCGACTCGTTCGAGGCCGTCGGCGCCTGCCTCGCGGGCAAGATGAGCGAGGCCGACCTCAAGCGGATCGAGTGCGCCATCGCGCCCGGTGAGGGCGCCTGCGGAGGCATGTACACGGCGAACACGATGGCCTCGGTCGCCGAGGCGCTCGGGCTCTCGCTCCCGGGGTCGGCCGCGCCGCCGTCGGCCGACCGCCGCCGCGACTACTTCGCGCACCGCTCGGGCGAGGCTGTCGTCAACCTCCTCAAGCTGGGCATCACGACGCGCGACATCCTGACGAAGGAGGCGTTCGAGAACGCTATCGCCCTCGCGATGGCGCTCGGCGGCTCCACCAACGTCGTCCTGCACCTCCTCGCGATCGCTCGCGAGGCCGACGTCGACCTGAGCCTGCACGACTTCAACCGTATCGGCGACAAGGTCCCGCACGTCGCGGACATGAAGCCCTTCGGGAAGTACGTCATGAACGACGTCGATCGGCACGGCGGCATCCCCGTCATCCTCAAGGCCATGCTCGACGAGGGTCTCATCCACGGCGACGCGCTCACGGTGACGGGCAAGACGATGGCCGAGAACCTCCGCGCCCTGGATCCGGACCCGGTCGACGGCACCGTCATCCACCGCTTCGACGAGCCGATCCACGAGAAGGGCGGCATCACGATCCTGCACGGCACGATCGCGCCCGAGGGTGCCGTAGTGAAGTCCGCAGGCTTCGACAGCGACGTCTTCGAGGGACCCGCCCGCGTGTTCGAGCGCGAGCGCGCCGCGATGGACGCGCTGGAGGCCGGGGAGATCAACGCCGGCGACGTCGTCGTCATCCGCTACGAGGGCCCCAAGGGCGGCCCCGGCATGCGCGAGATGCTCGCGATCACGGCCGCCATCAAGGGCGCTGGGCTCGGAAAAGATGTACTACTCTTGACGGACGGCAGATTCTCAGGCGGCACAACCGGCCTGTGCATCGGCCACATAGCACCCGAAGCGGTGGACGCTGGTCCCATCGCCTTCGTGCGCGATGGTGATCTGATACGGGTCGATATCGCGGCTCGCACTCTCGACCTACTCGTCGATGAGGCAGAGCTGAGCTCCCGCCGCGAAGGCTGGGAGCCCCTTCCCCCGCGCTATACCCGTGGCGTCCTCGCCAAGTACTCCCGCCTCGTCCGCTCCGCCTCCGAGGGAGCGGTCACGGGGTAGTACACGGCCTCAGAAACTCCGTCTCGCCAGATACGAAGGTCACCATCATGTCCGCCGACTCCGTCACGGCCGTGCCACGGCCGCCCGCCCGAACCGCGTCCGCGCCGGTGATCACCGGCGCAGAGGCGGTCGTCCGGTCGCTCGAGCTGCTGGGGGTGACCGACGTGTTCGGTCTGCCCGGCGGCGCGATCCTCCCCGTCTACGACCCGCTCATGGACACGTCGGTCATCCGCCACGTCCTCGTGCGCCACGAGCAGGGCGCCGGTCACGCGGCCGAAGGCTATGCCGCGGCATCCGGTCGCACGGGCGTCGCGATCGCGACGTCCGGCCCGGGCGCGACGAACCTCGTCACCGCCATCGCCGACGCCTACATGGACTCCGTCCCGATCGTGTGCATCACGGGCCAGGTGTTCTCGAACCTCATGGGAACCGACGCGTTCCAGGAGGCCGACATCGTCGGCATCACGATGCCGATCACCAAGCACTCGTTCCTCGTCAAGCGCGCGGAGGAGATCCCCGCCGCGATCGCGGCCGCGTTCGAGGTCGCGAGCACGGGCCGTCCCGGCCCCGTCCTCGTCGACATCACGAAGGACGCGCAGCAGGCCGAGGTGCCGTTCGTCTGGCCGCCGAAGATCGACCTGCCCGGATACCGCCCCGTCACGAAGGCGCACGGCAAGCAGATCCAGGCCGCCGCCCAGCTGCTCGCGACCGCGAAGAAGCCGGTGCTCTACGTCGGCGGCGGCGTCATCCGCGCGCAGGCGTCGAAGGAGCTCCTCGCCCTGGCCGAGACGACGGGCGCTCCCGTCGTGACGACGCTCATGGCGCGCGGCGCGTTCCCCGACTCGCACAAGCAGCACCTCGGCATGCCCGGCATGCACGGCACTGTCCCGGCCGTGCTCGCGCTGCAGGAGGCCGACCTCCTGGTGTCGCTCGGCGCGCGGTTCGACGACCGCGTCACCGGCAAGGCGGCGCTCTTCGCGCCCAAGGCCCAGGTCGTGCACGTCGACATCGACCCGGCCGAGATCTCCAAGATCCGCACGGCCGACGTGCCGATCGTGGGCGACCTGAAGGACGTCCTGGTCGACCTCGAGGTGGCCTTCAGTCATGCCGCGGCCTCGACCAAGCCCGACACCGAGGAGTGGTGGTCGTTCCTGGACGGCCTGCGCTCGGAGTTCCCTCTCGGCTACACGCAGCCGACCGACGGGCTCATGTCGCCGCAGTACGTCATCTCGCGCATCGGCGAGCTCACGGGCCCCGAGGGCGTGTACGCCGCGGGCGTCGGCCAGCACCAGATGTGGGCGGCGCAGTTCATCAAGTACGAGCGTCCGAACTCGTGGCTCAACTCCGGCGGTGCCGGGACGATGGGCTATGCGGTCCCCGCCGCGATGGGCGCGAAAGTCGCCGAGCCCGACCGCCACGTGTGGGCGATCGACGGCGACGGATGCTTCCAGATGACGAACCAGGAGCTCGCCACCTGCGCCATCAACAACATCCCGATCAAGGTCGCGATCATCAACAACTCGTCGCTGGGCATGGTGCGGCAGTGGCAGACCCTCTTCTACGACGGCCGCTACTCGCACACCA
Source organism: Microbacterium sp. NPDC019599 (assembly GCF_040632175.1). Taxonomy (NCBI): domain Bacteria; kingdom Bacillati; phylum Actinomycetota; class Actinomycetes; order Micrococcales; family Microbacteriaceae; genus Microbacterium; species Microbacterium sp. NPDC019599. The sequence continues at coordinate 256,583 of NZ_JBEYBL010000001.1, forward strand.
ACCTCAACACGGGCCACGGCACGGTCCGCATCCCCGACTTCGTCAAGCTCGCCGAGGCGTACGGCTGCCTCGCGATCCGCGTCGAGAAGGAGGAGGACGTGGATGCCGCCATTAAGACGGCGCTGGAGACGAACGACCGCCCCGTCGTCATCGACTTCGTCGTGAGCGCCGACGCGATGGTGTGGCCCATGGTGCCGCAGGGCGTCAGCAACAGCTATGTCCAGTACGCGCGTGACCACGCGCCGGCGTTCGAACAGGAGGACTGACCCATGTCGAGCCACGTGCTGAGCCTCCTCGTGGAGGACAAGCCGGGTCTGCTGACCCGCGTCGCGGGTCTGTTCGCCCGTCGCGGCTTCAACATCGAGTCGCTCGCGGTGGGCGTCACGGAGGTCCCCGGCCTCTCGCGCATCACGGTCGTCGTCGACGTCGAGGAGCTGCCCCTCGAGCAGGTTACGAAGCAGCTGAACAAGCTCGTGAACGTCATCAAGATCGTGGAACTGGATGCTGTCGCCTCCGTCCAGCGCGAGCACATGCTCGTGAAGGTCCGCGCAGACAACCAGAACCGGTCGAACGTGCTCGAGGTCGTCAGCCTCTTCCGCGCGCAGATCGTGGACTACGCTCCGGATGCGCTCGTGGCCGAGGTCACGGGCGACAAGGGCAAGATCGATGCCTTCCTCCGCGCCCTCGAGCCCTTCGGCATCAAGGAGCTCGCCCAGTCGGGCCTGCTCGCGATCGGCCGCGGCGGCAAGAGCATCACCGAGCGCGTGCTGCGCGGCTGACCCACAGCATCCATCAACTTTCCACACCGCAATCAAGGAGAAACACGAAGATGGCTGAAATCTTCTACGACGCCGACGCCGACCTCTCGCTCATCCAGAGCAAGAAGGTCGCCATCGTCGGCTACGGCTCGCAGGGCCACGCCCACGCGCAGAACCTGCGCGACTCGGGCGTCGAGGTCGTCATCGCCCTCAAGGAGGGCTCGAAGTCGACCGAGAAGGCGCAGGACGAGGGCTTCGAGGTCAAGTCGGTGGCCGACGCCGCAGAGTGGGCCGACGTCATCATGATCCTCGCGCCGGACCAGCACCAGCGCGGCATCTACAACGACCACATCAAGGACAAGCTGACGCCCGGCAAGACGCTCGCGTTCGCGCACGGCTTCAACATCCGGTTCGGCTACATCGAGGCGCCCGAGGGCGTCGACGTGATCCTCGTCGCCCCCAAGGCGCCGGGCCACACGGTGCGTCGCGAGTACGTCGCGGGACGCGGCATCCCCGACATCATCGCTGTCGAGCAGGATGCCTCGGGCACCGCGTGGGACCTCGCGAAGTCGTACGCCAAGGCCATCGGCGGCACGCGCGCCGGTGTCATCCAGACGACGTTCACGGAGGAGACCGAGACCGACCTGTTCGGTGAGCAGGCCGTCCTCTGCGGCGGTGTCTCGCAGCTGATCCAGTACGGCTTCGAGACGCTGACCGAGGCGGGCTACCAGCCGCAGATCGCGTACTTCGAGGTGCTGCACGAGCTCAAGCTCATCGTCGACCTCATGTGGGAGGGCGGCATCGCCAAGCAGCGCTGGTCGGTCTCGGACACCGCCGAGTACGGCGACTACGTCTCGGGCCCGCGCGTCATCGACCCGCGCGTCAAGGAGAACATGCAGGGCGTCCTGTCCGACATCCAGTCGGGGGCCTTCGCGAAGCGCTTCATCGACGACCAGGACAACGGCGCCGCCGAGTTCCTCGAGCTCCGCGAGAAGGCCGCACAGCACCCGATCGAAGAGGTCGGCCGCGATCTGCGCGCACTCTTCGCGTGGAAGCAGCAGGACGCCGACTACGTCGAGGGCAGCGCGGCGCGCTGAGTTCGTCCCCACAGAGACCAGCCGGCACACCCGCTCGGCTTTGGCCGGCCGTCGTCGCCCCCACACGGGGCGGCGGCGGCCGGTTCTTTCTGTGCGGCCTCAGCCGGCCTCGCAGGTCGGACGCTGAGCCTCGTCGCCGAAGTACGTCCGCCATTCCACCGCCGTGAACTGCCGACCGGCGATCGCGCACGCGGCCTCCGCATGGAGCGCGGGGTCGAGGTCCCAGACGAGGAGGCCCTCGGGTGAGCTCACGACGAGCCTCGATCCGTCGCGCGAGAGATGCGCCCCTTCGGCGAGCTCGGGGCTGGGGGCATCCATCGTGTCGCCGAGTTTGACGCCCTGTGCCAGGCCATAGAGAGCAGCACGGTTGTCCCAGCCGACGACGAGCATCGTGCGACCATCGTCGCTGACCTCGATCGTGTTGCCACTGCTGAACGGCTTCGGGAACGACTCGATCTCTTCGAGTGTCTCCAAGTCGCGCAGAGTCAGCGCCGTATCGCTCACCGTCACGATTCGATCCGATCCGACGATCGCGTTGCCTTCGGTGCCTACCGCGCCCTGTGCGATGAGATCGCCTGTGCGCGCGTCGAACACCGCCGTCTGGGTCGTGCGTGGGCCTGAGTCGTAGTAGGTGAGCGCAACTCGTGCTGCATCCGCGCTTTCGCTGACACCGATGAGATACATCCCGTCCTGCACGTCGTGGACGACGATGATTCGTCCCCCCGCCTCACCCGTTGCCGGATCGACCGCGACGAACCGGGGGAAGCCGTCCACGAATGCGAAGGCATGTGCGCCCGGCGGCGCGGATTGGAGGAAGATTCCCCCCTCGAATCGCACCTTGATGTCGCGAGAGACAGGAACCTCCCCGCCGTCTTCGGCCAGCAGAGTGTCGACGCCATCGTCGTTGCGGTGAGTCATGACATCGGGGGAGGCCCAGTCGAGCCACTCGGCCGGTTTCCCGACGGGACGATCAGCGTCGACATCCCATGCCTGGAACGACCCTCCGCCGGTCGGCGCCGTGATGGCGACCGAGCCGTCGGCGCCCAGTCCGCCGACGAGCTGACGGCCACGGGCGACGAGCGTCGAAGCAGGACCAGATCCATCGAGCCGCCAGCGCTGGACCTGACCCAGCTCTGACAGGAGGACGAGCTCTCGCGCGGCCGAGCGAAGGAACATGCTCGCCGGCTCATCGATGAGCGCGGCGAACTCCCGACGGCTGGAGCGGCCGGAGTCGGCATACAGCTCTGAGACCGAGCCGAGTCTCGAGCAGTAGAGCTTTCCGAACTCCGGATCGACTGCGAGATGCCAACAGGGCCGCCCTTCGACGCGCGCGCCCACCCAGCGGATGACACCCGTCGCCACGTCGACGTGAGTGACGCCGTCTTGACCGGCTGCGAACAGACCGCCGGCACGGTCGGCCACGATGGCCGTCGTGCCGAGGTCGCCCTCCGTCTGCAGCCGTCCTCGGAGAGAGAGATCCACTTCGTCGTAGAGGACGATCGCCGTCGGCGTTCCCACCGCGATCAGGCCGCCTCCGACGTTCGCCACGGCATTGCTGACACCGTCCTCGCCGCTGTGATTCTCAAAGGCGTCGGGGGACGACGCCCGCGCCTGTCCCGTGCGCAGATCGATCGACTGCAGATCCAGCGTGACGGGGTTCGCCACGAAGACGGCGGTTCCGTCGCTGCTGAATGCCATGTTGCCGCTCGTGCGCGCACGAAGCACCTGACTGGCGGGCAGTGCGCGACCCGAGTCGAGATCGACGACGAGGAAGTGATTGTCGCAGCAGCGACCCCGCTCGTCCGCCCACAACGAGGTCTGTACAACGGCCGTCCGGCCGTCGGGGGTGATCGCGATGGTCCGTTCCTCGCCGGTCTCAGCTACGGGCGGGGCCGCCTCCAGCGTGCGGATCACGGTGTCGGACTCCAGGTCGATGATCTCCAGGCGGGGACCCGCGTCATCTTCGATCGCGCGGAGCGCCGTGTCGCCGTCGCGCAGGATCGCGAGGGCGATCATCGCACCGGGGTGATCGATGCGGCTGATGAGGCCCCCGGCCGCCGTCATGACCCCGAAGAGGGCGCTGCGCGCGCGGTCGTCGTCCGGCCAGCGGCGATGCGCCTCGACAGCGAGCAGGGCGGCGAGGTCTCGATCGGACGAGCGAAGCGAGAGGGAAGTCGCGACGAGCGCTTCGATCTTCGCGTCCTCGGCGGCGGCCGTCGCCTCTTGGCCGCGGACTGCAGCGAGACCTCCGCCGACGACAGCGGCGACGAGGAGAGCTGCGGCGCCCGCCAGCGCCCATCGCAGCCGTCGGTTCTGCCTCTGTTCTCGCAGTGCCGCCGCGCGGTCGGCCGCCGCACGGGCCGATTCGCCTGCGAGGGCCCGCTCGATGTACTCGCCCTCGAGCGGGGTCACGTCGGAGTCGGATGCTGCGCGCCACGCCGCGATCGCGTGCAGCCGCGCCCCGCGCGGCAGGTCGTCGTCCGACCTGCCGTCGGCGTCCCATGCCAGTGCCGAAGACTCGACGGCCCGCATCGTCCGCACGGATTCGACGCTCTCCTCGAGCCAGGCGTCCAGGCGGGGCCACGCGCGGGCGACCGCTTCGTGGGCGATCGTCGCGGAGTCGCCGTCGATCGTGACGAGGCGAGCCGCCGTGAGCCTCTCCAGCACAGCGAGCCTCTCGGCATCCGCGATGAGCGGACCGATCGCGACCCGCCGACGGGTGGACGAACCATCGGCGCCGCGGTCGATCATCCGGAGCAGGAGCGAGCGGCAGATCTCGCGCTCGTGCGGCGCGAGTTCCGCGACGACCTCCTCGGCGGATTTCGCGATGGCACCGGCGATCCCGCCGGTCGTGCGGTAGCCCTCGACCGTGAGGGTCACGCCCTCGCGCCGGATCCAGGTCTCGCGGAGGGCGTGCGAGAGGTGGGGGAGGGTGGCGGAGCGGTCGCCGGAGTCGCGGACGACGAGCTCGACGAGTCCCGGCTCGAGCCTCAACCCGGCTCTCCCAGCGGGCTCGACGACGGCGTCGCGCAGCGCGGTTTCGGTGAGCGGGCCCAGGAGGAACACTCCTGTGCCGAGCCGCTCGCCGATCACCGGCACGGCCCGCATGGCGTCGAGTGCGTCCGAGCGGATGGTCAGAAGGACGGTGCCGCCGGCATCCATGAACGCGCGGGTCGACTGAGCGACCTCCGCGACGACGTCATCGGACACATGCAGGAGCTCCTCGGACTGGTCGATCGCGATGACGTCTGCGCGCTCGACGCCCCGAGCGATGTCGCCGGCTGCCTCGGAGGTCGGCCGGACGACCTCCACCTGCCTCCCGCGCGCCCGCAGTCGTGGGATCACGCCCGCGAGGAGCAGCGAGGACTTGCCGGTTCCCGAAGGCCCCGCGATGGCGACCAGCCGGCTGCGCCCGAGAACCTCGAGCACGGCCTCGACATCGTCTTCGCGCCCGAAGAACAGCTCGGCCTCCTCGGGCCTGAACGCGCGGAGCCCGGGATACGGGCAGTCCCTCGACGTGGGGACCAGGGGTGCGACGGCATCGAGTGCCGGCGCACGGCGCAGGATCGCCCGCTCGAGTTCGGCGAGGCGGGCACTGGGCTCGATGCCGAGCTCCTCGTCCAGCCGGCGGCGTGCCTCGCGGAGCGTCGCGAGCGCATCGGACTGGCGATCGGCGCGGTAGTTCGCCAGGGCCAGGATCGCCCAGCGCGACTCCCGCATCGGGTCGTCGCGGACCAGGCGCTCAGCATCCGGGATGACGGATGCCGCCTCTCCCGTCTGGAGCCTCGAATCGAGCAGCTCCTCCTCGGCGCCTTGCCGGATCGATTCGAGCCGGAGGACTTCGACGATCGCCGGCTCCCAGTCGCGCACGTCCTGCAGCGGCTTGCCGCGCCAGAGGGCGAGCGCCCGACGATACGCGTCGACGGCTCGATCGTGCTCGTCGCGGAGTGCGTGGCCCCGCGCGGTCGAGACGAGCCGTTCGAAGCGGACCGCGTCGATCGCGTCGGGATCCAGGCCGAGGCGGTAATCGGAGCCGACGGTCTCGACGCTCGAGCTGCCCAGAGCCTTGCGGATCCGGGCGACGGCGTTGCGCACCTGCTGTGCCCACGTCGCCGGAGGCTCGTCGCCCCAGACCGCGGCGGCCAGCTCATCCGGATCGACGGCGGTCCCTGCACGCACGATGAGCGCGGCGAGGATCGCCCGCTCGCGAGGACTCAGCGTTTCGCTCCCGGTCTCCATCGGCCCCAAGACCCTGACGACCATGCTCGAAGTGTCGAACCGCTGTCCGCCGGCGTCAATACTCGACCCGACCGGCGGATATCCGACCGATATCGCCCGCGGATATCCCGACTCAGCGTGTGAGCGCGGCGCAGGTCGCCGGCCGTCGTCGCTCCACCCGCGGCGGCAGCGGCCGGTCCTCCGGTCTATGCCGTCAGCGGGACTGCGCCTGGCACGTCGGGCGCTGCGGCTCGTCGCCGAAGTAGGTGCGCCACTCGACCGGAGTGAGCTCGCGCCCTGCGATGGCACACGCGGCCAGGGCGTGGTGTGCGGGATCGAGATCCCACACGAGCAGGCCCTCGGGCGAGCTCGCGACGACGCGCTTTCCGTCGCGCGAGAGATGTGCGCCCTGCGCGAGCTCGGGGCTCGGCGCGTCGAGCGTGTCGCCGAGCTTGACCCCGCCGACGAGGCCGTACAGGGCGGCACGGTTGTCCCAGCCGACGACGAGCATCGTCCTGCCGTCGTCGCTGACCTCGATCACATTCCCACTGCTGAACGGCTTGGGGAACGACTCGATCGCTTCGAGCGTGAGCAGATCATGGCGCGTGAGCGCGGTGTCGGTGACCGTGATGAGCTCATCGGAGCCGACGATCCGGTTGCCTTCCGTGGCTTGAAGGCCGCGGGTGACGAGAGCTCCGGTGCTCGCGTCGAACACGGCGGTCTGCGTCGTCCGCGTGTCATCGTCGAAGTAGGTGAAGGCGACGTGGGCGCCATCGTCGCTCTCGCTCACGCTGATGAGCTGCATCCGCTCCACGTCGGGAACCTCGATGAAGGGCCCGCTGGGCGAACCTGTCCGTGGCTCGAAGGCGACGAGGACCGCCGGTGACCGACCGACGGCGTAGGAACGGGTCCCGGGCGAGGCGGGCACGAGCGCAAAGGACTCACCCAGCCGGTCCGTGATCTCGTCGGACAGACGAGCCTCGGACCCGTCGAGCGCGAGGAGCGTCGATCCGTCTGCCTCGGTCCATCGCTCCATGACATCCCCCGAGACCCAGCCGAGCCACTCGGCCTCGTCCCCGACGGGTGCATCCGTGTCGAGGTTCCACGCCATCCGAGGACCACCGCCCATGGCGGAGGTGATGGCAACGGAGCCGTCCGCGCCGAGCCCATCGACCAGCTGACGACCTCGCGCGACGAGCGCAGACGCGGGGCCGCCGCCATCGAGCGCCCACCGCTGGAGCTCGCCCGCTCTCGAGCTGAGCAGCAGTTCGCGTGCCTCGCTGCGCAGATGCAGATTGAGCGCATCGTCGACGAGCGTCGCGAGCTCGCGGCCCAAGGATCGGCCGGTATCCGCATCGATCGCGGACACTGCACCGAGACGCGAGCAGTAGAGGGTGTCCGATGCCGCATCCAGCGCGAGACCCCAGCACGGGCGGCCCGCCACGGTCGGCGCCGTCCAGAGCACGTGCCCTGTCACTCCGTCCAGGCGGGTGATGCCCTCGCTCCCCGAGGCGATGAGACCGCCGGCTCCGTCGCCGATCACGACGAAGGCACTGAGATCGCCCTCCGTCGGTACGCGACGACGCACCTCGAGGGTCGTCTCGTCATACAGGACGACCTCGCGCGGCGTGCCGACGGCGACGAGACCCCCGCCGATGTTCGCGACGCCGTTGATGAACCCGTCCTCACCCGCGTGATCTGCGAAGGCGTTCGGCGAGGACGCGCGCGCCTCGCCCGTCGTGAGCTCGATCGACTGCAGGTCGAAGGTGACGGGATTGCTGAGGAACACGGCGCCGCTGTCGCTGCGGAACGCCATCGAGCTGCTCGTGCGAGCCGCGAGCAGCTGGGTCGCACCCACCTCCTGACCGGATTCGAGATCGACGACGAGGACGTGATTCAGGCAGCATTCGTCCCCGGGAGCCCATCGAGGGGACTGGATGACTGCGTAACGACCGTTCGGGCTTGTCGCCACGGTGCGATCGTGAGGTGGCACTCGCTCGGGAAGCGGGGCGTCCAGAGTGCGCACGACCGCCCCCGTGTCGGTATCGACGACCTCGAGCCGCGAGCCGTTCGGGTCGTCGATCGCCTGCAGCGCTGTGGAGCCGTCGCCGAGGAGCGTCAGGGTCCGCCAGGTGTCTGAAGGCTGCGTTCGGCTGATGAGCCCGTCAGCGGCCGTCATCACACCGAACAGCGCGCTGCGTGCACGGTCGTCGTCGGGCCAGCGGCGGTGGGCCTCTACGGCGAGCAGGGCGGCGAGTTCACGGTCGGACGAGCGCAGCGAGAGCGACGTCGCGACGAGGGCTTCGATCTGCGCGTCCTCGGCTGCCGCGGTCGCCTCCTGACCGCGGATCGCGGCGAAGCTGCCCGCCACGATCGCTGCGACGAGCAGGATGCCCGCGCCTGCAAGAGCGGCGCCGAGCACCCGATTGCGCCGCCGGTCACGGCCGGCCCGCTCGTTGAGGTCGCGGAGTTCGCCCTGCTCCCGCGCATCGGAGGCGGTGAGGAAGTCCCGCTCGACGGGCGTGAGATCGGGATCGGCCGAATCCTGCCAGGTCAGGGCGCTGTGCAGCCGGGCACCGCGGAGCAGGTCGTCGTCGTCCTTGCCGCCGGCCGCCCACACGGCGGCTCCCGACTCGATCGACCGCAGGGTTCGCGCACCCTCGGCATCCTCCTCGAGCCATGCGTCGAGCCTCGGCCACGCCGTCGCGACCGCCTCGTGGGCGACCACGACCGCGTCGCCGTCGAGCGTCACGAGACGTGCGCGGACCATGCGCTCCAGCACACGCCGGCGCCCGGCATCCGAGAGAAGCGGCTCCGCCACGACCCGACGGCGCGTGGACACGCCGTCCGCACCGCGCTCGATGAGCCGGAGCATCAGATTGCGGCAGGAAGCCTGCTCGTCCGGCGCGAGCTCGCGGAAGGCCTCCTCAGCCGACTGCGCGATGGCGCCGGGGATGCCGCCCGATCGCTGATAGCCGTCGACCGTGAGCGTCGTGCCTTCGCGCCGGGCCCACGTCTCCTGCATCGCGTGGGAGAGGTGGGGAAGCGTGGACGCACGGTCGCCCGCGTCGCGCACCGCGACCTCGACGAGCCCGGGCTCCAGCACGAGGCCCGCTTGACGCGCCGGCTGCTCGATCGCGCTCCGGTAGGCGGCATCCGACAGCCCACCCAGCAGAAAGATGCCGCGTCCGATCTCGTCGCCGATCTCGGGGAAGGCCCGCAGCCGGTCGAGCGCGTCGGATCGCACGGTCATGAGCAGCGCATGTCCGTCGTCGAGGAACGCGCGCGCCGTGCGTGCGAAGGCCCGTACCTCGTCATGATCGATGGCGAGCAGCTCCTCCGCCTGATCCACGACGATGATCTGCCCGCGCTCCGCGGCACGCCCGAGGGTCGATACTCCGCCCACGCTCGGCCGCACGATCTCGACGACGCTGCCGCGCGCACGAAGACGCGGGACGAGTCCGGCGAGTACGAGTGAGGACTTCCCCGTCCCAGACGCGCCGGCGATCGTGACGATGCCGCGCGGTGCGACCCGTTCGAGGAGCGCCTCGACATCGTCCTCGCGGCCGAAGAAGACATCTGCGTCGTCAGGCCCGAACGGCCTCAGACCCGGGTAGGGGCACGCCGTCATGGTCCGTGCGGAGGCGGCGGGCACGTCGAGGGCCGGATCGCGGCGCAGCATCGCGAGCTCGAGCGACGCGAGTCTCGGTCCCGGCTCGATCCCCAGCTCGTCCGCGAGGCGCTCCCGCGCGGCACGCAGCACGGCCAGCGCCTCGGCCTGACGGTCCGCGCGGTAGTTCGCGAGCGCGACGATCGTCCAGCGGTCCTCGCGAAGCGGCTGTTCGCGCAGGAGCCGCTCGGCGTCCGCGATCACGGAGCGATGCTCGCCGACGGCGAGCCGGGCATCCAGGAGCTCCTCTTCGGCGCTCGCGCGGATCTCGCCCAGACGCATCGCCTCGACGACGCCCGGCTCCCATCGCGTCACATCCTGGAGCGGCGCGCCGCGCCAAAGGGCGAGCGCCCGCCCGTATGCGTCGACGGCGCGCTCGTGCTCGCCGCGCAGCACGTGGCCCCGCGCGGTGGAGACGAGGCGTTCGAAACGGAAGGCGTCGATCGAGTCGGCGTCGAGCGACAGCCGGTACTCCCAGCCGAGTGTCTCGATGCTTCCCCTGCCGAGCCGCGCCCGGATGCGGGCGACGGAGTTGCGGATCTGCTGCTCCCATGTGCGCGGCGGCGCGTCGCCCCACCAGGCCTCGGCCAGCTCCGAGGGGGCGATCGTCGATCCGGCGCGCACGATCAGCGCCGAGAGCACTGTCCGCTCTCTCGGGCTGAGCGGGTCAGTGCCGGTGTCCAGTGGGCCGAGCACCTTGACGACCATGAGGGAAGTGTCGACCTGGGAGGCGATATCGGTCAACGGCTCCGCTCGACGCCGGATATCGACTGGATATCGCGCGATCGTCGATCGGATATGAGCGCGGCGCACCGTCGATATCGAAGGACCGGCCGATCCCGGAGCCGGCAGAGCAAGGAGACGCAGAAATGCGAAAGACAACCATCGCCCGCATCATCGTGATCACCGCGATCGCCGCGGGAGCGCTCGGACTGACCGCGTGCCAGACGGGCGCCCAGCCCTCCGTCCAGCCCATCTCGGTGCCGCAGCGGGGACCCGTCGATCAGAGTCGCATCGAGGAGTACGCCGGCCGGCCCGCCGACCGGGTCGCCGAAGACATCGAGCGCCGCATCCGCGAAGGGCAGCTTCCTTCGTCGGCCTGCCGGCGGCACGCGGTGGTCGAGCACCCCGACGGCAGCTACCACCTCGTCTGCACGGTTCCGGCCACCGAGTGAGTGCGCTGCCGGTCGGATGCTTCGGCGCCGGGTGAATGCAAGACCATCAATGGCCGTTCACCCGGCGCTCCTCTGTGCAGCGCGTCACGCGGCGAGGAAGGGCCCGGTTCGGAAGTCGTCGGCGTCGAGGATCGTGACGGTCGACTCGCCGACCTCGACGAAGGCGCCCGGCAGGTCGCTGAGCGGTTCGGACACCACGACGCGCGCCTTCGCCCCGAACCGTCGCAGGCGGTCGTTGTGCGGATACGTCTCGTGCAGCGTCGACATGTCGGCGGAGTGGAACAGCGTGCGCGAGCGCCCCGCCGTCGAGTAGCGGAAGGCCCAGAGCGTCGCACCGTCCGACACGGCGAACGTCCCCTGGACGCTGTCGCGGATGCCGTGGCTGTCGGCGACCTCCTCGACGCGGCGGATGGCGCGACCGAGGCCCCGCACGGGATCCTCCTGCAGCCCGAACGTGAGCGCGAGGTGGAAGAGCACCTCGGAGTCCGTCGTGCCGCGGATGTGCGGGAAGAGCTCGGGGTCCACCGCGAGCATGAGGTCGCGACGCAGGCGTGAGAAGTGCGCGAGGCCGCCGTTGTGCATGAAGAGCCAGTGCCCGTAGCGGAACGGGTGGCAGTTGGTCTGCTGGATCGGGGGGCCGGCGGCAGCCCGCACGTGCGCGAGGAACAGCGGGCTCTCGATCGCCTGCGTCAGCTCGCGCAGGTTCTCGTCGTGCCACGCCGGCTCGATGCTGTGGAAGAGCGCGGGCGGCGCGCCGGGAGCGGCATCCTTCCCGTACCAGCCGACACCGAACCCGTCGCCGTTCACCGTCTCGAACCCGAGCGGCGAGTTGAGCGACTGCGCGACGAGCGAGTGCTTGGTCTCGAGGATCAGTGTGGACGGCTGGAGCGGCTCTCCCGCGTACGCGAGCCAGCGGCACATGCGATCACCCCCGTGTCGCGGCGCCGGCCGTGGCGCCGTGCAAGCCGAGGCTAGCCGTCGCGAGGGCCTCCGTCATCCCGTCGGACGGCGCCACTACGCTGGATGCGTGACTCCCGGACGCGACGACGACGCCCTGAGCTGGGACGGAGACGACGACCCGACGCTCGACGTCGGCAAGACCTCGTCCGTTCCCGACGCTCACGCAGAGGACACGGATGCCGCGACCACGGTGCTGCCCGACGGCTACACCGCGGTCGGCAAGGGCAGCGACCTCGTGGGCCCGCCGACGGTGGAAGAGCCGCGTGCCGTGACCTGGGCCGAGCCGCCGCGGCAGCAGCTCGGGAACGCGGCGCTCATCGGCATCGGCATCCTCGCGGGCGTCTATCTCCTCCTCACGATCGGCTGGCTGCTCGGGGCGGCCCGCCTGCAGCTCGTCGCGTCGCTGTTCCTCGAGCCGGCCGCCTTCCAGATCACGCTGTGGCTCGCCGTGCTCGCGCTGCCGCTGTGGTTCGTCACCGTCTTCTGGCTCACTCGGGGGACGCGATCGTGGATCCGCTTCACGCTCCTCGTCGCGGGGGCGGTCCTGCTCATCCCCTGGCCCTTCGTCCTGGCAGGAGCCGCGCTGTGACCGCCGTCGACTCCTCCGCACGCAAGCCCAGCCTCCCGGTCTGGCTCATCGTCACGATCGCCGGCGTCTTCGCACTGCTCTATGCCTACGTCGTCTGGACGGCACTGGGCTTCCTCACCCAGCAGGCCTCGGGTGTGGAGGGGCTGAGCGGCTACGGCTGGTTCGTCCTGCTGCTGCCGGTCGTCTTCCCGCTCGTCGTGTTCGGCGTCGCGTTCGCGATCGGCTGGCGGCGCAGCGCGGGGCAGTTCGCGATCGTCCTCTTGACGGGTCTTGCGCTCATCGCGGCGTTCTGGCTGAACATCTTCGCGTACGCGGCCGCCTCCAGCGCGCTGTACGGCTGACGGCCGTCATACGGTCGGGCCGCACGGCGCGGTGGCGGTAGGCTGGCACCGCCCGCCCCGTTGATGTGTGGCGCGCGTCCCACCGCCTCTGCCGTCGTGCACCGCCCCGAAGGTCTTTCGCCGTGTCCAAGCCTGTCGTCCTGATCGCAGAAGAACTCTCACCCGCCACGATCGACGCCCTCGGGCCCGACTTCGACGTGCGCAACGTCGACGGGACCGATCGCCCCGCGCTCCTGGCAGCCCTCGCCGAGGCGCACGCCGTGCTCATCCGCTCGGCGACCCAGATCGACGCCGAGGCCCTCGCCGCGGCCCCCGCTCTCAAGGTCGTCGCGCGCGCCGGCGTCGGACTCGACAACGTCGACATCAAGTCGGCGACCGCCGCGGGCGTCATGGTCGTGAACGCGCCGACCTCCAACGTCATCTCGGCCGCCGAGCTCACCGTGGGGCACATCCTGAGCCTCGCCCGTCACATCCCCGCCGCCCACGCGTCGCTGGCGGGCGGCGCCTGGAAGCGCAGCTCGTTCACCGGCACGGAGCTCTTCGAGAAGACCGTCGGCATCTTCGGCCTCGGCCGTATCGGCGCCCTCGTCGCTGAGCGTCTGCGCGCGTTCGGCGTGCGCGTCGTCGGCTACGACCCCTACGTCACGCCGGCTCGCGCCCAGCAGCTGGGCGTCGAGCTGCTCTCGTTCGACGACGTGCTCGTGCAGAGCGACTTCGTCACGGTGCACATGCCGAAGACGCCCGAGACGACGGGCATGATCGGCGAAGCACAGCTGAAGATGATGAAGAAGACGGCGTACGTCGTCAACGTCGCGCGCGGCGGCCTCATCGACGAGGAGGCGCTGCTCGCGGCCCTCGCGTCGGGCGAGATCGCCGGCGCCGGCCTGGACGTCTTCACCGCCGAGCCGCCGAAGCCCGACTCCGCCGCAGCGCGCCTGGTGGCGCTCTCCAACGTCGTGAGCACTCCGCACCTCGGCGCGAGCACCGAGGAGGCGCAGGAGAAGGCCGGCGTCTCGGTCGCCCGCTCCGTCAAGCTCGCTCTCGAGGGCGATCTCGTCCCCGACGCCGTGAACGTCGCGGGCGGTGTCATCGATCCGTTCGTGCGCCCCGGCATCGCCCTCGTCGAGATGCTCGGCCAGTTCTTCACGGGTCTTTCGCACTCGGCCCTCACGAGCCTCGACATCGAGGTGCGCGGCGAGCTCGCGGCCTACGACGTGAGCGTCTACAAGCTGGCCGCGCTCAAGGGCATCTTCACGAACATCGTGAGCGAGAACGTGTCCTACGTGAACGCGCCGCTGTTCGCCGAGCAGCGGGGCATCGAGACCCGGCTCATCGTCGAGGCCGAGAGCCCGCTCTACCGCAACATCACGATCCTGCGCGGCACGCTGGCCGACGGCACGGTGCTCACCGTCGCCGGCACGCTCGCCGGCACGCGCATGGTGCCCAAGGTCGTCGGCATCAACGGCTACGAGATCGAGGTTCCCCTCGAGCGCTACCACGTCGTGATGCGCTATGCCGACCGGCCGGGCATCGTCGCGATCTACGGCAAGGAACTCGGCGACGCGAACATCAACATCGGCGGCCTGCAGGTCGCTCACCCGGACGCCACGGGACGCGCGCTCTCGGTGCTGACGGTCGACTCGCCCGTGCCGGACGACATCCTCGCCCAGATGCGCAAGGCCGTCGGCGCGGACCTCTTCCAGCAGATCGAGATCGCCGAGGTCTGACTAGCGTCGTCGAGGTGCCACAACTTGTGGCATTTCGACGTCGGGAGGCCAGAACTTCTGGCATCTGGGCGAGCGCGACCCTGCGCGGGCGTGGGATGCCCTGCCCCGCGTCGGAGCGGTCGGTCCGATCAGCCGCGCGCCGCGGCCTCCACGAGCGCGACCAGCCGGTCCAGATCCTCTCCCTTGGGCACCGCGCCCTGGATGACACCGCCCTCGAGCGCGTTGTTGAAGTAGAGCCCGTCGCTCACGAGCATCACGAGATCGAGGGCCGCGGCATCCTTCGTGTGCGGTCGCAGGGCCTCCTGCCACTGCGTCCGCATGTCGCGCAGGGCCGACGTCGCCGCGGCGCTGCCGCCCTGGGCGAGGCGTGACACGGCGATGATCGCGCGGTCCAGTGCGTCGTCGTCCATGACCGACGTGCGCAGGAAGTAGGCGACGGGCCCCTCGGGAGCGGCCGCCATGTCGGTGATGTCCTGCTCCACAAGAAGCCTCAGACGCTCGAGGAGACCCGCCTCGAGCGCGTCCTTCGACGCGAAGTGGTAGAGCAGCCCGCCCTTGGACACTCCGGCGGCGCGAGCCGTGGCATCCATCGTCGCGGCGCGCTCACCGCTCGAGATGAGCGTCGCTTCGAACGCGTCGAGCACGCTCTCGCGGGCGCGGGGAGGGCGGCTCATGGCTCGATCGTATCCGCCGCACGGCCTGGCGCGGGGAGCGCGCATCGTGATACTGTACCGGCTGGACGGTTTAGAAATGATGACACTCACACAGGAACTCCGCATCGCCGACGAGCGCGCCACCAAGGTCGGTGTGCGCGGCTGGGCGGCGCTCGTCGTGCTCATGCTCCCGGTGCTGCTCGTCTCGGTCGACAACACCGTGCTGAGCTTCGCGCTGCCGCAGATCGCCCTGGACCTCGAGCCGAGCGGCGCCGAGCAGCTCTGGATCATCGACGCCTACCCGCTGGTCCTCGCGAGCCTCCTCGTCACGATGGGCACGCTGGGGGACCGGTTCGGACGGCGACGGATGCTGCTCATCGGCGCGACCGGATTCGCCGTCGTGTCGGCACTCGCGGCGTTCGCCCCGACCGCCGCGCTCCTGATCGCCGCGCGCGCCGCCATGGGCGTGTTCGGCGCCATGCTCATGCCCTCGACGCTGTCGCTCCTGCGCAGCATCTTCACGGACCGCGACCAGCGCCGGCTCGCGATCGCGATCTGGGCCTCGATGTTCTCGGCGGGCTCGGCGCTCGGACCCATCGTCGGCGGCATCCTCCTCGCCCACTTCGCGTGGGGCTCGGTCTTCCTCATGGCCGTCCCCGTGCTCGTTCCGCTGCTCGTGCTCGCGCCGCTCCTCGTCCCCGAGAGCCGCGACCCGAATCCCGGCCGCATCGACCCCGTCAGCATCGCGCTGTCGCTCGGCACGATGGTCCCGATCGTCTACGGCATCAAGGAGCTCGCGGTGCACGGCCTCAGTGCCACCATCGCGGTGCTCTTCGGGGTCGGCCTGGGATTCGGCATCCTGTTCGTCCGTCGCCAGCTGCGCGCCGAGACGCCCATGCTCGACATGCGGCTCTTCCGCCGCGGCACGTTCACCGGCGCCCTGCTCGTCAACCTTCTGAGCGTCGTCGCGCTCGTCGGGTTCCTCTTCTTCGTGGCGCAGCATCTGCAGCTCATCGTCGGGCTGAGCCCGCTCGAGGCGGGCCTGGCCCTCGTGCCGGGGCTCGCCGCGATGATCGTCGCTGGGCTCGTCGTCGTCCCGATCTCGAAGCGGTTCTCGGCGCGCGTCGTCGTACCCGGCGCCCTCGTCCTGTCGATCGTCGGCTACCTCGTCGTGGCTGTGACGGCCGGATCGGGCAGCACGGGTGCCATCATCGCGGCCTTCGTGTCGCTCGGCATCGGCATCGGCATGGCCGAGACCGTCTCGAACGAGCTCATACTCTCGAGCGCCCCGCCCGAGAAGGCGGGAGCGGCCAGCGCCGTGTCCGAGACGGCCTACGAGCTGGGCGCCGTCCTCGGCACCGCCGTGCTCGGCGGCCTCCTGACAGCCCTGTACCGCGCGCAGCTCGCCCTGCCTGCAGGGCTGCCGGCCGACGCCGCACATGCCTCGCGCGAGACGCTCGCCGGCGCGATGCACACCGCCGACAGCCTGGGCGGCGCTCTCGGCCAGGCTGTCCGGGATGCCGCGGCCCACGCATTCGACTCGGGCGTCACGGTGACGGCCCTCATCGGCGCCGTCCTCGTCGCGATCGCGGCGGTCGTCGCGGCCACTACCCTGGGAAGGTCCCGCACCGCGCCCGCAGAGCACTGATCGGCGTGCGCGCCCCCAGTAAGGAGAGCAATGTCGCGCGTCGTGAAGCTCGCTGTCATCCCGGGTGACGGCATCGGTCCCGAGGTCATCGCCGAAGCGGAGAAGGTCCTGGATGCCTCGACCGCAGGCAGCGGCATCCGCTTCGAGAAGACCCCGTTCTCTCTCGGAGCCGCGCGCTTCCTCGAGACCGGCGACACGCTGACGGATGCCGACCTCGAGGCGATCAAGGGGCACGACGCGATCCTGCTCGGCGCCGTCGGGGGAGTGCCCGGCGACCCGCGCCTCAAGGACGCCAACATCGAGCGCGGGCTGCTGCTGAAGCTCCGCTTCGAGCTCGACCACTATGTGAACCTCCGTCCCTCGAAGCTCTATCCGGGTGCGCCCGGCCCGCTCGCGGAGCCCGGCGACATCGATTTCGTCGTCGTGCGCGAGGGGACGGAGGGCCCCTACGTCGGCAACGGCGGGTCGATCCGCAAGGGCACGCCGCACGAGGTCGCGAACGAGACGTCCGTGAACACCGCGTTCGGCGTCGAGCGGGTCGTCCGCTACGCGTTCGACCTCGCCGAGCGTCGCGGCAAGAAGCTGACGCTCGTGCACAAGACCAACGTCCTGGTGCACGCGGGAGGCATCTGGAAGCGCGTCGTCGACGAAGTGGCGGGGGAGCACCCCGAGGTCGCCGTAGACTACATCCACGTCGACGCGGCCACGATCTACCTGGTCACCAACCCCGGTCGCTTCGACGTGATCGTCACCGACAACCTCTTCGGCGACATCCTCACGGACCTGGCAGGCGCCGTCACCGGTGGCATCGGCCTCGCCGCTTCGGGCAACATCAACCCTGACGGCGCGTTCCCCTCGATGTTCGAGCCCGTGCACGGTTCGGCGCCCGACATCGCGGGACAGCAGAAGGCCGACCCCACGGCCGCCATCCTGTCCATCGCCCTCCTGCTCGACCACCTCGGGCTGCGGGACGAAGCCGGCCGCGTGACCCGCGCGGTCGAGGACGACATCGCCGCACGCGGAGCCTCGGCCCGCACCACCGCGCAGGTCGGCGACGCGATAGCCGACCGGCTCCAGGCATAGGTCGCGCGGCTCCAGGCGTAACCTGGAAGCCGCGCCGACGTCGCCGCAGCCAGACCTCAGTCAGGACACGAAATGACCCTCATCGACACCGACACCGAACTCGCCCCGCTCGAGTTCGCCGTCACGAAGAACCTCGCCGCCAAGTCTCCCGCGCAGCGCGAGGAGATCCTCGCGGACCCGGGCTTCGGCACGAGCTTCACCGACCACATGGTCGACATCTGCTGGTCGACGCGCGGGGGCTGGCACCGTCCGCGAGTCTCGCCCTACGGCCCCATCACGCTCGACCCCGCCGCGGCGGTCCTGCACTACGGTCAGGAGATCTTCGAGGGCATCAAGGCGTACCGTCACGCGGACGGCTCGATCCACACCTTCCGGCCCGACCAGAACGCCCGCCGCCTTCAGCGCTCGGCGCGCCGCCTCGCGCTCCCCGAGCTTCCGGTCGCGTACTTCCTGCAGTCGCTGCGCGAGCTCATCGCCGTCGACGGCGACTGGGTGCCCTCGGGGGCCGACCAGAGCCTGTACCTGCGCCCCTTCATGTTCGCCAAAGAGGCGTTCCTCGGCGTGCGCCCCGCGCACAAGGTCGCGTACTACCTCATCGCCTCGCCTGCCGGTGCCTACTTCAAGGGCGGCGCCAAGCCGGTCTCAATCTGGCTCAGCGAGGACTACGCGCGCGCCGGCAAGGGCGGCACGGGTGCAGCCAAGACGGGCGGCAACTACGCCGCGAGCCTCCTGCCGCAGTCCGAGGCGTACGAGAACGACTGCGACCAGGTCGTCTTCCTCGACCAGGACCGCAACGTCGAGGAGCTCGGCGGCATGAACGTCGTCTTCGTCTTCAAGGACGGCACGCTCGTGACCCCGCAGTCCGAGTCGATCCTGGAGGGCATCACGCGCGACTCGATCCTCCAGCTCGCCGAGGACCGCGGCCACAAGGTGGAGCGCCGGGCCGTCGCCTTCGACGAGTGGCGCAGGGGCGTGGCCTCCGGCGACATCGTCGAGGTCTTCGCGTGCGGCACGGCCGCCGTGGTGACGCCGATCGGCGCGCTCAAGGGCCGCGACTTCTTCGACGAGCAGCCCTCCGGGACGCTCGCCCTCGAGCTGCGCGAAGAGCTCACCGACATCCAGTACGGCCGTCGCGAGGACAAGCACGGCTGGCTCGTCCGCCTGGACGCCTGACCTCGCCCTGACCGGGTCTTTCGGGGGACGGATGCTGCGGCATCCGTCCCCCTTTCTTGGTGCTCGCGCGCGTGCTGAGCCTCGTTCGCGAACGCTCGCGCGTGGATAGGCTGAGCGGATGAGAGTCGCCCGCTTCAGCCACCAGGACGCCATCAGGTACGGGATCGTCGACGAGGGGGAGCTGGTCGTCCTCGCCGGGGACCCGATGTTCGCGGGCTACGACACGACGGGGGAGCGGGTGCCGCTGGGCGACGTCGCGCTCCTGGCGCCCGTCATCCCGCGCTCGAAGGTCGTGTGCGTCGGCCGCAACTACCGCGATCACGCGGCGGAGCTGGGCAACGAGGTACCCGCCGCCCCCATGCTGTTCTTCAAGCCGAACACGTCGGTCGTCGGCCCGGGCGATGCCGTCGTGCTGCCCAAGCACTCGGACTTCATCAGCTTCGAGGGCGAGCTCGCCGCGGTGATCGGGCGGATCGCGAAGAACGTCTCGGCGGAGAACGCACTCGACTACGTCTTCGGCTGCACGATCGCCAACGACCTGACCGCACGGGACTGGCAGAAGTCCGACGGGCAGTGGGCGCGCGCGAAGGGGTTCGACACGTCGTGCCCGCTCGGGCCGGCGATCGAGACGGAGTTCGACGTCACCGGATCGGCAGTCATCACGACCCGCCTCAACGGCGAGGTCCGTCAGCAGGGTCCGATCAGCGACATGATCTTCCCGCTCGCCGAGATCATCGAGTTCGCCTCGGCCGCCTTCACGCTGCTGCCCGGCGATGTGATCCTCACGGGCACGCCGGCCGGCGTGGGCCAGATCGTCGCCGGCGACACCGTCGAGGTCGAGATCACCGGTCTCGGCACCCTGCGCAACACCGCGCGCGCCGCGTAGAGGCACCCCTTGGACGGTCGGGAATCGGATGCTGCGGCTCTGACCGCAGACGACCTGCGCCGTGTCCAGCGGCGCACCGTGTGGATCCTCTCCGCGGGACAGGTGCTCGGCGGGCTCGCCTTCGGCGCGACGCTGTCGCTCGGCGCGGTCCTCGCGGCGCAACTGTCGGGGAACGACTCCTTCTCGGGTCTCGCCGCCGCGGCGGTGACCCTCGGCACGGCCGTCTTCGCCATCCCGCTCGCGGCGCTCGCGCGGCGCTCGGGCCGGCGGCTGTCGCTCACGGCGGGGATGGCGATCGCCCTCATCGGCGTCGTGCTGGTCGTCACGGCGGTCGTGATCGAGTCGTTCCCGCTGCTGCTCGCAGCCTTCCTCATCATCGGGGCGGGGCAGTCGGCGAATCTGCAGTCCCGCTTCGCCGCGACCGACCTGGCCACCGACGCCTCGCGTGGCCGAGATCTCTCGATCGTCGTGTGGGCCACGACGATCGGCGCCGTGCTCGGGCCGAACCTCACGGGTCCCGGTGAGGCGGTCGGCGCGGCGCTCGGGATGCCGCCTCTGACCGGCCCGTACGTCTTCACGATCGTCGCGCAGGTGCTGGGCATCGCCCTCTACCTCGTCGCTCTTCGGCCCGATCCGCTGCTGACCGCCCAGCACGCGGTCGCGCAGGAGGCGAGCGCCCGCACTTCGAACGCGATCGCGAAGGCCGATCAGCCCGTCGTCGCCCGCTACGCGATCTTCGCCGTCGCGGCCGCGCACGGCGTCATGGTCTCGGTCATGGCGATGACGCCTGTGCATCTGCTGCATCACGGCGCCGACCTCACGATCATCGGGCTCACGATCAGCCTGCACGTGCTCGGGATGTTCGCGTTCTCGCCCGTGTTCGGCATCCTGTCCGACCGCGTGGGGAGGGTCCAGACGATCCTCATCGGCCAGGGACTCCTCGTCGCGGCGCTGCTGACGGCATCGTTCGGGCAGGACTCGACGTTCGCCGTGACGGTCGGTCTCATGCTCCTCGGGCTCGGGTGGAGCGCGTCGACCGTGGCAGGATCGGCGCTGCTCACCGAGGCGTCGTCCGAGGCGATGCGCACGCGCCGCCAGGGGCTCAGCGACTTCGTCATGAGCATCGTCGCCGCGGCCGGGGCGATCCTGGCCGGCGTAGTGCTGGGCTGGATCGGCTACGGCGGGCTCGCACTCGTCGTGGGGATCGCCGTCATCGCGGTCGTCGGGCTCGCGCCGCTCGGGCGCACACCCGCGCCCGCCGTCGAGCGCGGCTGACTGCGGGTCAGCGCGAGGCTGCGCGCCGCGAGGTCGACGCGCAGGCGTCTTGGGCTCAGCGCCCGAGGCTGCGCGCCGCGAGGTCGACGCGCAGGCGTCTTGGGCTCAGCGCCCGAGGCTGCGCGCCGCGAGGTCGACGTCGAGGAGGTCGTTGAAGATGTGGAAGGCGACGCGGGCGCGCCCCGCGCGACCGGAGGCGACGACTCCCGCCGCGGTGAGCCGCGCGAGGTCGCCCCCGTCCGGGTCTTCCCATGTGACGATGGCGCTGTCGCGCACAGGGGAGTGGAGCCCGAGCCGCGTGCGGAAGGCCGCCGCCAGACCGGCTGCGTGCGTGTAGAGCTCAGCCGGATGGAGCGACGCGTACAGCGCAAGGACGGGCTCCGCGCCGACGAAGGCCTGCCACGCGGGGGAGAGGTCGAAGCGGCTCGCGTCGGATGCCAGTTCGACCTCGGTGCCGTAGCACGACGCCCAGGGGTCGGCTCCCGCGTACCAGCCGGCGTGCAGAGGAGGGATGCTGGCCGCGAATTCGCGTGAGATCGCGAGGAACGCGACGCCGCGCGGCGCGCAGAGCCACTTGTACGCGTGGCAGACGAGCGCGTCGAACCGGCCGGCGTCGACGGGAAGCCAGCCGACGGCCTGCGTCGCGTCGCAGAAGGTCCGCGCTCCGGCGCCGCGGGCGGCTTCGAGGATGGCATCGACGTCGGCGACCTCGCCGGTCGCCGACTGCACGAGCGAGAAGGCGACGAGCGAGGTGCGCGGAGTGATCGCGCCGGCGAGATCTGTGAGCGGGACGGCCCGCACACGCAGGTCGCGGCCGGCGTGGACGAACGGCAGGAGCACCGACGAGAAATCACCCTGCGGGACGAGGACCTCGCCGCCGGTCGGCACGGAGGCTGCGATGAGCGCCGCGAATCCCGAGACCTGCGATCCGATCGCGACCCGCTCGGCGTCCACGCCGACCAGCCGGGCGAAATGGCGGCGCGAGAGCTCGACGGCCGCGGTGTACGAAGCCGGGTCGGGGCGTCCCGCGAGGGACGCGTCGAGATCGGCGACGATCGCCGCGCGGGACGCGAGGGAGGGCAGACCGACGGTGCACGCGGCGAGGTAGCCGCGACCGCCGGGGAACTGGTCGCGTGCCACGTCGATGTGCCGCGCGCTCTCGGTGACGATCGTCATGCTTCGAGTCTGCGCGTTTCCGATCTCATTCGTCCACGACAGGTGTCTCATGCATTCCATGACGCACCGTTATGCTTCATCCATGACCGATTGGCCTCCCGGAGAAGGTGAGCTCGACGTCCAGTCGCTGCGCGTTGTCAAGGCGATCGCGGACGAGGGCTCGATCACGGCCGCGGCCCGCGCCCTCGGCTACAGCCAGCCCGCCGTGAGCCAGCAGCTCCGGCGCCTCGAGGCGCGACTGGGCGTGCCGCTCGTCGAGCGCGTCGGCCGATCCGTGCGGCTGACGGAGGCGGGCCGAGTGCTCGCGCGGCACGCTCCCGCCGTCACGACGGCTCTGGATGCTGCCGCCGGCGAGCTCGCGGAGCTCCGAGGTCTGCGCGCCGGCCGTGTGCGCCTCGTCGGGTTCCCCTCGGCATCCCCGACTCTCGTACCGCGGCTCCTCGCCCTGCTGGGGGAGCGGCATCCCGGGGTCTCCGTGACGTACCTCGAAGCCGAGCCGCCCGAAGCCGTGGCGGCGGTTCGTGAGGATCGCGCCGACATCGCGCTCACCTTCAGCTATCCCGGCGACCGCGACGATCCGCACCGGTCGAGCGCCAGCGGGCTCTCGGTCCGGTCCGTCGGCGCCGACGACCTCCTCGTCGTGCTGCGGGCCGGCCACGCCGCGGCCGACGGCGATCTCGTGGACGTCTCTCTGCTCGCGGACGAGGACTGGATCGCCGGCTGTCCGCGGTGCCGCGGGCACCTCCTCGAGCTGTGCGGCCGATCGGGCTTCGAGCCGCGCATCGCGTTCGAGACCGACAACTTCGTCGCGGTCGAGAGCCTCGTGGCCCAGGGGATCGGCGTCGCGACGCTGCCGCGGCTCGCTGTTGAGTCGTTCCCGCAGCTCCCGGGCGTCGTGACGAGGCCGCTGCCGTCGAGCGAGCGCCGCACGCTGCACCTCGTGACCGCGCACGGCGCCGAGCGGGTCCCGTCGGTGCGCACGGTACTGGAGGCTCTCGCTCGGGTGCTCGCGGGCCCGGAGGGGACAGCATCCCGCAACTAGACTGGACCGGATGTCTGCCGCACCCGATCCTCGCACCACGACCGCAGCCGGCGCCGATGTGCGCGTCCGCTTCTGCCCCTCGCCGACCGGTCTGCCGCACGTCGGCATGGTCCGCACGGCGCTCTACAACTGGGCGTACGCGCGCCACACGGGCGGCAAGCTCGTGTTCCGGGTCGAGGACACCGACGCCGCACGCGACAGCGAGGAGAGCTACCGCCAGCTCGTCGACGCCCTGACGTGGCTCGAGATCGACTGGGACGAGGGCGTCGAGAAGGGCGGGCCGCACGAGCCCTACCGCCAGTCGCAGCGCCTCGACATCTACGCCGGCGTGCTCGAGCAGCTGATCGCGGCGGGCGCCGTCTACGAGAGCTACTCGACGGCGGAGGAGATCGACGCCCGGAATGAGGCCAACGGGCGCGCCAAGCAACTCGGCTACGACAACTTCGACCGGGATCTGACCGACGAGCAGAAGGCCGCCTTCCGTGCCGAGGGCCGAGAGCCCGCCTGGCGCGTCCGCGTCCCCGACGAGGACCTCACCTACATCGACCTGATCCGCGGCGAGGTGACCTTCCCCGCGGGCTCGTTCCCCGACTTCGTCGTCGTGCGCGCCGGCGGCCAGCCGCTCTACACGTTCACCAACCCTGTCGACGATGCGCTCATGGGCATCACGCACGTCATCCGCGGCGAGGACCTCATGCCGTCGACGGCGCGCCAGCTCGCCCTGTATGCGGCGCTCATCGACGCGGGCGTGACGCCGTTCGTGCCGCGCTTCGGCCACATGCCGCTCGTGCTCGGCGAGACCGGCACGAAGAAGCTCTCCAAGCGAGACCCGCAGGCCGACCTGTTCCTGCACCGCGAGCGCGGCTTCATCCACGAGGGCCTGCTCAACTACCTCGCCCTGCTGGGCTGGTCGATCGGTCCCGACCGCGACCTCTTCTCGCTGGAGGAGTTCATCGCCGCCTTCGACATCGTCGACGTCAATCCGAACCCCGCCCGCTTCGATCAGAAGAAGGCCGAGTCGATCAACGGCGACCACATCCGGATGCTGGAGCCCGCCGACTTCGCCGCGCGCATCGTGCCGTACCTTGCGGCGGCCGGTCTGGTCAGCGTGCCGCCCACGGCCGAGCAGCAGGCGATCATCGACGCGGCGGCTCCGCTCGTGCAGGAGCGCGTTCAGCTGCTCGGCGACGTCCCCGGGCTCCTCGGCTTCCTCTTCGCGGACGAGGTCGCACACGAGGCCGATGCGCTCGCGTCGCTCCCCGCGAACACGAGCGAGGTGCTCGTCGCGTCCGTCTCGGCGCTTCAGCTTGTCCCCGAGTCCGAGTTCACGACGGCCGCCGTCCAGGAGGCGCTGTCGTCCGCGCTCATCGAGGGTCTCGGACTCAAGCCCCGCGTCGCCTACGGCCCGCTGCGTGTCGCCGTGAGCGGGCGTCGCGTGTCGCCGCCGCTCTTCGAGTCGATGGAGCTTCTCGGCAAGCCCGAGACCCTCCGTCGCCTCGGGGCTCTCGTGACGCGCCCGGCGTGACGCGCCCGGCGTGACGCGCGAGGCGTGACGCGCCCGGCGTGACGGTCCGGTGAGGCCCGCCCGGCGTGACGCGCCCGGCCTGACCCCTCGGTTTGGCCGAGGGTCGAGCGTCGGCTAAGCTTGATCCTCGGCACCGGTTCCGGTCGGACGCCTTGGGGTATGGTGTAATTGGCAACACGGCTGATTCTGGTTCAGTTGTTCTTGGTTCGAGTCCAGGTACCCCAGCCACACGAAAACCCCCGCTGAGCGGGGGTTTTCGGCGTTCCCGGCACCACCCTGGCGCCGGGGTGGGGAACCCACTAACGTGGGCACCGGTCGCGGCGCAGAGGCCGCGGAGTCGGGGTGCTCGATGGCTGAAGTCGTGGTCGTGGATTCCAAGTCGGCCGCCGGCGCGCTGATCGCCGACGAGATCGCCGCGCTGATCCGGCGTCAGCCGGATGTGGTGCTGGGACTGGCGACGGGTTCGACGCCCACTCCCGTTTACGAGGCGCTTCCCTCGCGCCTGGAGGGCGTCGACGTCTCCCGCGTGCGGGGATTCGCGCTGGACGAGTACGTGGGGCTCGACCCGGGGCATCCCGAGACCTATCGGAACGTCATCACGCGCGAGGTGGTCGAGCCGCTCGGTCTCAACCCCGACCTGATTCACACTCCGAACGGCGACCCCGCGGGCATCGAGCACGCCGGGGACGATTACGAGGCGGCGATCCTCGCCGCCGGCGGCGTGGAGCTGCAGATCCTCGGCATCGGCACGGGCGGGCATATCGGATTCAACGAGCCGGGGTCCTCGTTCGCGTCGCAGACCCGCGTGAAGACGCTTACGGCCCAGACTCGGAGCGACAACGCGCGCTTCTTCGATTCGATCGACCAGGTGCCGATGCACTGCATCACCCAGGGACTCGGCACGATCCTGCGCGCCCGGCATCTGGTGCTGCTCGCATTCGGGGAGGGCAAGGCCGACGCGGTCGCCGGCGCAGTCGAGGGCCCCATCACGTCGTCGCTTCCCGGTTCGGCGATCCAGCTGCATCCGCACGCGACCGTCGTCGTCGACGAAGCCGCGGCGTCGAAGCTGGAGAACCTCGACTACTACCGGTACGCCTACGACAACAAGCCGGATTGGCAGGGGCTGTAAGCCCCACTTTTCAAGGAGGAGAAGAGCATGAAGTTCCTTCAACGACTCGGCAGGTCGATCATGCTGCCGGTCGCCGTGTTGCCGGTCGCGGCCATCCTGTCCGGCATCAGCTACTGGATCAGCCAGGGCGGCACCAATCCCAATGTGGCCTCGGCGTTCCTCGGAGCCGCCGGTGGCTCTCTGCTCGACAACATGGCGCTGCTGTTCGCCGTCGGCATCGCCCTCGGCATGGCGCGCAAGGGCGACGGCACATCGGCCCTGGCGGGACTCGTGTCGTGGCTCGTCGTGACGACGATGCTCAAGCCCGAGACCGTCGCGCTCTACACCGGCGTCGCCGACGTCAACGAAGTCGACCCGGCCTTCCTCAAAGTGCAGAACGTCTTCGTCGGCATCATCTGCGGTCTGATCGGCGCCTTCTGCTACAACCGGTTCAAGGACACCAAGCTGCCGGACGCGCTTTCGTTCTTCTCAGGCAAGCGTTCCGTCGCCATCGTCACTGCCGCCTTCTCGCTCGTCGTCGCCATCGTGCTCTACTTCGTCTGGCCCTGGGTGTACGGCGGCCTCGTCGTGTTCGGTGAGTGGATCGTCACACTCGGCCCCTTCGGCACCGGCATCTACGGCTTCCTGAACAGACTGCTGATTCCCGTCGGCTTGCACCACGCGCTCAACTCGGTGTTCTGGTTCGACGTCGCGGGCATCAACGACCTCAACAACTTCCTGTCGGGTGAGGGCACCTACGGGGTCACGGGCCAGTACATGACCGGATTCTTCCCGATCATGATGTTCGGTCTTCCGGGCGCTGCCCTCGCGATGTACCTCACCGCCAAGACGACGCGCAAGAAGCTCGCGTACGGCGTCCTCTTCGCCGGCGCGATCTCGTCGTTCTTCGTCGGCGTGACCGAGCCGCTCGAGTTCGCGTTCATGTTCCTCGCACCGGCCCTGTATCTCGTGCACGCCCTGTTCACGGGCATCTCGATGGCGATCAGCCAGATCCTTCCGGTGCGCATGGGCTTCGGCTTCTCGGCCGGCTTCGTCGACCTCGTCCTCAACTGGATGAACCCGATGGCGCAGAACCCCTGGCTGATCCCCGTCATGGGCGTCTTCTGGTTCTTCGTCTACTTCGGCGTCTTCTACTTCTTCATCAAGCGGTTCAACCTCAAGACCCCGGGACGCGAAGACGACGACATCCTGGCCGAGGGCACGGAGTTCGACACCCACTCGAAGGACGACGCCTACAACCTGACCGCGGTGCGCTTCATCGATGCGCTCGGCGGCAAGGAGAACATCACCGAGCTCGACAACTGTGCGACCAGGCTGCGGATGGAGATAGCGGACGTCTCGCAGGTCGACGAAGTCGCGCTCAAGCGCGCCGGCGCCGCCGGCACGATGAAGGCGGGCGGCCACTCCGTGCAGGTGGTCTATGGCTTGAACGTCCAGTTCGTGAAGGACGCGATGGAACGTGTGATGTCGGGCGAGGTCGAAATGCCCGCCGCGGCACCGGAGCCCGCGCCCGTTGCAGAGACGGCGACGGCGACCATGACCCGGACCACGCTCCGGCTCCGTCAGCCGCTCGAAGGGACGGTCGTGCCGCTGAGCGCGGTCCCGGACCCGACGTTCGCCGAGGAGATCATGGGCCCCGGACTCGCGATCGAGCCCACGGGGAAGACCGTCGTGGCACCCGCCGACGGCACCATCGGGGCCACCTTCGAGACGAGCCATGCCGTCGCGCTCGAGCTCGAGGACGGGACGGAGCTGCTCATCCACGTCGGGATCGACACGGTCCAGATGAAGGGCGACGGATTCCGGACGCTCGTCGAGAAGGGCGCCCGTGTCACGACGGGCACCCCGCTGCTGGAGTTCGACCTCGCGAAGATCGCGGCAGCCGGACATCCGGCGATCACCCCGGTCGTCGTGCTGAACAACGAGAACGCCCAGATCGAATTCTCGGAGTGACCATGGGCCGAGCCGCGGTCGAGATCGCGGTTCAGGATGCTGTCGGCGCACGCGTCGCCCTCGACGCGGGCGCCGACCGACTCGAGCTGTGCCAGGCGCTGGAGACCGGCGGTCTCACTCCATCGCTCGGCATCCTCGAGTCGGTGCTCGCCGCGGTCGACCCGCTCCTCGTGAACGTCCTCGTGCGCCCGCGGGCGGGCGGCTTCGTGTACTCCGCAGAGGAGACGGCGGTCGTCGAGGCCGACATCCGGGCATGCGTGCAGCGCAGAGCCGGCGGCGTCGTGGTCGGCGCCCTCACCGCGGACGGGCTGCTCGATTCCGACGCGACGCGCCGATGGAGGGATGCCGCGGGTACGGCGACCCTCGTCTTCCACCGCGCGATCGACGCGAGCAGGGACCCGCGGGCGGTGTTCGACGCCCTGATCGAGGAAGGGGTGGATCGCGTCCTCACGTCTGGAGGGGCCGCGCGCAGCATCGACGGCATCCCGATGCTCTCGGAGTTCGTCGCGGCATCCGCCGGCCGGATCGAGGTGATGGCAGGCGGCGGCGTGACCGCACGAGACATCCCCGCGCTCTTCGCGGCCGGTGTCGACGCCGTCCACCTCTCCGCGCGTGAGCGCGCAGGGACGCATGCTCCGTCAGGCCCAGGCGGCGGTGCGAGCGGTCATGACGTCACGAGCGCCGAGCTCGTGGCCGAGGCCGTTCGCCAGGCCCGCGCCGCCACCCCTCGGTGAGCCGGCCGCATAGGCTCAACCTATGCCGTCGACCCGCCGCACGCTGCTGGACCTCGCGATCGATCACCACACGCTCACGGTTCCCCTGGACTGGTCGAACCCGGCGGACGGCCGCACGATCGACATCCATGCCGCCGTCGTGACGCGCCCTGGCGGAGAGACGCTCCCGTATCTCGTCTTCCTGCAGGGCGGTCCCGGCAACGAGGCGCCGCATCCGTTCCACTCGCCGACGCAGCCGCCGTGGCTCGACGCGGCGCTCGAGGAGTACCGCGTCGTCCTGCTCGACCAGCGCGGCACGGGACGCTCGACCCCCGTCGGCGACGCCGACCTCGAACGCCGAGCCGACGAGCTCGCCGAGCACATCACGCACCTGCGCGCGGATTCGATCGTCCGCGACTGCGAGGCCGTTCGCGAGCATCTCGGCGCCGCGACGTGGAGCGTGCTCGGGCAGTCCTTCGGGGGCTTCACGACGCTCTCCTACCTGTCGACGGATGCCGCATCCCTCGCCGACATCTACATCACGGGCGGTCTCAGCGCCGTGGGGCGGCATCCCGACGACGTCTACTCGCTCACCTATGAGAGGATGCGCGTCGAATCGGAGCGCTACTACCGCCGGTTCGCGCGACATCGCGACGCGATGCGTCGCCTGATCGATCGGGCGGATGCCGGGCGCATCGTGCTGGAGGACGGCGAGGTCGTGTCGGCGTCGAGACTGCGCTCGCTCGGAACGCTCCTCGGATCGAACGACGGGTGGCAGACGCTCTGGTCGCTGCTGGAAGCCGATCCGGCGACGAACGCCTTCCGCCACGACCTCGGCGCCGCGCTTCCGTTCAGCGTCCGCAATCCGCTGTACTACGTCTTCCATGAGTCGAGCTACGCCGACGGTCACGCGACGGGGTGGTCCGCGGATCGGGTCGAGCCCGAGGACTTCCGCTCCGACCCGACGCTGCTGACGGGGGAGCACGCGCGCCGCGAGTGGCTCGACACGGTGCCGGGACTGCAGCCGTGGCGCGAGGTCACGCTGGCGCTCGCCGAGCACGAGTGGCCGCGGCTCTACGACGCAGCGGCGATCGCAGCATCCGGAGCCCACGGCGCGACCGCCGTCTACGTCAACGACGTCTACGTGCCGTTCGAGTTCGCGATGGAGACGGCTGCCCTGCTCCCCGGAGTCACGCCGTGGATCACGAGCGAGCACGAGCACAACGGCCTGCGCGCCGGCGACGTGCTGTCACGGCTGATCGACCTCGCGCGCGGCCGCCGCATCCGCTGAGCGGCACGCGACGGCGCCGCCGCCCGTCAGAGCTTCGGCATGCGCTCCGCCCGTGCGCGGCGCCGCGCGAAGAAGACCGCGGCCGCGCCGAGGGCGAGCATCGCGGCGCCGGCCCACAGCGACGCGAACGGGACGGTGCCGCCCGTCGGAGGCATCGGGCCGGGCGGGACGATGGGCTCCGGCGGGGTGAGGTGCTCGGTGGTGCACACCGGGTCGAACAGGTCGGCGCACGTGGACGGAGGCACGTCGCCTGCCGCGGTCACGACGTTGTGGATCGTCGCGTCCCACGCGTCGTCGGCGATCGTCACTGTGTACGTGAGGGTGACGCTCTCACCGACCGCGAGAGTCCCGACGGTCCAGGTGAGCGCCGAGGCGTCCTGGTCGACCGACGCCGTCGTTCCCGCAGGTGCCGTGATCGCGCCGACGACGCCGTACGAGAGCACCTGCGACAGGTGGTCGGTGACGACGATGTCGTGCACGGGGACGGTGCCCGTCGAGTCGACGGTGACCGTGTAGGTAACGGTGTCGCCGGGCTCGACGGAGCTGCCCGTGGGCGGATCACTTGTCTTATGGACCTCGAACGCGCCCGCTGTCTGACCGACGGTGTTGATGATCTCCATGCCGAGCGTCGGGTCCGGGATGTCCTCCTGCGGGAACGGCACGGCGATCACCACTGCCCGGGCGCCGAGGCACGGGAGCGTCGTGCCGTCGCACGGCACGGTGACCGGCTCGGGTTCGCTCGACAGCCCCTCGACCGTGAACTGCGGGGAGTTCCAGTGCCAGGCCTCGTCGATGAGCTCCGGCATCGTGGCCAGGGGCTCCGTCAGGGTGCAGAGGGACCCGACGGGGATCTCGTCGGGCGGGTCGTTCTCGGGGCCGACGACGATGCGTTCGCCCTCGGTGAGGCTGAAGTCGCCGCCGATCGGATCGCCCGTCCCCGGCACGCACTCCCACGTCATGGGGTAGGACTGCGTGCGGTCCACGATCCCTTCGACTTCGCCGTCGACGCTCTTCGTGAGGAAGAAGCGGCCGAAGACCCGAGTGATCGGGTTGGTCACCTCGATAGGCGGCGCGAGTTGAGGCACGGGCAGCGCCCGGTTCGTGCGCGTGACGATGACGGAGTCGCCGACGATGGGGTCCTCCCACGCGTAGGAGGGGTCGCCCTCGACGGGCTGCCCTTGTGCGCCGGGCAGATCCTCGGTCACCGTGCACACCGAGCCGACGAGGATCCCGCCCTGCTCCCAGATCGAGGTCGGAGTCGCCTCCCACGTGCTGACGACGGGCTCGTCTGTGCCGTAGACGCAGGTCACCGTTCCTGTGAACGTGCGGTCCGGGTCCATGAGATCGCTGCCGGGACCGCTCACGAGCTTGGCGACACGCACGTTCGAGTACACCCGGCTCACCGAGTTGGCGACCGTCAGCAGCCCGGTCTCGCCGGCCGTGAGCTCGACGGATTCGGGATCGTAGGTGGGATCGTTCCACGCGAACGAGCCGTCGACGAGGTCGGCGGGGTCGGGGGTGTCTTCCGTGATCGTGCAGGTGGCGGAGGCAGGCACGCGCTCGTCGGCCGGTGCGAACGCGGACACGGTCGCGTCGGCGCCGACGCCGAACCGGTCGGACAGGACGAGATCGCCGAGCGTGCACGTCCAGATTCCGGTGAACTCGGCACCGGGAACCACGCCGCCGTCGGGGTCGTCGAGCGTCTTCGCGATGTCGAGCCCGGCGTACAGGCGGCCGACCGTGTTCGTCACCGTGACCGTGGCCGTACCGCCCGCCTCGACCACGGCGGGGCCGCCGACGACCGGAGCGAGCCACTCGAACGACGCATCCGGGAGTCCCGTCTCGCCCGGGTCGTCCTCCGTCACGGTGCACACCGACTCGAGCAGCACGTCAGGGCCGGTGAACGTCTCGCCGGCCTGGAGGGACCAGGTACCCGTGATGGGGTCGTCCGCCCCGTAGACGCACGAGTACGTGCCCGTGAAAGTCGCGTCGGGCTCCACGGCGCCGAATGGGTCGTCGACGACCTTCGTGATCTGGAACGTGCTGCTCACGCGCACGATGGGATTGACCGCCCAGAACGCGATGGTGGGTTCCTCGCGCGTGAGGACGAAGGGTCCGGTGTTCTCGGGCGTCGGCGCGGGCGGCACCGTGTCGGATACGGGACCCCAGGTGAAGATCGGCTCATCCCACGCGTAGGAGGAGTCGACAAGCAGGTCGTTGGACGGAGTGTCCTCGTAGCCCGAGCAGGCCCACCCGATGTTCGCGGGGATCGGCACCTCGCCGCCGTCGGCGATGACGCCGTCGGCGTACTCCGCGCCGATGTCGGGGGCGTCCGGCACGATGCATGATCCGTGAAGCGTGAAGTCTTCGTCTCCGCCGCCGAGGTTCAGGTATCCCTCGGTCGCACCGGTGACGCGCTTGCGGACGAGGACCGTGCCCGAGTCGCGGACGAGCGTGTTGGCGACCGTGATGACGTTGGGGCCCGTCGCGGTCACGGTGACATCGCTGACGACAGGATCGAGCCAACGGAACGAAGGATCCGCGGAGGGATCACCCAGATCGTCCTCGACCGCCGTGCAGTCGGCCGTGACCGGAACATCGTCCGCCAACTCGATGCCGGCCCCGCCGGCGACGACGCTGACCGTGCCGCCGAAGGATGCGCCGCCGTACGTGCACGTCCAGGTGATGGAGAACTGGCTCGAGGGGTCGACGATGCCCTGCGCACCGGACAGCGTCTTGACGAGACGGAGGGGCACGAGCACACGCTCGACCGGATTCTCGACCTGGATGGTCGCGCTGCCGTCGACCGGGACCTGCACCGTCGCGTCGGCGGGGATGTACACGGGGGTGCCCCACGAGAACGACGCGTCCACGAGCTGTGACTGGTCGGGCGGAGCCTCGACGGCGACGCAGGTCGAGCCTGCGGGAATCCCCTCCTGGGTGGCACTTCCGTCTGCGGGAACCGTCAGCTGATACACCAGGCCCGGGCCGCAGTTCAGATTCACCACGAAGGTTGCGTCGCTGATGAGGCCGTCCGTCAGTCCGGTGACCTCCTTCGCGATCTCGACGGACCCGGTGCGGGGTGTGATCGGGTTCGTCGCGTTCACCTGCACGGGGATCGTCGCGTCGTCGAGCACGAACTCCGCACCGGTGTCGGGTTGGAGCACTCCGCCGACGCGGAACTGTTCGGGGTCCCAGCCGAAGGCGGGGGAGGCGGGATCGGGCTTGGCCGTCTCCGCGATCGTGCAGGTCGTCCCCAGGGGCAGATCGACGGCGTCGGGGGGCGTCCAGCTCTCGCCGTCTGCCAACGAAGGAGTCTCGTCGAGGAGGGTCGCGCCACCGAGCGTGCAGACGACCGAGAAGGTGAACGATCCGCCGTCGTAGCCGGCATCCCTCCCCGCGCCGACGACGGACTTCGTCAGCCGGAAGCTGCCGTCCAGACGGTCGACCGTGTTGGTGACGGTGACTTCGCTCGGTGTCGCGGCAGAGTCGACGGTGACCGACGTGCCGGGGTCGTAGGTCGCCGGCAGCCAGACGTATGAGGGGTCACCTGCGCTCGGCGGCACCTCGAGGGTCGCATCGCCTTCCGTCACCGCACAGCTCGATCCCAATAGGAGGCCGCTCACCGTCTGAGAGGCACCGGGAGCGAGTGACACCGTTCCCGTGACAGGGTCATCTGCGCCGTAGACGCACGAGTAGGCGATGTCGAACGTCCGATCGGGATCGACGACGCCGTCGGGGTCGACGAGGGCCTTGGCGATCGTGAGTGCGCCGGTCACACGCACGACCGGGTTGTCGACCGAAACGGGCACGGCCTGGCCGGCGGACGTGATGGTGACCGACGACGGCGAGATCGCGGGTGCGCCCCATGCGTACGACGTGTCGATGAGCCCGCCGCCGGGTGCGGCCTCGGAGACCTCGCACGTCGTCCCCACCGGCAGGTCGGCGGTGCTCGCGGTACCGCCCACCCCGATGGTGAACGTCGCCGAGTAGCCGTTGTCGCACGAGAAGGTCACATCGAACGATGCTTCGCCGGTGACGCCCGCTGTCTCGCCGGAGATCGACTTCGCCACCTGCACCGTTCCGAACACGGCGACGGTGGGATTGGTGACAGTGAGCGTCGCGCTGCCTCCTGCGGGGACGGTCGCGGTGATGCCCGGTGACCACACCGGAGTGCCCCATTCGAACGCCGGCACGAGCAGCGCGGGATCCGGAGTCTCCTCCTGCACCGTGCATTGGCTGCGCGCAGGAACCGTCACGCTCGTGCTGCCGCCGGCCGCGACGGTGACCTGACCCTGTGCGACGCCGCAGTCGTAGAGCACGATGAACGGCTCCCCGGCTCCGATGAAGCCGTCGCCGTCGACGACCTTCGCGATGATGAGCTGACCCGTCTCGCGCGCATACGTGTTGGTCACCGTGACGGCGGCGTTCGCGTCGACGCCGATGGTCACCGAGGCGGGTGCGATCGAGCTTCCCGTCCATGCGTAGCTCGGATCGGAGAAGTCTCCGGGCTGGGTCGTCAGGGTCTCGGAGAAGGTGCACACCGACCCCGCCGGGATGGGCGCAGCCGGCCCGACCGCCTCTGCCGTCGTGACGTTCACCGTTCCCGACGTGGTCGGACCGTTCGTCAGAGCGCAGGTGTAGGCGACCGGGAAGGCGCGCTCGGAACCGCCGACGTAGCCGCCCGGACCTTCGACGGCCTTCGTGAGCGTGAACGTGCCGAATCGCTGCTCGACGTGATTCGTGATGGTCACGGTCGACGTCTGCTGGTCGGAGATCGTGACGGGCTGCGTCGAGTACTCGGGCGCGCCCCACCCGAAGGATGCGTTGAGCAGGCCTCCCGTGGGCGGGTTCTCGCCCACCGTGCACGACCGGCCGGCGGGGATCCCGGCGATCGTCACGGGCGCCGCCGTCGTGAGCGTCGAGAACGTCCCGCTGAAGCCGGTTCCGCAGTCATAGGTTCCCGAGAACGTCTTCGACGTGCCGCCGATGTATCCGCCAGATGGATCATCGACGATCTTCGAGACCTGCAGCGATCCGGTCGCCGGTCGATTGACGACCGTGCACGTCACGGTGGTCCCGGCAGGGAGGTCGGGAAGGGTGACGATCCCCCCTGCGGTGACCGGGAACGACGTCCCGCCCGCGGCACAGGCCCAGTTGCCGACCTGGACGAACCCCGTCTCGGCGGCGCCTGTGCCCTGCTCGGTGAGCTGATACTGGCCTGCCACGATCCGCTGGTTCGTGACCGCAGCCGATCCTGAGGGTCCCGAGATCACGGTGCCCGCCGTCGCGCCGGCCGTTCCGGCAGCGGTGAGCGTCCAGAGTCCGGGACTCGCGCCGCCGCCCTGCACCTGCTTGACGAGGGTCAGCGTAGAACGCGGGGTGTACGTGTTCGTGAACGTGCACGTGATCGACGGATTGGCCAGGAACTCGGGTGCCGGGATGTTCGTCAGCGTCACTTTGCGCGCAGCCACGTTCGTCGTTCCCGGAATGGTCACGAGCTGGCCCGCCGCATTGAACTGCTGGCAGACGAGCGAGGAGAGCGTCCACCGATCGTCGCCGGGGTCGGTCTCCGTGACGGTCACGCTGTTGCCGCTCGTCACCGACCGAGTCACGCTGCCCCCGCCGGCGAGGTTGAACGAGCTGTTCGACCACGGGGTGCCATCCAGCGCCGAGGTCGAGGTGAACGCGAACGACGGAGTGCCGGGCGGGGTGCCCACGACGTTCTTCACGATCGTCAGCGATCGCTCCTGCACGATGGAGGCGTAGAGACAGGCGTGCGTCTGCGTGCCCTCGACGGTGGAGAACACGTTCTGCGGAGTGCCGGTCGGCGTCGCGGGGCACGTCGCCGCGGTTCCGGTGCCGATGAAGCCGAGGATGACGAGCCTGAAGCTCAGACCGCCCTGCACGAGGGTGACGTTCGAGATCTGATTCGTGAAGCTGATCGTGTCGTTGCAGCAGTTGCCGCCGCCGGCGTTCGGCGTCTCGTCCAGCGTCCAGTTGAACGCGAGCGTGTTGGGACTCGCGAAGCCGGTGAGGGTCGAGCGCAGCTCGCCCGTGAAGTAGCGGTCGTCCGCGTAGACCGGATTGTTGTAGTGGATCATGCGCCCGATGAGGAACGGAGCACCGTCCGTCACCGACGTCACGGACGACGGCCGGAATCCCACCGCGCTCTGCGAGCTGGTGCTGAGGGTGGCCGGGCAGGTCGACGTGCTCTGCCCGGGTCTGCCATGGGCGGTGATCGCCTCGTTCGGCGAAGCGACGACTCCCGACGACGTGCTGGTGTTGGCGGGGGAGTACCGGATGCAGTTCCCCGTCGTGCCGTTGTCGACGCCCGCGTGATTGGCGAGCTGACCCTGGATCGTCCCGAGAGTGACGGTCGCGGCGCTCGCCGACGGCGTCGGGCCGAGTGTGGACGAATAGAGCAGGGATGCTGCAGCCAGCACGCACGCCACCAGCATCGCGATGGGCGTCCGTGACTGGCGGGTCGTGCGCGGCCTCATCATCGACCTTCCGATTCAGAGAAGGGACGCTACGATGCCACAGCATCCGGTGCCCATATTCAGGCACAGGTTCGATTGATCCGGCAAGACCCGTCCGGTGAACGCGCACCGACCGCGAGGCCGCCCGCGCGCGGATAATCGGACCATGGCCGCGAAACGCCGCCCCGTCGATGTCGAGCTCGCCGAGCTGCGCCGGCGCGCGTACGGTCCGGATGCCGATATCGCCGCCGATCCGGCTGCACAGCTGCGTCTGCGCGACCTGGAGGCGCGCGAGCTGGGGATCGAGCAGCCTGCACGGATCGAGCAGCCTGCACCAGCGGAGGACCCGCCCTCTGCGCCTGAGACCTCGGATGTCGCTTCGACGGAGCACGGCGGCGAAGCTCCGATCGCGCCACCGACGATCGCGTTCTGGCGAGGCGCCGGTCCCTGGGTGATCGCGATCGCGGCCGTGGTGGTCGCCATCGTGGCGGGGACGGCGCTCCTCGCCACCGAGCTGTCCCGTCCGCAGGCGGAGCTGACGCTGAGCTCGCGACCCCTGCCGACTGACGTGGTCGTTCCCGGCATCACCACCACGACGCTGCAGGCCTGGGGCATTCCACCGGGCGCGCTCGCGTATCACGGTCGGGTCGGGACCCTCGATGTCTGGACGATGACCGACGGCGCGGACGTCGGGTGCGTCCTCCTGTCGGTCGACGGCTCGTTCTACAAGCAGTCCTGTGGGCGCCGCCCCCTGGAGCCGCAGATCGACGTGCTCACCGGCCCCGATCTGATTCCGCCCGGGAGCATCGACCCACCCGTTCCACCCGGGTCGACCGTGCGCTTCGGTCTGTCCGACGAGGACGTCAGGGTCTTCATCGCGCGCCCGAGCGCCGACGACGCCCCGTGATCGGTCTCGCTGCTACGAGGTGCTTCCGCGGGGGACGGGCGCTCCCGCACCGGCAGGCTCGTCCGCACTCGCCTCGAGACTCACCACTCCGCTCGCACCGTCGACCGTGACGACATCGCCCGTCGCGATCGCATCGATCGCTCCTGCGACCCCCACGACGGCCGGGATGCCGTACTCCCGCGCGACGACTGCGCCGTGGCTGTTCGCGCCGCCCATCTCCATGACGAGCCCGCCCGCGGTCAGGAACAGCGGCGTCCAGCCGGGATCGGTCGAGGGCGCGACGAGGATCTCGCCGGGCTCGAGCCGAGCGCCGACCGGGTCCAGGATGACGTGGGCGGTCGCGGTGACGGTGCCGGCCGACGCCGGGGTGCCGCGCAGCGCTCCCTCCGCGGCTTCCCCCGAGCCGGCAGCCAGGGCTTCGAGCTCCGTTCCGTCCGACAGCAGAACGCGCGGCACATGCCGCCGCTCGAGCTCGCGCTCGTAGCGGGCCCGGCGCTCGCCGACGATGCTCCGGAAGTCCTCTCCGTCCGCAGCGCGCTTGGTCTCGTCGAAATCGAGGAAGAACACGTCGTCGGGTTCCGCGATGCGGCCCGCGTCGGCCAGCTCCCGTCCGATCGTCGCCATCGTCGCGCGCGCGGTGCGCATCGCGATGATCATGAGGAACTTAGGCATCTCGCGCATCCCGACGAGCGCACGCGTGCGCCCCAGGCAGAACCTCACGATCGCAGCCCGCAACGGCCCCTGTGCGCGACCGATCAGTGAGCGCACCATCGCTTCGGCATCCTGCGCACCATCTGCGAAGCGCTGCTCAGGGGTCACGGCGTCGGAGTCAAGGCGGAGGTAGCCGGACAGCACCCCGAACAGGTGGGCCGGATCGTCGGACCATCGCGGCATCCCGAAATCGATCTCTGCCACGGCACGATGCCCGTATCGGTCGAGGAAGACCGTCATGGCGCGCTGGAGCACGCCGGGCAGCGTCCCCGCGCGATAGTCGGCCGCGAGATCGTGGGCGGTCCGCATCCGCAGGGCCGTGCTCGAGGCGGCGTCGCGCCCCGCGAGCGCGGCCACGTTCCACAGCTCGAGGTCCATCTCGGTCGTCACGTTGTCCGGGACGCTGCGCAGCACGGTCTGCAGCTCGCCGGGCTTCGTCCGGCCCCGCAGCACGCGCCCGGCCAGGCCGAGCATCCCGAAGCCGACGACGGCACCCGGGAGGCTGCGCGGCGCGAGCGGCATCGCCCGGAAGAGAAGGTCGACGACACCGTCGACGCGGGACGGGATGCTGCTCCCGCCCTGGACGTCCCGCGCGCGCACCTCGTCCACGAGCCGGCGCACTCGTCGCTGCGCGGCCCCCGGGCTGATGAGCGCCTGCCCGACGAGGAGCGGGAGCCGGATCCTCGCTGCGAGATGGAGGAAGCCGCGCGCGAAGCGGCGGCGGGACCTCGGCAGGACGGAAAACCTCTCGTCGTCGAAGAGGGTGCGCATGACGACGGCGGACCGCGCCTCCATGACGTCGAGCGCCCTCGGGAAGATCTCGCGCCCCACGGCCGACCGCACGATCGGCGTCGCGTCGATGAAGATCCGGTCACCTCCGACCGCGAAGCCGCCGGGGCCGTCGACGATCCGAGCAGGCGGGCGCCCGATGATGTCGAGGAACCCCGAGCCGATGACCCGGAACGCCGCGATCCCCATCGGCGTGATGGGCCGGTGCAGCCCCTGGGCCAGGCTCACGCAGAAGTACACGCGGGTCGCGCCCGGCGGGGGAGCAGCGTCCCGCACGGGCACCGGGTACAGCGTCGTGACCGGCCGGGACTGCGTGAGCCACGCATGGCCGTCGGAATCGATGGCCCACTCGATGTCCTGAGGGGCACCGAACGCTTCCTCCACCCGGTCTCCGAGCGCAGC
This sequence comes from Microbacterium sp. NPDC019599, assembly GCF_040632175.1. NCBI lineage: Bacteria > Bacillati > Actinomycetota > Actinomycetes > Micrococcales > Microbacteriaceae > Microbacterium > Microbacterium sp. NPDC019599. The sequence goes on from NZ_JBEYBL010000001.1 coordinate 295,956, forward strand.
CAGGGTCGTGACCTCGGCGTCCGCGACACTCGCCGTTCCGCCGGCGAGGCGCCGGTCGAGGATGCGCCCGCTCGCAATGTCGACGACGAAGTGGTCCGGGTCGACGGAGCCCGACACGACCGCATCGCCGAGGCCCCGTGCGGCGTCGAGCACCGCCTGCCGGCGCCGTCCCGTCACGGGGTCGGCGGTGAACAGCACACCGGCCGACGCGGCATCCACCATCCTCTGCACCACGACGGCCAGCGCGACGCCGGAGCCGTCGATGCCCTGCGCCGCACGGTACGCGACGGCGCGATCGGTCCACAGGGAGGCCCAGCACCGGTGCACGGCATCGAGCACGTCGTCGATGCCGGCGACGTCGAGATAGGTGTCCTGCTGACCGGCGAAGCTCGCGCCGGGGAGGTCCTCGGCGGTGGCGGACGACCGCACGGCGACCGGTCCGCCGTCGGGCTCGAGGCGCGCGTAGGCGTCGCGGACGGCACCGGCGACGGCTTCGGGGAAGGGCGCGGCGAGGATGGCAGTCCGCGCTGCGGCAGCGTCGGAGCCGACTCCCGCCTCGACAGCGGTACCTCGGACCGCCATGCGGTAGGCCTCCGTCGTGATGCAGAAGCCCGGCGGCACGTCGAAGCCCGCCCGGATGAGCTCGCCCAGATTCGCAGCCTTGCCTCCGACGCGCGCGAGGTCGGCACCCGACAGCCGCGCGAGATCGAGCACGAGGTCCTCGGCGACCTCGATGGACGGTGAGTGGGCTGAAGATTCCATCTGCGGCCTCGGATCAGAAATTCATGCGCGTTGAATTATCTGCAGAATCCCACCGGACATGGTCGGACGCAAGAGCCCGCTCAGCGCGCCATGCGCGGACCCGGGCGCAGGCCGCCCCCGCTCGTCAGAGCTCTTCGAGCGCCTCGAGTCCCAGTCGCGCGTAGTCAGGGTCGTCGTCGCTGTGCGAGAGCAGGAGCACGGCGAACGCCGCCGCCCACGCCCGCGCCCGCGTCCAGGTGGCCGGGTCGTACCGCGCGCCGGTCGCCGCGACGAACACCTCGCGCCCGTAGGCGTCGAACGCGAGCCAAGCGACCGCGAGATCGTAGGCGGGGTCTCCCGCCGTCACGTCGCCGAAGTCGATGATCGCGGTGAGCGAGCCGTCCTGCGCAACGAGGTTTCCGGGATGCAGGTCGCCGTGGATCCAGACCGGGGGCCCCGACCACTCCGCCGCGACGAGCCCCGACCGCCACGCCGACTCAGCAGTGTCGAGCCACCCGCGCGGGACGTCGGAGGCCTCGTGCAGCAGCGCCATGCGCTCCGCGACCGCGCGACCGCGCGTGGCGAGCGGCACCCCGCGAACCGGATTCACCGGAAAGCCCTCGGGAGCAGCCGTGTGCAACGCCCCCAGCGCCGCCGCGAGCGGCTCGGCCCACGCCGCTCGCGCCGCACGGGGGATGTCGAGTCCTCCGTCGCCGCCGAACCACGGCACGACGGACCAGGGCCACGGGAACCCGTCACCCGGACGGCCCGACACGACGGGCGCCGGCACGCGGATGCCGAGGGGTTCGAGGACCGCCGAGATCCGGGGGAGCGCCTGCTGCTCGTGGAGGACGAGCGGCGCGGCGAGCGCCCGGCGGGGGAGGCGCACGGCCAGCTCCGGGCCAAGGCGCCACAGTTCGTTGTCCCAGCCGTCGGCGACCTTGCGCAGCGGCAGGGTGACAGCATCCGGAACCGTGTCCGCCGCCTGCGATGCGAGCAGCCCCCGGATCAGCTCGGGGGAGATGAGGACCTCGGCGGGCGGCTTGTCGGGCACGAGACGACCCTACGATGCCCCGCGGAATCTGGTTCTGCGTTGTTCTATGTTGTTTTGTCTGTGTTTATGTTGTATCTTGAGTTTCAACCTTGACGGTGAGGACTCTCATGTACGCAATGGAGCGACAAGCTCACATCACTCGGCACCTTGCCGAGCGCGGTCGCGTCTCTGTCATCGGCCTCGCCGACGACCTCGGCGTGACGACCGAGACGATCCGCCGCGACCTCGATCTGCTGGAGCAGCAGGGCGCTCTCCGCCGCGTGCACGGGGGAGCCGTTCCGCTGCGGACGGGCGGGCTCGCCGAGCCGTCGATCGCGGAGCGCATGAGCGTCAACGCCGATGCCAAGCGGACGATCGCCCACCGCGCGCTCGAGGTCATCACCGACGGCTACCGCGGAGCCGTCGTGTTCGACGCAGGGTCCTCGGTCGGCGCTGTCGCGGCGGGGCTCGGCGAGCGCGTCACCGCCACCGGCGCCCGCCTCGACGTCGTGACGCACGCCGTGCCCGTCGCTCACACGCTCTCGCTCCTTCCCGATGTCAGCCTCACGATCCTCGGCGGCCAGGTCCGCGGCCTCACCGCCGCGGCCGTCGGCACCGCCACCCTGACGGCGCTCGAATCGCTCCGTCCCGACCTCGCGTTCGTCGGCGTCAACGGCATCTCCGCAGACTTCGGCCTGAGCACGCCCGACCCCGCAGAGGCCGCCGTGAAGGCTGCCATCGTCCGCTCCGCACGGCGCACCGTCGTCGTGGCCGACCGGTCGAAGTTCGGCGTAGAGTCCTTCGTGCGGTTCGCGCAGCTGTCCGACATCGACGTCGTCGTGACGGACGCCGCTCCCGACTCCGACCTCGCCGATGCCCTTGTCGCAGCCGACGTGGAGGTGTGGATCGCATGATCGTGACGCTCACGGCCAACCCGTCCCTGGACCGCGCCATCACTCTGGCCGAGCCGCTCCGCCCGGGCGAGGTGCAGTCGGCGCTGTCGACGCGCGAGGACGCCGGCGGCAAGGGCATCAACGTCGCCCGCGTCGTCGCGGCTGCGGGCGCCCGATCGCTCGCCGTCCTGCCGCTCGCGCAGGACGACCCGTTCGACGCCGCACTGCGCGACTCCGCCGTCGCCGCCAAGCGCGTCGCGATCCACGGCCGCGCCCGCTCGAACCTGACGATCACCGACCCCGAAGGTGCGACGACGAAGCTCAACCTCCCGGGGGCGGCGCTGGATGCCGACGACGTCACGGCCGTCATCGACGCCGTCGTCGAAGCGTGTGCCGGCGCGCGCTGGCTCGCACTGGCCGGATCCCTCCCGCCGGGCGCGGGCGACGGGTTCTACGTCGATGTCATCGAGGCTGTGCGTGCACGCTACGGCGCGGACGCGCCCCGCATCGCGGTCGACACCTCCGGTGCGGCGCTGGCCGCCGTCGTCGCCGACGGGCGCCCCGACCTCATCAAGCCGAACGACGACGAGCTGGCCGAGCTGGCCGGCGTCTCCCTGGAGGACGGGCCGGATCTCGCGGCCGCGGTGCTCCCGGTGGCGCGCCGGCTCGTACCCGCCCGCGTCGGCGCAGCGCTCGTGACACTCGGGTCGCACGGCGCCGTCCTCGTCGAGGGCGACGCCGCATGGGCGGGCACACCGCCGCGCATCCGCGTCACGAGCACCGTGGGCGCCGGCGACAGCTCCCTCGCGGGATACCTGCTGGCCGACCTCGACGGCGCCTCGCCCGAGGAGCGCCTGCGCCGGTCGATCCGCTACGGCGCCGCCGCGGCATCCCTCCCCGGCACTCAAGCTCCCGCGCCCGCCGACCTTCCGGCCGGCGACGTCCCCATCCGCACCCTCTCCTGACGCACCACCGACCTGAGGAGGTCACCATGTCCGACACCATCACCCCAGCGCTCGTGAGCCTCGACGTGGGTCTCGGCGCCGACAAGGCCGCCGTCATCAAGGCCCTGGCCGCACGGGTCGTCGCGCAGGGTCGCGCGACCGACGCCGACGCGCTCTTCGACGACGCATGGGCGCGCGAAGAGAAGGACGAGACGGGGCTCCCCGGCGGCATCGCGATCCCGCACGCGAAGAGCGCCGCCGTGACCGAGCCGTCGCTCGCATTCGCACGGCTCTCTCCGGGGGTCGACTTCGGCGCACCCGACGGCCCCGCCGATCTCGTCTTCCTCATCGCGGCTCCCGAAGGCGCGGCGGAGGCCCACCTCGCAGTGCTCTCGAAGCTCGCCCGCAGCCTCATGCAGGACGACTTCACGAGCGGCCTGCGCGCGGCCTCCACACCTGCCGACGTCGTGACGATCGTCCGCAACGCGATCGGGGAGGGGGATGCCTCGGCTCCCGCCGCTCCGGCTGCCCCCGCCGCCCCGGCCGAGGCGAGCGCCGCCCCCGGCTACACGGTCGACGGACGCCCCGCGCGCCTCGTCGCCGTCACGGCGTGTGCCACCGGCATCGCGCACACGTTCATGGCGGCCGACGCCCTGACGGCGGCCGGCTCCAAGTCGGGCGTCGACCTCACGGTCGAGCCGCAGGGGTCCAGCGGCTACCAGGCGCTTCCGCAGCACGTCATCGACGATGCGGATGCCGTCATCTTCGCGACCGACGTCGACGTGCGCGACCTGCACCGCTTCGCGGGCAAGCCGGTCGTGCGGTCCGGCGTCAAGCGGGGCATCGAGCAGCCGAACGAGCTGATCGCGGAGGCCATCGCCGCGGCGAAGAACCCCGGCGCAGCGCGCGTCTCGGCCGCTGCCGGCGCGGCGACCGGTGCGGCATCCACGGCGAACCTGTCGTGGGGCGCCCGCATCCAGCGCATCCTCCTCACGGGCGTGAGCTACATGATTCCCTTCGTCGCCGGCGGCGGTCTGCTCATCGCGCTCGGCTTCCTCCTCGGCGGCTACGACGTCACCAATGACGCGGCGAGCGTCATCGTGAACAACGCGCTGTGGGACCTGCCCCCGGGCGGCCTCGGCCAGTATCTCGGCTCGGTCGCCTTCATGATCGGCGCGACCTCGATGGGCTTCCTCGTGTCGGCCCTGGCCGGCTACATCGCCTTCGCGATCGCCGACCGACCCGGCATCGCGCCCGGGTTCGTGGCCGGCGCCGTGGCTGTCCTCATGAACGCGGGCTTCATCGGCGGCATCGTCGGCGGTCTGCTCGCGGGTGTCACGGCGTGGTGGATCGGGACGTGGCCTGCGCCGCGCTGGCTGCGCGGCCTCATGCCCGTCGTCATCATCCCGCTGCTGGGCTCCATCGTCGCCTCCGGCCTGCTGATCCTCTTCCTCGGCCGCCCCATCGCGACGCTCATGACGTGGCTCACGGACTGGCTGACCGCACTGTCGCAGAGCGGCGTCGGCGCGATCGCGCTCGGCGTCGTGCTGGGCCTCATGATGTGCTTCGACCTCGGCGGACCCATCAACAAGGTCGCGTACTCGTTCGCCGTCGCCGGGCTTGCCGCCGGCAGCGCCGACAACCCCGCCCCGCTGCTCATCATGGCCGCCGTCATGTGCTCGGGTATGGTCCCGCCGCTCGCGATGGCGCTCGCCTCGACCGTCATGGCGCGCAAGCTCTTCACGCCGGTCGAGCGCGAGAACGGCAAGGCGGCATGGCTGCTCGGAGCCTCTTTCATCTCAGAGGGCGCGATCCCGTTCGCCGCGGCCGACCCGCTGCGCGTGCTCCCCGCCTCGATGGTCGGCGGCGCCGTCACCGGTGCTCTCTGCATGGCGTTCAACGTCCAGTCGTACGCCCCGCACGGTGGCATCTTCGTGCTCTTCGCGATCCAGCCGATCTGGGGCTTTGTCCTGGCGCTCCTCGCGGGAACCGTCGTGTCGGCCCTCCTCGTCATCGCGTTCAAGCGCTTCATCGCGCCGAAGGAGCTCGAGGCCGCAGAGGCGGAGTTCGAAGCCGCCCCCGTGCCGGCGTGATCCACTAGCCTGGCGTCGCACCGAGCAACGAGACAAGGAGCACTCATGGCAGAACGTCAAGCCACCATCGCGAGCAGTTCAGGGCTGCACGCCCGACCGGCCAAGCTCTTCGTGCAGGCCGTGCAGGAGAAGAAGATCCCCGTCACGATCGCCGTCGACGGCGGCCCCGACCTCAACGCGGGGAGCATCCTGTCGCTCATGGGCCTCGGCGCCTCCCAGGGCACCGTCGTCACGCTCAAGGCAGAGGGCGACGGCGCAGAGCAGGCGCTGGACGAGCTGGTCGCCTTCCTCGAGGTCGACCACGACGCGTGAGCGTCGGAAGTCGGATGCCGCGGACCCCAGTGGTCCGCGGCATCCGCCGTTGTACGGGCAGGCTCGCTCTGGTCAGCTGTCGGTCGAATCGCCCGGATCGAGATTCAGGAACTCGCCGCCGCCCTGCTCGACGGCCCACTTGAGGCGGGCTCGTCCCATGTCGCGGCCGATGACCGAGAGCGTCATGTCGTGCGTCCCGAACGCCTGGCGCGGCGCCACGGCGAGCACGAAGTCCATGGCCTCGCCGATCTTGAGCCACGGCGCGCCGACGGGCGCCGCGAGCAGCTTGACATCGACCCCTGACGGCACGGCGTACGAGTCGCCCGGATAGTAGAACTCGCCGTCGACGAGGACCCCGACGTTGTCGATGACGGGTATCGACTCGTGGATGACGTTGTGCCGTCCGCCGAAGAACTCGAGCACGAAGGGCTCCACCGTCACGCGGTCGCCCGGCGACACGACCGTGATGTCGTAGCCCGCGGCCGCCTTCGCGACGCCCTCGGGTCCGAAGATCGGGATGCCGGGCGCATAGTTGAGGATCCGGTCGAGGTGGTCGGGCGTCCAGTGGTCGGGATGCTCGTGCGTCAAGACGACCGCGACGGCCGTCGAGAGGTCGTTGAGGGGCAGTGTGAACGACCCGGGGTCGATCACGAGCCTTCGCCCATCGCTGTCGATCGTGAGCGCGGCATGCTCGTATTTCGTGACTCGCATGCAACGAGTCAATGCCCGCCGAGGCCTCACGACAAGGGGCGACACGCCGATTCCGGCCTCGATTTGGCCCACGGAAAACCGCGTGGCATACTTGAACGGTTGCCTTCCGGCCCCATCGTATAGCGGCCTAGTACGCCGCCCTCTCACGGCGGTAACGCGGGTTCGAATCCCGCTGGGGTCACCAACACAAAGAAAGCCCGGTCCGTCAGGACCGGGCTTTCTTTGTGTTGGCGTCCGCAGCTGGCTCTTCGAGACTGCCCGCGGGCGGTCCCGCGTCGCAGAGGCTCCGCGCGACGACGGAGTCGGCGCGTGGAGGGGCGATGTGGCCGAATCCCGCTGGGGTCACCCGCACCCGCGAGATCGCCAGGGCGCGTGTCACACCGACGGAACTCGGCCCCTCAGCGCGAGCCGCTTGGTTTCCCGGCTGAAACGGGACGGCAACGCGCGCCCGGTAGGTTAGTCCGCATGCCCACGCCCGGAAACGACCTGCCCGAGGTCGTGCGGATCGCGCGCGACCTCATCCGTTTCGACACGACGAACCACGGTGGAGGTCGGGCGACGGGCGAGCGCGAGGCGGCGGAGTATGTCGGCGCCTACCTCGAATCTCTCGGCCTCGAGCCGGACTACTACGAGCCGATCCCGCGGCGCACGAACGTCATGGCGCGCGTGCCGGGACGCGACGCGAGCAAGCCCGCGCTCGTCCTGCACGGGCACCTCGACGTCGTCCCGGCGATCGCAGAGGACTGGAGCGTGGACCCGTTCGGCGGCGAGATCAGCGACGGGATGCTGTGGGGCCGCGGCGCCGTCGACATGAAGGACATGGACGCCATGATCCTCACCTCGGTCGCCGACATCCTGCGTGCGGGGGAGCAGCCTGAGCGCGACCTCATCCTGACGTTCTTCGCGGACGAGGAGAACGGCGGCGTGGAGGGCTCGGCGCTCGTCGTGCGCGACCGGCCCGAGTGGTTCGCGGGCGCGACCGAGGCCGTCAGCGAGGTCGGCGGCTACTCGATCTCGGCCGGCGCGCGGCGCGCGTACCTGCTGCAGGTGGGGGAGAAGGCCCTCGCGTGGATCAAGCTCATCGCGCGCGGTCGGGCCGGCCACGGGAGCCGCCACCACCCCGACAACGCCGTCACACGGCTCGCCGAGGCCGTCGCGGCGCTCGGTCGCACCGAGTGGCCCATCCGCCTGACCGGCACGACGAGCGAGCTGCTCGAGGGCCTCGCCGAGCTGACGGGCCTGTCGGCCGACGACCCCGACGCTCTCGCGGACACGACGGGCGCAGCATCCGGATTCCTCCGCTCGACCCTGCGGACGACGACCAACCCGACCGGTCTCACCGCGGGCTACAAGCACAACGTCATCCCGGATCGGGCCGAGGCCCTCATCGACGTGCGCGCCCTGCCGGGCACGGAGGCCGCCGTGCTGGCCGACATCCGGGCGATCATCGGCGACGATGTCGAGCTCGAGGTCGTCCACCAGGACATCGGGCTCGAGGTGCCGTTCGCGGGCGACCTCGTCGACGCCATGGTCGCCGCGCTCGGGCGCCACGACCCGGGCGTTCCCGTCATCCCGTACCTCATGGGCGGCGGGACCGACAACAAGGCGCTGTCGACGCTCGACATCGCCGGCTACGGATTCGCGCCGTTGCGACTGCCGGCCGATCTCGACTTCACCGGCATGTTCCACGGTGTGGACGAGCGCGTCCCGCTCGATGCCCTCGTCTTCGGGCAGCGCGTGCTGACCGACCTCGTCCGCAGCTACTGAAAGGCGTCAATGCACCTCTTCGAGGCGATCATCCTCGGGCTCGTCCAGGGCCTGACCGAGTTCCTGCCCGTCTCATCGAGCGCGCACCTGCGCATCCTCGGCGAGTTCCTGCCCAGCGCGGAGGATCCGGGCGCGGCCTTCACGGCTATCACGCAGCTCGGCACGGAGGCGGCCGTCGTCCTCTTCTTCTGGCGCGACATCGTGCGGATCGTCTCGCACTGGTTCAAGGCCCTGTTCGGCAGGATCCCGCGCAACGACCCCGACGCGAAGGTCGGTTGGCTCATCATCATCGGCAGCATCCCGATCGTGGTGCTCGGCCTGCTCTTCCAGGACCAGATCGAGACGACCTTCCGCTCGCTCTGGCTCGTCGCGGCGACGCTCATCGTCTTCGGCATCCTGCTCGGCGTCGCGGACTGGGTCGGCAGCAAGCGGCGCAAGATGGAGGACCTCACGGTCGGCCACGGCGTCCTCTACGGCCTCGCGCAGGCGCTTGCGCTCATCCCCGGCGTGTCGCGCTCGGGCGGCACCATCACGATGGGCCTCTTCCTCGGCTACGAGCGCGCTGCGGCGGCGCGCTACGCGTTCCTCCTCGCGATCCCGGCCGTCTTCGGAAGCGGCTTCTACCAGCTCTTCAAGAGCTGGGACGAGCCCAGCGTCTTCACGCTCGGCGAGACCGCGATCGCGACGGGCGTCGCCTTCGTCGTGGCGCTCGGCATCATCGCGTTCCTCATGAGCTGGATCTCGAAGCACAGCTTCCTGCCGTTCGTGATCTACCGCCTCTTCCTGGGCGGACTGCTCATCGTGCTGCTGCTGACCGGCGTCCTGCAGCCGTACTGACCTCCAGCCCCGGGTCCGGATGCCGTCACCGCACCGGACCCGGATGCGGAGCGTGCCGAACTCCGGCTGGGTGGTGCGCACGTGCGCTCGGACAGCCCCGATCAGCCTCGATCGCGGACTTCAGCCGGACTTCGGGACGCGGATGCGGCTATCGGCGCGGCTCGTCGCGTCCGGGCTTGCTCGGTCCGTCGCCGCCGCGGCGGAGGTAGCGCTCGAACTCCTGTGCGATCGCGTCGCCGGACGCCTCAGGGGAGTCCCACGTGTCACGGGTCCGCTCGAGCTGGCGGATGTACTCCGTCATCTCCTCGTCGTCGGCGGCCGCGGCGTCGATCGAGGCCTCCCACGCGACCGCCTCGGTCGCCAGGTCGCCGCGTTCGATGCGGGCGCCGGTGAGGTCCTCGAGCCGGTCCAGGAGTGCCAGGGTCGCCTTCGGCGACGGCGTGTGTCCGGCCACGTAGTGCGGCACGCTCGCCCACAGTCCTGCGGAGGGGATGCCGGCCGCGTCGGCCGCGTGGGACAGGACGCTCAGGATGCCCACGGGGCCCTCGTACGTGCTGCGCTCGAGGTGCAGCGCCGTGCGCAGCTGCTCGTTCTCGCTGCCGGCGAAGACCGAGATGGGACGCGTGTGCGGGACGTCCGACATCATCGACCCCAGCGCGATGAAGCCCGTGATGTCCTCGCGGAGCGCGAAATCGACGAACTCGCCGGCGAAGGCCTGCCAGGCGCGGGCGGGCTCGACTCCCGTCAGCAGCCACAGCTGCGTGCCGCGGGTCGCACGGGCGGGACGGAGGACCGTCGCCTCGGGCCAGCGCAGGACCCTGCGGCCCTCGGCGTCGGCGGCGATCTGAGGGCGCGTGTACTGGTAGTCGAAGTAGAGCTCGGGATCGACGGAGAAGACCGGCTCGTAGTCGCCGCTCTCACGCAGCTGCGAGAGCGCCGACGAGGCCGCCTCGCCCGCATCGTTCCAGCCGTCGAACGCGGCGACGAGCACTCGGCGTCCCAGTCCGTCCACGCACCCTCCTCGAACCCCCGCGGGGGTTCCCTCCAGGATAGGCCGCTGAGGCCCCGGCGGCGCCGCCCCCACCCCGGCGCGCCCCGGGCCTCCCATGCCCGATCGGTAGCATGGTCCGGTGAATCCGAGCCTTCCCGCCGCCGTCCTGTGGGACATGGACGGCACCCTCGTCGACACCGAGCCGTACTGGATGGCCGCCGAGACCCCGCTCGTCGAGCGCTTCGGCGGCACGTGGTCGCACGAGCAGGCGCTGCGGCTCGTGGGCCTCGGACTCGAGGACTCCGCCCGGATCTTCCAGGACGCGGGCGTGCGCATGGGAATCACCGACATCGTCGACCACCTGACCGACGACGTGATGACGCAGCTCGCCACGAAGGGCGTGCCGTTCCGTCCCGGTGCGCGCGCGCTGCTGGAGAGCCTGAAGGATGCCGGTATCAAGACGGCACTCGTCACGATGTCGCTGCGGCGGATGGCGGAGTCCGTCGTCGACCTCATCGACTTCGATGCCTTCGACGTCATCATCGCCGGCGACGACGCGACGCGCCCCAAGCCCTTCCCCGACCCCTACCTCCAGGCATGCGAGGCGCTCGGCGTTTCGCCGGCGGACGCCGTCGCGATCGAGGACTCGCCGAACGGCCTGCGCTCGGCCGTCGCGTCGGGGGCGGTCTCGATCGGCGTGCCGCTCATGGTGTCGGTCGCGGGCGTGGGCGCGCATGCCATCTGGCCCACTCTCGAGGGCCGCACGGCGGCCGACATCGCAGAAGTCCACCGCGCCCACGCGCAGCGACAGGAGGCAGGTCGATGACCTCGCAGCGCCCCAGCGGCCCGTTCCGCATCGGAGACCGCGTCCAGCTCACGGGCCCCAAAGGCCGCCTGCACACGATCACCCTCCGCGCGGACGGCGAGCTGCACACCCACCACGGCGTGCTCAAGCACACCGCGCTCATCGGGCAGCCCGACGGCTCGGTCGTCACCAACAGCGGCCGTCACGAGTACCTCGCGCTGCGGCCCCTCCTGCGCGACTTCGTCATGTCGATGCCGCGCGGCGCCGCGATCGTCTACCCGAAGGATGCCGCGCAGATCCTGGCTGAGGCGGACGTATTCCCCGGCGCCGTCGTGGTCGAGGCGGGTGTCGGATCCGGCGCGCTCTCGCTGTGGCTGCTGCGCGCGGCCGGCGCGGAGGGCAGGCTCGTCTCCTTCGAGCGCCGGCCCGAGTTCGCGGAGGTCGCGCGCGCCAACGTCGAGACGTTCCTCGGCGAGGATCCGGACAACTGGGAGGTCGTCGTCGGCGATCTCGTCGAGTCGCTGCCGACGGCGGTGGCTCCGGCATCCGTCGACCGCGTCGTGCTCGACATGCTCGCGCCGTGGGAGTGCATCGACGTCGTCGCCGACGCGCTCGCGCCCGGCGGGGTCGTCGTCTGCTACGTCGCCACCGCCACGCAGCTGAGCCGCGTCGCGGAGTACATCCGAGGCACGGGCCTGTTCACCGAGCCCGACGCGAACGAGACCATGGTCCGCGGCTGGCACGTCGAGGGTCTCGCGGTGCGCCCCGACCACCGCATGGTCGCCCACACCGGCTTCCTCGTGTGGGCGCGCAGGCTCGCGCCCGGCGCGGTGCCGCCCGAGCAGAAGCGCCGCGCGTCGAAGACGAGCTACGGCGACGAGGATGTCGAGCTCTGGACCCCCGGCGCCGTCGGCGACCGGCAGATCACGGACAAGAACCTCCGCAAGCGCGTGCGCGAAGCCCAGCGCGCCGCGGACGGCGCGCGCCAGGCCGCCGGGCGGACGGGGGAGCCGGACGCTTCCGCCTAGACTGTTCCGGTGCGCAAGATCCCCGCTGTCCTCGCGGTCCTCGGACTCACTGCGGTCGGCCTCGCCGGCTGCGCGATCCCTGCCGGCTACTCGTCGTGCGAGCGTCCCGCATCGGATGCGTCCGCGACCGATCTCGTCGAGGTCAGCGGTGCGCGCGACGCCCAGCCCGAGGTGACGGTCCGCACGCCGTTCCACGTCGACAGCGCGTCGTCCACCGACCTGACCACCGGCACCGGCACGGCGCTTTCGTCGCCGTCGCAGGTCATCGTCCTGGACCTCCAGATCATCAGCGGCGAGACCGGCGAGGTCCTCTACAGCTCGCCCTACGACGGGGACCTCTCGCGCATCACGACCTTCGACCAGTGGATCCAGGCCGTGCCGGGCTTCGAGTCCACGCTGCAATGCGCCACGGCAGGCACGCGCACAGTCGTGGCGCTGCCGCCGGGCGCCGTCGAGAGCGAGTCGGCCGCGAGCCTCGGCCTCGGCGAGGACGATTCCGCCGTCGCGGTCGTCGACGTGCAGAAGGTGTACCTGCCCAACGCGCAGGGTTCGCTCGTCTACAACGACGCGCTGGGCCTCCCGACGGTCGTGCGCGCGCCCGACGGGCGCCCGGGCATCATCGTCCCGGACGCCGCGGCGCCCACGAAGCTCGTCGCGCAGACGCTCATCAAGGGCGACGGGCCCGTCGTGACCGGGGACGACACGCTGCGGATCCACTCCACGAGCGTCTCGTGGGACGACAAGTCCGTCCTCAACACCTCGTGGGACTCCACGCCGGCTGCCGCGACGCTCGACCAGCTCGTCCCGGGTACAGCCGAGGCGCTGGGCGAGGTCACGGTCGGCTCGCAGCTGCTCGTCGTCCTCCCCGCAGCGGACGGCTCGGACGAGTCGGCGGCGGGCGCCACGGTGTACGTCATCGACATCCTGGGCGTCGACGAGGCGCCCCCGGCCCAGTAGCGCGAGGGTGCGCGCAGGCGACCCTAGGATGAGTGGGTGTCCGCGAAAGCCCCCGTCCGCAACCCGCCCGAGGAGCGGCTCGTCAACCTCGTGGTCGCCCTCATGGCGACCGAGCAGGGGCTGACGAAGGACGCGATCCTGACGTCCGTCTCGGGCTACCGCGAGCAGAGCGAAGCCGGGGCGTCCAAGGACGCGCTCGAGAAGATGTTCGAGCGCGACAAGGAGAATCTGCGGGGTCTCGGCGTGCCGATCGAGACGATCGGCGATCGCCTCGATCCCGACGATCTGCGCGAGGCGCGGTATCGCGTGCCGTCGGCGGAGTACGAGCTTCCCGACGACATCGACTTCACTCCCGCCGAGCTCGCGCTGCTCCATCTCGCGGGCGGCGTGTGGAGCGAGAGCTCGATGTCTGCAGAAGCGCGCAGCGGTCTGCGCAAGATCCGCGCATTGGGCATCGCGGTGGAGGACCCGATCATCGGATATTCCCCGCGCATCACGCTCCGCGAGCCGGCGTTCTCCGCTCTGCAGCAGGCCATCGAGCAGAGCCGCGTCGTGACGTTCCCGTACCTCAAGCCCGGCGACGAGCACGCGCGCGTGCGCCGCATCCAGCCCCTCGCGCTCGTCGAGTACGACGGGCGCTGGCATGTCTTCGGCATCGATCAGACGGTCCGGGCCGACCGGACTTTCCTGCTGTCGCGCATCGTCGGAGACGTCGTCGCGACGCGCGAGCAGTTCGATCCCGCGCTTCGCGAAGGAGCGGGGGAGCGGGGCCTGGCGGGACTCGAGGAGCTGGCCGAGCGCCAGCAGGCGCTCCTCGAGGTCAATCCCGGAACCGAGGCGGCTCTGCGCCTGAGCCGCCGCGCCCGGCCCGCCCCCCAGGGCATCCGCGTCCCCTACGTCGACGTGCACTTCTTCGCCGACGAGCTCGCGTCGTACGGACCCGAGGTCCGGGTAGTGAGCCCCGATTCCCTGCGGGAGCAGGTCATCGCGCGGCTGGAGGGCGCCCTCGCGGCCCACGGAGGTCGAACGTGAGCGCCCGCCGACCCCTCATCGCGACCGACCGCGCCGCGCTCATGCTTCAGCTCGTGCCGTACCTCATCGGCAAGGGCGAGGTCTCCGTCGCCGAGGCCGCCGACGAGTTCGAGGTCTCGCCCGCGCAGATGCGCGACATGGTGCAGAAGCTCACGGTCATCGGGCTTCCCGGTGAGGGTGGGTTCTGGCAGATGCCGAACGAGCTCTTCGACATCGACTGGGACCTCCTCGAGCAGCAGGACGTCATCGTCATCACGAACACCGTCGGGCTCGAACGCTCGCCCAAGCTGACGGCGCGCGAGGCCGCCGCCCTCCTCGCCGGTCTCCAGCTCGCGCGCACGATTCCGGGCGTCGGCGACACGGAGGTGTTCGCGGGGCTGCTCGCGAAGCTCTCCCGCGGAGCGTCGGCGGTGCCCGCCGATGTCATCGTCGCCTCCGAGCCGGTCGACGAGGTGCGCACGCGCGTCGCCGAGGCCGTGCGCGAGGGTCTGGCCGTCTCGTTCACCTACAAGGCTCCGGATGCCGCCCCCACGACCCGCACCGTCGACCCCGTGAAGGTGCAGATCGCGAGCGGGCAGTGGTACCTGCAGGGGTGGTGTCACCTGCGCCGCGCGATGCGCACGTTCCACCTGGACCGCGTGAGCGACATCCGGCTCACCGACATCCCGATCTCGCACGGCGGGGAAGAGGCGCCCGACTGGTTCGAGGACGGGGGAGACGACGTCGTCGTCCGCGTCCGCTTCCCGGAGGCGGTCGCGCCTCTGCTCGGCGAGTACCTGGACCGCGCACAGGTCGAGACGTCGGAGGGCGTGTCGACCGCGAGGATGCGCGTCGCGGACGAGCTGAGCCTGCGCCGGCTCGCCGCGCGACGCGGGGGAGTGCTCGAGATCGTCGAGCCGGAAGGCGCCCGACGCGCCGCCGCGGAGTGGGCGGCGGCGGGACTCGATCAGTACCGCTGAGCGGCCCCGTGCGCCGGGCGGCGGACACATGGCGGGTTTAGGATGGAGACATCCCCGCCCTGACCATCGGAGTGCATCATGCTCGGCAACCTGAACGGCTGGCACCTGCTCATCCTGCTCGCCGTGATCCTGCTCCTGTTCGGTGCGGCGAAGCTCCCCGCGCTTGCGAAGAGCGTCGGCCAGTCCGCCCGCGTCTTCAAGGGCGAGATGAAGGCCATGAAGGACGATGACGCCCAGGCGGCGGCCTCGGACGGCACCGCGGCATCGACGGCCGCTGAGTCTGCGGCACCGGCCTCGCCGACGCCGGCCGACACCGCAGAACCCAAGCCGTAGGCCGTGGCCACGGCCGGACCGCCGCGCATCGACGAGCCGGACGCACCGCGGCACGACAAGCGGATGTCGCTCGGGCAGCATCTGCTCGAGCTGCGCAAGCGTCTCGTCATCGCAGCCGCCGCGCTCGTGGTGGGCATGGTCATCGCGTTCTTCATCACGGACGCCGTGCTCTGGCTCATCACCGAGCCCATCCGTGAGATCGCCTCAGGGAGCGACGACGCCGCCAAGGTCGAACTCATGTTCAGCACCGTGACGTCGGCGTTCGACCTGCGCCTGCGCATCTCGTTCGCGATCGGCATCCTGATCTCGGCGCCCGTCTGGCTGTGGCAGATCTGGGCGTTCATCATGCCGGGGCTCACGCGCAAGGAGATCAAGTACACGTGGGGCTTCCTCGGCGCCGCGATCCCGCTCTTCTTCATCGGCAGCTACGTGGGCCTGCAGATCATGCCCCATATCGTCGAGCTCATGAACGCGTTCGTCCCGGAAGGCGGCGCCTCGTTCTACGACGCGCAGTACTACTACGACTTCGTCTTCAAGCTGCTCGTCGTCGTCGGCGTCTCGTTCGTCCTGCCGGTCTTCCTCGTCGCGCTCAACCTCGCGGGCGTCATGTCCGGGCGCGCGATCCTCAAGGGCTGGCGCGTCGCGGTGCTCATCGCGACGGCGTTCGCCGCGCTCGCGACGCCGGCCGCCGACGTCGTGAGCATGCTGATCCTCGCAGGGATCCTCGTCGTCCTCTTCTTCGCCGCCGCGGCGCTCTCGATGCTGTTCGACAGGCGCCGAGCGAAGCGCGATTCCGCGATCCTGCCGCCCGAGGCGCCCGCGTGACCGACGCGAGTCCCGCCGAGCGGTACGCCCGGTCCCGCGAGGATCGGGCGCATCCCGTCACGGCCGGATTCGCGGCATCCCAGCGGTTCGAGCTGGACCCCTTCCAGGTGGCCGGCTGCCACGCGCTCGAAGAGGGGCGCAGCGTCCTGGTCGCCGCACCCACGGGCGCGGGCAAGACGATCGTCGGCGAGTTCGCGGTCCACCTCGCGATGCGCGAGCCGGCCGACGGACGGCATCCCGCCAAGGCCTTCTACACGACGCCCATGAAGGCGCTGTCGAACCAGAAGTTCCGCGAACTGGTCGACGTCTACGGACCCGACGACGTCGGGCTCCTGACCGGCGACACCAACATCAACGGCAATGCGCGGGTCGTCGTCATGACGACCGAGGTGCTGCGCAACATGCTCTACGCCGACTCGCCGGCGCTGCGAGGCCTCCGCTATGTCGTGATGGACGAGGTCCACTACCTCGCCGACCGGTTCCGCGGCGCCGTCTGGGAAGAGGTCATCATCCACCTCCCCGCCGACGTGCGGCTCGTCTCGCTGTCGGCGACCGTGTCCAACGCCGAGGAGTTCGGCGACTGGCTGGACACGGTCCGCGGCGACACGGAGGTCATCGTCTCCGAGATCCGGCCCGTGCCGCTCGAGCAGCACGTCCTCGTCCGCGGCGACCTGCTCCCGCTGTTCGACGACCGCGCCGGCGTCGCGACCGCTCAGGTCAACCAGGAGCTCATGCGCATCCGCTCCTTCAAGGGGCCGACGTACGAGGGCAACCGTCGCGCGCAATCCCTGCGCAGCGCGAACCACCGCTCCGGCGGCGGGTACGAGGCATCCCGGCGTCGTCCGCAGAAGGGCGGCACCCGCCCCGTCCGGTCGGCCAACGTGCATCGCATCGAGCGGCTCGACCGGCCCGATGTCGTCGAGCTCCTCGACCGCGCGAACCTCCTGCCCGCGATCTTCTTCATCTTCAGCCGCGCCGGCTGCGACGGCGCCGTGCAGCAGGTGCGGCGGTCCGGCATGCGGCTCACGACGCACGAGGAGCGCATGGAGATCCGCGCGACAGTCGAGGAGCGCACACGGACGCTGCTCGACGAGGATCTCGCGGTCCTCGGGTACTGGGAGTGGCTGGAGAACCTCGAGCGCGGCGTCGCGGCGCACCACGCGGGACTGCTCCCGGCGTTCAAAGAGGTTGTCGAGGAGCTCTTCCAGCGCAAGCTCGTCAAGGTCGTCTTCGCGACCGAGACGCTCGCACTCGGCATCAACATGCCCGCCCGCACCGTGGTCCTCGAGAAGCTCGAGAAGTTCAACGGCGAGGCGCGCGTCGCGATCACGTCGGGGGAGTACACGCAGCTGACCGGCCGTGCGGGCCGGCGAGGCATCGACGTCGAGGGCCACGCCGTCATCCAGTGGACCGAGGGCCTCGACCCGCAGGCGGTCGCCGCGCTCGCGTCGCGCCGCACGTATCCGCTCAACTCGAGCTTCCGCCCGACGTACAACATGGCCGTCAACCTCATCGACCAGTTCGGCCGGGCGCGGGCCCGCGAGATCCTGGAGTCGTCGTTCGCGCAGTTCCAGGCCGATCGCGCCGTCGTGGGCATCGCGCGGCAGGTGCGCGAGCAGGAGGAGTCGCTCGCCGGGTACGAGAAGGCCATGACGTGCGACCGAGGCGACTTCGCCGAGTACTCGCGCATCCGCCGCGAGCTCAGCGACCTCGAGAAGATCAACCGGCGGGACGTCACCGCGGGCCGCGCGACGCGCGACCAGCGGCAGAAGCAGATCGCGTCGCTGCGCAAGCAGATGCAGCGGCATCCCTGCCACACGTGCCCTGACCGCGAAGCCCACGCCCGGTGGGGCGAACGCTACTGGAAGCTCAAGCGCACGATCGACGGACTGCGCAAGCAGATAGAGAGCCGCACCGGCACCGTCGCGCGGGTCTTCGACCGCGTCGTCGACGTCCTGGCCGAGCTCGACTACGTCGAGGTCGCCGCGGACGGGACGACCTCGCTCACGGCGGCGGGCCGCACGATGCGGCGCATCTACGGCGAACGCGACCTCCTCGTCGCGGAATCGCTGCGGACCGGCATCTGGAAGGAGCTGGATGCCGCGTCCCTCGCCGCCCTCGCATGCTGCCTCGTGTACGAGCCGCGCCGGGAAGGCGCCGAGTCCGGCGATCAGCGGCTCCCGCGCGGGGTGTTCCGGACCGTCCTCGCGGAGACGCAGGACCTGTGGCAGCGCCTCGACGACCTCGAGCGCGACCACCGCCTCCCCGGCTCCGAGCCCATCTCCGCGGGCCTCGCCCAGGCGATGCACTCCTGGGCGAAGGGGGTGCCGCTGGACCGCGTCCTCGTCGAGGCCGACATGGCCGCGGGCGACTTCGTGCGCTGGGCGAAGCAGACGATCGACCTCCTCGACCAGCTCTCGCTCGTGGCCGAGCCCTCCGTCGGCACGGTCGCGCGCAAGGCGCTCGACGCCGTGCGCCGCGGGATCGTCGCCTACTCCTCCGTCTGATCCTCTCGGCACTCGTCCTTCTCGTTCGTCTCCGTCGAACGCACCCCTGAGCGCATGAAGACCCGCGTTCCACGGAGACGAACAGGCCCGGCCGAGCGCGGGGGGCTCCCGGGGAGTTGGCTTAGGCTCGATCCGTGCCCGACGCTCCCGCCCTCGCCGAGCCCGCACGGCCGGTCCTCCCGCTGTGGGCTGCGGTCGCGGCATCCGTCGCCTCCGGCCTCGTGCTGACGACGGCGTTCCCGGCGCTCGCGTGGTGGCCGATGGTGTTCGTCGCCGTCCCGCTCGCGCTCGTGAGCCTCGTGGGCCGCCGCGCGTGGTCCGCGCTCCTCGTCGGCTTCGCCTTCGGCGCCGCGTTCTTCTTCGTCAACCAGGTCTTCACGGCGCGCTACCTCGGCCCCGTGCCGTGGATCGCCCTGTCGATGCTCGAGTCGGTCCTCACCGCCTTCTTCGCGATCCCGATCGCGCTGGCCTACCGCTGGGTGCCGCGGGTGCTGCCCGGCGCGTGGGGGCGGCTGCTCGTCCTCCCGGCGCTCGTCGCGGGCCTCTGGACGCTTCGCGAGGAGGTCGTCGGGACCTTCCCGTACGGCGGCTACCCGTGGGGCCGGCTCGGAGTGACGCAGTCCAACGGCCCGTTCGCCGACGTCGCGTCGTGGGTCGGGATGTCGGGCCTGTCGTTCCTCATCGTCCTGGTCTGCGCGGCCGGCGTGGAGTACGTCCGGCTCGGGCGATGGCGCGATGCGCGCGCGGCTGTGCCCGCTGCGGTCGCGGCGGTGCTGCTGATCCTCGCGCCGCAGTTCGCGACGACGGATGCCGGCAGCATCCGCGTCGGAGCGGTCCAGGGCAACGGACCCGCCGGGTACTTCGACGAGCGCGGTCCGAACGACGTGCTGCGCGCACAGCTGGAGGCGACGCGCCCGATCATCGACGAGGACATGGACGTCCTGCTGTGGCCCGAAGGAGGCATCGACTCGGACCCGACGCAGAACGACGGAACCGCGGCGATCCTGGACCAGCTCGCCGCCCGGATAGGAGCGCCCCTCCTCGTGAGCGCCGTGACGCAGCGCGGCGAGGAGTACTTCAACTCGTCGCTCCTCTGGGAGGACAGCGCCGACAACCCGGTCGACACCTACGACAAGCGGCATCCCGTGCCCTTCGGCGAGTACGTGCCGGATCGCTGGCTGTACCGGAACTTCGCGCCGGACCTGATCGACCTGATCCAGCGCGAGTACACGCCCGGGACCTCGTCGCCGATGTTCGACGTCGACGGCGTCGGCGTGGGCCTCGCGATCTGCTTCGACGTCATCTACGACGACGTCATATGGGAGGGCGCGCAGGACGGCGCCGAGGTCTACATGTTCCAGACCAACAACGCCGACTTCCGCGGCACGGACGAGAACCTGCAGCAGCTGGCGTTCGCCCGCATGCGCGCGATCGAGACGGGACGCTCCGTCGTCAACCTCTCGACCGTCGGCACGAGTCAGGTCATCGCCCCAGACGGCACGACGATCGACGGACTGCCCGCCGACGAGGCGGGCACGATGCTGACGGACGTGCCGCTGCGGACGGGACTCACTCCCGCAGTCGTCGCGGGTGCCGGGATCAAGGCGCTCCTCGCGTGGGGGAGCGCGATCGCGCTCGTCGTGCTCGGCGTCATCACGGGCCTGAGCCGGCGCGGCCGTGCCCGGCTGGGCGCCGACGCAGGCGATTTTGCCGAATCAGGCGGTTCAGCGACCGAAAGGGCCTGATTCCGCCGAATCGAGTGAATCCGGCGAAACGGCCCCGGCTGACACAGCGACGCCGGCCCCCGAAGGGACCGGCGTCGCGGAGAATGCGTGATGCGCGTCAGGCGCTGATCTTGTCGACCGTCACGTCCTCGCCGGCGCCACGGCGGGCGCGGACGTAGGCGAGACGCTCCTGCAGGAGCTCCTCCAGCTCGGGGATCGTGCGCCGCTCGAGCAGCATGTCCCAGTGGGAACGCGGCACCTTGTCGCCGCTGTGATCGACCGTCGCGGTGCCCTCGCCGATGCGCAGGAGAGCCTCGGAGCCGCACGTGCGGCACTCCCAGCTCTCGGGAACCTCGGCGTCGGCCGCGAAGGTCAAGGTGGTGTCACGTCCGCACGACGTGCACGTGTAGATGTGCTGTGCGCGCTCATGGAACACGACGCCCTCTTCGCTCTGCAGGCTCTGGGCGCCGAGTCGAATGCCGCGCAGGCTGCGGTCTGCCATTTCGGGTCCTCTCGTCGCTGTACAGGTATAACGAAGTGACCTGGGCGTCTCATCCGAACGGGGGCCTGAGAACGGTCATTCACGGTGAACGCACAGGTGAGACTCAGTCTCAGGGTGTGCGGAACGCCGGTTCGTTCAGTGCAGCGCTGAGAGTGCGACATCCGCTCTGTCGGTCACGATTCCGTCGACGCCCAGCGCGACGAGCCGGCGCATGTCTGCGGGGTCGTTGATCGTCCAGACGTGGACCTCGGCTCCCGCCGAATGTGCGTAGTCGACGAAGCGGGCAGTCACGATGCGCAGCCGGCGCTGCCGCTCCGGCACTTGGAGGGCGTCGACGCCCTCCAGCGCACGCCGCGCGAGCGCGCGGGAGCGCACCGAGACCGCTCCGAGCAGCCGCGTCACGGTCGAGGTACCCGCCGATGTTGCGGGACGGATGCTGCCGCCCGCGCGCTCCGCCGCGTTCAACGCCGCGCGACGCCGGTCGTCGGAGAAGCTCGTGACCAACACGCGCGCGCCGTGCGGCGCGACCTCGCGCCCGACCTTCTCCGCGGCCCCGGCGGCCTTGACGTCGAGGTTGAAGCGCACGTCCGGGAACGACTCGAGAGCATCCGCGAGCGTGAGCAGGCCGCCGTGCGGCGCCATCAGCAACTCGAGGTCCCGCAGCGTGACCTCGTCGACGCGTCGGGGGTCGCCCGTCACGCGCCTGAGGTCGGAGTCGTGGAACAGCACGACGGCGCCGTCGCGGGTGAGGTGACAGTCCGATTCGACGTATATCCCACCTGCCGCATGCGCCGC
This sequence comes from Microbacterium sp. NPDC019599, assembly GCF_040632175.1. NCBI lineage: Bacteria > Bacillati > Actinomycetota > Actinomycetes > Micrococcales > Microbacteriaceae > Microbacterium > Microbacterium sp. NPDC019599. The sequence continues at coordinate 317,745 of NZ_JBEYBL010000001.1, forward strand.
AGCCACGGCCGCGAACGAGTTCTCGACGATCCCGGTGCGCGCCGCCTCGGGCGTCACGAGCCCGCGATGAGCGAGCACGCGGGGCGTCGACGCGCCCTCGAACCACGGGTGCGTCATTCCGTGGGCGGCTGCTCCACGGCGGGCGGCTGCGAGGCGGTCGCGGAAGGCGACCGCGGCGCGACCGCGGCAGGCTGCGGGGGAGCAGCATCCGCGCGCTTCGCCGCCTCGGCGAGCGAGCCCGCGAAGGCACCACTCACTCCCTTGAGCGCCTCGGTGAACTCGCTCGGGATGATCCAGAGCTTGCTCGACGGGCTCTCGCTGATCTTCGGGAGCGTCTGCAGGTACTGGTAGGCGAGGAGCTTGGGGTCGGCATTGCCGACGTGGATCGCGTTGAAGACCGTCTGGATGGCTTCGGCCTCGCCCTGTGCACGAAGCACGGCGGCCTGCTTGTCGCCCTCCGCCTTGAGGATCTCAGCCTGGCGGCGGCCCTCCGCCTCGAGGATCTGCGACTGCTTCGAGCCTTCGGCCGTCAGGATCGCGGCACGGCGGTCACGCTCGGCGCGCATCTGCTTCTCCATCGAGTCCTGGATCGAGTGCGGCGGGTCGATCGCCTTGAGCTCGACGCGCGACACGCGGATGCCCCACTTGCCGGTCGCCTCGTCGAGCACGACGCGCAGCTGGCCGTTGATCTCATCGCGGCTCGTGAGCGCCTCCTCGAGATTGAGCCCGCCGACGACGTTGCGCAGGGTCGTGGTCGTGAGCTGCTCGACGGCTCCGAGGTAGTTCGCGATCTCGTAGGTCGCGGCGCGGGCGTCCGTCACCTGGAAGTAGACGACCGTGTCGATCGAGACGACGAGGTTGTCCTCCGTGATGACCGGCTGCGGCGGGAACGAGACGACCTGCTCGCGCATGTCGATGAGCGGGCGCAGCCGGTCGATGAGCGGCACGAGGAGGTTCAACCCCGGGGCCAGCGTCTTGTGGTACCGGCCGAGTCGCTCGACGATGCCGGCGCTCGCCTGCGGGATGATCCGGATGGAGCGCCCGATGACGACGATCACGAAGATGACGACGGCGATCGCGAGGGTCCAGCCGATCGCGATGGGGACGACTTCTTCGACGGTCATGCGTTCTCCTCGTTGGCGGGTCGGACGTAGGCGGTCGCGCCGTCGATGCGGCTCACGCGGACGGGCGCTCCGGGCTCGATGGCGGCGGATGCCTCGGCCCGCGCGGTCCAGATGTCGCCGTTGGACAGCTTGACCTGTCCGCCGTCGTTCGAGACGGTCGACAGGACGCGACCGGACAGCCCGATGAGCGCATCGACATTGCTCGGCGTCGGATCCTCACCGCGCCGCAGTCGACGAAGGAGCGGCGGCCTCAAGACCAGGAGGAGCAGAGCGGCGACGACGGCGGCGATCACGACCTGAAGCCATAGGGGAGCACCCAGGAGGTCGGATGCGAGACCTGCGACGCCGCCGATGCCGAGCATCAGGAAGGTGAAGTCGAGCGTCAGCATCTCGATCACGAGGAACAGCAGGATCAGGACGAGCCATCCGATCCACGCCCAGTCTTCGATCGTCTGGATGAGCTCCACGATGTGCCTCCCTGGCTCGAACCTAGCACGCCGCAAGGCGCCCGAGATCGGTTGCGGGCGGCCCGGATTGGTAGGGTCGAATCGCGTCGTGCGCCAGTGCGCGGCGGGCCGCGGCAAGCACTCGGCGGCACCATCGCAACCCCTTGGGAAACCACGTGTCCGAATCCCTCACGCCCCTCGCGCCCGGCACGCTCGCCGGCAAGACCGCTCTCGTCACGGGCTCGTCGCGCGGCATCGGCGCAGACACCGTCCGCTACTTCGCGCAGGCCGGCGCGAACGTCGTCATCAACTTCCGCAACAAGGCACCGCGCGCCGAGAAGCTCGCGAGCGAGCTGCGCGACCTGGGCGTCGAGGCGCTCGTCGTCGGCGCCGACCTCACCGACGCCGAGTCGGTCCAGTCGATGTTCGACGAGGTGCAGCGCGCCTTCGGCACCCTCGACATCCTGGTCCTCAATGCATCGGGCGGCATGGAGTCCGGCATGGCCGAGGACTACGCCCTGCAGCTCAACCGCGACGCGCAGGTGCGCGTGCTCGAGACGGCATTGCCCCTCCTGGGCGAGGGCTCGCGCGTCGTCTTCGTCACGAGCCACCAGGCCCACTTCATCCGCACGACGCCGACGATGCCCGAGTACGAGCCCGTCGCCCTCTCCAAGCGCGCGGGCGAGGATGCACTCCGCGATCGGATCCCCGCTCTCGAGGAGCGCGGGATCGAGTTCGTCGTCGTCTCGGGCGACATGATCGAAGGCACCATCACGGCGACGCTGCTCGAGCGCGCGAATCCCGGCGCGATCGCGGCGCGCCGTGAGGACGCCGGCAAGCTCTACAACGTCTCGGAGTTCGCGGCCGAGGTCGCCCTCGCGGCGGTCGAGCCGATCGCCGACGACCACACGCGCCTCGTCGGCGACACGGAGTCGTTCGGCGGCGAGTGATCCCAGCTGCAAAGCAGAAGCGCCCCGAGGTGATCCTCGGGGCGCTTCTGCTTCAGGCCTGGATCAGAGGTCGCGTCCCGAGAAGCGGAACGCGCGGATGACCTGGATGATGCCGAGCACGACGAGCGCGATGCCCAGCAGCCACCACAGCACCGCGATGCCGTAGAGGGGCGTGAAGAGCAGCACGATACCGGCGAGGATGCTGATGATCGCGAAAAAGATGGTCCAGCCCTTCGACGCCGCGTCGCCCAGCGTCGAGAGGGAGACGATGCCCTCGACGATCCACAGGATGCCGACGAGGATGCCGAGGAAGATCCCGAACCAGCCCGTCGCCGCCTGCAGGTTGATGAGCGCGAAGATGCCCGCGACGATGAACAGCAGGCCGAGGACGATGTGTCCGACGCGGGCCCAGCCGCCCTTCGACTTCGAGAAGATCCCGAGGCCCGCGTACACGAGGCCCGCCGCGATCGCATAGATCGCGATGATCGCCGTCACGACGAGCGCGGTCTTGCCCGGCCAGACGAGGATCAGGATGCCGATGATGATGGACAGCACACCGCCGACGCCGAAAGCGGTGCGGATGCCGTTGATGGCCGACTTCTCGGCCGCCGATCCGGACATGAGAGAGCCCTTTCTGAATGTTTCCTGTGAGGTTCGGGCCCAGCCTAGACCCGACTTCGAGCGACTCGGCGTAGCCTCGCGGCCTGTTCACCCGATCTGGGTCAGGGGCCGGCACCCGCCCGTTCAGCCGAGCAGGAAGGTCGCGAGCAGCAGGATGGGCACGCATCCGACGGTCGTGAGGAACACCGTGTCGCGTGAGATCGTCTCGCCGACGCCGTACCGCTGCGAGTAGTTGAAGACGTTCTGCGCCGTCGGCAGTGCCGCGAGCACGACGACGACGAGCACGTCATGGGGCGACATCCCGAACACGAACTCCGCCACGACCCAGGCGACGACGGGCATCACGAGGAGCTTGAGGATCGTCGCGAGGGTGATGTCGCGCCGGCGACCGGACGGCGCCAGGACCCGCTGACCGTGCAGCGAGATGCCGTACGAGATCAGGAGGACAGGGACGCACGCGTTCGCGACGAGCTGCGCCGGCTCCATCACGATGGGCGGCAGCTCGATTCCCGAGACCGAGACGAGGGTGCCGAGGACCGACCCGACGACGATCGGGTTGCTCAGCGTGCGCAGGACGGCCCGGGGGAGTGAGGTGCGCCCCGCCGTCACGGCCTCCAGGATCGTCATCGAGATCGGCGTGAAGACGAGCAGCTGCATCAGGATGACGGGCGCGGGGTACGCGGCCGAGCCGAGGAGGTACAGCGACAGCGGGATGCCGATGTTGTTCGAGTTGACCTGACCTGCCGACAGCGCGCCGATGACGATCTCGCCGACACCACGCTTCCACACGAACCGCGCGACGAGCGCGTAGACCGCGATCACCGACACCGCCGCGATCGCCGAGACCGGCAGCATCGCGGAGAAGAGCGTGCGGACGTCCGCCTGACCGAGGACGACGAACAGCAGGAAGGGCGACAGCACGAAGAACGTGAGCCGCGCGAGGACGGGCCGCGCGTGCTCTCCGAGCAGGTCGGTGCGCCCGATGATCCAGCCGACCAGGATCGCGACCCCGACGACGGCGAACCCCGTGAGCGCCTCGATCACGTGTCGGCGGACGTGTTCTGGGAGCGGGTCACTCGTCCAGGCTATCGACGCGGCTCACCTCGTCCGGCCGAGGCGGCACCGGACCGGGACTGACGCGGGGCTCCGCACGTCGCTACCCTGGGTGCGGTCGGCGGGATGCTGTCCGCCAGGCGAGGAGGGGTCGTATGGCTGTGTTCTCCCGTGGCTTCGGAGCTCGGCGTCGCGAGGCCGATCCGAGGCTCCCGCCCGGACAGTACCTGACGGAGGACTTCCCGGTCCTGTCGGCGGGCCCGACACCGGAGATCGACACGGGGGAGTGGCGCTTCACGATCCGCACCGAGAAGGGCCTGGACACGACCTGGACATGGGACCAGTTCCTCGCACTGCCGATCGAGGATGTGCACACCGACATCCACTGCGTCACGCGCTGGACGAAGCTCGGCACCACGTGGCGCGGCGTCTCGCTCGACACCCTCTTCGAGGGCATCGACACGGACGTCGAGTACGCGATGGCGCACTCGTACGGCGGCTACACGACGAACGTCCCGTTGGACGACCTCCTCGGTGGCAAGGCGTGGATCGCCTTCGAGTTCGACGGCGAGCCCCTGGACCCCGAGCACGGCGGACCCGCCCGGCTGCTCGTCCCGCACCTCTACTTCTGGAAGAGCGCCAAGTGGGTGCGCGCCCTCGTCATGCACTCGCACGACGACCCGGGCTTCTGGGAGCAGAACGGCTATCACCTGCACGGCGACCCGTGGACCGAGGAGCGCTACTGGTGACGGCGCCCGCCGCCGCCCGGGCGGTCTGGCGCGAGGCCGAGGTCGTCGACTCGATCGCGGCGACGTCGACCGCGCGCGTCCTGCGCCTGTCGGCACCGGGGTGGCCCGGCAGCCGGCCCGGACAGCATGTGGACGTCCGCCTGACGGCCGAGGACGGCTACCAGGCCGTCCGCTCCTACTCGCTGGGTCTCGCAGGCGACGGCGACACGATCGAGCTCGGCGTCGCGGAGGTTCCCGACGGCGAGGTATCGCCGTATCTCGTGCACGACATCGCAGCAGGTGACGCGCTCGAGGTCCTCGGCCCGCTCGGCGGCTACTTCGTGTGGCACCCCGACGACCCGTCGCCCGTGCAGCTCATCGCGGGCGGCTCGGGCATCGTGCCCCTGCGCGCCATGCTGCGCGCACGCCTGGACGGTCCGGCATCCCAGCCTTTCCGCCTGCTGTTCTCCGTCAAGACTCCGGAAGACGCGATATATCGCGATGAGCTCGAGGATGTCGGCACGACCGGGGGAGCAGGCGTCACGTGGATCTACACGCGACGAGCGCCCGCCTCCTGGCCGGGCGACGTGGGCCGGCTCACGGCGGAGCAACTGGATGCCGCGGCCTGGCCGGTCGAGGACGATCCGACGATCTTCGTCTGCGGGCCGACGGCATTCGTCGAGTTCGTCGCGCGAGCCCTGGTGTCGCGCGGACATCCTGCGGCGCGGATCAAGACCGAGCGATTCGGGGGCGCCTGATGGGCCGGAATGTCGAGCGCCTCGACGGCAACGCTCTGGCGGGCGTGCTGGCCGAGTTCATGAGCGGGGATGCCTCGATGCTGCGCATCACGTGCCGCCACTGCGGCACGCAGGGCGACCTCGCCGAGGCCGTCGTCGAGCGGGACGGCGTGGGCGCGATCGTCCTGTGCCACGGATGCGAGCACACGCTGCTCGTGATCCTGCGTGACGCGGATGGCAGCATCCGTCTCCGCTTCGAGGGGACGGCCGAGATCGCCTCGAGCTGACCCCCTCAGTCGTTCGCGGCTTCGGCGGCGCGCTGGAGCACACCCGAGGTCCCGCGCCGCCATTCCTCGAGCATGTCGTCGAACTCGCGGGCGAACTGCTCGAGCAGCGCGTCGGCCGTCTCGGCGAGCGACGTGATGTCGTAGCCGACGTGGACGAGGGTGCCGGCATCCGATGCCTCCAGGCGCACACGGACCGTCGTGGCGCTGTGTGCCGGTGTGAAGCGCGCGTAGGTCGCGGCGAACGGCGGATGCGACTCGACGACGATCCACGTCGTGACGCGCCCGTCGGCCGACGTGCGGAAGACGGTTCCTGCAGTGGTGTCGTCGTCGACGTCTGCGAGGAACTCCGGCGACCAGCCGGGAACCCAGAGCCGTTCACCGGCCGCCGTGAACAGCGGGAACGCCTGTTCCGGCGGTGCATCGAGGACGAATCGACCCTGGAGGACGAAGCGTGGACGGCTGCTCACAGCGGCGAGGGTAGCATTCCGATATTCGCCGATAATGCACATTATGTCAGGTCGTCCGGAACGACACCTTCGACCGCTCCCCTGGACTCAGACCCCGCTCGGTGCGAGAGCGGCTTGCCACACCGCCTTGTGACGCCTGATGTACCCGCTGACCGTGCGCCAGTGCGCGCCGTGACCTTCGACGTACATCGTCGCCCATGGCTCGCGCGCGTCTTCGTGCGCCTGACGCAACAACTCGTGCATCGCTTCAGTGCGCTGAGCCATGGCGTCGGGAAGCTGCGCTCTCAGGGTCGCGTCCGCGTCGTAGCCATGAACGAACGCGGCGAGGCGCCCCGCGGCTTCAACGGGAAGCTGCGCTGCGTCGTTGAGCGTGAAGGCCTGTGCCGCGTACGCGAGGTCCCACAGCCTCGTGCTCGGACCGGCAGCATCCCAGTCGATGAAGACCCACCTCTCCCCCATGATCAGGTTCCACGGAGCGAGGTCGTTATGACAGATGAGGTCGGCGCCCGGCGCGTGGATGAGGGTCGTCCAGCTCGACTCCCCGACCTCGAAGCCCGCGGACGCCTCGTGGAGGTCGCGCACCATCCGGCCTACTCGCTCGAGGTCGCCGATCGTCAGCGCTCGGGCATCCTCGGCAAGCGTCCCCGGGATGAACTCGATGATCTGGCGTCCCTGCTCGTCGCGACCGAGCACCTCCGGGACGTCGAGCCCGGCCGCCGCGAGCCGAGTGAGGAATGCCGACACCGAGTCCGTCGACGACGTCCAGGGCTTGCGGACCGTCCCGCCCACGCGGACCACACCGGCGGTCGCGTTCCCGCCGTGAAGCGGGATCTCGGGCTCGTCCACGGGTCGAGCGTACCCGCCGCGACGGGCGGGATCCGGACGGACGGTAGGCTGGAATCACCCCTCTCGCAACGATTCGATTGACGGTCCTCCACTGATGACGACTCCCCTCCACGCCCCACCGGGCTGGAGGGCGTGGGTCATCTGGGGCGTCGGGGTCAGTGCGTACGTCCTCGCGGTCACGAACCGGACATCGCTCGCCTCCGTCGGCATCGACGCGGCACACCGCTTCGACGCGGATGCCTCGACCCTGTCGATGTTCGCCGTGCTGCAGCTGGCCGTCTACGGCGCGATGCAGCTGCCTGTCGGCATCTGGCTCGACCGGTTCGGCGCCCGGCCGATCATCACGATCGGGATGGCCCTCATGGCGGTCGGTCAGCTCGTCATGGCGCTTTCCCCCAACGTGACGGTCGCGATCATCGCCCGAATGCTGCTCGGCGCGGGCGACGCCGCCGTGTTCCCGAGCGTGCTGCGGCTCATCGCGACGTGGTTCCCGGCACAGCGCGCGCCGGTCATGGTGCAGCTCACGGGCATCGTGGGCCAGTTCGGCCAGATCATCGCGATCGTGCCGCTCGCCGCGCTGCTGCATGCGACCTCCTGGACGGTCGCCTTCGGCAGCCTTGCGGGACTGTGCGTGCTCTTCACGATCCTCACGGCCCTCGTCATCCGCAACCATCCGCCCGGGCGTGATGCCGACGTCTCCGTCGACACCGACACCGGCGCCATCCGCGTCGTGACGTCATCGGCCGATACGAGCGTCGGCCTGCGGGCCGCGTGGGCGCACCCCGGCACACGACTGGCGTTCTGGTCGCACTTCACGACGCCCTTCGCCGGCACGGCCTTCGTCATGCTGTGGGGCGTGCCGTTCCTGACGGCGGGCGAAGGTCGCACGAACGCCGAGGCCGCCGGCATCATGCTCGTCTACGTCGTCGCCGGGATGCTCATGGGACCATTCGTCGGGATGCTGTCCGCGCGCATCCCGCACCTGCGATCCCGCGCGCTCGTGCTGCCGACGATCGCCCTCCAGGCGGTCGTCTGGCTGACCGTCATCGCGTGGCCGCAGCCCGCGCCTCTGTGGCTCCTCATCGCGCTGGCACTGGCCCTCGCGACCGGAGGCCCCGCCTCCATGATCGCGTTCGACCACGCGCGGACCCACAACCCGAGCCACCGCCTCAGCACGGCGACCGGAATCACGAACGTGGGCGGGTTCCTCGCAGGCCTCCTCGCGATCTTCCTCATCGGCTTCGCGCTCGACCTCCAGGGCGCGGGCACGCCGGCGACCTACACGCTCGAGGCGTTCCGCATCGCGTTCCTGACTCAGGTCCCCCTGTGGGCGCTCGGCGCCGCGTTCATCGTCATCGAGCGCAAGAAGACGCGCATCCGCATCGGCCTCGACGAGCCCCGGCGACGCAAGCGGCCCTCCGACCGCTGATCGCTCCCCCGCACCTGCATACTGTGGTGAGCGAGGCGGAGGGGGAACGGATGACAGACCTGGTGCGCATCTCGGACGAGGTTCGCGACGCGGTGGAGCGCAGCATCCCGATCCTGGCCCTCGAGTCGACGATCTTCACCCACGGACTCCCCCGACCCCGCAATCTCGAGGTTGCGCTCGAGGCCGAAGAGCGCGTGCGGGCGGCGGGCGTCGTGCCCGCGACGATCGGCGTCGTCGTCGGTCGGCCGACGGTGGGCCTCTCCCCCACCGAGATCGAGCGACTCTCGACGTCGGACGGCGTCGTCAAGCTCAGTGTCCGTGATCTGGCCGTCGCCGCCGCGAAGCGGCTGGACGGAGGTACGACCGTGGCCGCGACGGCGCTCCTCGCGCATCGCGCGGGCATTCGCGTGTTCTCGACCGGGGGCCTGGGCGGCGTGCATCGCGACGCGCAGCAGACGTTCGACGAGTCGGCGGACCTGCCGACTCTCGCGACGCTGCCGCTCGTCGTCGTGAGCGCGGGCGTGAAGTCGATCCTCGACATCCCGCTGACCCTCGAACGGCTCGAGACGCTGGGCCTCGCGGTCGTCGGCTTCCGCACGACGGACTATCCCGGCTTCTACATCGCCGACTCGGGATACGACATCGAGTACGCCGCGCAATCCGCCGCCGAGATCGCCGAGATCGCCCTCGCGCGCGACGTGCTGGGGATCTCGTCGACCCTGCTCGTCGCCAATCCCGTCGACGTCTCCTCGCAGCTGCCCGTCGAGCTGCACGACGAAGTGCTCGCGCGCGCTCTCGCCGAGGCGGCGCGGCGCGGCATCTCCGGCCACGACACGACGCCGTTCCTGCTCGACGTCATGCAGCGCGAGACGGGCGGCCGCAGCCTCGACGTCAACGTCGCGGTGTACCGCGGCAATGTTGCGCTCGGAGCCGAGATCGCAGCCGCCCTGGCCGGCCGGCGCTGATGCTCACAGTCATCGGCGACCTCATCGCGGACGTCGTCGTGCACGGCCCGTCCGCGCTCGAGGTCGGCACGGACAATCCCGCCGTCATCACGCATGCACGCGGGGGCAGCGCCGCCAACGTCGCCGCCGCGGCGGCCCGGATGACCGCGGTCCGCTTCATCGGACGGGTCGGGGCGGATGCCGAGGGCGACGCCCTCGCGCACGCCCTCTCGGAGACCGGGGTCGACGTGCGCGTCCAGCGCGGTGGGCGGACCGGCTCGATCGTCATCCTCGTGGACGACTCGGCCGAGCGCACGATGCTGACCGATCGCGGGGCCGCCGCCGACCTCGAGACGATCGATCCCGCGTGGCTCGACGGGACGGACTGGCTGCATCTGCCCCTCTACGGATTCGCCGCGCCTGCGTCGCGCGACGTGCTGCTCCGTGCCGCCGCCGCGGTCCGCGCGTCCGGTGCGCGCATCAGCCTCGACCTGTCCAGCGTCGCCGCGATGCGCGAGCTCGGCGCGGATGTGCTGCGCGGCATCCTCGACTCGCCGGCGCCCGATGTCGTCTTCGCCAACGCCGACGAAGCGCGCGCGGCGGACGAGCTGGGACTCGTCATCGGGAACGACACCGTCTTCGTCGTCAAGCGCGGCGGCGATCCCGTGATCCTCGCCGAGCGGGGCGTGCAGGTCGAGGTGCCGGTCGAGCGGGTCCAGGATGCCGTCGATTCGACAGGGGCCGGCGACGCGTTCGCGGCGGGCTTTCTCGCCTCGGCGCTTGCGAGACGAAGTCCCGTGGAATGTGCGAAGGCCGGCGCAGCCCTCGCGGTGGAGGCGCTGCGCCGGCCCGGCGCGATCTAGTTCGAGCGGATCAGAGCGTCGCGCTGTCGTCCGGCGTGGCCGTGGACTGGCGCGTGACGCGCTCGTTGCCCGTCGGGTCGACAGCGGTCCGGGTCACGACGTCCGAGCGACGCCGGCGTGCCAGGAGCACGATCCCGATGAGGACGATGACGACACCTGCGCCCATCAGGATGTAGCCGACGAGGTCGAGGTTGACCCAGTCCACCTGCACGTTCAGCGCGAACGCGAGGACTGCTCCGATCACGAAGAGGACGATTCCGGCACCGATGCTCATTGCGAGGTCCTTTCCGGGACATCCCCAAGCGGAGTCCCATCCAGTGTCATGGTGGCAGTCCCGCCCTGGTCGCCGGAGGGGCTTGACAAGCGCCGGAAACGCGCCAGATCAGCCGTTCTGCATACGCGCGAGCTCGTTCGCGATGTCGTCGACGAAGGCGTTGTAGCCCGCGATCGTCGCGGCGACCTGCTCGTCCGAGAAGTCCGCGCGATCCTGCTTGATCGTGAGTCGCGTGCCTCCGTCGACCTCCTCGAGATCGAACAGGACGGGCAGTCCGGCGTACTCCCCCGGGTTGTCCGTGAGCGTCATGGCGAGGTGCGACGGCGGGTCGACCTCGACGTACTCGCCCGCCCACTCGATGCGGTTGCCGTCCGGCAGCAGCATGACGGCGCGGAAGTCGCCCCCGGGCCGGACGTCCATCGTGAGCGAGTCCTGCGGCACCTCGACGGCGGCCGTCCCGAACCACACGGCGAAGTGCTCGGGCTTGGTGAGGCAGTCGAAGACGAGTGCGGGAGGTGCCGCGAGGTCGCGGGTGATCGTGAAGTAGTCAGCCACGGGAGTTCTCCTTGTCGTGTGGGCTTTCTGCGTTGTGTTCGGAGGGTGGGAGCTGTTGGAGCGCATTGAGGTACGAGTCGAGAGAGCCGAGGGAATCCGCCCAGAAGCGGGCGTAGTCCTCGATCCAGCGCGATGCCTCGGCCAGCGGCCGCGCGTCCAGGCGCGCCGGACGATACTGCGCCTCCCTTCCCCGCGTCACGAGGCCCGCGCCCTCGAGCACCCTCAGGTGCTTGGAGACGGCGGCGAAGGTCATGTCGAACGGCGCGGCGATCTCTCCGACGCTCGCCTCCCCCTGCGAGAGCCGCGCCAGGATGCTCCTGCGCGTCGGATCGGCCAGCGCGGCGAACGTGCGCGTGAGCTGCTCTTCGTCTATCACGGACATCTCGGCACCTCCGTATTCAACCAATCCATATAATACTGATTGGTTGAATACGTGTCAAGATGTCGGATGCTGTCGCTACTCTCGCGACATGACTCGAGTGATCTTCAACACGGCGACGACCCTCGACGGCTACCTCGCCGACGACGCGGATTCTCTCTCCTGGCTGTTCGGCGTCCCCGGCGCCGACGAGGCCACGTCCGACTTCCCGGACTTCCTCACCACGATCGGCGCGATCGTGATGGGTTCCACGACCTTCGAATGGGTCGTACGGCACGAGGACCTCCTCACGAAGCCCGAGAAGTGGCAGGACTTCTACGGCGGCAGGCTGTGCGTCGTCATGACGACCCGGAAGCTGCCGGCCATCGACGGCGCCGACATCCGCTTCCATGCGGGGCCTGTCACCGACATCTGCTGCGAGCTGCAGGAGGCCGCGGGCGACAGGGACGTGTGGGTCGTCGGCGGCGGTGACCTCGTGGGTCAGTTCGCGGACGCGGGACTGCTCGACGAGATCCGCGTGTCGATCGCGCCGGTCACACTGGGCTCCGGGCGACCGCTCCTCCCCCGTCGGCTGGAATCCGACCGTCTCACGCTCGAGTCGGCGCGCAAGGCGGGGCAGTTCGCCGAGCTCGTCTACTCCGTCGGACGCCCCGATCGCTCACGCGGCTGAGGGCTCGAAGGTCGTCCACAGGTTCACATGCGTCCCACCGGGCGCGGCTCAGGCGGCTGAGGGCTCGAAGGTCGTCCACAGGTTCACATGCGTCCCACCGGGCGCGGCTCAGGCGCCCGACGGCTCGAAGGTCGTCCAACTGTCGTACTTGGGCTCGCGGCCGTCGCCCGACGACGTTCCGGTCAGGCGCCGGCGCACCCAGGGGCCGACGTGCTCCCGGTAGTAGGCGCCCGTCGATACGCGGGCACCCGGCGGCAGCGTGGGCAACGACCACCAGGCCGAGGCGGGCTCGAGCCCCAGCGCGGTCAGGACGCGGGCCGCGACCCGGTGATGGCCGCGCGCGTTCATGTGGAGGCGGTCGTCGGACCAGTATCCGGGCGTCGAGAGCTCTCGATCGGGCCAGTTGAGTGCGCGGACGATACCCGAGTGCTCGTCGAGCCTCTCGACGACGCGAGCCGACAACAGGTCGCCGCGCCTCTGGAAGACGCGCCCCATGGGCAGCTGCGGCGACGGGTTCGCTCCGGAGAGCACGATGAGCTGCACGCCCTCTTCGTCGCAGCGGCGGATGACCCGGTCGAAGGCCGCCACGATCCGGCCGAGATCTGCACGCGGGCGGAGCATGTCGTTGCCGCCGCCGTTGAACGAGAGGTGGGTCGGCTTGAGCGCGAGCGCGGGCTCGAGCTGCTGCTCGACGATGGGCCAGACGAGCCGGCCGCGGATGGCGAAGTTCGCGTATTCGACAGGCTCTTTCGTCGCGTCCGCCCAGCCATGGGCGACGAGGTCCGCCCAGCCGCGCACGCGGCCGTCGGGCAGCTCGTCGCCGACGCCCTCAGTGAACGAGTCGCCGATCGCGACGTACCGAACCGATGCCATCGGACCAGCCTATTCCGGGGCCGGCGATCGTCGGGCCCACGGCGGGTTCGTCGAGCCGGGCTTCCCCGCGCCGGCCTCAGCGATCGTCGAGCGCCCTGCCCCGGCGATCGGCGAGGCCCCACGCGGCCGTCGCGGCGATCGCGAAGAAGACGGCGAAGAGGACGAACAGTGCGGGGGCTCCCCCGAGCGCGAGCATCGGCGGCACGGTGAGCGGCGCCACGATCGACGCGATGCGGCCGGCCCCTGCCGCCCAGCCCGAGCCCGTCGCACGCAGCGAGGTCGGATACATCTCGGGCGTCACGGCGTAAAGCGCACCCCAGGCCCCGAGGTTGAAGAACGACAAGGCCATGCCGGTCGCGATGACCGCCGGCTCGCCGGCCGCCGTGCCGAACAGTATCGCCGACACGGCGGACCCGGCGAGGAAGATCGAGAGCGTCGCACGGCGGCCCCAAACCTCGATGAGCCAGGCTGCCGCGGCATAGCCGGGCAGCTGCGCGAGCGTGATGACGAGGGTGAACCCGAACGACCGCACAAGGTCGTAGCCCTGCGCAACGAGGATCGTCGGGATCCAGATGAAGGCGCCGTAGTACGAGAAGTTGACGCAGAACCACACGAGCCACAGACACGCAGTCCGCACGCGGAACTCGCGGCTCCACAGCATCCGCAGCCGTTCGCCCGTCGAGCTCGCGACCGACGTGGCACCATCCGCGACAGGGGGCCGCTCCGTCGGCATCGGATCCGCTGCGACGGCGACTCCGGCGGCATCCGCCTCGAAGGCCCGCACGACGCGGTCCGCCTCGGCGAGCCGTCCGCGCCGCTCGAGCCAGCGTGCCGACTCCGGAAGCCCCCACCGCACGATGAGGGCGTAGACCGCGGGGATCGCGCCCAGCGCGAACGCCCAGCGCCAGCCGTTCTCCGAGCCGGGGATGACGAAGTAGCCGATGAGCGCCGCCGCGGTCCAGCCGATCGCCCAGAACGCCTCGAGCAGCACGACGAGCCGGCCGCGGATGCGCGCAGGCGCGAGCTCGCTCACGTACGTCGATGCGACGGGCAGCTCGGCGCCGAGGCCGAGACCCACGAAGAAGCGGAGCACGAGCAGGAGAGCCAGTCCGCCCACGAGCGCGCTCGCCCCCGTCGCGAGACCGTAGACGACGAGCGTCAGCGCGAAGACCTGCCGTCGGCCGAACCGGTCGGCGAGGAGCCCGCCGACGCTCGCGCCGATCGCCATGCCCACGAACCCGATCGAGGCGATCCAGGCGGTCTCGGTCGGCTCGAGCGCCCACTGCTGGGCGAGCGCGGCGATGATGAACGAGATGAGCCCGACGTCCATAGCGTCCAGCGCCCACCCGATGCCCGACCCCGTGAGCACCCGCAGGTGCCTGCGGGTGAAGGGCAGCCGATCGAGGCGTTCCGAGACCGTCGTGGGCGGGGCATCCGTCATGCCGTCATGCTACGGATGCCCAGCCTCGCGCGGGCGGTACTTGAGACGACCGCGCTCGAGCGCTACGCGAGCAGCTCGCGGACGAGCGGCGCGACCTTCGTGCCGTAGAGCTCGATCGAGCGCATCATCTTCGCGTGCGACAGCGTCCCGGTCGAGAACTTCATGTCGAACCGATCGAGGCCCAGAGTGCGGACGGTGTCGGCGATCTTGCGAGCCACCGTCTCGGGCGATCCGACGTAGAGCGCGCCATCCGGCCCCACATCGTGCTGGAACCGGAGGCGGTTGTACGCCGGCCAGCCCCGCTCACGCCCGATCGTGTTGTTCATCGCCTCGAAGCCCACGTAGGCCTCGTCCCACGCCTGCTGGTCGGACTCCGCGACATGGCCGGGTGAGTGCACGCCGACCGGGAGCGTCGCGTGGCCGAAGGAGGTCAGCGAGCGGTGGTAGAGGTCGACGAACTGGCGGAACCGGTGCGCCGGACCGCCGATGATCGCGAGCATGAGGCCGAACCCGTAGCGGGCCGTGCGCACGACGGACTCGGGCGTTCCGCCGACGCCGACCCACGTCCTGAGGCCGTTCTCGGTCTTGGGGAACACGTCGGCCTCTTCCAGCCCGGCGCGGGTCGAGCCCGACCAGGTGACGGGCTTCTCGGCGAGCAGCTTCGAGAACAGCTCGAGCTTCTCCTCGAACAGCAGCTCGTAGTCGCGCAGATCGAAGCCGAAGAGCGGGAACGACTCGATGAACGAGCCGCGACCGAGGATGACCTCCGCCCTGCCGTGGGAGACAGCATCCAGCGTCGCAAAGCGCTCGAACACCCGTACGGGATCGTCGCTGGAGAGGACGGTCACGGCCGTTCCGAGGTGGATCTGCTTCGTGCGGGCCGCGGCGGCCGCGAGCACGATCTCGGGACTCGACACCGCGAACTCGGGCCGGTGGTGCTCCCCCACCCCGAAGAACGACAGCCCCACCTCATCGGCCAGCACCGCCTGATCCACGACATTGCGGATCGTCGCGGCGTCGCTGAGAAGCTCGCCGGATTCGTCGCGCGTCACATCCCCGAAGGTGTCGAGGCCCAGTTCGAGCCGCGAGGGATCGCTCATCGGCATCCGTCCTTTCATTCGCTTGCATAGAACCCGGCGCGCGCCCCGGGCATTCCCACCGAAGCGGATGCTGTCAAGGCGCAGTCCCGCCCGGCCGACGCCTGCGTAGGGTGAGGTCGTGGCCATCTTCGCCGATCGCGCCCACGCGGGGCGAGAGCTCGCGGCGGTGCTCGCGCCGTGGAGGGGGACGGAGGCTGTCGTCCTCGGCATCCCGCGCGGCGGCGTCGTGGTGGCCGCCGAGGTCGCGCGCGAGCTGGCGCTGCCGCTCGGCGTCGCGGTCGTGCGCAAGCTCGGCGCACCCCGCCACGAGGAGTACGCCGTCGGTGCGATCGCCGAGGGCGTGCGTTATGTCGATCCGGAAGCCCTCCACCACAGCCGGGTCACCCCCGAGCAGCTCGCCTCGGTCGAGGACGCCGAGCGCGCCGAGCTCCAACGCCGCACCGCGCTCTTCGAGCAGACGCATCTCGACGTGGAAGGTCACACCGCGATCATCGTCGACGACGGCGTCGCGACGGGAGCGACCGCGACCGCCGCGTGCCGCGCGCAGCGAGCACGCGGTGCCGCCCAGATCGTGCTCGCCGTGCCTGTCGCACCCAGCTCGTGGGTACCGGCCGACGTCGACGAATACGTCTGCCCCCACCGGGAGCCGGACTTCTGGGCAGTCGGCCAGTTCTACGACGACTTCACCCAGACACGGGACGAGGAGGTCGCGCGCCTGCTCGCGCGCGACCTCCCCGATGAGTGATCCTCAGCCGAGAAGGGCGCTCCGCAGCGTGTCGAGGCCGACGCCGCCGAGCTCGAGCGAGCGCTTGTGGAAGGCCTTGACGGAGAACGCGTCGCCCTCGGCCTCGGCGACCTCGTCGCGCAGCTGCTCCCAGATGCGCTGACCCACCTTGTAGGACGGTGCCTGCCCCGGCCACCCCAGGTAGCGGTTCACTTCGAAGCGGATGAACTCGTCCGGCATGTTGACGTTGTGGCGCATGAAGTCCAGCGCGTAGGCGGCATCCCACGGCCCTGCCTCGTCGGGGCGCTGCTTCGACAGGTGCACGCCGATGTCGAGGACGACGCGCGCCGCGCGCATGCGCTGACCGTCCAGCATCCCCAGACGATCGGCGGGGTCGTCGAGGTAGCCCAGCTGCTGCATGAGACGCTCGGCGTACAGCGCCCACCCCTCGGCGTGGCCAGAGGTGCCGGCGAGCAGCCGGCGCCACGAGTTGAGCTCGGCGCGGTTGTACACCGCCTGCGCGATCTGCAGGTGATGCCCCGGGACGCCTTCGTGGTAGACCGTCGTGAGCTCGCGCCACGTGTCGAACTCCTCGACGCCCTCCGGCACGGACCACCACATGCGACCGGGACGCGAGAAGTCGTCGGTCGGGCCTGTGTAGTAGATCCCGCCTTCCTTCGTCGGCGCGATCATGCACTCCAGGCGGCGGATGGGCTCGGGGATGTCGAAGTGCGTCCGGCCGAGCTCTTCGACGGCGCGGTCGCTCGTCTCCTGCATCCAGCGCTGGAGCGCATCCGTCCCGCGAAGCCGTCGGGAAGGGTCCGCCTCGAGGAGCGCGACGGCCTCCTCGACGCTCGCACCGGGCTTGATCTCGTTCGCGATCGACTCCTGCTCCGCGACCATGCGCGCGAGCTCCTCGACGCCCCACTCGTAGGTCTCGTCGAGGTCGACCGTCGCGCCGAGGAAGCGGCGGGATTGCAGCGCGTAGAGCTCGCGGCCGACAGCGTCCTGCTCGGTCGCCGCAGGAGCGAGCTCGGCCGAGAGGAACGTCGCGAGGGCGTCGTAGGCGACGCGGGCGGCGTTCGCGCCGTCTGCGATGTCACGAGCGAGGGATGCCGGCAGCTGGCCGTCGTCGGGGCCGGCTTCGGCGGCGAACTCGGCGAAGAATCCGGAGTCGCTCGTGTAGCGCGCGATCTGCGTCACGACCTCGGACACCTGCCGGCGCGCGGGGACGATCCCCTGGGCGATGCCCTCGCGCAGCGTCGCGACATAGCCCTCGAGCGCCTCGGGCAGCGCCTTCAGGCGGGCGGAGACGACCGACCAGTCGTCGACCGTGTCGGTCGGCATGAGGTCGAACACCGAGCGGATGTCCTGCGCAGGGGATGCGATGACGTTGAGGTCGCGCAGATGCCACTTCGCGTCGTTCAGCTCGAGCGACAGCCTGAGCTCCCTCGCGAGATCCTCCTTCGTGACCTCGTCGACGTGGTCGACGGGTGTCGCGGCCTCCAGCGCCGTGAGCGTGGCCCGCGCCGCCTCGACGAGGCGCTCCTGCCCGGTCGGCGAGAAGTCCGCGTAGCGGTCGTTGTACTCGCTGCGGCCGATGTAGGTCGCCAGCGACGGATCGAGCTCGGCGAGGGTGTCGACCCACGCGTCGGCGATCGTGTCGATCGACGTGGGGTTCCGGGGTTGAGCAGTCATGGACTCGAGCCTAAGGAATGGGACGGCGTTCCAGCCAACCGGGGACGACGTCTCATGCCACGGAGCACCCGCTGGAGGGCGTCAGTGAGCGGCTTCGTTCCAGTCCCCGCCTCGCCCGATCTGCACGTCGAGCGGCACCGACAGCGCGGCCGCATCGCCCATGCGTTCGCGCACGACGCGCTCCGCGGCATCCCACTCGCCCGCCGCGACCTCGACGACGAGTTCGTCGTGGATCTGCATGAGGACCCGCGATCGCAGCCCCTCGCTTGCGAAGTCGTCGTGGATGCGGAACAGCGCGATCTTCATGATGTCCGCCGCGCTGCCCTGGATGGGGGCGTTGAGCGCCGCACGTTCGGCGTTCTCGCGGAGCACGCGGTTGGGACTCGCGAGGTCGGGGAACGGCCGGCGACGCCCGAAGATCGTCTCGGTGTAGCCGTCGACGCGCGCCTGCTCGACGGACGACCGCAGGTAGTCGCGCACGGCGCCGAAGCGTGCGAAGTACTCCATCATGAGCTGCTTCGCCTCGGACTGCTCGATGCGCAGCTGCTTGGACAGTCCGAACGCCGACAGGCCGTACACGAGGCCGTACGACATCGCCTTGACCTTCGTGCGCATCGCCGCCGTGACGTCCTCGGGTGCGACGCCGAAGACCCGCGCGCCGACGAAGCGGTGCAGGTCCTCGCCCGAGTTGAACGCCTCGATGAGCCCGGGATCCTCGGACAGGTGCGCCATGATCCGCATCTCGATCTGCGAGTAGTCGGCGGTCAGGAGCGTCTCGTAGCCCGCGCCGACCTCGAACGCCGAACGGATGCGGCGGCTCTCCTCCGTCCGGACAGGGATGTTCTGGAGGTTGGGGTCGGTGCTCGACAGGCGCCCCGTCTGGCTCCCGGTCTGCAGGTACGTCGTGCGGACGCGTCCGTCCGGCGCGATCGCGACGTCGAGCGACTCGATGATCTGCCGGAGCTTGGTCGCCTCGCGATGCTGCAGGAGCAGGTCGAGGAACGGGTGCGGATTCGTCTCCTGCAGGTCCGCGAGGACCGCGGCATCTGTCGAGTACCCCGTCTTGGTCTTGCGGGTCTTCGGGAGCTGGAGCTCGTCGAACAGCACCTCCTGGAGCTGCTTGGGCGAGCCCAGGTTGACCTCGCGCCCGATCGCGGCGTACGCCTCCTGAGCGATCGCGTCGGCGCGCTGGCCGAGCTCGCCCGAGAACGTCGACAGCTTGTCGTGCGAGACAGTGACCCCTGCGAGCTCCATGTCGGCGAGCGTCTGCAGCGTCGGCAGCTCGATGTCGGTGAGGACGGATGCCACGGACTCGGGCAGCTCGGCGCGCAGTGCCCGCGCGACGCGCAGAGAGAACCATGAGAGCTGACCCGGGGTCGCGCCTTCCGTCTCGGGCACGAGCTGCGCGGGGTCGGCCTCGGGCAGCTTCTCGTCGAGATAGCGGTCCGCGAGGTCGGCGAGGGTCTTGTCGGGGAAGCTCGGCCGCAGCAGCCATCCCGCGAGGATCGTGTCGAAGGCCAGCCCGCCGAGGCGGACGCCCGCACGGTGGAGCGCCTTGACCTGGGGCTTGGCGTCGCTGAAGACCTTGGGCGCGTCGGAGGCGAGCCAGTCCCCGATGGCCCCGACGACCTCGGGAGTCCACTCGGCCTCGGCGGCGGCATCCGCGACCGCGAAGCCCACCCGGCGCGGGAGCCCGCCTTCCACGACGAGCGTCACGCCGACCTCGCCCTCGGCCGCGTCCAGCCAGGCACGCAGGTCGGCTGCGGACGGCGACACGGGGACGGGCATGGGCTCGGCGGCGGCCGAGGCGACGGCGGCCATCTGCTGCTCGATCCCGGCGAGCTCGGCGACGCGCGGGATGAGGGTCTTGAACTCGAGGCGCGCGAAGATGTCGCGCACCGCCTGCGCGTCCATCGGCTGCACCTCGAGGTCGGCGGGCGCGAGCGGGAGCTCGACGTCGGTCAGCAGGCGGTTCAGCGCGCGATTGCGGCGCACCGAGTCGAGATGCTCGCGCAGGTTGTTGCCGACGACGCCGGTCACCTGGTCGGCGTTCTCGAGGAGGCTGTCGAGCGACCCGAACTGCGTGAGCCACTTGACGGCGGTCTTCTCCCCCACCTTCGGCACGCCGGGCAGGTTGTCGCTGGTCTCGCCGACGAGCGCCGCGATGTCGGGATACTGCTCGGGAGGCACGCCGTAGCGGTCGATGACGGCCTGTCGGTCGTACCGTTTGAGCTGCGAGACGCCCTGGACATTCGGGTACAGCAGCGTCACCTCGTCGTTCACGAGCTGGATCGTGTCGCGATCGCCCGAGCAGACGAGGACGTCGAACCCGGCCGCCGAACCCTGCGTCGCGAGGGTCGCGAGGATGTCGTCGGCCTCGATGTCCTCCTGCTGGAGGACGCGGATGCTCATGGCCGCGAGGCAGTCCTGCAGCAGCGGGATCTGCCCCTTGAACTCGGAAGGCGTCTCGGAGCGGTTGGCCTTGTACTCGGCGTATTCGCGCGTGCGGAAGGACTGCCGCGACGTGTCGAAGGCGACGGCCATGTGGGTCGGCTTCTCAGCCTTGATCAGGTTGATCAGCATCGAGAGGAACCCGTAGATGCCGTTCGTGTGCTGGCCGTCCTTCGTCGAGAAGTTCTCGACAGGCAGGGCGTAGAAGGCCCGATATGCGAGCGAATGGCCGTCCACGACGAGAAGGGTAGGCTTTGCGGAGTCCGTCACCCTGTAAGCCTAGTCAGGGCGCCCGACACCCCCCGCGCCCCGTGACGGGCCTCGGGCGGACGATCCCCGAGTCCCGAGGAGCACCATGTCCGACGCCGCCTCCGCCTCCGACGCGTTCGAGTGGGCCCGCCGCCGCGGGGTCGGTGCGCTGGCGCAGAAGATGGGCTTCGAGTGGGTCGAGTTCACTGCCGAGCGGGCGGTCGCGACGATGCCCGTCGAGGGCAACACGCAGCCTGTGGGGCTGTTCCACGGCGGCGCCTACGTCGTGCTCGGGGAATCGCTCGGGTCGATGCACGCGAACTTCCACGCCGGGCCCGGCCGCCTCGCCGTCGGCATCGACATCAACGCCACGCACACCCGTTCGGTGACCTCGGGACTCGTGACCGGCACCTGCACGCCCCTCCACCTCGGCCGCAGCCTGACCGTCCACGACATCGTCCTCACGGACGACCAGGGCCGGCGCTGCTCGACCGTCCGGATCACGAACATGATCCGCGACATCGACGAGCGATAGCGCGACAGCGGCGCGCCCGCATCCGGACCGGAAACGACGGATGCCGCGACCCTCGGGCCGCGGCATCCGTTCGAAGTCTCTCGGGCTCAGCCCTTCTTGGGCGCGAGCTGCTCGATGATGGCCTTCGCGACGTCCTGCATCGTGAGGCGTCTGTCCATCGACGCCTTCTGGATCCAGCGGAACGCCTCGGGCTCGGACAGGCCCATCTTCTCGTTGAGGAGGCCCTTCGCGCGGTCGACGAGCTTGCGCGTCTCGAAGCGCTCGACCATGTCGGCCACCTCGGCCTCGAGCGTGATGATCTGCTCGTAGCGCGCGAGGGCGATCTCGATCGCCGGCAGCAGGTCGTTCGGGGTGAACGGCTTGACGACGTAGGCGAGGGCGCCGGCCTCGCTCGCGCGCTCGACGAGCTCCTTCTGGCTGAACGCCGTCAGCAGCACGACGGGCGCGATGTGGTTCTTGCTGAGCTTCTCGGCGGCGCTGATGCCGTCGAGCTGCGGCATCTTGACGTCCATGATGACGAGGTCGGGGCGCAGCTCGGTGGCCAGCTGGACGGCGGTCTCGCCGTCGCCCGCCTCACCGACGACGTCGAACCCGTTGTCGCGGAGGATCTCGACGATATCGAGGCGGATCAGCGACTCGTCCTCCGCGACGACGACGCGACGGGGAGTGGTTGCCGAAGTGGCCTGCTCTTGCTCAGTCACCTTTGAATCCTAGGGTATGTTCAAACGCGGTCGCGCAGAGCCCCGGCCCCGCGCTTGCCGGTGTGGCGGAATGGCAGACGCGACCGACTCGAACTCGGCCGCGGGAACGACTCCCACCACCATCGCCGAAAGACGCGCCGGCGTCGGAGTCGAGATGGCTGCGGTATCTTCGATCTGACGTGCGCCGGTGTGGCGGAATGGCAGACGCGACCGACTCAAACTCGGTTGCCCGAGAGGGCGTGTGGGTTCGACTCCCACCACCGGCACGAACCCGCACACGAAGAAGAGTGGATGCCTCGATTCGAGGCATCCACTCTTCTTTCGCGGTTTCCGGCGTCAGGCGCCGAAGTACTGGTTGCCCAGAGCCTTGCTCTTGAGGGCCTCGTACTCGCCCTGCGAGATCGTCCCGGCGTCCAGCAGCGCCTTGGCGCGGGCGATGTCCTCGGCGGGGCTCGACGACGCCGCGGGACGGTACGAGTCGTTCTCGGCGACCTGTGCGCGGGCCTGGTATTCGCGCTCGGCGATGCCCTTGCCGTTGACGATGACGTAGATGATGCCCGTGAGGAACGGGATGAAGACAAGGGCGATGATCCACAGCGCCTTGATCCACCCGTTCGCCTTGTCGTCCCGGAACAGGTCGCGGATCACGAAGATGATGACGTAGAGGTAGGCGATGAAGTAGAACGCCCAGAGGATCCACCAGAAGAACACAGCCTGCACCTTTCGACAGCGACTAGATCGCCCTCAGCCTAGCGAGCGCCAGGCTGAGGGCGGATCAACTTCGCCCGCTGCGGGTGAGCGTGTCTACTGGCGGTAGATCGGCGCTGCGCCGTGCACCGCGTCGCCCACCTTGTGGACGCGGATGTCGTTGGTCGAGCCGATGATTCCGGGAGGGGAACCGGAGATCACGACGACCTTGTCGCCGACCTTCGCGAGGTCGTTCGACAGGAGGTGGTCGTCCACCTGGATGAACATGCGGTCCGTGTGGGCGACGTGCTCGACGAGCGTGGACTGCACGCCCCACGTGAGCGCGATGCGGCGACGGATCGCCGGCTCCGGCGTGAAGGCGATCATGGGGATCTTCGAGCGGATGCGCGACATGCGGCGCGCGGTGTCGCCCGACTCCGTGAAGATGCAGAGGTACTTCGCGTCGACGAAGTCGGCGACCTCGACGGCGGCGAGGGTGATGGCGCCGCCCTGCGTGCGGGGCTTGGCCGTGAGCGGCAGGATGCGCTCGAGCCCGTGCTCCTCGGTCGACTGGATGATGCGGGCCATCGTCTCGACGACGACGACGGGGTACTTGCCCACGCTCGTCTCGCCGGAGAGCATGACCGCGTCGGCGCCGTCGAGGACGGCGTTGGCGACGTCGGAGGTCTCGGCGCGCGTCGGGACGGGGTTCTCGATCATCGACTCGAGCATCTGCGTCGCGACGATGACGGGCTTGGCCATGCGACGGCAGAGCTCGACCGCGCGCTTCTGCACGATCGGCACGGCTTCGAGGGGCAGCTCGACGCCGAGGTCGCCGCGGGCCACCATGATGCCGTCGAAGGCGTCGATGATCTCCTCGAGGTTCTCGACGGCCTGGGGCTTCTCGATCTTGGCGATGACCGGGACGTGGCGTCCCTCCTCCGCCATGATGACGTGGACGCGCTGGACGTCCTTCGCATCGCGCACGAACGACAGGGCGATGAGGTCGGCGCCGGTGCGCAGGCCCCAGCGCAGGTCGGCCTCGTCCTTCTCGGAGAGGGCCGGGACGTTGACCGCGACGCCGGGCAGGTTGATGCCCTTGTTGTTCGACACGGGGCCGCCGACGATGACCTCGGTCGTGACGACGGTGCCGTCCGTCTCGAGCACCTTGACGCGGACTTTGCCGTCGTCGATCAGGAGGAAGTCGCCGGGCTTGACGTCTGCGGGGAGGCCCTTGAAGGTCGTGGAGACGATCTCCTTCGTGCCGGGGATGTCCTCGATCGTGATCTTGAAGATGTCGCCGACCGCGAGGTCGTGCGGGCCGTCGGCGAACTTTCCGAGGCGGATCTTGGGACCCTGCAGGTCCACGAGGATCGCGACGGCGCGCTGCGCGTCCTCAGCGGCCTTGCGGACGTTGGCGAAGTTGTTGTCGTGGACCGAGTAGTCCCCGTGACTCAGGTTGAACCGCGCGACGTCGACGCCGGCATCGATGATCGCGCGGACCATCTCGTACGTCGAAGTTGCGGGGCCCAGGGTTGCGACGATCTTGGCGCGTCTCATCCGTATTAGCTCCGTGGGAGGGTTTCGTCGGGAAATGGTCGGAATCGACCTCAGCCAGCCTACGCGGGCTGAAGGCCGATCGCGACATCGGACGCCCGGACCGGCGCGGGCAGCGAGGTGGAGCCCATGAGGTACGCGTCGGCGTGCGCGGCGGCCGCGCGGCCCTCCGCGATGGCCCACACGATGAGCGACTGGCCGCGGCCCGCGTCGCCGGCGACGAAGACGCCGGGAACGGTTGTGTGGAAGTCGTCCTCGCGCTCGACATTGCCGCGGCTCGTGAACTGCGTGCCGAGCTGCTCCTCGAGCTGCGTGCGCTCGGGTCCCGTGAATCCCATCGCGATGAGGACCAGGTCGGCCGGGATCTCCCGCTCCGTCCCGCTCTTGGGCACGCGGCGGCCGTCGACGAACTCCGTCTCGGCGACGCGCAGCGCGCGCACCTCACCCGCGCCGTTGCCGAGGAATTCGACGGTCGAGGCAAGGTAGGACCGCTCGCCGCCCTCCTCGTGCGCGGACTGCACCTCGAACACGGTCGGCGTCATGGGCCACGGCTGGTGTTCGGGGCGCTCCCCCGGGGGACGGCGGCCGATCGCCAGGTTCGTCACGCTCAGCGCGCCCTGTCGGTGCGCCGTGCCGATGCAGTCGGCGCCCGTGTCGCCGCCGCCGATCACGATGACGTGCTTGCCCTCGGCCGAGATCTGGTTCGGCACGGCGTCGCCCGCGATGGCGCGGTTCGACTCGACGAGATACTCCATCGCGAAGTGCACGCCCGCCAGGTCGCGCCCCGGGATCGCGAGCTCGCGCGGGATCGTCGCCCCCGTGGCGATGATGACGGCGTCGTAGCGCGCCCGAAGGTCGCTCCAGGAGAGGTCCTTGCCGACCTCGACGCCGGCGCGGAACCGCGTCCCCTCGTCCTGCATCTGGCGAAGTCGCGCCTCGAGGTGCTTCTTCTCCATCTTGAAGTCGGGGATGCCGTAGCGGAGGAGGCCGCCGATGCGGTCATCGCGCTCGAACACGGCGACGGTGTGGCCGGCGCGTGTGAGCTGCTGCGCCGCGGCGAGGCCCGCAGGCCCCGAACCGACGACCGCGACGGTCTTGCCCGTCAGTCGCCCGGGGGGCTCCGGCTCGATCCAGCCGTTCCCGAAGGCCTCCTCGGCGATGGAGACCTCGATCTGCTTGATCGTCACGGCCGGCTGGTTGATGCCGAGCACGCACGCGCTCTCGCACGGCGCGGGGCACAGCCGCCCCGTGAACTCCGGGAAGTTGTTCGTCGCGTGGAGGCGCTCGCTCGCCGCGCGCCCCTCGCCGCGCCAGGTCAGGTCGTTCCATTCGGGGATCAGGTTCCCGAGCGGGCAGCCCTTGTGGCAGAACGGCACGCCGCAGTCCATGCATCGCCCGGCCTGGCGCCGGAGCACGGCCGAGTCGCCCGGCTCGTACACCTCTTTCCAGTCGAGGATGCGCACGGGCACCGGACGGCGAGCGGGCAGCTCCCGCTCGGTGACCTTCAGAAAGCCTTTCGGGTCAGCCACCCGTCACCTCCAGGATCCGGCTCCACACGACGTCGCCGTCGGGATCGAGGCCCTGTGCGACCGCATCCTGGCGGGTCTGCAGGACCGCCGCGTAATCGCGCGGAAGCACACGGACGAAGTCGTCGAGGACCGATTCGAAGTCCGCGAGAAGATTTGCCGCCAGGACGGAGTCGGTCTCGGCGAGGTGCTGGGTCAGCAGATCACGCAGGATCTCGGCATCCCCCGATCCGAGCTCGCCGAGGACGAGCTCGCCCGTTGCGAGAGCCTCGCGGTTCACGAGGGCGCGGTCGAGCTTGTACACGTAGGCCATGCCGCCTGACATGCCGGCACCGAGGTTGCGTCCCGTCTTGCCGAGGATGACGGCGAGGCCGCCCGTCATGTACTCCAGCGCGTGGTCGCCGACGCCTTCGACGACAGCGGTCGCGCCCGAGTTTCGGACGAAGAACCGCTCGCCGACGACGCCGCTCAGGAACATCGTCCCCTGCGTCGCACCGTAGCCGATGACGTTTCCGGCGATGACGTTCTGCGAGGCGTCGAATGTGGCACCGCGCGGCGGACGCACGACGATCTGGCCGCCGGACAGTCCCTTGCCGACGTAGTCGTTCGAGTCGCCCTCGAGGCGCAGCGTGATGCCGGCCGGCATGAAGGCGCCGAACGACTGACCCGCCGAGCCTGTGAGGTTCACGACGATCGAGCCGGACGGAAGGCCGTTCTGCCCGCGTGCGCGCGTCACGTGGTGGCCGAGCATCGTCCCCACGGCACGCTCCGTGTTGCGGATCGGGAGGTCGATCTCGAGGTGGCCGCCGTGCGCGATGACGTCGTGGGCGCGCTCGATGAGCTGGACGTCGAAGTGCTCGTCGAGCTCGTGCTCCTGCGCGCGGCCGTTGCGGCGCGGCTCGTCGTCGGCGAACGCGGGTCCGTCGAGCACGGGCGAGAGGTCGAGACCGCTCGCCTTCCAGTGCTCGATCGCGCCGTCGATGTCCAGGAGCTCGACGTGGCCGATCGCCTCGTCGAGCGAGCGGAAGCCGAGCTCGGCGAGGTATTCGCGCACCTCCTCCGCGATGAACTCCATGAAGTTCACGACGAACTCGGGCTTGCCCGTGAAGCGCGAGCGCAGGACGGGGTTCTGCGTCGCGACGCCGACGGGGCATGTGTCGAGGTGGCAGACGCGCATCATGATGCAGCCCGACACGACCAGCGGAGCCGTCGCGAAGCCGAACTCCTCGGCGCCGAGCAGCGCGCCGATGATGACGTCGCGTCCCGTCTTGAGCTGGCCGTCGACCTGCACGACGACGCGGTCGCGCATGCCGTTGAGCATGAGCGTCTGCTGCGTCTCGGCCAGGCCCAGCTCCCACGGCGTGCCCGCGTGCTTGAGCGAGTTGAGCGGGCTCGCGCCCGTCCCCCCGTCGTGCCCCGAGACGAGGATGACGTCGGCGAGGGCCTTCGCCGTCCCCGCCGCGACCGCACCGATGCCGGACTGGCTCACGAGCTTGACGTGCACGCGCGCACCGGGGTTGGCGCGCTTGAGGTCGAAGATGAGCTGCTTGAGGTCCTCGATCGAGTAGATGTCGTGGTGCGGCGGCGGCGAGATGAGGCCCACGCCCGCCGTCGCGTGGCGCGTGCGGGCGACCCACGGGTACACCTTCGTCGGCGGCAGCTGTCCGCCCTCACCGGGCTTGGCGCCCTGTGCGAGCTTGATCTGGATGTCGTCCGACTCGGTCAGGTACAGGCTCGTGACGCCGAAGCGGCCCGAGGCGACCTGCTTGATCGAGCTGCGACGCTCGGGGTCGAGCAGGCGCTCGACGTCCTCGCCGCCTTCGCCCGTGTTCGACTTGCCGCCGATGCGGTTCATCGCGATCGCGAGCGTCTCGTGCGCTTCCTTCGAGATCGAGCCGTAGCTCATGGCACCGGTCGAGAAGCGCTTGACGATGGCCGAGACGGGCTCGACCTCGTCGATCGGGATCGCGGGGCGGGCGTTCTTGCGCAGCTTGAACAGCCCGCGGAGGGTCTTGAGCTCGGCCGCCTGGTCGTCCACGAGCTTCGTGTACTCGCGGAAGATGTCGTAGCGTCGCGTGCGGGTCGAGTGCTGCAGTCGGAAGACCGTCTCCGGGTTGAACAGGTGCGGCGAGCCGTCGCGGCGCCACTGGTACTCGCCGCCCGTCCAGAGCCTTTCGTGGGCGCGGACCGCGGCATCCTCCGGATACGCGTACGCGTGGCGCGCGGCGTTCTCGGCGGCGATGACGTCCAGACCCACTCCCCCGAGCTTGGTCTCGGTGCCAGTGAAGTACTTGTCGACGAACTCCTGCGACAGACCGATCGCCTCGAAGACCTGCGCGCCCGCGTACGACGAGACGGTCGAGATCCCCATCTTCGACATGATCTTCAGCACGCCCTTGCCGAGCGCGTAGATGAGGTTCTTGACGGCCTTCTCGGGCGACAGGCCAGTGATGAAGCCGGCGCGCACGAGGTACTCGACGGTCTCCATCGCGAGGTATGGGTTGACGGCGGATGCCCCGTACCCGATGAGCGTCGCGATGTGGTGCACTTCGCGCACGTCGCCCGCCTCGACCACGAGACCGCACTTCATGCGCGTCTGGTTGCGGATGAGGTGGTGGTGCACGGCCGCGAGCATGAGCAGCGACGGGATCGGCGCGAGGTCCTTGTTCGAGTCGCGGTCGCTCAGGACGATGAACTCCGCACCGTCCTCGATGGCCTGGTCGACCTCCTGGCACATCTGCGCGAGGCGCTTCTGCATGCCCTTGTGGCCGGCCTCGACGCGATACAGACCGCGGATCGTGACCGAGGTCCGCCCCGGCAGCGCCGTGTCGATGTGCTGGATCTTCGCGAGCTCGTCGTTGTCGATCACGGGGAAGTCCAGCGTCACGACGCGCGTGTGGTCGGGACCCCAGGACAGGAGGTTGCGCTCGGGGCCGAGTCCCAGCGAGAGGGACGTCACGACCTCTTCACGGATGCTGTCCAGCGGCGGGTTCGTCACCTGCGCGAACTGCTGCGTGAAGTAGTCGAAGAGCAGGCGCGGCCGGTCGCTCAGGACGGCGACGGGGGTGTCGCTGCCCATCGCGCCGAGAGGCTCTGCGCCCGTCTGACCCATGGGGGTCAGCAGGATGCGCACCTCCTCCTCGGTGTAGCCGAACGTGCGCTGGCGTCGCGTGATCGAGGCGATGGGGTGCACGATGTGCTCGCGCTCGGGGAGGTCCGCGAGGCGGACGCGGCCGGCGTCGAGCCACTCCTGCCACGGCTCGAGCTCGGCGAGCTGGGTCTTGATCTCGTCGTCCTCGATCACGCGCCGCTGCGCGGTGTCGACGAGGAACATGCGGCCCGGGCGGAGGCGGCCGCGGCGCTTGATGCGCTCCGGCTCGAAGTCCAGCACACCGGTCTCGCTGCCGATGACGATGAGGCCGTCGGTCGTCTCGGTCCAGCGGCCCGGACGCAGGCCGTTGCGGTCGAGCGTCGCGCCGACGAGAGTGCCGTCCGTGAAGATGAGGGCGGCGGGGCCGTCCCACGGCTCCATCTGCATCGAGTGGTACTCGTAGAAGGCGCGCAGCTTCGGGTCGACGCCGACCTGCTTCTCGTACGCCTCGGGGACCATCATCATGATGGCGTGCGGCAGGCTGCGGCCCGTGAGGGTCAGCAGCTCGAGCACCTCGTCGAACGAGGCCGAGTCGCTCGCCCCGACGGAGCAGATGGGCAGCAGCGGGTCCATGTCGCCCAGGAGCTCGGACTCGAGCTGCGACTGCCGCGCGCGCATCCAGTTGCGGTTGCCGTTGACCGTGTTGATCTCGCCGTTGTGCGCGAGCATGCGCAGCGGCTGCGCGAGGGGCCACGACGGGAAGGTGTTCGTCGAGTACCGCGAGTGCACGACCGCGAGCTCGGACATGAAGCGCTCGTCCGACAGGTCGGGGTAGAACGGCTCGAGCTGGAGGGTCGTGACCATGCCCTTGTAGCCGAGCGTGCGGCTGGACAGCGACACGAAGTAGGCGTCCAGCTCGTGCCGTGCGCGCTTGCGCAGGCGGAAGACACGGCGGTCCAGCTCGATGCCCGACAGCGCGGGCGCGTCGCCGACGGCGGGACGCGAGACGAAGACCTGCTCGAAGGCGGGGCGGGCGGCGTGCGCCAGCTTGCCGAGGTGCTCGTCCTCGGTCGGCACCTCGCGCCAGCCGAGCACGACGAGGTTCTCGCTCGCGGCGATCTGCTCGATCCCGGCCTTCTGCACCGCGCGCGCGTCCGCATCGAGCGGCAGGAAGACCATGCCCGCCGCGTACTCCCCCACCTGGGGAAGCTCGAAGTCGACGACGGCGCGGAGGAAGGCATCCGGCATCTGCGTCAGGATTCCGGCGCCGTCGCCGGTGCCCGCGTCGGAGCCGATGGCGCCGCGGTGCTCGAGGTTGCGCAGCGCCGTCAGGGCGAGCGCGATGATGTCGTGGCCGGGCTCGCCGCGAAGGGTCGCGACCATGGCCAGACCGCACGCGTCCTTCTCGAACGCGGGGTTGTACATTCCCTGCTTCTGCGGGAAGCCGCCGGGTCCGGAGGTCCCGGGGCTGTGACGGGGGCTCGAAGCCATACCGACCGTCCTCACTTGATGCTCACAATGGGACGACGTCGGCCCGGTACTAGCTGGACTGCACGGATGCAGTGGAATTACTTGGCGGCGACTGTGCTTGTGGCGGTGCCCTCGGCGACTTCGTCGGCGGGTGGTTCGCTGACATCGACGTAGTCGGTGGTGTCCTGCGATTGTACAGCCCCCGCGGGCTTCCACTCGCGGCCGGGCCGGTACGGCGACGGCTCGAGGCCGGGGTGCCGGCGCTTCTGGACGAAGAGGATGACGAGGCCGAGGACGACGCCGAAGATCGCCGCCCACACGTTGGTCCGGAGACCGAAGTAGATCTCGCTCGGGTCGATCCGGATCGATTCCCACACGATGCGGCCCGCGCTGTACCAGACGAGGTAGAGACCGAACAGGCGGCCCCACTGGAGCGTGAACTTCTTCCCCGCCCACAGGAGCACGATGACGCCGAGCGAGTTCCAGATCACCTCGTACAGGAAGGTGGGGTGGAAGAGCGTGCCGTCGGCGAGCCCGGCGGGGAACGCGGGGTTGTCGCTGGCGATCTCGAGGCCCCAAGGCAGGTCGGTCGGCAGGCCGAAGAGCTCCTGGTTGAACCAGTTGCCGAAGCGTCCGATCGCCTGCGCGAGCAGGAGGCCGGGGGCCATCGCGTCCGCGAAGGTCGAGAAGCGGATGCCGGTCCACCGGCAGCCGAGCCACGCACCGATCGCGCCGCCGATGAGGGCGCCGTAGATGGCGATGCCGCCCTCCCAGATGCGGAAGATCGCCCAGAAGTCGCTGCCCTCGCCGA
Organism: Microbacterium sp. NPDC019599; assembly: GCF_040632175.1. Taxonomy (NCBI): domain Bacteria; kingdom Bacillati; phylum Actinomycetota; class Actinomycetes; order Micrococcales; family Microbacteriaceae; genus Microbacterium; species Microbacterium sp. NPDC019599. The sequence goes on from NZ_JBEYBL010000001.1 coordinate 349,032, forward strand.
AGTAGAACCCCGGGTGGGTCGCGACGTGGTAGATCCGCGCGCCGATGATGGCGAGCGGCACGGCGAGCAGCGCGATGTCGATGACGACCCACGGCTCCGCCCCGCGCCTGGTCAGGCGGCTGTTCGTCATCAGGATCGCGATGACGATGCCCGCGATGATGCACAGCGCGTAGTAGTGGATCGTCAGCGACCACGAGAACAGAGGGATCGTGAACGAGCTCACCGACGGGCTCGGGATGCTGGTGACGACGTCGATTGCGGCGCGGATCATGCTGGTCCTTCGAGAGGGGGGTCGCCGGCCTTGCCGACTTCAGAAGTCTAGGCGGCGGGCTCGGCGCCCGCGGCAAGGGCGCGGGCCGTCTCGGCCAGCCCCTCGAGGCCGCCGTCGCGGAGCGCGCGCACGAGCGCTGTGCCCACGATCGCGCCGTCGGCGTAGTCGAGCACGCCCGCGATCTGCTCGGCGTTCGAGATGCCGATCCCGACGCATGCGCGCAGCTCCCCGTCAGGGGATGCTCCGGCGTGCTCGCGCAGGCGCGCCACGAGCGTGCGGGCGGCGGCGTCGAGCTGGTCGCGCTCGCCCGTGATGCCCATCGTCGAGACGGTGTAGACGAAGCCCGTCGTGCTCCGCACGATGAGCTCGAGCCGCTCGTCGGTCGAGGTGGGCGCGGCGAGGAACACGCGGTCGAGGCCCGTGCGCTCGCTCGCGGCGATCCACTCCCCCGCCGCCTCCGGCGTGATGTCGGGCGTGATGAGCCCGGCGCCGCCGGCTGCCGCGAGGTCGTCGGCGAAGCGGTCGACGTCGTACTGCACGACGGGGTTCCAGTAGGTCATGACGAGCACGGGCACGTCGACGCGCCGGGTGATCTCGCGGACCGCCGTGAACGTGTCGCGGAGCCGGAAGCCCCCGGCGAGGGCCGCCTGCGTCGCCTCCTGGATGACCGTGCCGTCCATGACGGGGTCGGAATAGGGCGGCCCGAGCTCGAGGATGTCGACGCCGTTCTCGGCGAGCGTGACGGCCGCCTCGATGCTCGTCTCGAGGTCGGGGAACCCGATCGGGAGGTAGCCGACGAACGCACCGCGCCCCTGGGCGCGCGCGGCGTCGATGACGGCGGCGACGCGCGAGGTCACAGCTTGGTCCCTTCGCCCTTGGCGGCATCATCGGCAGGAGGTGCGACGACGGGTTCGTCGTCGTACAGCCCGAAGTACTGCGCGGCCGTGTCCATGTCCTTGTCGCCGCGACCCGAGAGGCACACCGCCAGCACGGCGTCCGGTCCGAGCTCGCGGCCGATGCGCAGCGCGCCCGCGAGGGCGTGCGCCGACTCGATCGCGGGGATGATCCCCTCGGTCGCGCTCAGGAGCCGCAGCGCCTGCATCGCCTCGTCGTCGGTCGCCGGGATGTACTCCGCGCGCCCGATCGACGCGAGCCACGCGTGCTCGGGTCCGACACCCGGGTAGTCGAGCCCCGCCGAGATCGAGTGCGACTCGATCGTCTGGCCGTCCTCGTCCTGCAGGACGTATGTCCGCGCGCCGTGCAGCACGCCGGGACGCCCGCGCTCGATCGACGCCGCGTGACGCGGCGTGTCGACGCCGTCGCCCGCCGCCTCGACGCCGTAGAGCTTGACGCCCTCGTCGTCGAGGAAGGCGTCGAACATGCCGATCGCGTTCGAGCCTCCGCCGACACACGCGAGGACAGCATCCGGGAGCCTGCCGAGCTCCCCGAGGAGCTGAGCACGCGCCTCTTCGCCGATGATCTTCTGGAAGTCGCGGACCATGGCGGGGAACGGGTGGGGCCCCGCAGCGGTGCCGAAGATGTAGTTCGTGGTCTCGACGCTCGCGACCCAGTCGCGGTACGCGTCGTTGATCGCGTCCTTGAGGGTGCGCGAGCCCGTCTTGACCGGGATGACCTCGGCGCCGAGCAGGCGCATACGGGCGACGTTGAGCGCCTGGCGCTGCGTGTCGACCTCGCCCATGTAGATCGTGCACTCGAAGCCGAAGAGCGCCGCCGCCGTGGCGGTCGCGACGCCGTGCTGACCGGCTCCGGTCTCGGCGATGACGCGCGTCTTGCCGAGGCGCTTGGTCAGCAGCGCCTGGCCGATGACGTTGTTGATCTTGTGCGAACCCGTGTGGTTGAGGTCCTCGCGCTTGAGGAAGACCCGGGCGCCGCCTGCGTGCGCCGCGAACCGCGGCACCTCGGTGAGCACCGACGGCCGCCCCGCGTACGAGTGCAGCAGCCCCGTGAACTCGGCCTGGAAGGCCGGGTCGGCGATCGCCTCCTCGTAGACGGCGGTGAGCTCGTCGATCGCGGCGATGAGCGACTCGGGCATGTAGCGCCCGCCGAAGTCGCCGAAGAAGGGGCCCTTGGCCTCACGCAGCAGCGTCACTTCGATTCGCTCCGCTCACTCGGTACGGCGCGCGCGCCTGCCTCCAGGAATGCCCCGAGCGTCGCGACGGGGTCGCCCGTCACGAGCGCCTCGCCGATCAGGACGACGTCCGCGCCGGCGGCGCGGTAGTGCGCGACGTCGGCGGGTGCGAGCACAGCGGACTCGGCGATCTTGACGGCGTCGGAAGGGATGCTGTCCGCCAGCCGGCCGAACAGGTCGCGGTCGAGCTCGAACGTCGACAGGTCGCGCGCGTTGACGCCGACGAGCCGAGCCCCGACGTCGGCCGCTCGGGCGACCTCGTCGGCCGAGTGCGTCTCGACGAGCGGAGTCATGCCGAGCTCGAGGGTGAGCGCGTGCAGGCGCGCGAGGGTGTCCTGCTCGAGCGCCGCGACGATGAGGAGCACGAGGTCGGCTCCCGACGCGCGGGCTTCGAGCACCTGGTACTCGGTCGCGATGAAGTCCTTGCGCAGCACCGGCAGCGAGACGGCGGCCTTGACGGCCTCGAGGTCGGCGAGGCTGCCCTTGAACCGGCGGCCTTCGGTCAGGACCGAGATCGCCGAGGCGCCGCCCTGCTCGTAGAGACCCGCCTGGTGGGCGGGGTCGGGGATGGCGGCGAGGTCACCGCGCGACGGGCTCGCGCGCTTGACCTCGGCGATGATCTTGACGCGGTCCGCGGGAGCGAGCGCGGCGAGGGCGTCCCGTGCGGGAGCCTGTGCGAGCGCCGCCGCCTCGACGGCTGCCAGGGGGCGCTGTGCCGCGCGCGCCTCGGCATCCTCCACCGCGCCGGCCGTCAGGTCGGCGAGCATGATCAGTGCTCTTTCGGCGCGTACTTCGGGCCGTTGACGCCGTAGCCGGCCTTGGCCATGCCCCAGCCCACGAGCAGGCCTACGACGAGGAGACCGGCCGACGCCCACACGAGGACAGGCAGATCCATGAAGAAGAACAGCGTGCCGAAGGCCACGGCGACGAGCATGATCACGACCGCCGTCCAAGCGGCGGGCGAGTGTCCGTGGCCGGGGTCGCCGATGTGGTTGCTCATGGATCTCCTCCGTATTGCTGCGGGCTCGGTCAGTCTATCGGGCTGTCGGATCGTCGCCGCGCGACAGGTCGTCCCACGAGTCGATCGCATCGTGAGGTCGGGATGCCGCCGGTCCGGCCGTCGCGGAGGCGCGGGTCGCGGCATCCGTGCTGTACTTGCGGCCGCTTCCCCGCCACCGGCGCGCCGTGGCCAGGGCGAGGAGCCCCGCTGCGAGGAGCACGATCCACGCGACGAGCGTGACGGCGGGCCACGGTGTCGTGCCGATGCCCACCACCATCGCGGCGACCGCCTCGGTGCCGGTGAGGCCCGTCGCGGTCGTCACGGTCGCCGCGACGGCGGCGAGCGGCGGGGCGAGCACGATCTGGCCGGTGAGGACGCCGAGGACGACCGCGATGACGACGGTCAGGGCGCCGAAGACGTAGCGCAGCACGAGCCCGACGATCGAGAGGGCGCCGCCGAGTGCGAGCACGGCGAGGCTCAGCGGTGCGAGCACGGGGATGGCCGCGGCCCCTGGGACGGGGAGCGCGTGGGCCGCACCGTCGGCGAGCACGACGGTGAGCCAGGTCTGGGTCGACGAGATGATGCCGACGGCGCCCGCCAGGACGGTCGCGACGACGGTGATCAGCCGGGCCCGGGCGATCATCGCTCCGGCCCGCGAACGGGCGTGAGGTCGTCGGCGTCGAAGCACGTGCGTGTGCCGGTGTGGCAGGCCGCGCCGACCTGGTCGACCTCGACGAGGATCGTGTCGCCGTCGCAGTCCAGGCGCGCGCCGCGGACGAGCTGGATGTGGCCGGACGTGTCGCCCTTGCGCCAGTACTCCCGCCGAGATCGCGACCAGAAGGTGACGCGTCCCTCGGTCAGCGTGCGGCGGAGGGCCTCGGCATCCATCCAGCCGAGCATGAGGACTTCGCGCGAGTCCCACTGCTGGATGACCGCCGCGACGAGGCCGTCGCCGTTGAAGGACACGCGCGCGATGCGCGCCTCGACAGGCTCGGCGCCCGGTGCGGGCTCGGCAGCCCGTGCGGGGTCGGTCATGCGACTCCCTCCGTCTCGCGCACGTCGATGCCGTCGGCGACCAGGGCGGACTTGACGTCGCCCACCGTGAGCTGACCGGAATGGAAGACGGATGCTGCCAGGACGGCATCCGCTCCCGCGCGGATCGCGGGTGCGAAGTGCTCGACAGCTCCTGCGCCGCCCGACGCGATGACCGGGACGCTCGAGATCTCCCGCATGAGGCCGACGAGCTCGAGGTCGAAGCCCTCGCGCGTGCCGTCGGCGTCGATCGAGTTGACCAGGAGCTCTCCGGCGCCGCGCTCGATCGCCTCGCGCGCCCAGGCGAGCGCGTCGAGGGTCGTCTCGGTGCGGCCGCCGTGGGTCGTGACGACGAAGCCGGACGGGATTCGATCGCTGAGCTCCGTCGATGCCCGCTTGACGTCGAGCGAGAGGACGAGGACCTGGGCGCCGAAGCGGTCCGCGATCTCGTCGAGCAGATCCGGACGCGCGATCGCGGCGGAGTTGACGCCGATCTTGTCGGCGCCGACGGACAGGAGCCGCGCGACGTCGTCGGCCGACCGCACCCCGCCGCCCACCGTGAGCGGGATGAAGACCTCTTCCGCCGTCCTTCGGACGACGTCGTACGTCGTCGAGCGCTCGTCGACCGTCGCAGTGACGTCGAGGAACGTGATCTCGTCGGCGCCCTGCTCGAAGTACAGGCGCGCGAGTTCGACGGGGTCGCCCATGTCGCGCAGGTTCTCGAAGTTGACGCCCTTGACGACGCGACCGGCCGCGACGTCGAGGCACGGGATGACGCGGCAGACGAGGCTCATCAGAGCCTCGCGTTGTGGATCGCGGTCACGAGGATCGCGCGTGCGCCGATCGCGTACAGCGCGTCCATGACCTGGTTGACGCCCTTGCGCGGGCTCATGACGCGCACGGCGACCCACGACGGGTCGCGCAGCGGCGAGATCGTCGGCGACTCGATGCCGGGCGCGATCGCGACGGCCTCGTCCACGAGCTGGGCGGGCAGGTCGTAGTCGATCAGCACGTACCGGCGGGCCACCAGGACGCCGCGCAGGCGCCGCAGCAGCGTGTCCGTCCCCTCGACCTCGATCGGCGCGCTGATGAGCACGGCCTCGGACTCGAGGATGACGGGGCCGAAGATCTCCAGGCCCGCCTGCTTGAGCGTCGTGCCGGTCGAGACGACGTCGGCGACGGCGTCGGCGACGCCCAGCCGCACCGCGGATTCGACAGCGCCGTCCAGCGGCACGAGGTCGACCGCGACGCCGTGATCGTCGAGGAACGCGTCGACGAGGCCCGGGTAGGCCGTCGCGACGCGCAGGCCTTCGAGGTCCTCGATCTTCGAGAAGCGCCCCGGGGGGCCCGCGAAGCGGAACGTCGAGCCGCCGAAGCCGAGCTCTTCGATTTCGCGGGCGCCCGGCATCCTGGCGTCGAACAGCAGGTCGCGGCCCGTGATGCCGACGTCGAGCGCGCCAGACCCGACGTAGGTCGCGATGTCCTTGGGACGGAGGTAGAAGAACTCGACGTCGTTCTGGGGGTCGATGACGTGCAGGTCTTTGGGGTCGCGGCGGCCGATGTAGCCCGCCTCGGAGAGCATCTCGGCGGCGGTGTCGGCGAGCGAGCCCTTGTTGGGCACGGCGATTCGCAGCATGACGGGGGCTTTCGTGTCGGAGCGTCGGTGGGGGCGGAGACGGCGCTCAGAGATGTCGGTAGACGTCCTCGAGCCCCAGGCCCTTCGAGATCATGATCACCTGCAGGTGGTACAGGAGCTGCGAGATCTCCTCGGCCGTGGCGTCCGTCGACTCGTATTCGGCCGCCATCCAGACCTCGGCGGCCTCTTCGACGATCTTCTTGCCGATGTAGTGCACCCCCGCGTCGAGCTCGGCGACGGTGCCCGATCCCTCGGGGCGCTCGACCGCTTTCGCGGAGAGCTCGGCGAACAGCTCGTCGAACGTCTTCACCATGCCAGGTTACCGGGAGGGCGGGATGCCTCGGCGCCGCGTGACGGCGGCCGGCTCAGTGGCGGTGCTCCGCGAGGTCGCGCAGGCCCGCGATCGCGGCATCCGGATCCCCCGCCCCGAACACGGCGGAGCCCGCGACGAAGGTGTCGGCACCCGCCTCGGCGGCCTGCGCGATCGTCGACTCGCCGATGCCGCCGTCGACCTGCAGCCACACAGCCGATCCCCGCTTGCGGGCCTCGTCGGCGAGGCGACGGAGCTTGGGCATCGTCTCAGGCATGAACGACTGGCCGCCGAAGCCGGGCTCGACCGTCATGACGAGGATCTGGTCGAAGTCGTCGAGCAGGTCGAAGAGGCCTTCGACGGGCGTCGCAGGCTTGACGGCGACGCCCGCCCGCGCGCCGATCGCTCGCAGGCGCCGTGCGAGCGCTACGGGCTCCTGCGCGGCCTCGAGGTGGAACGTGACGGACGCCGCCCCGAGCTCCGCGTACCCGGGCGCCCAGCGGTCGGGATTGGTGATCATGAGATGCACGTCGAGCGGGACGGGGCTCGTGGCCTGGATTCGCTCGACCATCTGCAGCCCGAACGTCAGGTTCGGCACGAAGTGGTTGTCCATGACGTCGACGTGGACGAAGTCGGCGGAGGAGATGCGCGCGAGTTCGGCCTGCATGTTCACGAAGTCCGCGGCGAGGATGCTGGGGTTGATCCGGATGCTGTCCTCGTCGTGGCGCTGCATCCGTCCATTATGGTCGAGCCGTGGATCCGATCACCGCGGTGCTGCAGGGCGTACTGGACGAGATCAGGCAGGACGACCGGGGTGCGACGGCCTCGTACATCCCCGAGCTCGCGGCCGCCGATCCCGACCGCCTGGCGTTCGGCGTCGTAGGGCCGCGCGGGCGCGTGCTCTCCGTCGGCGACGACCACGCCGAGTTCACGATCCAGTCGATCTCGAAGCCCTTCGTGCTGGCCCACGTGCTCGCCGAGCGCGGGCTGTCCGATGTGCTCGACCGCGTCGGCGCCGAGCCCAGCGGCGAGCCGTTCAACGCGATCAGCCTCGAGGAGGGCAGCGGCCGGCCGGCCAATCCCATGGTCAACGCCGGCGCGATCGCGACCACGGGGATGGTCGCCGGATCCGACGTCGAGGATCGCACATCGCGCATCGTGGAGACGCTCTCCGCCTTCGCGGGGCGTCGCCTGCTGGTCGACGAGGACGTGTACCGCTCCGAATCCTCGACCGGCGACCGCAACCGCGCCCTGGCGCACCTCATGCGCTCCTACGGCATCATCGACGCGCCCGTGGACCTCGCCGTCGAGACCTACTTCCGGCAGTGCTCGATCCTCGTCACGGTGCGCGACCTCGCCATCATGGCGAGCACCCTCGCCTTCGGCGGCGTCAATCCCGTCACCGACGAACGCGTCGTGGACGAGCGGGTCGCCCGCGACGTCCTGTCGATCATGTCGAGCTGCGGCATGTACGACTTCTCGGGCGAGTGGATGCTGCGCGTCGGCCTTCCCGCCAAGAGCGGCGTGAGCGGCGGTGTCCTCGCCGTCGCCCCCTCGCAGTTCGGCGTCGCGGCGTTCAGCCCCCGGCTCGACGAGCACGGCAACAGCGTGCGCGGGCAGGCGATCGTCGAGGCCCTGTCGGACCGCATGGGCATGCACCTGCTCGAGCCGCACGAGAGCATCTCGCAGCCTGTCGTCGACGTCGTCGAATCGCCGGACGGACGGGTCATCAGGCTGAGCGGCGAGCTCGGCTACGCAGCCGCAGAGCGCGTGCTGGCTGCGCTGCGCGACCTCGCCGCCGTGACGCCCTCGGATGCCGTCATCCTCGTCGACGGCCGTGAACTCGCTCGCGCGCATCCGGTGGCGATGGTCGCGCTGCGCGGTGAGCTGGAAGCCCTGCACTCCGCCGTCCGCTTCGTGGAGTGATCCCCGAGGCTCAGACCTTGCGAAGGAGCGAGATCGACATCGCGTCGGTGTTGTGCCGGTGCGGCCACAGCTGCGCGCGCCCCGAGCCGTCCGACTGGTCGGGCAGCCGCGGATCCGTCGTAGCGATGCTGCGGACGACCTCGCGCGCGTCGAGCTCCTCGATCGCGCCGCCGAAGCCGCGGCGGACCTCGGCCACGACTCCCGCCGTCTCGGCGAGGTGCGGCGAGCACGTGACGTAGGCGACGATGCCCCCGGGTCGGAGGGCGACGATCGCGGCCGTCAGCAGCTCGGTCTGCAGCTCGGTCAGGGACGGCACGTCTGCGGGGGACTTCCGCCAGCGCGCCTCGGGCCGGCGGCGCAGGGCGCCCAGTCCCGTGCACGGCGCGTCGACGAGGATGCGGTCGTAGGCGCCGGGCTGATCCGCCGCGCGGACGCGTCCGTCCTCCTCCGACACCGGGACGTCGATGGGCACACCGGCGATCGCCCGCCGCACGAGCCCCGCGCGTGCCGGAGAGACCTCGTTCGCCTCGAGGCTCGCACCGCCTGCGAGGGCTTCGGCCGCGAGGACCGCGGTCTTGCCGCCGGGCCCCGCGCACAGGTCGAGCCACCGCTCCCCCGGTCGCACGGGCTCGGCCCGCGTGAGTGCGAGGGCGGCGAGCTGTGAGCCCTCGTCCTGCACGCGGACACGTCCCTCCGAGCCCGTGACGAGCGACTCCGGGTCGCCGCCCGCGAGCCGGAAGCCGAAGGGTGAGAACGGCGTGCGACGTGCGTCGCCCGGCACCTCGGCGAGACCCGGGAGCGCCGCCATCGTGACGCGCGGCGATGCGTTGTCGGCTGTCAGGAGCGCCTCGAGCTCGTCGGCGCGACCCTCCGCGGCCAGAGCCCGACGGAAGGCGCGCACGATCCACACCGGGTGCGAGAACATCAGCCCGAGCCGCTCATCGTCGGACCTCGCGGACTGCTCGACGCGCGTCATCCAGTCTCCCGGCGTGTCGCGCGAGATGCGCCGAAGGACGGCGTTGACGAATCCGGAGGCACCTCGGCCGGTGCCGCGGACCAGCTCCACCGACTCGTGCACCGCGGCGTGGGACGCGACACGGGTCGACAGGAGCTGGTGCACCCCGAGGCGGAGCGCGTCGATGACCGACGAGTCGATGTCCTGCACGGGACGGTCGGCCGCGATCGCGATGACGGCGTCGTAGGTCCCGCGCCGGCGGAGAGTGCCGTATGTGAGCTCCGTCGCGAGTGCGGCGTCAGCGGTGGACAGGCCGGCCCGGTCGATCGCGGCGGGGAGCAGGAGGTTGGCGTAGGCGTCGGACTCGCCGACGGCCTGAAGGACATCGTGCGCGACCCGGCGCGGGGCGCTCGCGGTCACGATGCCACCACCCGTCCTCCGGCGCGCAGCCCTCGCCACCAGTCCGGGGCATGCATCAAGCCCTTTCCCGCCGGCTGGACGAGCTCGAGCACGATGGGCTCGGACCCGGTCCCCGCCTGCACGGTCTTGCCGACGAGCGCGAGCTCGCCGGGGGCGAGAGCGGCGGAGCCGTCGGGAGCGGGCGCGGCGGCGTGCACCTTGAGGCGTGCCCCGTCCAGCGCCGTGTGGGCGCCTGGCTCGGGCGTGACGCCGCGGATGCGAGCGAGCACGGCCTCCCGCGGATCCGTCCACGGGATCCGGCCGTCCTCGAGGGTGAGCTTCGCCGCGAACGTCGGCTCGCCCACCTGGGGCTGCGCCACGGCGGTGCCGGCGGCGATCCCGTCGACGACGTCGGCCACGACCTCCGCCCCGCGCACGGCGAGATCGGCGAGCAGCTCCCCCGCCGTCGCGTCGCCGGGCACGGGCGTCCGCAGCACCGAGAAGACGTCGCCCGCGTCGAGCTCGGGCACGAGCTGGAACACGGCGGCGCCGGTCTCGGCATCCCCCGCGATGATGGCCCGCTGCACGGGAGCGGCGCCCCGCCAGCGCGGGAGGAGCGAGAAGTGGAGGTTGATCCAGCCGTGGGCGGGCAGCGAGAGGAGCGGCTCGCGCACGAGGCCGCCGTACGCGACGATGACGCCGAGGTCGGGCTCGACGGCGCGCACCGCCTCGGTCGCGTCGGCGTCGAGCCGGTCGGCCTTGATGACGGGGATGCCGAGCTCGGCCGCCGCCTGCGCGACGGGCGACGGCGTCAGGACGCGCTTGCGTCCGAGCGGCGCGTCCGCGCGGGTCACGACGGCGACGACGTCGTGGTCGGATGCCGCGAGGCGGCGCAGTGTCGGGACGGCGGCATCCGGCGTCCCGGCGAAGACGAGGCGCATGGGGCTCCTCACAGGTCGAGATCGGGCACGTCGACCCGCACTCTGAGTGTATTGCGCGAGCCCGCCGCCTTGCCCCGCGGACCCTTCCGCGCGCGCAGTGCGTCGGACACGACCGAGGATCGCAGGCTCTCGGTCACGCGCGCGCCTGCCCCGTAGTCGAAGCGGACGAGCGCGCGGACGGTCTCGTCGCCGTGCGGGACGGGACCGAGGACATCGCCCGCCTCGGACTCGGGCACGGCGTCGCGCAGCGCCGCGAGAGCCGTCGCGACGGTCTGCGGCGGTCCCTCGAGCACCGCGACGCGCACGGCCGGCGGCATGCGCAGAGGCGTCCGGTCGGAGAGCTCGGAGCGGGCGTAGGACGCCGGCGTCCAGGTCGCGAGGGCCCGCGCGACAGCTCCCGTCACGCCGACGAGGTGCACGGGCGCACCGGGTGCGGACAGCGCCGCCGCGTTCATCCACCAGCGCAGGGCGGACTCGCCGATCCGCAGATCGTCGGCGAGCAGCATCCGCTCCCCGTCGAGGAGGATCACGGCGCGGTAGCCGCCGTCGGCGATGGGCTCGGCGCCCCTCGTCGCGATGACGAGCGCAGGCCGCGCATCGACGCGGAGCACCTGGTGCTCGCCGTCCGCCACGATGACGCGCACACCGGGGAACGCGCGCCCCAGCTCGTCGGCCGTGCGCTCGCTGCCGGACGAGGCCATGCGCACGCGCGTCGACTGACAGTGCGGACACGTCCAGCCGTTCGCGGCGCGGCCGCACCAGCCGCATTCGGGCACCGCGCCGGGTCGGGCGGCCTTGAGCGGCCCGGCGCAGTGCGCGCAGCGCGCGGGCCGGCGGCACTCGGCGCACACGAGGACCGGCGCGTAGCCCGGGCGGGCGACCTGCACGAGGACCGGCCCGTGCGCGAGCGCCTCGCGCGCGGCTGCGAAGGCCGCCGACGGCACGCGCGCACCGCGGGACTCGCCTTCCCGCGTCGCGCTCATGACGACGCGCGGGCTCATGCGGCGCGCGGGCGCGAGGTCGCGGAGCCACCCGACGCCGACGAGCCGCTCGACGTCGCTCGTGCGGGTGTGGGCCGCGAAGAGGAGGGCGCAGCCGTCCAGCTCCTGACGGACGAGGGCCGCGTCGCGCGCGTGCACCCCGGGACTGAGCGGCTCGTCGAGCAGAGGGTCGCCGTCGTCCCAGACCGCGATGAGGCCGGGCTCGTGGACGGGCGCGTACACGGCGGACCGGCTGCCCACGACGATGCAGGGGGCGGCATCGAGCGTGCGGAGGAAGCCCGCGTACCGCGAAGGCGAGGACTGGCGCGCGTCGTGGCGCACGAGGGCTTGAGGCGGGATGCGCCCCTCGAGGGCGGCCTCGAGCTGCGCCTGGTCGCGGTGGTCCGGCACGACCAGGATCGCGCTGCGCCCGCGGGCGAGCGTCGCGGCGGCCGCCGCAGCGAGCAGCTCGGCCCAGGCCCCGACCCACGCACCCTCGGCCGCCTGGACCACCCGCGCGGGCGCCTCCAGTGCGAGGCGCGCTCCGGCGTCCAGCCCGTCGGCGAGGCCCGGGAACGCAGCGAGCACGCCTGAGGCCCACTCCGAAGCGGCCGTGTCGACGACGGGAATCGTTGGCCGGGGTGCCGCGAGCCAGGCCTTCTCGGCGCGCACCATGCGCTTGGGGATGGCGAGGCGGAGGATGTCGGAGGCCGACCCCGCCGCACGGTCGGCGGCGCGGCGGGCGAGCGCATAGAGCCGGTCCGGCAGGACGCGCACGGGCGAGAGGACCGAGTCGAGCTCGGAGAGGGGCCGGTCGCCCGCCTCCTCCTCGCCGCGCTCGACGATGTACCCGTCGACGACACGACCGGCCGAGCGCAGCGGCACGCGGACGCGGACGCCGGGCTGAGCATCCGCCTCCCACTCGGCCGGGATCGCGTAGTCGAACAGCCGGTCGAGCTGCGGGAGCGGCGAGTCGAGGAGGACGCGCGCGATCGGTCGCGCGGTCACGACGGGTCCGCGGCGAAGCGCGTCAGGACGTTCCGGCGGAGACGCCGCGCCACGTCACAGCCCGGCTGCGGCGCGGAGCTCTTCGACGCGGTCGGTGCGCTCCCACGTGAAGTCGGGCAGCTCACGGCCGAAGTGGCCGTACGCGGCCGTCTGGGCGTAGATGGGACGCAGCAGGTCGAGGCGGTCGATGATCGCCTTCGGTCGGAGGTCGAAGACGCTGCGGATCGCGTCCGTGATCGTCTCGTCCGCGACGTGTCCTGTGCCGAAGGACTCGACGTACAGGCCGACGGGCTTGGCCTTGCCGATCGCGTACGCGACCTGGACCTCGAGGCGATCGGCGAGACCGGCCGCGACGGCGTTCTTGGCGACCCAGCGCATCGCGTACGCCGCGGAGCGGTCGACCTTCGAGGGGTCCTTGCCGCTGAACGCGCCGCCGCCGTGGCGTGACGCGCCGCCATATGTGTCGATGATGATCTTGCGCCCCGTGAGCCCCGCGTCACCCTTCGGACCACCCGTCACGAACGGCCCGGCGGGGTTGATGTAGTACTTGACGTCCGGCGTGTCGAGGCCCGTCTGCGCCAGGACCGGGTCGATGACCTCGGCGCGCACGATCGCGCGCAGCTCGTCCTGCGAGATGTCGGGGTGGTGCTGCGTCGACAGCACGACGGACTCGACCGTCTTGGGGGTCTGGCCGTCGTAGCCGAGCGTCACCTGCGTCTTGCCGTCCGGACGGAGGAACGGCAGCGCGCCGGATCGGCGGACCTGAGCGAGGCGCTCGGCCATGCGGTGCGCCGTCCACGCGGCCATCGGCATGAGCTGCGGCGTCTCGATGGTGGCGTAGCCGAACATGATGCCCTGGTCGCCGGCCCCCTGGAGGTCGTGCGGGTCCTCCGAGCCGTCCTCGCGGCGCTCGAACGCCTTGTTGACGCCCGCTGCGATGTCGGACGACTGCGCGCCGATCGAGACGCTCACACCGCACGAGTCCCCGTCGAAGCCGGTCTCGCTCGACGTGTAGCCGATGCGGTTGACGACGTCTCGGACGATCGCCGGGATCTCGACGTACGCGCGTGTGGAGACCTCGCCGGCGACGTGCACGAGACCCGTCGTCACGAGCGTCTCGACCGCGACGCGGCCCTGCGGGTCGTCCGCGAGGATCGCGTCGAGGATGCTGTCGGAGATCTGGTCGCAGATCTTGTCGGGGTGCCCCTCCGTGACGGACTCGGAGGTGAACAGACGCAGCTCGGTCATCAAGGCTCCAGGATCGTGGCGAGGCGGATTCGCACCAGTCTGCAGGCGGGCGCCGACACCGTCGCGGCTCGCGCCGCGCGGCGTCATGCGCCCGGGATCACTCGACCGAGCGGAGGCGGAGCTTGTCCTCGTTGATCTCGTGGAGCGCGATCGTGAGCGGCTTGTCCTCGACGGTCGAGTCGACGAGCGGGCCGACGTTGTCGAAGAGGTTCCCCTCGTGCAGGTCCGAGTAGTAGTCGTTGATCTGGCGCGCGCGCTTGGCCGCGTAGATGACGAGCTGGTACTTCGAGTCGACCTTGTCGAGCAGGTTGTCGATGGGGGGCTCGATGATGCCCTGGTTCGTTCCGGCCATGGGGGAACCTCCTGGTTCGGGGGCGGATGTCGGTGCAGAAGACGTTCGGCGTGCGCTGCCGGCGCAGGCCCAAAAGAACAGTCTACCGGGTGAGCGCCACGACCTCCTCGGCGGCACGGTCCACGTCGTCGTTCACGACGCCGAAGTCGAACTCATGCTGCGCGCCGAGCTCGACCTTCGCCGTCCGCAGGCGCCGGGCGCGCTCTTCCGCACCCTCGGTCCCCCGCCCGACGAGACGCTGCACGAGCTCGTCCCAGCTCGGCGGCAGGAGGAAGACGAGCGTCGCGGACGGCTCGGCGGCACGGACCTGCCGCGCGCCCTGCAGATCGATCTCGAGGAGGACGGTCTTGCCCTCCGCGAGGGCACGCTCGATGGGCTCGCGCGGTGTGCCGTACCGGAAGCGGTTGTGCACCGTCGCGTGCTCGAGCAGCTCGCCGCCGGCCACGAGCCGGTCGAACTCCGCGTCGTCGACGAAGAAGTAGTGCTCTCCATCGACCTCGCCCGGCCGCGCCGCGCGGGTCGTGGCCGAGACCGAGAGGTGGATCTCGGGATGCAGCTGCCTGATGCGCGCCGCGACGGTGCCCTTGCCGACGGCCGTCGGGCCGGCGAGCACGACGAGGTGGCTTCGGCCTCCGCGCGGCACGAGCTGCGGCCAGCGCTCCTCGAGGAAGGACTCGAGCGCGCGACGCTGGCGCGCTCCGAGCCCGCCGAGGCGCTTGACGGGCGAGATCCCGAGCTGCGCGAGGATGCGGTCGCGCTTGCCCTCGCCGATGGCCGGGATGCTCGTGAGGAACTCCGTCACCCGCATCGTGCCGGCCGGCGACGCCGGGTCGGCGAACGCCCGCCGGACGAGCTCCTGCGGCGTGATGACCCGCATCGCGACATCCTTCTTGAGGGATGCGCGCGCACGCCGGGCCTCGACCGCGCGACGGGATGCCGCGACGCGGTCGACCTCGGGAGGGTGCTGTGCGTCAGCCATGGGACTCCCCACGGTACAGCGCGGCGCGCTCCTCGATGCGCATCGCGAGGCCGTCGGGGCCGGCGGACAGGATGCTGCGGCTCTCGCTCGCGACGACGTTCGGGGCGACCGCGCCGAAGAGCTCCGGCAGATCCGCGGGCTCGGCGCCCTGCGCGCCGAAGCCCGGAGCCAGGATCGGAGCACCGCGCAGGAGCTCGTCGGTGAGGCCGAACTCCAGGCGATCGACCGTCGCGCCGACGACGAGCCCGACGGGACCCAGACCGCCCGCGAAGGCCGTCGAGCCGTTGACCCACGCGATGTCGCGGGCCACCCGCGCGGCGACGGTCTCGCCGTCGGCGGCAGCGACATCCGTCGTCTGCGCCGTCTGCAGCGCGGCCGCCTCCGGGTTGCTCGTCGCGGCCAGGACGAAGACGCCCTTCCCGCCGCGTGCGGCGAGCGTCAGCGTGCCGCGCAGCGACTCGGGTCCGAGGTACGGGCTCACGGTGACAGCATCCGCCTCCAGAGGCGAGCCCTCCGCGAGCCAGGCCTCCGCATACCCGTCCATCGTCGAGCCGATGTCGCCGCGCTTGGCGTCGGCGATGACGACGAGCCCCGCCGCGCGAGCCGCAGCCAGGACGTCCTCGAGCGCCGCGAAGCCCGCCGAGCCGAACCGCTCGAAGAAGGCGACCTGAGGCTTGACGATCCCGACGCGTCCGGCCGCCGCGTCGACGACGCGCAGACCGAACTCGCGCAGGCCAGCGCCCGAGGCATCCAGCCCCCACTCCGCGAGCAGGTGGGCGTGCGGATCGATCCCGACGCACAGCGGGCCGTGCTGCGCGAACGCAGCGGTCAGTCGTTCACCGAAACCCGTCACGCGCGTCCTGCCCTGTCGACGGCGTACTCCTGGAGGCTCCTGACATCGAAGCCCTCGCGGAGGACGGGCAGCGCCGAGACGGCCGCACCGAGCACCGCCATCGTCGTGAAGAGCGCCTTGTCGGCCGCGACGGCGGCCGCGCGGATCTCGTACCCGTCGGCGCGCGCCGCTCCCCCGCTCGGCGTGTTGACGATCATGTCGATCTCGCCGGCGTTGATGAGGTCGACGATGTTCGTCTCGCCGCTGGCCTGCGTCTCGGAGTACTTGCTCACGACCTCGACCGCGATGCCGTTGCGCGCCAGGATCTCGGCGGTGCCCTCCGTCGCGACGAGGTCGAAGCCGAGCTCCTGCAGGCGGTGGGCCGGCAGGATGACGGCGCGCTTGTCGTCGTCGGCGACCGAGATGAACACCGTGCCCTCGAGCGGCATGCCGCCGTACGCGGCCTCCTGGCTCTTCGCGAAGGCCGTCGGGAAGTCCCGGTCGATGCCCATGACCTCGCCCGTCGAGCGCATCTCGGGTCCGAGCACGGAGTCGACCATGAGGCCGTCCTTCGTCCGGAACCGCTTGAAGGGCAGCACGGCCTCCTTGACGGCGACCGGCGCGTCGAGCGGGACGCGCGAGCCGTCGACCTCGGGCAGGACGCCCTCGGCCTTGAGCTCGGCGATCGTCGCACCCGCCATGATGCGGGAGGCGGCCTTCGCGAGCGGGATGCCGAGCGCCTTCGAGACGAACGGCACGGTGCGCGACGCGCGGGGGTTCGCCTCGATCACGTAGAGCACGCCGGCGCTGACCGCGAACTGGACGTTGAGGAGGCCCCGCACGCCGACGCCCTCCGCGATGAGGCGGGTCGCCTCGCGGACGCGGTCGATCTCGGTGCGGCCGAGCGAGATGGGCGGCAGGGTGCAGCTCGAGTCGCCGGAGTGGATGCCGGCCTCCTCGAGGTGCTCCATGACGCCGCCGATGTAGAGCTCCTGCCCGTCGTAGAGCGCGTCGACGTCGATCTCCACGGCGTCGTCGAGGAAGCGGTCGACGAGCAGCGGCAGACCGGGGCCGATGATGGCCTGGTCGGCGATGCGGACGAAGTAGTCGCGCAGGGCCTCGGTCGAGTACACGATCTCCATGCCGCGGCCGCCCAGCACGAAGCTGGGGCGGACGAGCACGGGGTAGCCGATCTCCTCCGCGACGGCGATCGCGCCCGCCTCGTCGATGGCGGTGCCGTTGCGCGGCGCGACGAGACCCGCACGGTCGAGCAGGCGCGAGAACAGTTCGCGCTCCTCGGCGAGGTCGATCGCCGCGGGGCTCGTGCCGAGGATGCGGTAGCCCGCCTCCTCGATGCCCTTCGCGAGGCCGAGCGGCGTCTGGCCGCCGAGCTGGCAGATGACGCCGAGGATCTCGCCCGACTGCGCCTCGGCGTGCAGCACCTCGAGGACGTCCTCGAGGGTCAGCGGCTCGAAGTACAGGCGGTCGCTCGTGTCGTAGTCCGTCGACACCGTCTCGGGGTTGCAGTTGACCATGACGGTCTCGTAGCCGGCGTCGGCGAGGGCGAACGAGGCGTGCACGCACGAGTAGTCGAACTCGACGCCCTGGCCGATGCGGTTGGGGCCCGAGCCGATGATGACGACCTTCGTGCGCTCGGACGGCGTGACCTCGGTCTCGAAGTCGTAGCTCGAGTAGTGGTACGGCGTCAGCGCCGGGAACTCGCCCGCGCAGGTGTCGACCGTCTTGAAGACGGGACGGATGCCGAGCCCGTGGCGGACACCGCGCACCTCCGCCTCGCTGTCACCGCGCAGCTGTGCGATCTGGGCGTCGCTGAAGCCGTGCTCCTTCGCGATGCGAAGGGTCGCGGCATCCAGCTCGCCCGCCGACTTCACGAAGTCGGCGACCTCGTTGATGAGCACGATCTGGTCGATGAACCACGGGTCGATCGCGGTCGCGTCGAACACCTGCTCGACCGTCGCGCCCTTGCGCAGCGCCTGCTGCACGACGATGATCCGGCCGTCGGTCGGGGTCTTCGCGATCTCGAGGAGCTCCTCGACGCTGCGCGCCTCGTCGCCCCAGTGGAAGCTCGAGCCGCGCTTCTCGAGCGAGCGCAGCGCCTTCTGCAGCGCCGTGGCGTAGTTGCGGCCGATCGCCATCGCCTCGCCGACGGACTTCATGGTCGTCGTGAGGGTCGTGTCGGCGGCCGGGAACTTCTCGAAGTTGAAGCGCGGGACCTTGACCACGATGTAGTCGAGCGTCGGCTCGAAGCTCGCGGGGGTGACCTTCGTGATGTCGTTCGGGATCTCGTCGAGGCGGTAGCCGATCGCGAGCTTCGCGGCGATCTTGGCGATCGGGAAGCCCGTGGCCTTGGAGGCGAGGGCCGACGAGCGCGAGACGCGCGGGTTCATCTCGATGACGATGATGCGGCCGTTGTCGGGGTTCACGGCGAACTGGATGTTGCAGCCGCCAGTGTCGACGCCGACGGCGCGGATGATGTCGATGCCGATGTCGCGGAGCTTCTGGTACTCGCGGTCGGTGAGGGTCAGCGCGGGGGCGACCGTGATGGAGTCGCCCGTGTGCACGCCGACCGGGTCGACGTTCTCGATCGAGCAGACGACGACCGTGTTGTCGGCCGTGTCGCGCATGAGCTCGAGCTCGTACTCCTTCCACCCGAGGATCGACTCCTCGAGCAGCACCTCGTTCGTGGGCGAGTCGTGCAGGCCTGCGCCGCCGATGCGGCGGAGGTCGGCCTCGTCGTAGGCGAAGCCCGATCCGAGGCCGCCCATCGTGAAGGACGGGCGCACGACGAGCGGGTAGCCGAGCTTCTCGGCGCCGGCGAGGAGGTCGTCCATCGAGTGGCAGATGACGGATGCCGCGACATCCGCCCCTGCATCGAGGACGAGCTGCTTGAAGATCTGACGGTCCTCGCCCTTCTCGATCGCCTCGACCTTCGCGCCGATGAGCTCGACGTCGTACTTGTCGAGGATGCCGGCCTTGTCCAGCGCCATCGCGGCGTTGAGGGCCGTCTGGCCGCCCAGCGTCGGCAGGATCGCGTCGGGCTTCTCCTTCGCGATGATCGTCTCGATCACGGCGGGCGTGATCGGCTCGATGTAGGTCGCGTCCGCGAAGTCGGGGTCGGTCATGATCGTCGCGGGGTTCGAGTTGACGAGGATGACGCGCACCCCCTCCTCGCGCAGGACGCGGCACGCCTGGGTGCCCGAGTAGTCGAACTCGCAGGCCTGGCCGATGACGATCGGGCCGGAGCCGATGACCAGGACGCTCTTGATGTCGTCGCGCTTAGGCATTGTCTGACTTTCCGGTCGTTGAGCGAGGAGCGAAGCGACGAGACGAACCGTCGTCGGGCGGCTCGGGGCGTTTCGTCTCGCTTCGCTCGCTCAACGACCGGTGGGCGACGACCAGGTCACGGAAGCGGTCGAAGAGGTAGTTGGCGTCGTGCGGGCCGGCGGCCGCCTCCGGGTGGTACTGCACCGAGAACGCCGGGATGTCGAGGGCGCGCAGGCCCTCGACCACCTGGTCGTTGAGTCCCACGTGCGAGACCTCGATGCGGCCGTAGCCGTTCGGGCTGTCGAAGGCGCCGTCGATCGGCGCGTCGACCGCGAAGCCGTGGTTGTGCGCCGTGATCTCGACGCGGCCCGTCTGCTTGTCGAGCACCGGCTGGTTGATGCCGCGGTGGCCGAACGGGAGCTTGTAGGTGCCCAGGCCCAGGGCGCGGCCCAGGAGCTGGTTGCCGAAGCAGATGCCGAAGAACGGCAGTCCGTCGTCGAGCACGCCGCGGAGGAGGTCGACGTGGTCCCCCGAGGCCGCGGGATCTCCGGGTCCGTTCGAGTAGAAGACCGCGACCGGGTCGATCGCCCGGATGTCGTCGATCGAGACGTCCTGCGGCAGGACATGGACGTCGAAGCCCCGCGCCGCGAGGTTGTCGACGGTGGCCTGCTTGACGCCGAGGTCGAGGACGGCGAGGTTGCCGATCCGCTCCACTCCGTCTTTCACGGCAGCCGGGGTCACCTCGGCGGCCGCGACGGAGACGGATGCCGAGAGGTTCTGTCCCGCCATCTTCGGCGCCTCGCGCACGAGTGTCAGCTGCTGCTCGGGGTCGAGCCCTGCCGCCTCGCCCGAGAAGATCCCGCCGCGCATGCTGCCCGCGGAGCGGATGTGCCGCGTCACGGCGCGCGTGTCGATGCCGCTGATCCCGACGACGCCGTCGCTCACGAGCGCGTCGTCGAGCGACTCGTCGGCGCGCCAGTTCGAGACGACGCGGGAGGGGTCGCGGACGATGTAGCCGGACACCCAGATTCGGCGCGACTCGGGGTCTTCGCCGTTCATGCCGGTGTTGCCGATGTGCGGCGCCGTCTGCAGGACGATCTGGCCCGCGTAGGAGGGGTCGGTGAGGGTCTCCTGGTAACCGGTCATGCCGGTCGCGAAGACGACTTCGCCCAGCGTCGTGCCGTGCGCGCCGTAGGCGCGGCCGACGTGTCGTGTGCCGTCCTCCAGGACGAGGACGGCGGGCTCCTGGGCGAAGATCCCTGAGGTCGTCGAAGGGGTCATGCGTCGGTTCCTGTCGGGGTCGGGGTGAGGATGCCGGCCACGGCGTCCGCGAGAGCGCGGGCCGAGGCATCCTGCGGTCGGAAGTAGGTGTCGACGACGGCGCCGGCGTCGGTGCGCCACGTGAGCTTCGTGAGGCCGCCCTGCTCGACGACCCGGTCGATCGCGACAGTGGACTGCCCGACGTCGAGGATGCGGTCCGGCGTCAGGACGAAGCGGTTCCCGCCGGTGAGGTCGACCTCGAGGCCCTCCTGGGCGACCGTCAGGGTCGCCTTCGAGCGGAAGGACATCCCGGGCGCGGCGATCCGCTCGAGCGGCGTGTCGCGACGCGTCGTCGCGACGTAGAGGACATCGAAGACGGCGCGCACGTGCGCACCGACCGGCAGTTGGGCCGCCTGCACGAGCGGCGCGGAGTCGCGGCGGGTCCGGCGGATCCACGCCCACACGAGCAGGCCCAGCAGCACGACCGCGACGCCGATCATCACGAGCAGCGCACCCTGCCGGCTCACGCGCGCACCCCCGGCTGGTCGAGCAGCGCGCCGTCCACGACGGTCGGGATGCCGCGGTGCAGCGTCCAGCGGACCTCGCCGGGCAGCTCCCGCCCGAGGTACGGCGAGTTGACGCTGCGGCCGCGCAGGTCGCCGGTCGAGAACGACCGGACCGGCTTCGGGTCGTAGAACGTGACGGATGCCGCGTGCCCCGCGCTCAGCGGAGTGCCGTGGCCGTCGAGCCGGCCGATGCGTGCGGGTGTGCGCGACATGATGCGCGCCACGTCGGCCCAAACGATGAGTCCCGTGTCGACCATCGCCTGCTGGACGACGCGCAGCGCGCTCTCCAGTCCCACCATGCCGTTCGCGGCAGCCTGCCACTCGCACGCCTTCGCCTCGGCCGGGTGCGGAGCATGGTCGGTCGCGACGATGTCGATCGTGCCGTCGGCGAGCCCTTCGCGCACCGCGAGGACGTCTTCCTCGCGCCGCAGCGGCGGGTTGACCTTGAACCGGGCGTCGTAGCCGCGGGCCAGCTCGTCCGTCAGCAGCAGGTGGTGCGGCGTGACCTCGGCCGTGACGTCGACGCCGCGGCGCTTGGCCCAGCGGATGATGTCGACCGAGCCGGCCGTCGACAGGTGGCACACGTGCAGGCGGGATCCGACGTGCTCGGCGAGGAGGACGTCGCGCGCGATGATCGACTCCTCGGCGACGGCGGGCCAGCCGGCCAGGCCCAGCTCGGCCGAGACGCTGCCCTCGTTCATCTGCGCGCCCTCCGTGAGGCGCGGGTCCTGCGCGTGCTGCGCGATGACGCCGTCGAAGGCCTTCACGTACTCCAGCGCGCGGCGCATGATGAGCGGGTCCCACACGCAGAAGCCGTCGTCGCTGAAGACGCGCACGCGTGCGCGCGAGTCTGCCATCGCGCCGAGCTCGGCGAGGCGCTCGCCCTTCTGCCCGACGGTGACGGCGCCGATCGGCTGGACCGTGACGTACCCGGCCGCCTCACCGAGTGCGAGCTCCTGCTCGACGACGCCAGCCGTGTCGGCCACGGGCGACGTGTTCGGCATCGCGAAGACCGTCGTGTAGCCGCCGGCCGCGGCCGCACGGGAGCCCGTGAGGATCGTCTCGGATGCCTCGTACCCGGGCTCGCGCAGGTGGGTGTGCAGATCGACGAGACCCGGCAGCGCGACGAGGCCCTCGACGTCGATCACCGTCGCGCCGGCGCGGCTCAGTCCTGTGCCGACCTCGGCGATGCCGCCGTCCTCGACGATCAGGTCCGCGGGCTCGCCGCCCTCGAGGCGGGCGCCCTTGAAGAGGAGGACCTCAGCCATCACACGTCCTCTCTCTCATCAGTGCCGGCAAGCAGCAGATACAGCACCGCCATGCGCACCGAGACGCCGTTGGTCACCTGGTCGAGCACGGTGGAGCGCGGCGAATCGGCGGCGTCGGCGGAGATCTCCAGGCCTCGGTTCATGGGGCCCGGGTGCATCACCATGCTACCCGGCTCGAGTGCCGCGAGCCGTGTCGCGTCGAGGCCCCAGCGCCGGGAATACTCCCGTTCAGTCGGGAAATACGCGGCGTTCATGCGCTCCAGCTGGATGCGCAGCATCATGAGCGCGTCGCACCCTTCCGTGATCGCCTCGTCGAGGTCGTAGAGCACACGGGCCGGCCAGGCCGAGACGTCCTGCGGCACGAGGGTCGGGGGTGCGACGAGCGTGACGTGCGCGCCGAGGGCGTCCAGCAGCCACACGTTCGAGCGTGCGACGCGCGAGTGGAGGATGTCGCCGACGATCGTGACCCGCAGCCCCGCGAGATCGCGACCACGGCTGTCGTCGCCGAAGGTCCGCTTGCGGATCGTGTAGGCGTCCAGGAGCGCCTGGGTCGGGTGCTCGTGCGTACCGTCACCGGCGTTGACGACACCGGCGGTGATCCAGCCGCTCGTCGCGAGGGTGCGCGGCGCCCCGGACGCGCCGTGACGGATGACGACGGCATCCGCCCCCATCGCCTGGAGCGTCTGCGCGGTGTCCTGCAGGGACTCGCCCTTGGAGACGCTCGAGCCCTTCGCGGAGAAGTTGATGACGTCGGCCGACAGGCGCTTCGCGGCGGCCTCGAACGAGATGCGCGTGCGGGTCGAGTCCTCGAAGAACAGGTTGACGACGGTCTTGCCGCGCAGCGTCGGCAGCTTCTTGATCTCACGACGCTGCGTGTCGGCCATGTCCTCGGCGACGTCGAGTATGCGCAGGGCGTCCTCGCGGGACAGCGTCTTCGTGTCGAGCAGGTGCCTCATGATTCGATCGTCACCTCCTCGGCGCCGTCGATCTCAGACAGGCGCACGTTGACGCGCTCGTCGCGCGCGCTCGGCAGGTTCTTGCCGACGAAGTCGGGCCGGATGGGCAGCTCGCGATGCCCGCGGTCGACGAGCGTCGCGAGGCGGACGGCGGCGGGACGCCCGATGTCCTGCAGCGCGTCGAGCGCGGCCCGGATGCTGCGTCCCGAGAAGAGCACGTCGTCGACGAGGACGACGGTCTTGCCGTCGATCCCGCCCGCGGGGATCTGCGTGGGCTGCGGCGCCCGCGTGGGATTGCGGTGCAGATCGTCGCGGTACATCGTGACGTCGAGCGCACCGACGGGGACGGGCTGCCCGCCGAACTCCGCGACGAGCGCGCCGATGCGGTGGGCGAGGGCGACGCCTCGAGTGGGGATGCCGAGGATGACGAGCTTCTCGGGGCCTTTGTTCGACTCGAGGATCTCGTGCGAGATCCGAGTCAGTGCCCGGGCGATGTCGGCCTCGTGCAGCACGGTGCGCGTGCTCATCCGCCGCTCCCTTCTCCGCCTCACAGGACGGGGTTAAAGGTTGCTGTGGTTCGTTCGATCCTACCGGACGCTGTCGCGCTCATCGGTTGACCGAAGCACGGGGGCTCGCCGAGACAGAGCCGCAGGACGCCCGGCCTCGGCGAGACGCCCTGCCTCGGCGGCGTGGGGGGCGAGCCCGGGCGGTCGTCAGCCGCGGATGAAGGTGAGCCCCGAGAGCACCCGGACATCCCAGGTCACGTTGTCCTGCGGAGCGTAGACCTGGGTCGTGATGGTCCCCGCCGCGACGTCGAACTGGGACAGCCGGACGGGGTTGTTCGTGTTCGAGTGGATCGCCTGCACCATGAAGGCGACGCGGTTGCCGGACGCCGTCGTGATGACCCGCGACATCGCGGTGCCGACATGCCCGCTCGTGACGACCTTCACGTTGCCGTAGGGGGCGACGAGCCGGTCGTACATGAGTTGAGGCGACGAGTCGCCGTACTCCCACTTCGTCTGGGCGCGGCCGGCCCCCGCGATCTGCGCATCGCGATCGAGGAACGAGTGCGTGTGGATGATGACGTTGTGCTGGGGATGGGTCGCGATGACCTTGGCGGCCCAGTCCACGACCGGGCCTCGCGGCCACAGCTCGAGGTTCAGGACGAGCCACTGCGTGCCCTCGGCTTGGAAGACCGAGTAGGTGTTGTCGACCTTCCCCGCCTCGAACTGCCCCGCCAGCGCGAGGTAGTCCGCCGGGTGCCAGTACTGGTTGAAAGTGGTCGTGATCCGCTGGTACGCGTAGGTGCTGCTGAGCGGCTCGCGCGCGGATCCGCCCTCGCCTGTCGCATACGAGTCGTGGTTGCCGATGCTGAGCTGATACGGGATGCCGGCCTGATCCAGAGGCACGGTCGCAGCCCTCGCGATGACGTACTGGTCGTGCGTGTCGGTGTCCCAATTCACGACGTCGCCCGTGTGCGCGACGAAGCGGAGATCCAGCACGCCCCGGTGCGCGACGAGCCACTTCGAGCGGTCGATGAAGCGCGTGCCGGCGAAGGGGAACACCTCCTGCTGGGTGTCGGGGTAGGTGGCGAAGGTGAACCATCCGTCGGCCTGCGGGTTCGCCCCGGCGGCGGTCGCGTAGGCGGCGAGCTGGATCCGCACGGCGTCCGAGACGCTGCCGGCTCCGCCGAGGAGGACGACCTTCTTCGGCTTCAGCCGCGCGAGTTCGGCGCGGATCGCGGTGGGAAGGGCGTCCGGGGCTGTCAGCAGGACAGGGCCGCCCTGATGGCCCGCCGCTGCCGGCGCCGACAGGCCGCCGGCGAAATTCTCCCCGCTCGCGACATACGCGATCGGGACACCGGCCGCGAACGCATCGGCGCTCGCGGCCGCCGACGTGCCATACCGATCGCGGCCCGACAGCCGCTGCACGGGCCCCGTCGTGTACGCGTCCAGCTCGGTCGCGACACCGTCCGAGACGCTGCGGGCATCGCCCAGCAGGATGATCTTCTTGGGCTTCAGCCGCGTCAGCTCGGAGCGGATGGCGGCAGGGAGGGAGCCGGGCGCGGTCAGCAGCAGAGGACCGCCTCTGGCGCCTGCAGCGGCTCCGCCCGACATCGCGTTGGGGAAGTTCTCACCCGTCGCGACATAGGCGACCGGCACACCCGGCGCGAAGGCGCTCGCGCTGATCGCCGCAGACGTGCCGTACCGATTGCTGCCGGCCAGCCGCTGCACCGATCCGGATGTGTAGGACGCCAGCTGCGCCTTCACCGTGTCCGAAACGCTGCGCACATCGCCGAGGAGGTAGATCTTGGCAGGCTTGAGGCGCGCCAGCTCGGAGCGGATGGGCGCAGGGAGGGTGCCCGGTGCCGTCAGCAGAACGGGAGCGCCGACCGCGCCGCCTGCGGCGCCCGCGGACAGCGCGTTCGGGAAGTTCTCCCCGGTCGCGACGTAGGCGACCGACACTCCGGGCGCGAAGGTGCTCGCACTGATCGCCGCGGATCCGGCGTACCGATCCGCGCCGGGGACCCGCTGCACGGGACCGGATGGCGATGTCGCTGGAGCCGCGGCGGCGGCTGTCGCGGCGATGGGCGAGCCGCCCCCGATGGCGGACGCCGGCCCGCCGGCCGAGATGAGCACGAACGCGATGAATCCCACCGCGAAAGAGCGCGCGAGGCGCACAGAACGACGCATGCGAGGTCTCCGTCTGTAGGACACCGTGATCAGCCCCGGGTCGAGAAATGACGTCGGAATCGCCGTCGAATCTCAACCCATGCGGAACGGTACCGGAATTCCCCGGTCCGCGCAGGGATTCGGCGCGGGTCGCCCGATCATCGCCGAACGCCGCACGCGCCTGCGGGTCAGGCTGCGGGCTGCGCCGCCTCGCGCTGCGCGTCGTCCTCGACCTGGGACGCGCGGATCGGGTGGCCCTGGCTCGTCAGGCACTTGCCGGTCTTGAGGTCCCAGCTCCAGTCGTGCAGCGAGCAGGTCAGGACGCCGTCCTCGATCTTTCCGGTCTTGGTGAGGTCGGCGCGCAGGTGCGGGCAGCGGCGCTGCACCATCCAGTCGCCGAGCTGGGCGTCCTCGGTCTGGTCGGTCTGCTCGGCGTACCAGTTCTCGACGTACTCGATGCGGTCGCGCGAGAGGCACTTGAGGAACGTCGTGAGGAACTCGTTGAACTTGCCGCTGCGACCCACTTCGAACTGCATGGAGAGGAAGATCGAGTTCGACCAGTCGATCTCGCCGTCGGCGATGTTGGTCGAGACGAGGTCGGCGGGGATCGTGTACCAGTAGATGCACTCCTCCCCCGCGTACTCGCGGACCTTCGCCTTGGGGAAGTCCACGACCATGTCGAGCTCGCCGATGCGGAAGCGCACGTTGCCGCCGACGCCGCCCCGGATCGTGCGGGCGCGGCGCAGGAGCGGCTCCCACCACTCCTTGATCGCCGCGAGCATCTCGTCGGGCGGCAGGACGGCGGCGCGGGATGCCTCCTCCGCGCGGATCTCGTCCTGTCGCGAATCGCGCTGCTCGGCCAGGTACGACCACTTGTCGTCGAAGATCCGGTCGATCTCGGCATCCGTGTACAGCGTCTGCGTGACCGACAGCTCGCCGTCGTTCAGCTCGACGACGGTCCCCGGCAGGAACTCGTAGCCCTTCTGCTCGGGGCGCAGCTCGCGCATGTGCGCGAGGAACTCCCGCTGATCCGTGAAGATCGCGTCCCCGTCCAGGCCCTGGCCGTTGTACTTGAACAGCTCCTCGCGCAGGAACATGGGCGGCCCCGCCATCGGGAAGACGTGCTCGGCGTCGACCTTCTCGATGTAGTACATGGCGCGCTTGTTCTGGGCGTCCCGCTTGAGCCTGGCGAAGTTCTGCTTCGCGTCCTGGGGCAGGTCGTAGACCATGGGCCACCAGATCGCGCCGGACACCTGCGTGAAGTACGCCTCGGGCTTCGAGAAGGACATGAGCTTCTCGAGGTCGAGGGGATGCGAGTCGTTCTGGTTCAGGATGCTGGCCGTCCCGTCGTCCACGGACAGCGACGAGTCGCCGATCGGGCCGTCGCTCGGCGCGCGCAGCGGCGTCACCATGACCTTGAGCTCGCCGAACTCGAGCGGCACGCCCGCCTGCGTATAGACGATGTTGTCGTAGCCGAGCTTGCGGAGGTCCTGCTCGAGGTCATCCGTCGGGTACTCCGGCAGGAGGACCTTGATCTCCTTCGGGATGTGCCGCTGCATGAGCGCGGGGTCGAAGTGGTCGCGGTGGCGGTGCGATATGTAGAGGAAGTCGGCCTTGCCGAAGCGCTCCCAGTCCAGGCCCCGGTTGTCGGGGAACGGGAACCACGATCCGAAGAACGTCGGACCGATCACGGGGTCGCACAGGATGCTGCCGCCCCGAGTCTCGATGAACATGCCCGCGTGGCCGAGGCCCGTGATCCGCATGAAGCGCTCCCTTCAGAACCAGCAGTCGAGTCTACGCGGAGCGCGCCGACCTCCCCGTCGGGCTCGGCGGCGCTCAGGCATCCAGGAGGCCTCGGATTTCGTCGGCGGTCAGCGCGTTCGAGAACAGGTCGCCGTCGTCCACGACGGAGCGGAAGAGGCGCGCCTTGCGCTGCTGGAGCTCCATGACCTTCTCCTCGATCGTGTCGGCCGCGATCATGCGGTAGACGAGCACCGTGCTCGTCTGCCCGATGCGGTGCGTCCGGTCGACCGCCTGCGCTTCCGCGGCGGGGTTCCACCACGGGTCGAGCACGAAGACGTAGTCGGCCTCCGTGAGGGTGAGCCCGAATCCGCCGGCCTTGAGGCTGATGAGGAAGGCGGGCGCGTCGCCGCGACGGAACTCGTCGATGACGCTCGCGCGCCGGCGCGTCGACCCGTCGAGGTAGGAGTGACGGATGCCGGCAGCATCCAGTCTCCCGGCCGCGAGCTTCAGGAAGGAGGTGAACTGGCTGAACACCAGGGCGCGGTGGCCCTCGGCCGCCACCTCGACGAGGCGCTCGAGGAGCGCGTCGAGCTTCGTGGAGCTGACGTCGGCCTGCCGTGGATCGACGAGCGCGGGCGCGAGGCTCATGAGCCGCAGGAGCGTCAGAGACCGGAACACGATGAACCGGTTGCGGTCGAGATCATCCAGGAGCCCGAGCACTTTCTGGCGCTCGCGCTGCAGCGTGCGGTCGTACAGCGTGCGGTGGGCGGGGTCGAGGGCGACGCGGAGCAGCTGCTCCTGCTTCTCGGGGAGCTCGGGTGCGACCAGCTCCTTCGTCCGGCGGAGGACGAGCGGCCGGATGCGCCGCCGCAGCCGGTCGAGCCGGGCCGCCCGGAACGGGACGCCCTCGGCGTTCTCGGGGACCTTCCCGTGCTCGATCGGCTTGACGTACTCCTCTCGGAACCGCCGGGCCGACGGGAACAGCCCGGGGGCCGTCAGCGCGAGGAGCGCCCACAGGTCGGTCAGGCTGTTCTCCAGTGGCGTCCCCGTCGCAGCGACGACGGCATCCGCTCGCAGCGCGGCGAGGGCCTGGTGGAGCTTCGTCTGCGGGTTCTTCGCGAACTGCGCCTCGTCGAGGACGACGAGCGACCAGTCCACGTCTGCGAACGCGTCCGGATCGAGGCGGACGATGGCGTAGGACGTGAGCACGACATCGGCGCCGGCCGCGGCATCCCTCACCCTCGTCCGGGTCTTCTGCAGGGTCTGGTCGATCGCGCGGACCTCGAGGCCCGGCGTGAAGCGGGCGGCCTCGGACACCCACGTCGGCACCACGGAGGTCGGGGCGACGACGAGGACGGGCCTGCGCTCGCCCTGCTCGCGCGTATGGGCCACGAGGGACAGCAGCTGCAGCGTCTTCCCGAGCCCCATGTCATCGGCGAGGATCCCGCCGAGCCGGTGCCGCCACAGGAACGCGAGCCAGTCGAGTCCCGCCCGCTGGTAGGGGCGGAGCTCGGCGTCGACCCCGGCTGGGGCGGGGACGGGCGGCACGCTCGTCTCGGAGCGCAGGCCTTCCGCGAGCTCCCGCCAGGCCACAGCGGGTGCGGCCTGATCCGCGAGGTCCTCGAAGTCGGCCCAGAACACCGTCTGGTACCGGCTGATCCGTGGTCCTGTCTCCCATTCGTCCATGCCCGCGGCCTCGTCGATGAGCTCCTTGAGGCGGTCCAGCGCGGGATGCCGCAGCGAGAAGTACGCGCCGTCCGCGAGCAGGAGCTTGCGGCGACCGAGCGTGAGCGCCTCGAACAGCGGGGAGAAGGGGATGACGCGCCCGTCGATCGTCACGACGATGCCGAGCTCGAACCAGTCGGGATCGTCGCTCTCGACGGCGGTCACCGAGATCGACGGATCGCCGGTCAGCTCGGTGTAGGCCCGTCGCGGCGTGTTGCCCTCGATCCGCACGCCCTCGAGGCGCTCCCAGGCCGGCAGGAGGCGCGCGGCGAACTCCGCGACCGCGACGCCGTGCAGGCGCCCCGTGCCTGCGAAGGGCACCCCCATCGCCTGTTCCCAGGCGGCCTCGAGCTCCGTTCGGAGCCGATCCTCGGCCGCCGGTTGCCGGCCGGCCTCGGCGCCGGCTCGGTAGGGCAGGCGCGCGAGCCCGGGATACGACCACTCGACGCGGTAGGCGACGTCATCGCTGCGGAACTCGGCCGTGACGACGGCGGTGGGCGCGGCGGCGGCCGGAAGCGTCACGCTCGAAGCCGCAGTCACGACGGCCTGCCGCCGCAGCCGGGGAACGGCCTCCTGCAGGAACGCCGGGACGTCCTCGCGCGGGACGACGAGGCCGTCCTGGTGGGACAGCAGGGTGCGCACGGCGTCGGGGACCTCGGCGGGTGCGAGGACGATCGGGATCGGGTCGGCGTCCAGGCCCGCCGCGTACACCCCCATGCGACCGATCGGACGTACGACGGCATGCTCGACCGGCACCCCGTCGATCGTCACCGCGGCCCGGACCCGGAGTGCTCCGTCGGGTCCGGGGGCGATATGGACGCCGGTGGTCGCGGCTGCCGCGAGACCCACCGACTGTCGCCTGCCGGTCGCGACGAGCGGGATCCCCGCCCCCTCCGCGCCCGACAGCAGCCGCCACAGCAGCGACGATTCCACCGTGTCCAGGACGAGCCACTCGCCTGGATCGGCATACGGTCCGAACGCGCGGGACGCGAGGGCGATGCTCGCGAGCTCGGCGAACCACGCTGCGTGGTCGCGCTGGAAGCTCCCGACGCCGCGGCGGACAGCATCCCACGACGCGCCGCCCTTGACCCAGCCCCCTGTGGACGCGCTTCGCACGAGAGGGCGCATGCCGAGCGTCAGGCCGTCGCGGTGGCGGGCCAGCGCCCGCGGCTCAGCGGTCGCGACGCGGCGCGGCTCCCAAGAGCGGGCATCCCACGCGGCGCGCTGGCGCAGCTCGATCCCGAGGGCGAGCGGCGCCCCCGACGGAGCGAGCGGGTCGTCGAGTAGCGCGTGCCAGGCGGGCGGGGGCTGCCGGCTCTCCTGAGGATCGAGGAAGGGCGCCGGCACCCGTTCATCCTCTCAGCCGCCGCGGACAGCGGCGTGGGATCCGGAGGTCAGGAGACGCGGGCGATGCGCGCCAGGACGCCGTGCACGAAGGAGCCCGAGTCGTCCGTCGAGAACTCCTTCGCGAGCTCGACGGCTTCGTCGATCGCGACCGCCGCGGGCACGCCGTCGTTGTAGACGATCTCCCACACGCCGATGCGCAGCACGGCGCGGTCGACGGCGGGCATGCGGGCAAGCGACCAGTCCTTCGCGAAGGTCGTGATCTGCTCGTCGATCGCCTCACGGTTGTCGATCACGCCGTCGACGATCTCGCGTGCGTAGAGCCACGACGCCTCGCGGGCGGGCTCGCTCGCGGCGCGCTTCGCCTCCGCGGCGAGGATCGCCGCGACGTCGTCGCCGCGGACGTCTGCCTGGAACAGGATGTCGAGCGCGCGCTTGCGCGCCTTCGTACGGGCACTCATCTGAAGGGTGCCGTCGTGGTCAGTTCACGCGGCCGAGGTAGTCGCCCGTGCGCGTGTCGACCTTGACCTTCGTGCCGGTCTCGAGGAACAGCGGCACCTGGATCTCGTAGCCGGTCTCGACGGTCGCGGGCTTGGTGCCGGCCGACGAGCGGTCACCCTGAAGACCAGGCTCGGTGTACGTGATCTCGAGGACGACGGATGCCGGGAGCTCGATGTACAGCGGGTTGCCGTTGTTGAGCGCGATCTGGACCTGCTGGTTCTCGAGCAGGAAGTTCTTCGCGTCGCCGACCGTGGCGGCGCCGACCGTCAGCTGGTCGTAGTCGGCGACATCCATGAAGACGAAGCTCTCGCCGTCGTTGTAGAGGTACGTGAAGTCGCGACGGTCGACGTTCTCGATCTCGATCTTGGCGCCCGCGTTGTACGTGCGGTCGACGACCTTGCCCGAGACGACGTTCTTGAGCTTCGTGCGCACGAACGCGCCGCCCTTGCCGGGCTTGACGTGCTGGAACTCGATGACGCTCCACAGCTGCCCGTCGATGCTGAGGACGACGCCGTTCTTGATGTCTGCGGTGGATGCCATGAGTGTGGAGTTTCCGTTCGTGAAGTTCAGCGGCCGATCGGCCCGACGTTCGATTCTAGTGTCCCGACCTGAGAGAACTCATCCGGATGCCGCGGTCGCGGGTTCGCGCAGTCCTTTGCGACGCCGAGCTCACGGGCCGTCCCGCAGCGGCCGCACGAGAGGCAGGAAGATCTCGTCGACGATCGCGACGAGCTGCTCGTCGCTCAGCGGCGCGGCGGTCATGAGGAGATCGTGGCGGTAGAGGTCGGTCGCGACGGTCCGCACGCGAGGAGTGAGCCGGGCGGGATCGGCTTCGCCGCGCGCGACCGCGCGCTCGAGGATGATGTCCAGCGACCGGCCCGCGCGCTCCCCGAACGCCCGCTGCCGGACGTCGGCGAAGGTGCGGCCCGACTCGCTGAAGTAGGCACCCATGAAGACGCTCATGATGGGCGCGATGGCGGCCCTCGAGCGATTGGATCGGCGCAGGCTTTCCAAGACGTCCTCACGGAGGCTCCCCGTATCGGGAGGCTCGGTCCGCCCCTGGTTGAGTCCGTAGGTCAGCGTCGCCTCGAGCAGCGCGTCGCGGTCGTCGAAGCGGCGGTAGATCACCGAGCGGCTCGTCTCGGCGCGTTCGGCGACGGCGTCGATCGTGAATCCGTAGTAGCCGCCGTCGATCAGCTGCGCCCAGCCGGCCGCGAGGATCGCCTCCTCCAGCTCCCTGCCGCGGCGGCGCTTCGGCGTCTCCACAAGATCCATTTGTGTATCTTATCGACCCGGCGTACACTCGGGCAACGAGAGATACATCCGTGTATCTTATGGAGGATCCCGCTCGTGACCACGACTCCTGCCGCGCCGGCCGTTCCGCGCAGCGCCATCGTCACTGCTCTCGTGCTCGTCACCGGCGGACTTGCCGTCATCTTCGACAGCACGATCATGAGCATCGCGCTCAAGACGCTGTCGATCGATCTCGGGGTGCCGGTCAGCACGATCCAGTGGGTCACGACGGCCTACCTGCTGGCCCTCGGCGTCGCGATCCCTGTCGTGGGGTGGGCGCAGGCGCGCATCGGCGGCAAGCGCCTGTGGATGATCGCCCTGACGATCTTCCTCGTCGCGTCGATCCTCTGCAGCCTGGCGTGGAACGCGCCGAGCCTCATCGCCTTCCGCGTCCTGCAGGGCATCGGCGGCGGGCTCATGATGCCCCTCATGGCGACGCTCGCCATCCAGCAGGTGCCCGGCGGCGCGGGTCTGGGCCGTCTCATGGCGATGGTGAGCCTCCCGGCAGCCCTCGGTCCCATCCTCGGGCCCACGATCGGCGGGCTCATCCTGAGCTTCGCCGACTGGCGCTGGCTGTTCTGGGTCAACGTCCCCTTCTGCCTCCTGGGGCTCGCCCTCGCATGGCGCTTCATCCCCGCCGACGGGCCGCGCGGGAAGCCGGCGCTGGACTGGGTCGGCCTCGTCCTCGTCTCCCCCGCGCTCGTCGGCATCCTGTACGGCCTGTCGAACGTGAGCCAGGACGGCGGGTTCGCGCGTCCCGACGTCTGGATGCCCG
This sequence comes from Microbacterium sp. NPDC019599, assembly GCF_040632175.1. Classification (NCBI taxonomy): domain Bacteria; kingdom Bacillati; phylum Actinomycetota; class Actinomycetes; order Micrococcales; family Microbacteriaceae; genus Microbacterium; species Microbacterium sp. NPDC019599. Next base: position 382,438 of record NZ_JBEYBL010000001.1, read on the forward strand.
TCGTCGCGGGGCTCGTGCTGATGACGGCCTTCGTCTTCTCGCAGGTCCGGCGCCCCGGCTCCTCGCTCGTCGACGTCGGCCTGCTGCGCCGCCGACCGGTCGCCTCGGCGTCGTCCGTCCTCTTCCTCTCCGGCGCCTCGCTCTACGGCGCGATGCTCCTCCTGCCGCTCTACTTCCAGGTCGTGCGCGGGATGGACCCGCTCGGCGCGGCGCTCCTGCTCATCCCCCAGGGCGTCGGCGCCCTCCTCAGCCGGACGCTCGCCGGCCGGCTCACCGACACGATCGGCGCGCGCGTCGTCGCGATCGCCGGCTTCGCCGTCATGGGCGCGGCGACGATCCCCTTCGCCCTCGCGGACGCGTCCACGAACCAGTGGTGGCTCATGGCGATGCTCCTCGTGCGCGGCTTCGGGATGGGCGCCGTCATGATCCCCGTCATGTCGGTCGCCTTCGTGGGCCTCGCGCACGACGAGGTGCCGCACGCGAGCATCATCACGCGCCTCGCACAGCAGCTGGGCGGGGCGTTCGGCACGGCGCTGCTCGCCGTCGTCCTCGAGCTCGCGACCGAGGGTGCGACCACGGCCGCGGGCGTGGCGGCGGGCTTCGACGTCGCGTTCTGGGCGGCCGTCGGCTTCACCGTCGTCGCGATCGGCGTGTGCTTCGCGCTCCCCGCCAGGACGGCAGCCGTCCCGGCCGCGGCCTGATCCGCCCCGCCCCGGCCCCGTCCCCACAAGCCCGCGAGACTACATCGGTTGGACCAGAGGGGGCGGAGTACCCGCGGTCTCGTCCAACCGATTCAGGCTCGCGGCTTCGGAAGGAGCGGATGCCGTCAGTCGGTCTGGCCCGTGATGACGGCGATGAGGCGGCCCACCGCCGTCGCGTAGCCCGCGACACCCTCGCCGATGACGTGCACGACGGCGACGTCGGCGACGTAGGAGTGGTGGCGGAACGGCTCGCGCTTGAGCACGTCCGAGATGTGCACTTCGGCGACGGGAAGCGCGACGCCGGAGAGCGCGTCGCGCAGCACGACCGATGTGTGCGTGAGACCGCCCGGGTTGATGACGATCCCGTCGCAGTCCTCGCGCGCGGCATGGATCGCGTCGAGCAGGACGCCTTCGTGGTTGCTCTGCACCGCTCGGATCTCGAAGCCACGGGATGCCGCGGCCTCGGTCGCGATGCGCTCGACATCCGCGAGGGTCGCCGTGCCGTACACGTCGGGCTCACGTGTGCCGAGGAGGTTGAGGTTGGGTCCGTTGACGAGCAGGAGCCGGCGCGACGGGGTCATGCTCGCACGATATCAGCGCGTCCCGCGCCGCCTTCGCCCGCCCGCTGCGCGGAGAGGCGCACGGGCGCGTTGCCCGCGCCGTAGCCGTCGTAGCGCCCGCGGCGCTCGACGAACTCGCAGAACAGGTCGCCCACCGTCGCGGTGTAGAAGTGGAGGTACTCCCCCTCGCTCTCACGGTCGTAGACGAGGTCCAGCTCGCGCAGCGTCGCGAGGAAGCCGTCGTCCAGGTCGAAGCGCGCCGCGAGGTCGTCGTAGTAGTTCTGCGGGATCGGCAGAGCCGCCATGCCTCTCGAGCGGGCGGTGCGGGCGAGCGCGACGATGTCGTCGCACGCGAACGCGACGTGCTGCGGCAGCGCCGCCCGACCACCGGAGAGGATCGGCGGCGCGACGTTGAGCGGGATGCGGATAGAGCCGTCGCGGGACTGGATGACCCGGCTCTGCACGAGCCCGCGGGGGCTCGCGACCTCGGTCGAGCTCGTCGTGGGCAGCTCGAGCACCGATGCGAAGAAGAGCGTCGCCTCGTCGATCGCCTGCCACGGCTGGCTGAGGCTCACGTGGTCGATCCCCGAGACGGGGCTCTCCTGGACCGCTGCGCCGTGCTCGAACTCGGCGGCCCACAGCGGCTCGTCGCGGAGTGCGGCGCCGTCTGCGGTTGCGCCGTCCGCAGACGACGACCAGAAGATCTCGGTCCCGTCGGGGGCGACGGCACCCTCCAGGGCGAGCTCACCCTCGTAGGTGCGCCGGTAGGCGAACGGGGTGCCGAGCTCGGCCGCGCGGCGTGTGAGCGCATCGGCGTCGGGCACCGCGAAGCCGAGGGCGGCGATGTGCGGGTCGAGCCCGCGCGCGTGCTGCTCGTTGAGCACGACTCGCGCCTCGCCCGCAGTCCAGAGCGTGACGGGCTTCGTGCGGTGCTTGCCGCGCGGTGTGAAGCCGACGATCTCCAGGAGCGCCTCGATGCCAGAGGTGTCCTCCGCCTTGATCTCGACGAAGTCGAACCCGCGAGGGCCGCCGAAGGCGGGAAGCGGCTCGTAATCCTGCGGCCGGTCGTCCGCCAGACCTCGTGCGACGGCGTCCTCGAGCCAGCGCAGCGAGCGTCGCGCGTGGACCGCCGTCTGTCGCACATCGGTCTGCCGGAACGTGTCGTTGAAGACCTCCAGCGAGACCGGGCCGGTGTAGCCCGCCCTCACGACGTGCGTGAGGAACCGCGCGAGGTCGAAGCTGCCTTCTCCGGGGAACAGGCGATGGTGCCGACTCCAGGAAAGGACGTCCATCGACAGGGCCGGCGCGTCTGCCAGCTGGAGGAAGAAGATCTTCTCGGCCGGGATCGCCTCGATCGCGGAGGGGTCGTGGCCGCGGGAGAGGATGTGGAAGGAGTCGAGGCACACGCCCACGGCCGGGTGGTCGGCGAGCTCTGCGATGCGCCACGCGCGGCGATAGTCGTCGATGTACCGCCCCCACGCGAGGGCTTCGAAGGCGATCCGGATGCCGTGATCCTGGGCGAGCTCGCCCAGCCGGCGCAGTTGCGACGCCGACACGTCGTCGTCGTCGATCGTCGCGGTCGCGACGTTGCTGCAGCACAGGACCACGTCGATGCCGAGTCGCCGCATGAGCGCGAACTTCGCCTCGGCGCGACGCAGGACGTCGAGGAAGGCATCCTCGTCCACCCCTTCGACGTCGCGCATCGGCTGGTAGAGATCGAGCCTGAGCCCGAGCCTGGCCGCCAGGGCGCGGATCTCCTCCGGACTCTCCGGTGAGCCGACCAGGTCGGGCTCGAAGATCTCCACCCCGTCGAACCCGGCTGCCGCGGCGGCGTGCAGCTTCTCGGAGAGGGTCCCGCTCAAGCACACCGTCGCGATCGAGGTCTTCATAGCGCCACAATGTACCAGTTAGTACATTGTGGCGCACTCCCCCTGTCTCCCCGGCGCCGCACGAAGCGCCGACTATCCTGACAACCGTGCCCCCCGTATCCCGAGACGCCGAGCGAACCCGAGCCGAGCTCCTCGCCGTGGCGACAGAGGTCTTCGCCGAAGAGGGCTACTCCGGGGCCCGGGTCGACGACATCGCCGAGCGCACGCGCACGACGAAGCGGATGATCTACTACTACTTCGGCGGCAAGGAGCAGCTCTACCTGGCGGTGCTCGAGAACGCGTATCGCGGCATCCGGGAAGCCGAACGTGCGATCGACGTCGACCACACGGATCCCGTGGCCGCCATCCGGCAGCTGGCCGAGCTCACCTTCGACCACCACGTCACGCACGACGCCTTCATCCGCCTCGTCGCTATCGAGAACATCCATCGCGGCGAGTTCATCCGCCGGATCGATTCGCTGCGCACTCTCGCGCAGCCCGCCAAGACGCTGCTCGACGAGATCCTCGAGCGCGGACGAGCCGCCGGAGTGTTCCGCACCGACGTCGACGCGATCGACGTCCACCTCGTCATCAGCGCCTACTGCGTCTTCCAGATCGCGAACCAGTACACGTTCGGCTATCTCTTCGACGTGGAGTTCACGCAGCCCGATCGCCGGGCCCACCTGCGCTCCCTCATCGGCGACGTCGTCGTCGGATGGCTCACGTCGGCCGTGCGCTGAGCGCCGGCCCGGCAGCATCCGCCTCTTGACAGATCGATCTCGTCATGGTTTTCTGTGAACGTACCAGTTAGTACATTGCAGTTCCGACAGACGAAGGAGTCGCCATGGCGCAGACGCCCCCCTATCTCGTGGGGCTCGTCGGAACGGGCGTGACCCCGTCGCTGACCCCCGCGCTGCACATGGCCGAAGCCCGCGCGCTCGGCCTGGATTACGTGTACCGCACGATCGATCTCACGACCCTGGGTCTGGCCCCGGACGAGCTGCCCGACATCCTCGCGTGGGCGCGGCGACTCGGGTTCGACGCGCTGAACGTCACGCATCCGTGCAAGCGTCTCGTCGTCGAGTACCTCGATCGCATCGACCCGCTGGCGGCGGCTCTCGGCTCGGTGAACACGGTGCTCTTCACCGACGACGGACTCGTCGGGCACAACACCGACACGACCGGATTCGAGACCGCGTTCCGCACGGGCCTGCCCGGAGCAGCGGTCGACGACGTCACCATGCTCGGTGCCGGCGGTGCAGGCTCCGCCGTCGCCGACGCACTGCTGCGCGTCGGGACGCGGCGGCTCACGGTGGTCGACCTCGACGCTCAGCGCGCCGAGGAGCTCGCGACGGATCTGCGCAGCCGGCACGCCGCCGACGTCCGCTCGGCAGCACCCGACGCCCTGCCCCGTCTGCTCGCCACGGCGTCGGGTCTCGTGCACTGCACGCCTACGGGCATGAAGGAGCATCCGGGCACGCCGTTCTCGCCCGATCTGCTGCGGCCCGACCTGTGGGTCGCCGACATCGTCTACCGGCCGCTCGACACGGAGCTGCTCCGGGCCGCCCGCGCGGCCGGCTGCGCCACCCTCGACGGCGGACGGATGGCGGTCCACCAGGCCGTCGACGCCTTCCGCCTCATCACGGGTCTCACCCCCGACCCGGACCGCATGAACCGCCATTTCCACACCCTCGTTGCGCCGCACGAGATCCTCGCCGGACACTGAAACAGAAGGAACCTCCGATGACAAACACCGCAACGACGCGGAAGACTCCCGTGAAGGCCGCCGTCGCGAGCTTCATGGGCAGCGCCGTCGAGTACTACGACTTCTTCCTCTACGGCTCGGCCGCCGCACTCATCTTCCCCACCGTGTTCTTCCCGTCCGACAGTCAGGCGGCGCTCGTGATGTCGTTCGCGACGTTCGGGTTCGCCTACATCGCGCGCCCCGTCGGCGCCGTCATCCTGGGGCACTTCGGCGACCGCATCGGCCGTCAGAAGGTGCTGATGTTCACGCTCCTGCTGATGGGCTTCGCGACCTTCGCGATCGGGTGCATCCCGAGCTACGAGCAGACCGGGTGGGCGGCCCCGGCACTGCTCGTGCTGTGCCGACTCCTCCAGGGCCTCTCGGCTGCAGGGGAGCAGGCCGGCGCGTCGTCGCTGACCCTCGAGCACGCTCCCGACAACCGCCGCTCGTTCTTCACGTCGTGGACCCTGACAGGCACGCAGGGCGGGCAGATCCTCGCGGCGCTCATCTTCATCCCCGTCGTGGCGCTGCCGGACGAGATCAAGTACACGTGGGGATGGCGCGTGCCCTTCTGGCTCAGCGCCGTCGTCGTCGTCGTCGCCTACCTCATCCGCCGCACCCTCCACGAGACGCCGGAGTTCGAGCAGACGAAGGCCGAAGGACGCATTGCCCGGATGCCGCTCATCCCGCTCCTCCGGGACCACTGGCGCGACGTCCTCCGCGTCATCTGCTGCGCGTTCATCGCCGCGGTGTCGACGGTCTTCGGCAACCTCGCGATCGCATACGGCGTCGAGGTCGGCCTGAATGCGGCGATCACGCTGTGGCTGGTCGTCGTCGCGAACTTCGTCGCGCTCGGGACCCAGCCGCTCTTCGGCGCACTCGCCGACCGCATCGGCCGCAAGCCGGTCTTCATCTACGGGGCTCTGTCGTCGGCCGTGTTCATGCCCTTCTACATGCTGTCGATGGGCGCCGGGAACGAGTTCGTCACGTTCCTGCTCGCGGTGCTCACCTTCTCGTTCGGCTACGCCGCCGCCAACGCCGTGTGGCCGTCGTTCTACGGCGAGATGTTCTCGACCCGCGTCCGCTTCTCCGGCATGGCGATCGGCACGCAGCTCGGGTTCCTCATGGCCGGCTTCGCGCCGTCCATCGTCACGGCGCTCGGCGGCGTGCAGCAGGGCGGCTGGGTCGTGATCAGCGCCTTCACCGCCGTCATCTCGCTCATCGCCACCGTGAGCGCCCTCACGGCACGCGAATCGAAGAGCATCCCGACGTCGGAGCTCGGAATCCAGTCCGAGAAGGCGCACCAGGTGGCCGCCGCCGTCTGACGCCGCACCGCTCGAGGCCTCGTCCCGCGACTGCGGGGCGGGGCCTCGGCCTTCGGCCGCCCTACTCGGGCGCGACCTCGAGCAGGACGAGCGCGCCCCTCGAGTCCGCGTCGCAGAAGCCGCCGAACGAGCCGAAGTACGAGTCCGCATTCGCGCCGTCCGGCAGATCCGCGAGCGACACGACGGCGCCGGATCCGGCGATGCGTGCTCCGTCCGTGATCCGCGCGCCCTCGCCGAGGACGACGGCATCGCCGTCCTGCCGCGCGTCATCGGGCCACACGAGCCAGGCCCCGTCGGCCTCGTCATCCGACCGCCAGGTGAAACAGCCGTTCGACTCCACCGCGAGCGCGCCGCCCACGCTCCCGGCCGGCACACCCGCCGACTGCGCGACGGCCGCCGCTTCCTCCGAGTCGAGGGTCGGGAGCCCGAAGCCGGCCTCGGACTCCGCTTCGGAGCATCCCGAGATCACGGCGACCAGGGCCGCAAGAGCGAGGACCGCGACCGGCCGTGCCATGGCGCTAGTCGCCCGCCACTTCCTGGTACGCGGCGAAGAGGAGCGACTCGTCGGGCGCCTGGAGCACGGTCGGGCGGGCGATGTCGTCGAGCACGATGAAGCGCAGCATCCCGCCGCGGCTCTTCTTGTCGCGCTGCATCGTCGCGAGCAGCTGCGACCACGCACCCGCGCGATAGCTCGTCGGCAGGCCGAGCGTCTCGAGGATGTCGCGGTGACGCTGCGCCGCGGCATCCGGAAGCCGTCCCGCCAACCGGGACAGCTCGGCGGCGAACACCATCCCGACCGAGATCGCGGCGCCGTGGCGCCAGCGGTAGCGCTCGGCGTGCTCGATCGCGTGCCCCAGCGTGTGACCGTAGTTCAGGATCTCGCGGAGGCCCGCCTCGCGCAGGTCCTCCCCCACGACCCGCGCCTTCATGTCGATGGCCAACTCGACGCAGCGGCGGAATGCGGCGCTCGTGGGGTCGACGGCGGCGCCGGCGTCCGCCTCGACGAGGTCGAGGATCTCGGGGGCCCAGATGAACCCCGCCTTGACGACCTCGGCGAAGCCCGCCGTGCGCTCGTTGGCGGACAGCTCGTCGAGGAGCTCGAGGTCGCACACGACGGCCTTCGGCGGCCAGAAGGCTCCGACGAGGTTCTTGCCCTCCGCCGTGTTGATGCCCGTCTTCCCGCCTACGGCGGCGTCCACCATTCCGAGCACGGTCGTGGGCACCTGCACGACCGCGACTCCGCGCAGCCAGGTCGCGGCGACGAAGCCGGCGAGGTCCGTGACGGCGCCCCCGCCGAAGCCGACGATCGCGTCCGTCCTGGTGAAGTCCGCCTGGCCGAGGATCTGCCAGCAGAATGCCGCGACCTCGACGCGCTTTCCCTGCTCCGCGTCGGGGATCTCGGCGATGAGCACCTCGCGCGTGCCGTCGTCGAGGAGGCGATCGCGCAGCTTCGCCGCCTGCGCGGCGAGCGTCGGCGGGTGGATCACGAGCACCTTGCGGGCCTCCGCGGGGATCGCGTCGGCGACGCGGTCCAGGATGCCGCGGCCCACGGTGATGTCGTACTGCTGGTCGCCCGCGACGGTGATGGTCGTCAGGTCGGTCATGCGTCCCCCTCGGTGGAGCTGCCCTCGCGGGCCCACGTCACGATGTCGGAGACGACGTGCGCGAGCGGTCCGGTCGAGGTGTCGAACGTGATGTCGGCGAGGGCTTCGTAGATGCCCTTCCGCTCCGACATGATCTTCTGCCAGCGCGCCACCGGATCCTCGTCGCTCGCCAGGAGCGGCCTCGCGTCGCCCTGGATGCGCGAGCGCACGATCTCCGGCGCGACGGTGAGGAGCACGACCCGGTGCCGTGCGAGGTCGTGGCGCGTGTCGGGATCGAGCACCGCGCCCCCGCCGAGGGCGACGACGCCGCCCTTGCCGAGCGCCTCGATGACGGCGCTGCGCTCCACTTCCCGGAAGCGCGCCTCGCCCTCCTTCGCGAACAGCTCGGCGATGGGGCCGTGCTCGCGGACGACGAGGCTGTCGGTGTCGGTGAAGGCCACACCGAGCTCGCGCGCGACGCGACGCCCGACGCTGGACTTGCCGGCTCCCATGGGACCGACGAGGACGATGGCCTGGGTGGTGCCGTGCCCCATGGATCAGGACAGCTCGTGCGCGAGCAGCGCCGCCTCGGAGGCGGGCGTGGTGCGCAGGGCGTCCGGGATCGCCGCGAGGTAGCCCTCGAGGTTGCGACGCGTCTCACGGACCGAGTCGCCGCCGAACTTCTCGAGCACGGACTCGGCGAGCACGATCGCGACCATCGCCTCGGCGACGACACCCGCGGCCGGCACGGCGCACACGTCGGAGCGCTGGTGGTGTGCGGCGGCCGTGTCGCCCGTCGCGACGTCGACCGTCCGCAAGGCGTGCGGCACCGTCGCGATGGGCTTCATCCCCGCGCGCACGCGCAGCACGGTGCCCGTCGACATGCCGCCCTCCGTGCCGCCCGCGCGGTCCGAGGAGCGCGTGATGCCGGCATCCGTCGCGAACAGCTCGTCGTGAGCCTGCGATCCGCGGCGGGTCGTCGTGAGGAAGCCGTCTCCGACCTCGACACCCTTGATCGCCTGGATGCTCATGAGCGCCTGCGCGAGCTTGCCGTCCAGGCGCCGGTCCCAATGCACATGCGAGCCGAGGCCCGGCGGGAGTCCGTAGGCGAGGACCTCGACGATGCCGCCGAGCGTGTCGCCGTCCTTGCGCGCGTCGTCCACCTCGGCGACCATTCGCTCGCTCGTGGCCGCGTCGAAGCAGCGCAGCGGATCGGCGTCGAGCGCGTCGACGTCGTCGGGAGCCGGCAGAGCCGCGCCCTCGGGGACGCGCACGGGGCCGATCGAGAGCGTGTGGCTCACCAGGCGGATGCCGAGCTCGGCGAGGAAGGCGCGCGCGAGAGCGCCGAGCGCGACGCGGGCGGCAGTCTCTCGCGCGCTGGCGCGCTCGAGGATGGGGCGGGCCTCGTCGAAGTCGTACTTCTGCATGCCGACGAGGTCGGCGTGCCCGGGGCGGGGGCGTGTGAGGGCGGCGCCGCGGCCGCGCGACTTGTCGGTGAGCTCGACGGGGTCGGGACTCATGACCTCGACCCACTTGGGCCATTCGGTGTTGCCGATGCGCAGCGCGATGGGGCTGCCGAGGCTGAGTCCGTGACGCACGCCGCCCGAGATGGACAGCTCGTCCTCCTCGAACTTCATGCGCGATCCGCGCCCGTAGCCGAGCTTGCGGCGGGCGAGGTCGGCCTGGATGGCGGTGCGCGAGACGGGCACGCCGGACGGCAGGCCCTCCATGATGGCGACGAGTTCTGGGCCGTGCGATTCGCCGGCCGTGAGCACGCGGAGCATCCTGCTAGTCTCCCACGATCGCCGCGCGCATTGCGGCGAGCACCGCCTCTTCGTCGGGGACGGGGGCATCGGCGTCGCCCGACGTGAAGACCCGGACCTGCAGCAGAGCCTGGTGGAGCAGCATCCCGAGGCCGGAGACCGCAGGGTGTCCCGCCCGATCCCACGCGAACGAGAGCGTCGTCGGCCAGTGCCCGTAGACGACGTCGAGCAGGAGGCCGCCGGACCGCGCGAGCGCGTCGGCCGCCGGCACGGGGACGGGCGCGTCTCCGGGAAGCGTGGCGATCGTGACGGGCACGGGCGAGAGCGCGCCGTCCCCGAACGGGACGGGTGTGACCGACACCGCGAGCCGCTCCCCCAGCTTCTGGAGGGGCTCGACGGCCTCGGGCCGTCGTGCGACGACCTCGACACGGGTGGCGCCGATCTCGGCGAGGGCGACCAGCGCCGACATCGCCGTGGCACCGGCGCCGACGACGCGGGCCTCGCCGACGCGGTCGATCCCCTCCTCGGCGAGCGATCGGACGATGCCGCCGATGTCGGTGTTGAACGCCCGGAACCCGTCGGGATCCAGGAGCAGCGTATTGGCGGCGCCGGTGAGCTCGGCGCGACGGTCGCGCTCGACGGCCGCCGCGAATGCGACGCCCTTGAGCGGCATCGTGAGCGACAGGCCGCGCCAGGAGCCGTCGAGCGACGCGAGCACGTCGGCGAACCGCTCCTCGGACACCCGCCGGCGCTCGTACGTCCAGTCCAGGCCCAGCACGCCGTACGCGGCGCCGTGCAGCTGCGGCGAGCGGCTGTGCGCGATGGGGTCTCCCCAGACAGCGAGCCGCGTCGCGGCCGGTGTCAGCACCTGCCCGTGTTCTCGGCGCACCAGTCCTGCCACTGCCTGACGTACTGCTCGTGCTCCTGCACCGTCTCGGTGAAGACCGTCTCGCCCGTATCGGGGTTGACCGTCACGAAGTAGAGCCAGGGCCCGTCGGCGGGGTGCATCGCCGCATCGATCGCGACGTCGCCGGGGTTCGCGATGGGGCCGACCGGCAGACCTGCGTTGATGTAGGTGTTCCAGGGGTTCGGGTCGTCGAGCGCCTCCTGCGACGACGAGACCGTGCCGTCGTGCATCTCGCCGTACCCGTACTGAGCCGTCGAGTCCATCTGGAGCAGGCCGAACGTCTGCTGGTTGTCGGGGTTCAGACGGTTCTCGATGACCCGCGCGACCTTGTAGAAGTCCTCCTCGAAGCGCGCCTCGCGCTGGATGATCGACGCGACCGTGAGCACGCGCTGGCGGTCCTCCGCGGGCACCTCTGCGGCGTCGAGCGACTCGATCGTGCGATTGACCATCGTCTGGATGACGTCGGTGGCGGTCGCACCCGGATCGAACGTGTACATCGCGGGGAAGAGCCAGCCTTCGAGCGGCTGCCCACCTGCCTCGGCGACGGCGGGATCGACCGGCACGCCGTAGACCGACGGATCCGCGACGGCGGCCTGGAAGTCCTCGAGCGGGATCCCGATGCCCTCCGACAGGATCGTGAGCGTCTGGTCGACGGTGAGACCCTCGCGGACGAGAGCCGAGTTCTCGAGCTTGTTGGCCGGGTCCTGCAGCGCCTCGAGCGCGGCCTCCGACGTCATCTGCTTCTGGAGCTGGTACACGCCCGGATAGAACGTGGGGTTGCGGCCCGCGTCGACGAGCATCTCGTAGAACGCCTCGGGCGTCTTGGTGACGCCCGCGTCGTAGAGGGACTGCGAGATCGTCCCGCCCGTGTCACCCGACGAGATCGTGACGAGCGCCTCGCCGGTGGCGAGACCCTCCTCGTAGTCCTTGGGCTCCTCCCAGCCCATGAATTCGCGGATCTGCGCTTCATAGGTGTTCCAGACCCACAGGCCGCCGGCGGCGATGCCGCCGAGGATCAGCAGGACGACGCCCAGCGCGATCCATCCGCCGACGCGGCGGCGGCGCTTGTCCGGCGGCGGCGGGACGTACCCGATGTCGTCCGATGAGGCCCTGCCCATGAACAGATCCTCCAGGTTCCCACCCGCCGGCGTCGAGGCCTGGACGATCGGCCCGGAATCGGGACGCGCGTCGGTGAGAAGGCTTGCGGGCTTCGCCTGCGCCTGGGCGTGGGGCTCGCTGAAGAAGTCGGCGAACGAGAGCGCGCCCGTGGCGGGCTGCGATGCCGGATCCTGGGCGGCCACCGGAAGGATCGCCGTGGCGGGAAGCGGCTCGCGCTGCTCGGGGCGGCCCGCGTGCTGTCCGGACTTCGCAGCCGCAGCGGCGATCGGATGCTGGGCGCCGGCGGCCTGGATCGGCTGAGGTCCGCTCGGGTGGCCGGCCGGCAGGGATGCCGTCGCCGAGGACTGCTCCGGTTCCGCGGCCGCCGCTGTGGGCTGCGGGCCGGTCTGGCCCTGCGCTCGGAGCGCCTCGCGAGCGGCCCGGCGCGACGTCGGGACCGCTCCCGTGGAAGCGGCAGAGCCCTGGTCGGCCGCTGGAACCGGCTCGGTCGGCGCGGCGGGCGGACCGCCCGCCGGCGTGACGGGGGCGCCGCCGCTCGACGCGGCGGGAGTGGCACCCGTCTGCGCTGCGGAGACAGGAGTGGCGCCCGTCGGGGTCACCATGGGCTCATCGGTGAAGGGCTTCCAGGTACCGGTCACAGGCGGAGACTCCCACGTGTGGTCGTCATCGTCGACGTGGGGCGCCGGCGTGCGCCGGGGTCCTGGGGCATCGCCGCCCCGCATCCGCGGGTCGGGCAGTCGGCCGAACAGATCCGCGAAGGGATCGTCGAACCGCGAAGTCGAGTCGGGCATGGTCAGGCGGGCTCCTGGTCCGGGGGGACGGGTGTTCCGGAAGGTCTGCCGGTGTTCTTCTCGACATCGAGTGCCTGCTGGAGCAGCACGACTGCGGCGACCTGATCCACAATGCTACGAGACTGCCGCTGAGATCTGCCCGAACCACGCAGAGCGGAGTGGGCCGACACCGTGCTGAGCCGCTCGTCGACGAGGCGGACGGGAAGAGCGGATGCTGTCGCCAGCCCCTGCGCGAGCTCCCGGGCGTCGGCCGTCGACGGCGTGTCTCCCCCGCTCAGGCTGATGGGCAGGCCGACGACGATCTCGACCGCGTCGTGCTCCCGCGCGAGCGCGACGACGCGCGCGATGGAGTCGTCCCCGCGCGGGACCGTCTCCACGGGGGTCGCGAGCATGCCGTCCGGGTCGCTCCGCGCGACCCCGACGCGGGCCTTGCCCACGTCGACGCCGATGCGCACCCCGCGACGGAACCCGGTCACGCGCCGAGCAGGCCCTTCACAGCGCTGAGCGCGGCGGGCAGTGCCGCAGCATCCGTCCCGCCGCCCTGTGCGACGTCGTCACGGCCGCCGCCGCCCCCGCCGAGCGCCGACGCGGCGCCCTTCGCGAGCACGCCGGCCTTCGCGCCGGCCGAGCGGGCCGCCTCGTTCGTCGCGACGACGACGACGGGGCGACCGCCCACGTCTGCGCCGAGCGCGACGACGGCGGCCTCCGCCCCGAGGCGGTCGCGGACCTGAAGCGTGAGCGAGCGCACGTCGTCGGCCGACGCGGCCGACCCGAGGGACTCGGCGACGACGCGGTGCGGTCCCACCTGCACGGCGGCTCCGGCGAGAGCGGGCAGGCGGTCGGCCAGTGCCCGCGACTCGAACGCGGCGATCTTCTTCTCGGCGGCCTTGAGGCTCGCCTGGAGCTCCGCGATGCGCGCAGGGAGCTGGTCGCGCGGCGTCTTGAGGCTCGACGTGAGCTGCGACACGAGTGCGCGCTCCGCAGCGAGCGACCGGAACGCGTCGAGCCCGACGAGCGCCTCGACGCGACGGTTCGACGCGCCGACCGACGACTCGCCGACCAGGCTGATGAGGCCGACCTCGGCACTGGTCACGACGTGCGTGCCGGCGCAGAGCTCGCGCGACCAGGGGCCGCCGATGTCGACCATGCGGACGGTGTCGCCGTACTTCTCGCCGAAGAGCGCCATGGCACCGAGCGCCTTGGCCTCGTCGAGCGGGAGCACGCGCGTCGTGACCGTGAGGTTGTCGCGGACCGCGTTGTTGGCGATCTCCTCGATCTCGCTCTTCGTGTCGTCCGACAGCGCCTGGCCCCACGCGAAGTCGAACCGCATGTAGCCGGCCCGGTTGAGCGAGCCCGCCTGGGTCGCGGTCTTGCCCAGCGTGTCGCGGAGCGCCGCGTGGACGAGGTGGGTGGCCGAGTGCGCCTGCTGCGCCGCGCGGCGGTTGACGGCGTCGACGACGGTCGTGGCCGCCTGGCCGATCCCGACCTCGCCCGTCGTGACCTCGACCGTGTGGCTCACCAGGCCCGGGACGGGCTTCTGCACGTCGAGGACCTCGAGCTCGTAGCCCGGGCCCACGATGACGCCCTTGTCGGCGACCTGGCCGCCGGACTCGGCGTAGAGGGCCGTCTCGGCGAGGATCACCTCGGCGATCTGCCCCGCCGTCGCGCGGTCCACCGGCGTGCCGTCGACGAGGATGCCGAGCACGGTCGACTCGGTCTCGAGGTCGGTGTAGCCCGTGAACGCGGTCTCGCCCTTGGCGCGCAGGTCGCGGTAGACGCTCGTGTCGGCGAGCTGGCGCTTGCGGGCCTTCGCGTCGGCCTTGGCGCGTGCGCGCTGCTCCTGCATGAGCGAGTCGAACGCGGCGCGATCGACCGTGAGACCCGCCTCCTCCGCGATCTCGAGGGTGAGATCGATGGGGAAGCCGTACGTGTCGTGCAGCAGGAACGCCTCCGCGCCGGCGATCTTCGCGCCGCCCGCCGCCTTCGTCTGCGCGACGGAGTCGTCGAGGATCGCCGAGCCCGCGGCAAGGGTGCGCAGGAACGTCTCCTCCTCCGCGAGCGCGTACTGCGAGATGCGGGCCCAGTCCGTCTCGACGACGGGGTAGGCGTCCTTCATGGCGTCGCGCGACACCGTGAAGAGCTCGCGGAACGTCGGCCCCTCGACCCCCAGCAGGCGCATGGAGCGGATGACGCGGCGCATGAGGCGGCGCAGGATGTAGCCGCGCCCGTCGTTGGACGGCGTCACGCCGTCGGAGAGCAGCATGAGAGACGACCGGACGTGGTCGGCGACGACGCGGAACCGCACGTCGTCCTCGTGGTTCGCGCCGTAGACGCGGCCCGAGAGCTCGACCGCGCGGTCCAGGACGGGGCGCACCTGGTCGGTCTCGTACATGTTGTCGACGCCCTGCTTGATGAAGGCGACGCGCTCGAGGCCCATGCCGGTGTCGATGTTCTTGGCGGGCAGCTCGCCGACGATGTCGAAGTCGTACTTCGATCGCACGTTGGTGATCTCGTACTGCATGAAGACGAGGTTCCAGATCTCGACGTAGCGGTCGTCGTCGGTCGCCGGACCGCCGTCGATCCCGTACGCGGGTCCGCGGTCGAAGAAGATCTCGGAGCACGGGCCGGCAGGCCCGGGGAGCCCCGTGCTCCAGTAGTTCGTGTCCTTGCCGAGTCGCTGGATGCGGTCCTCGGCGACGCCCGCGACGGTGCGCCACAGCCCGTGGGCCTCGTCGTCCTCTTCGTAGACGGTGACCCACAGGTCCTTCGGGTCGAACCCGAGCCCGCCGTCGTCCTCGGAACTCGTCAGGAGCTCCCACGCGAAGCGGATCGCGCCTTCCTTGAAGTAGTCGCCGAAGGACCAGTTGCCGAGCATCTGGAAGAAGGTGCCGTGCCGAGGGGTTTTGCCGACCTCCTCGATGTCGTTCGTGCGGATGCACTTCTGGTTGTCGGCGGCACGCGGATACGGAGCCGGGACGTCACCGCTCAGGTACGGGATGAACGGCACCATGCCGGCGACGGTGAACAGCAGCGCCGGGTCGTTCGTGACGAGCGATGCGGACGGCACGATCGTGTGCCCCTGCTTCTCGAAGTAGTCGAGAAAGCGCCTGGAGATCTCGGCGGTCTTCATTCGTTTGGGAGTTCCTCGAGGGCGAGCGGATGCGCCCCGCCTCTGCGGGGTGCGGTGCGTGTGGGTTCAGTCGTTGAGCTTCTGGGCCGCGCTCTTGGCGGCATCGACGGCATCGGATGCCGCGTCCTGGGCCGAGTCGAGCGCATCGGATGCCGCGTCCTTGACGGCGTCGAAGGCGTCCGAGGCTGCATCGACGACGTCGGCGGCCGCCTCCTTCGCGGCATCCATGACGCCGGCGAAGCGGGCTTCCTGCTCGCGGTACGCGTCGCCGATGCGGTCGGTGAACTCGCTGATGCGCGCGTCCACCTCGGCGAGCAGCTCGTGGCCGCGGGGGTCCTTGTTCACGAAGTGCGCGACGACGAGGCCGCCGATGACGCCGACCAGGAACCACAGGACGTTCTTCATGACACCACCCCTCGGCCGCGGTCGCGGCATCCATCCATCGTATGCGCAAACGACGAAGGGCGCCGGGTGTCCCCGGCGCCCTCCTGAGCTTCGGTCGTTGAGCGAGCGAAGCGAGACGAAACGCGCTGTATCAGCGGGCTGCGTAGTACTCGACGACGAGCTGGACGTCACAGACGACCGGGACCTCGGCGCGCTTGGGGCGACGCACGAGACGCGCCTGGAGCTTGTCGAGCTCGACCTCGAGGTAGCCCGGAACGGGCGGCAGGACCTCGGCGTGACCGCCGGCGGCAGCGACCTGGAAGGGCTCGGTGCCTTCGCTCTTGGCCTTGACATGGATGAGCTGGCCCGGCTTCACGCGGAACGACGGGCGGTCGACGAGCTGGCCGTCGACGAGGATGTGACGGTGCACGACGAGCTGGCGGGCCTGCGCCGTGGTGCGGGCGAAGCCGGCACGCAGCACGAGGGCGTCCAGACGCATCTCGAGCAGCTCGACGAGGTTCTCACCCGTCAGGCCGTCCTTGCGGCGGGCCTCGTTGAACGTGTTGCGCATCTGCTTCTCGCGGATGCCGTACTGCTCGCGCAGACGCTGCTTCTCGCGGAGGCGGACGGCGAAGTCGCTGTCCTGCTTGCGCTTCGTGCGGCCGTGCTCACCCGGCGCGTAGGGGCGCTTCTCGAGGTACTTGGCTGCCTTGGGGGTCAGCGCGACGCCGAGCGCGCGCGACAGGCGGACCTTGCGGCGGTCCTGGGACTTCGTTGCCACGAAGTGTTCCTTCCGATGACGCGGCCGTGTCTTTCACGGCTCGCGGACGTATCGCCCCCTCCTCGCCCTGTCCGCAGTGCACGCCGGGGCACAGCAGAAGGTCGGTCAAGAAGAGAGGGGATGCCCGAAAACCCGGTTTCGAGCCGATCAAGTCTATCAGCCCTTCGATACGGCGGCTGCGCCGCCTACTCAGGAACCTGGGCCTTCTCCCCCGACGACGGGATCACGAGCCGCCGTCGAGGATGCGGCGGATCTTCTCCAGGCGCGCCTGGACGTCCCGCTCCTGGCCGTGGTTGGTCGGCTCGTAGTAGCGCCGGTCGCGCAGCTCGTCGGGCAGGTACTGCTGCGCCACGACCCCGATCTCGCTGTCGTGCGGGTAGCGGTAGCCCTTGCCGTGGCCCAGGCGCTTGGCGCCCGGATAGTGGGCGTCGCGCAGGTGCGGAGGGACGCGGCCGAACCCGCCGGCGCGCACGTCGGCGACCGCCTGGTTGATCGCGTTGTACGCAGCGTTCGACTTGGCGGTCGTCGCCAGGTACGCCGTCGCCTCCGCGAGCGGGATGCGACCCTCGGGCATGCCGATGAGCTGCACGGCGTCGGCTGCCGCGACGGCGAGCGGGAGGGCCTGCGGATCGGCGAGTCCGATGTCCTCCGCGGCCGAGATGATGAGGCGACGCGCGATGAACCGCGGGTCCTCCCCCGCTTCGATCATGCGGGCGAGGTAGTGCATGGCCGCATCGACGTCCGACCCGCGGATCGACTTGATGAAGGCGCTGATGACGTCGTAGTGCTCGTCGCCGTCGCGGTCGTAGCGCAGCAGCGCCCGGTCGACGGCCTGCGCGACCTGATCCGCCGTGATCGCGATCCCGTCGCCCTCGTCGGCGGCGCCGGCGGCCAGGGATGCCGCGGCCTCCAGTGCCGTCAGCGCTCGGCGCGCATCCCCCGACGCGAGCCGCACGAGCGCGTCGCGAGCCTCAGGCTCGAGCGCGGCCGCGCCCGCGAGACCACGGGGATCCGAGATCGCGCGATCCACCAGCATCCCGAGATCCTCGTCGGTGAGCGGCCGGAGAGTCAGCAGGAGCGAACGCGACAGGAGCGGCGAGATGACCGAGAACGACGGGTTCTCGGTCGTCGCGGCGATGAGGACGACCCAGCCGTTCTCGACCCCAGGGAGCAGCGCGTCCTGCTGGGCCTTCGTGAAGCGGTGGATCTCGTCGAGGAAGAGGATCGTCGACTGCCCGTACAGGTCGCGCTGCGTGAGGGCGTCCTGCATGACCTCGCGCACGTCCCGGACGCCCGCCGTCACGGCCGACAGCTCGACGAACCGCCGCCCCGAGGAGCGCGCGATCGCCTGCGCGAGCGTCGTCTTGCCCGTCCCGGGCGGGCCCCACAGGATGACCGAGGTCGCCGTGGTCGCGGCATCCGGATCCGCGAGCGCGACCAGCGGCGACCCACGCCGCAGCAGGTGCGACTGTCCCGCGACCTCCTCGAGCGACGTCGGCCGCATGCGCACTGCGAGCGGCGTCTGCCCCTGGAAGAGCGCGGCGGAGGAGGTCACCGTCCCAGGCTAGTCACGCCCGACGACGCCGGTCGCGCGGCGTCGGGTCGGCATTCCCGTAGGATCATCCCGGCCCGGGGCGTCCCGGGGAGCGAGGGAGGTCCCGTGGCGACGGGTGGCAAAGACCGCGGAGCACGAGAGTCGCGCGAGCGCGCTCGGGTGTACCAGGCCCGGCAGCAGCTGCACGAGGGCCAGGCGCGACGCAGGCGTCGCGACAACCTCCTCGCGGGCATCGTCGGCGGCGTCCTGATCCTCGGAGTCCTCGGCGCGCAGGCGCTGTACTTCACGGTCGGTCCCGGCGCCCCAGCGCCTGCTCCGTCGATGTCGCCCACGCCCACGACGACTCCCTCGCCGACCGACACGCCGTCGCCGACGGATACCCGGACGCCGACCCCCACGCCCACCTCCTGACGCCCCGGCCCGCCCGAGCCGGGCGGCCCGCGCGTACTAGGCTTGTGCCCGTCCATCCCCCGCAGCGCGGCGAGAGCCGCATTGAGGTGCAATCGTGACTGCCGAAGCAGACCCCACTCCGCAGCCCGCTCCCGACGTCGAGCCCTGGGGCCGCGTCGATGACGACGGAACCGTCTCGGTCCGCGAAGGCGACGCCTGGCGCGTCGTCGGCCAGTTCCCCGACGGTCCGCCCGAGGAGGCGCTCGCGTACTACGAGCGCAAGTACGCCGATCTCGCGAGCGAAGTGACGCTGCTCGAGGTCCGGCACCGCCGCGGCGGCGCCTCGCCCGCCGACCTGCGGTCGGCCGCGAAGGCCGTGACCGAGAAGCTCTCCGGCGCTGCCGCCGTCGGCGACCTCGCCTCGCTCGAGGCCCGCGTCGCGGCGCTCACCGAGACGCTCGCGGCGGCCTCCGAGACCGAGGCCGCCGCCCAGCGCGAAGCCGTCGACGAGGCGATCAAGACCCGCACCGAGCTCGTCGAGCGCGCCGAGGCGCTCGCCGCCCGCGACCCCAAGACCGTGCAGTGGAAGCAGACCTCCACCGAGCTCAGCGCGCTGTTCGACGAGTGGCAGTCGCAGCAGCAGAACGGGCCGCGCCTGCCGAAGTCGACCTCGCAGCAGCTCTGGAAGCGATTCCGGGATGCTCGTGCCTCAGTCGACCGGCACCGCCGCGAGTTCTACGCCGAGCTGGACGAGGCGCACAAGGCGGTCCGCGACCGCAAGGCCGCCCTCGTCGAGAAGGCGGAGGCCCTCGCGCCCAAGGGCGAGGAGGGCATCACGGCCTACCGCGCGCTGCTGGACCAGTGGAAGACCGCCGGACGCGCCGGCAAGAAGGCCGACGACGCCCTGTGGGCTCGCTTCAAGGCGGCCGGCGACGCGCTCTACGGCGCGCGCGCCGAGCGCGAGACGGCGGACGCCGAGGCCTCGCGCGAGAAGATCACCGCCAAGCGCGCGCTGCTCGACGAAGCCAAAGCCGTCTCGGACGAGTCGGACATCGCGAAGGCACGCGCCCTGCTGACGGGCATCCAGCGCCGCTGGGACGAGATCGGCCGCATCTTCCCGCGCGAAGCCGAGCGCGGGCTCGACGACGACCTGCGCAAGATCGAGCAGGCTCTTCGCACGCGCGAGGACGCAGACTGGAAGCGCAACGATCCTGCGCAGAAGGCTCGTGCGAACGACATGACGCGCCAGCTGACCGAGGCGATCGAGAAGCTCGAGGACGAACTGGCCGCCGCGCAGAAGAAGGGCGACAAGAGCGCCATCGCGAAGGCGACCGAGGCTCTCGAGGCCCGCAAGGGCTGGCTGCGCGCCCTCGGCGGCTAGTTCGCGGGGTCGGTTCTCCACACCCGGCCCGATTCGGCCGTCGGGCGCGCGGTCGGTGCGGCACACTGCCGTGATGACCTCGCCCTTCCTCTACTTCCCCGGTGAACGGCTCTCGTCCGCGGAGCTGTCGGCTGCGCGCCTGGACGGCGACGTCGTCGAGCTCGGCGAGGCCTACCTCCCCGCCGACGCCGTCGAGACGCGGGGGCTCCGGGCGGGCTCGCTGCGGACGCTTCTCGGTGACAGCCTCGCCGCGACCCATCTGAGCGCGGCGTGGATCCACGGAGGCCTCGATGAGCCGCCGGCACGGCACACGGTGCAGCGGGCGGTCCCGCAGAGGCTGCATCACGTCATCGGCAGGCGCGTCGTCTACCGGGATCCCAGCATCCCGTCAGAAGACCTGTGGCGGGTCGGCGGCGTGCTCGTCACGACGCCCCGCAGAACGCTGGCCGATCTCGCCCGCGTCCCATACGACGAGTACGCCCAGGCCGCGCGCCGTCTCGCGGACGAGCTGCCGGGACTCGCGCTCGAGGCCGTCGGCTGGTTCGACGGCCGCCCGCCCGTGCCGCACAAGCGCGCCGCCGTCTCGTTCCTGCTGGGCCTGGCGGCCCGCGAGGGTCAGGACGACGTCACGCGGTAGACGTCGTAGACGGCGTCGATGCGCCGCACGGCGTTGAGCACGCGGTCGAGGTGCACGGTGTCGCCCATCTCGAAGACGTAGCGGCTCAGCGCGAGACGGTCGTTCGTGGTCTGCACGGACGCCGACAGGATGTTGACGTGGTGCTCGCTCAGGACGCGGGTGATGTCGCTGAGGAGTCCGGACCGGTCGAGCGCCTCGACCTGGATCTGCACGAGGAAGACGCTCTTGGTCGTGGGCGCCCACTCGACGTCGATGAGGCGCTCCGGATCGGCCATGAGCGACTTCACGTTGGTGCAGTCGCCGCGGTGCACCGAGACGCCGCTGCCGCGCGTCACGAAGCCGACGATCTCGTCGCCCGGCACGGGCGTGCAGCACTTGGCGAGCTTGACGAGGATGTCGGGGGCGCCGCGCACGAGGATGCCCGAGTCGCCGCCGCGCGGCGCACGGGAGCGCCCGACCTGCGGCAGGTCGATGGGGCCCGTCGAGGTGTCGCTCGCCGCGACCAGCGCCGTGACCTTCTCGATGACGGACTGCGTCGAGACGTGGCCTTCGCCGACCGCCGCGTACAGCGCCGAGACGTCCTCGTACCGCAGCTGCTGGGCGACCTCGGCGAACGAGTCCTGGCTCATGAGGCGCTGGAGCGGCAGGTTCTGCCGGCGCATCGCGCGCGCGATGGCCTCCTTGCCCTGCTCGACGGCCTCCTCGCGGCGCTCCTTCGTGAACCAGCCGCGGATCTTGCTGCGCGCCCTGGTGCTCTTGACGAAGCCCAGCCAGTCCTGGCTGGGACCGGCATCCGGGTTCTTCGAGGTGAAGACCTCGACGACGTCGCCGCTCTTGAGCTCGGACTCCAGCGGCACGAGGCGTCCGTTGACCTTGGCGCCCATCGTGCGGTGACCGACCTCGGTGTGGACGGCGTAGGCGAAGTCGACGGGGGTCGCGCCGGACGGGAGTCCGATGACGCGGCCCTTGGGCGTGAAGACGTAGACCTCCTTCGCACCGATCTCGAAGCGCAGCGAGTCGAGGAACTCGCCGGGGTCGGCCGTTTCGGCCTGCCAGTCCGAGATGTGCGCGAGCCAGGCCATGTCGGCGTCGACGGACTTCGCGTCGGGCTTGCCGCCCGCCATCTGCTCCTTGTACTTCCAGTGCGCCGCGACGCCGTACTCCGCCTGCTGGTGCATCTCGTGCGTGCGGATCTGGATCTCGACGGTCCGCCCCCCGGGACCGATGACCGTCGTGTGCAGCGACTGGTAGAGGTTGAACTTGGGCGTCGCGATGTAGTCCTTGAAGCGGCCGGGAAGCGGAGTCCACCGCGCGTGGATGGAGCCGAGGACGGCATAGCAGTCGCGTACGCTGCCGACGAGGACCCGGATGCCGATGAGGTCGTAGATGTCGTCGAACTCGCGACCACGCACGACCATCTTCTGGTACACGGAGTACAGCTGCTTGGGGCGGCCCATGACACGGCCGCGGATGCGCAGCTCCCGCAGGTCAGCGTCGACGGCGTCGATGACGTTCTGCACGTACTGCTCGCGCTGCGGCGTGCGCTGACGCACGAGGCTCTCGATCTCGGCGTACAGCTTGGGGTGCAGCACGGCGAACGACAGGTCCTCGAGTTCGGACTTGATCGTCTGGATGCCGAGGCGGTGCGCGAGCGGCGCATAGATCTCGAGGGTCTCGGTCGCCTTCTTCTGCGCCTTCTCAGGCGGCACGAAGCCCCACGTGCGCGCGTTGTGCAGACGGTCGGCGAGCTTGATGAGGAGGACCCGGATGTCGCGGCTCATCGCCACGATCATCTTGCGGACCGTCTCGGCCTGGGCGCTCTCGCCGTACTTGACCTTGTCGAGCTTCGTGACGCCGTCGACGAGCATCGCGACCTCGTCGCCGAAGTCGGCCGTCAGCTGGTCGAGCGAGTAGTCGGTGTCCTCGACGGTGTCGTGCAGCAGCGCCGCGGCGATCGCCCGGGGGCCGAGCCCCAGGTCGGCGAGGATCTGCGCGACGGCGAGCGGGTGCGTGATGTACGGCTCGCCGCTCTGACGGGTCTGCCCGGAGTGCGCGCGCTCGGCCACCGTGTAGGCCCGCTCGACGATGGTGAGATCGCCCTTCGGATGGTGCGTGCGCACCGTCCGGAGCAGCTGCTCCACATCGTCACGGCGTGCCGACCGCGAGAAGATCCGCGGGACGAGGCGGCGGAGCGACGAGGATTGCGAAGTGGAGGCGGCAGACGCGGGGACGGTCTCGGTCATGCCGGTCGACTCCCCTCGCCTGGATCCGTCAATCCTACGCCCGCGGGATCCGCGGCCGCTCAGGCCGGGGCGCCGGCACGCTCCCGCACGACGAGGACGCGCTCGTCGCGCGCCTTGATGCCCGGCTCGTTCTCACGCAGCAGCGAGTACAGGGGCGCCGCGACGAAGATCGTCGAGTAGGCCGCCACGATCGTGCCGACGAAGATCGACAGCGAGATGTCGGTCAGCGTCTCCGCACCGAGCGCGAATGCGCCGATGAAGAGGATCGCACCCGTCGGCAGCACCGCGACGACCGTCGTGTTGATCGATCGCACGAGCGTCTGGTTGACCGCGAGGTTGACCGACTCGCCGAACGTACGGCCCGACACTTCCCCGTCTTCGCTCGTGTTCTCCCTGATCTTGTCGAACACGACAGTCGTGTCGTACAGGGCGTACGACAGGATCGTCAGGAAGCCGATGATCGCGGCGGGCGAGATCTCGAAGCCGAAGAGCGCGTACACGCCGACCGTGATGATCAGGACGTCGATGAGGCCGATGATCGCGGCCGCGGACATCTTCCATGTTCGGAAGTACAGCGCCAGGATCACGAACGTCAGGACGAGGAAGATCACGAGACCCCACAGGGAGGTCCTGGTGACGTCCGCTCCCCAGCTCGGTCCGATGAACGAGGACGTGACCTCGCTCTGCGGCACCTCGTAGGCCTCCGCCAGGGCGCCCGAGACCTGACGCGTCTCGTTCGCCGTCATCTGGTCGGTCTGGACGCGGATGGTGTCCTGGCCGATCGTCGTGACCTTGGTCGCGGCATCCGGAACCACGGAGTGGACCGCCTCGGTCGCGACGTCCTGATCGGGGCTGGAGACGCCCGACACGGTGAACTGCGAGCCGCCGGTGAACTCGATCGAGAACTGGACGGGGCGGAAGAAGGGCACCAGCACCGACCCGATCACGAGGACCGCCGCGATGATGAACCACAGGTTGCGCCGGCCGACGAACGGGAAGGAGGTCTTGCCCGTGTAGAGGTCGTTGCCGAGCTGACTCATGGAGCGCATCAGTCGTCTCCCTTCTTGCCCGTCGTGGCCGGTTTGTCTTTCACTGCCGTCGTCGTCTTGGCACCCTCGGATGCCGCGAGCTCAGCCTGCTTGCGCTCGGCGATCGTCTGGCGACGCTCCGCCTCGCTGCGCGAGCGCGACGCGCGGCGGTCCGCCTGGGTCTTGCCGCCCGACGCGACGGGAGCGCGGAACTGCGCGCGGCCGCGATAGACCGCGCCGAGCGCCTCGGGATCCATGCCGGAGAGGGGATGTCCCGACCCGAAGAACTTCGTACGGGCCAGGAGCTGCATCACGGGGTGTGTGAAGAGGATGAAGATCAGGACGTCGATCACGGTCGTGAGGCCGAGCGTGAACGCGAAGCCCTTCACCGTCGCGTCGGCGAGGATGTAGAGCACGACGGCCGCGAGGATGTTGATCGACTTCGAGATGTAGATCGTGCGCTTCGCGCGGCTCCAGCCGTCCTCGACGGCGCCCGTGATGGACTTGCCGTCGCGCAGCTCGTCGCGGATGCGCTCGAAGTACACGATGAACGAATCGGCGGTGAAGCCGATCGAGACGATGAGACCCGCGACACCGGCGAGCGACAGGCGGAAGCCCATTCGCCACGCCAGGATGCAGATCGTGATGTAGGTCAGGATGCCCATCACGATGAGCGACGCGATGATCACGAAGCCCAGAGCGCGGTAGACGATGAGCGAGTAGATGGCGACGAGCGCGAGACCGATGAGGCCCGCGATGAGGCCGATCTGCAGCTGCTGCGAGCCGAGGGTCGCCGAGATGGTGTCGGCGCTGACGACCTCGAAGCTGAGCGGCAGGGCACCGTACTTGAGCTGGTCGGCGAGGACCTTCGCGGTCTCCTGCGTGAAGTCGCCCGTGATCGACGGCTTGCCGTCGAGGATGACGCCCTGCATGGCGGGAGCCGACAGGACATAGCCGTCGAGCACGAACGCGAACTGGTCGAGCGGGGACTGCGCGCCGTAGAGGCGCTGGCTGATGTCGCCGAACGTCTCGGTGCCTTCGGCGTCGAACACGAGGTTGACCGCCCAGACGCCGTTCTGCTGCTGCAGGCCGAACGTCGCGTCCGAGATCGAGGAGCCGTCGAGCTCGACGGGTCCGAGGATGTACTTGACCGCCCCGTCGACGCTGCACGTGACGAGCGGCTCATCGGCCGGCTCGCTCGCGGGGTCGTTCTCCTCATCGGCGCAGTCGTAGGCGAGGAACTCGGCCTGCAGCGCGGGCGTGACCCACGCGAGGTCGCTCGCGTCGGTCGGCGCCGTCGTGGGCGTCGCCTGCAGCGTGGGGTCCGGGGTCGGGTAGGGCGTCTCGGCGCCGTCCTCACCCACGAACGTGTTCGCCGGAGCGCCCGCATACAGGACGGGACGCAGCTGGAGCTGAGCGGATGCCTCGATGCGCTGACGGGTCTCCTCGTCGGCCTCACCGGGGATCTGGACGACGATGTTCTTGCCGCCCTCGGTCGTGACCTCCGCCTCGCCGACGCCCGAGGCGTCGACGCGCTGGCGGATGATCGTGACCGCCTGGTTCATCTGCTCCTGGGAGGGGTCGGCGCCGTCCTCGGTCTGCGCCTCCAGGATGATCTGCGTGCCGCCCTGGAGGTCGAGCGCGAGCTCGGGCGTCCACGAGCTCTCCTTGAACACATAGACGCCGAGCGCGTTGATGCCGAACAGGACGGCGGTGATGGCCAGGAGGCCGATCAGCGCACGCCAGGCATGCCGGACGGGAGTGGATGTCGCCACGAGGGTCAGCTTTCTGAAATGCCCGGAAAGGGCGAGGGATCAGGCCTTGGGCTTGGCGTCCGTGCCGTTGTCGGCATCCGGCTCGGTGGAGCCTTCGACCGGCTTGGGGGTCGCTGCGTCGCCCTCGGAGTACTCGGCGTCGGCGGCCTCGATCTCGGCCTCGGCGAACTCGTCCTCGGTCACGGCGCCGGCGCCGGGCTCGACGATGCGCAGGATCGCCTGGCTGTGGACCTTGATGTCGACCCCGGGCGCGATCTCGACGACGGCCGGCTGGTCGAGGTTGTCCGGGTCGTAGGACACGATCGTGCCGTACAGGCCGCCCTGGAGGAGGACCTCGGCGCCGGGCACGGTCTGACGCGCCTTGGCCTCCTGCTCCGCCTTCTGCTTCTGCATCCGCCGGCGGGAGCTCCAGAACATGAAGATCAGGAGGGCGCCCAGGAGGATGATCAGGCCGTAGTTGGCGAAGAACGTCGCGAAGTCCATGGAGGTGGGGAGACCTTTCGGGTCAGGCGCGCGCCTCGGCGGCGCTGCCTTTGAGAAGGAGAGTGGGCGAAAGCCTCCAGCGATTATAGGTCATCGAATCTCAGCGCCCCGTCGGGGTGAGGCGCGCCCAGGTGAGCGTATGCGGCGGGTGTCGCGACACGCCCGCGGGGAGTCCTGCCGAGGAAGCCGATCCGCACGAGGTACGGCTCGACGACCGATTCGATCGTCTCCGCCTCCTCGCCGACGGTGACCGCGAGCGTGCTGAGTCCGACCGGTCCACCCTGGAATCGGCGCACGACGGCGTCGAGCACGGCACGGTCCAGTCGATCCAGGCCGATGGAGTCGACGTCGTACAGATCGAGGGCCGCGCCGACGATCGCGACATCCGCGCTCCCTCCGTCGCCGTGCACGATGAGGTAGTCCCGTACGCGGCGCAGGAGGCGGTTGGCGATGCGCGGCGTGCCGCGCGATCGGCGGGCGATCTCCGCGCGCGCCTCGGGCGGCAGCGCGACGCCGAGCATGAGCGCCGAGCGCTCGACGACGCGCTCCAGCTCCTCGGGGTCGTAGTACTCCAGGTGGGCCGTGAACCCGAAGCGGTCCCGGAGCGGGTTCGGCAGGAGGCCGGACCGCGTCGTGGCGCCGACGAGCGTGAAGGGCGACAGATCGAGGGGGATGCTGGTGGCCCCGGCGCCCTTGCCGACCATGATGTCGATGCGGAAGTCCTCCATCGCGAGGTAGAGCATCTCCTCGGCCGAGCGCGCCATGCGGTGGATCTCGTCGATGAAGAGCACCTCGCCCGGCGTCAGGCTCGACAGCAGCGCCGCAAGGTCGCCTGCGTGCTGGATCGCCGGGCCGCTCGAGAGCCGGAGGGGCCGATTGCTCTCGTGCGCGACGATCATCGCGAGAGTCGTCTTGCCCAGGCCCGGGGGGCCCGACAACAGGATGTGGTCGGGCGGCCGCTGCTGGAGGCGCGCGGCGTGCAGCAGCAGCTGCAGCTGTCCGCGCACCTTGTGCTGGCCGATGAACTCGCCGAGCGACGCGGGGCGGAGGGCTCCCTCGATCGCGAGCTCGACCTCGTCCGCCGGCTCGGCCGCGTCTCTCACGTCATCCACCGGCGGGCTCCTTGCGAGCGGGGCCGAGGACGGCGAGCGTCAGCCGGAGCAGCGCCTGCACGGAGGCGCGGTCGGTCTCGGACGCCTCGTCGGCGACGGATGCCACGGCCTCCGCGGCCGTGCGCTCCGACCAGCCCAGCCCGATGAGGGCCTGCGTCACCTGAGCCGGCACGGCGGTGACAGCATCCGTCCCCCGGCTCGCGACAGGGCGCGAGGGCGCGAGCTTGCCGGCCAGCTGGACGACGATGAGCTTCGCGGTCTTGGGGCCGATGCCGGAGACGCGGCGGAACGGCGCATCGTCGTCGGCCGCGACGGCCTCGGCGATCTGGTCGACGGTCAGGGTCGAGAGGACTCCGAGCGCCGACTTGGGGCCGACCCCTGTCACGCCCAGCAGCAGCGTGAATGCCGAGAGTTCGTCGTGGGTCTCGAACCCGAAGAGCGACAGCGCGTCCTCGCGGACGATGAGCGTCGTGTGGAGGTGGAGCTCGTTCCCGAGGTGCGCGGTGCGGGCCAGCTGGGGCGGCACGGCGACGGCCAGGCCCACGCCGCCGACTTCGACGACGACGGAGTCGGCCTCGGAATGCACGACGCGTCCGCGAACGGAGGAGATCATGCTCCGAGCCTAGAAGAGCGTTTCGCAGTTTTGTTCGACCGACACACGCGCGACGCGGCCGCCGCTCACCGCCGTGTCAGGCGCTCGGCATCCCGCCACGCCCGCTGCGCCGGCGTCATGACGCCGGCGCGCACCGGGGACGCCGCGGCACCCGTGCGCCACGCATGGCACAGGGCGAGGGCCAGCGCGTCGGCCGCATCCGCGGGCTTGGGCAGGTCGTCGAGGCGGAGGATGCGCGCGACCATCGCCTGCACCTGCCGCTTGTCGGCCGAGCCGTAGCCCGTGATGGCGGCCTTGACCTCGCTCGGCGTGTGGGTCTCGGCGGGGAGCCCCCGCTCGGCCGCGAGGAGCAGCGCGACTCCGCTCGCCTGCGCCGTGCCCATGACGGTGCCGCGGTTCTGCTGCGCGAAGACGCGCTCGACCGCCACGACGTCGGGCCGGTGCTCGTCGAGCACGAGCCGCAGCCCCGCCGCGATCGCGGCGAGGCGTCGCTCGATCGGCAGCTCGGGGTCGGAGCGCACCACCCCGACGTGCACGAGCGTCGCGGAGCGGTCGCGCGCTACGTCGACGACGCCGACGCCGCACCGCGTCAGTCCGGGGTCGACGCCCAGAACGCGGACGGATGCCTGTGCGCGAGCCACTCCCCCACGCTAGGCGGCGGCCGACGACGTCGGGCAGAGGCGCGCCCGACGGACGGCATCCGTCCGTGGAACGCGCGAACGCCGGGGCTGCGGATGTGTCCGCCGCCCCGGCGCCCGATGCGATCCCGCCGGTCTACTCGTCGTCTTCGAGCTCGGCCTGCACGTCGGCGGTCAGGTCGAAGTTGCTGTAGACGTTCTGGACGTCGTCGCTGTCCTCGAGAGCGTCGATGAGGCGGAAGACCTTGCGCGCAGTGTCGGCGTCGATCTCGACCTTGAGGTTCGGCACGAACTCGACGTCGGCCGACTCGTAGTCGATGCCGGCGTCCTGCAGGGCCGAGCGGACCGTCACGAGGTCGGACGCCTCGGTGATGACTTCGAAGCCCTGGGCGTGCGGCTCGACCTCTTCGGCGCCCGCCTCGAGGACGGCGAGCATGACGTCGTCCTCGCTCGTGCCCTCGTCCGAGACGACGATGACGCCCTTGCGCGTGAAGTTGTAGGCGACGCTGCCCGGGTCGGCCAGCGTGCCGCCGTTGCGGCTGAGCGCCGTGCGGACCTCCGCGGCGGCGCGGTTCTTGTTGTCGGTGAGGCACTCGATCATGAGCGCGACGCCGTTGGGACCGTAGCCCTCGTACATGATCGACGCGTACTCGACCGACTCGCCGCCGATGCCGGCGCCGCGCTTGATCGCACGGTCGATGTTGTCCTTCGGGACCGACGTCTTCTTCGCCTTGAGGACGGCGTCGAACAGGGTCGGGTTGCCCTGAAGGTCAGGTCCGCCGAGCTTGGCGGCTACTTCGATGTTCTTGATGAGCTTCGCCCACGACTTGGCACGGCGCGCGTCGATGACGGCCTTCTTGTGCTTGGTGGTGGCCCATTTGGAGTGCCCGGACATGGATTCCAGTCTAGAGGTGCGCGATCATGGACCGAGGATCGCCCGACGAGGAGGCGGTGCCATGGCATTCGACACGCCGAATGGAACGCGCGGCGCACGGCAGCCCGGCCGCAGCCGCCTCGAGCAGCGCGGCAATCGCTGGATGGTCGATCGCATCCGCCGCAAGGGCGTGCGCGGCGACAAGCAGGTCGTTCTCGTGACGATCGGCAAGCGCACGGGAGAAGTGCGGATGAATCCGGTCCGGTGCTTCCCCGAGCCCGACGGCACGAAGCTCATCGTCGCCTCGGCAGCCGGCGCCCCGCGCAATCCCGCCTGGTACTACAACATCGCCGCCCACCCCGACCGCGTGCGCATCGACTACGCGGGCCGGCAGATCCCCGTCGTCCCAGAGCAGCTCCACGGTGCCGAGCGGGAGGCGGCCTGGAAGCGCGTCACGGCGGCCGCCCCGGGCTTCGCGCGCTACGAGCGGATCACGGACCGTGAGATCCCCGTCATCCGGCTCACACCGCGCGACGCGGGGTGATGGGGCTCAGTCGTCCGGCATCGAGCGGCGGTCGCCGACCGGTCCCTCGACGCGCGGAAAGGCGAGCGAATCCGCTGCCACCCACCACTCCATGACGTCGTAGGCGAGCCGGCCCGCGATGACCGAGGGATCGGCATCCGACAGCTCGGCGGCGCGAGCCGGGTCGCACGCGAAGATCGACATCCCGCGGTACGTGTCGTCGGACTGCGCGTCGAACGGGCCGTTGACGACGAGGACGCCCTGCCTGCGCAGGTCGGCGCGATATGCGAGATGCTCCGCCTGGAGGGCGTCCAGCTCCGCCTCGGTGAACTCCGGCGCATCGGCCGGCCGCCGCAGCACGACGAGCGTGTAGACGTCGAAGGCATCGGGGATGTTCGGATCGCGCGCCATGCCCCCGATCCTAGGCTCGCGACCGGAGGCCTCAGCCGGCGATCTTGTGCAGCGTCCGCAGGTTCCGGTTCGTCGTGCGGGGCTTGAAGGCCTTCTTCGCGAGCAGCTTCGCGAAGGGCGTGTCGGTCGTCGTCCCCTTCACGGGGTTCCAGTACACGACGCCCGCGCCGGCCTGGACGGGATCGACCGAGGAATCCAGGGATGCCGCGGCCTCTGCGAGCTCGTCGCGCGTCGCGCCGTCGACGCAGAAGATCACCCACGGCTGGCGCGCATCGTCCTCGGCGTCGAACGGGAAGCCCCCGATCGCCGCCGCGAGCTCGTCGGCCGTGACGAGGAGGATCCACGCGTCGTAGCCGAAGCGGTCGCGGAGCGCCTTCTCGATCCGCATCTTCAGCTCGTCGCGGCGGCCGATCGCGGCATCCGCTTCGAAGGCGACGTTTCCGCTCGCGAGCACCGTGCGGACCTCGTCGAAGCCGAGCTCGCGGAACAGGCCGGCCAGCTCGGCGCTGCGGATCGTGATGCCGCCGACATTGACGCCTCGCAGCAGCGCGACCCACGCGGTCATGTCAGAGCGCGAATTCGAAGCCGAAGCGCGAGGACAGCAGCGCCACGAGGTCGCGCGGGATCTTCGTGAGGTACCCCGGCGCGGGCACGAGCGTGTCGGGCGAGCCGATGAAGGGGAAGTACACGGGACCGTCCGTCAGCGACTCGACGTCGTCCCGCACGGACACGATGTCCGAGCCGATGCGGCGCAGCGCCGTGATCGTGATGGGCGTCGCGAGGCGCAGCGTGTCGCTCACCGGCATCCGCCAGTGCGGCAGCGAGCTGCCGTTGCGCACGCGCTGCTCCTCGCCGAGCGGTCCCAGCACCCGTCCCCACGCACCGATCCCGGGCGTGGGGAGGGTCCGATCCCACACGAAGATCGTGTCGCCCGGCTCCGTGTAGCCGACGAGCTCGTGCGACCACTCGAAGCGGCGATCGTCGGCCGTCTTGGGCGCGGAGAGCGCCTCGCCGACGATGCCCTTCGAGGGGGCGATCATCCAATAGCGCTCCTCAGGCAGGTCGCGCCACCACTCGTTGATCGACACCCTGAGAATCTAACCCGACGCGACGAGGATCATCACGCGGCGGCGCGCACGAGGTCGAGGAACCGCTCGTGGAACCGCGTCTCGCCGGACACCTCGGGGTGGAACGCCGTCGCCAGGAGGGGCCCCTGCTCGACCGCGACGACGCCGCCGTCGGGGAGCGTCGCGATCGCGGTCGCGCGATCGCCCACCTCGATCACGAGGGGCGCGCGGATGAACGTCGCGTGGACGGGACCGCCCTCGAAGCCGGCGACCTCGAGCGCCGTCTCGAACGAGTCCACCTGGCTGCCGAACGCGTTGCGCGCCACCTCGACGTCGAGCCCGCCGAAGGTCTCCTGGCCCTCGATGGGGTTCGTGAGGCGATCGGCCAGCATGATCATCCCGGCGCACGTGCCGTAGACGGGCATGCCCGCCTCGATGGCGTCGCGAACGGGATGCTGCATCCCGAACGCCCGCGACAGCTTGTCGATGACGCTCGATTCGCCGCCGGGGATGACGAGGCCGTCGACGGCCGCGAGCTCGGTGGGGCGTCGCACGAGCGAGACCTCCGCACCGAGCCCGCGGAGCATGTGCGCGTGCTCGCGCACATCGCCCTGCAGGGCGAGGATGCCGACGTGCGGCGTGCGGGCCGAGCGGCTCAGGGCGTCACCAGCCACGCTCGGCGAGGCGGTGGGGAGCCGGGAGGTCGGAGACGTTGATGCCGACCATGGCCTCGCCGAGGCCGCGGGACACGTCCGCGATGACCTTGGGGTCGTCGTAGAACGTCGTCGCCTTGACGATCGCGGCGGCGCGCTCGGCGGGGTTGCCCGACTTGAAGATGCCCGAGCCGACGAAGACGCCGTCCGCGCCCATCTGCATCATCATCGCGGCGTCGGCAGGCGTCGCGACGCCGCCCGCGACGAAGAGCACGACGGGCAGCTTGCCGGTCGCGGCGACCTCCGCGACGAGCTCGTAGGGCGCCTGCAGGTCCTTCGCCGCGACGTAGAGCTCGTCCTTCGTGAGGGACTTCAGGTGGTTGATCTCGCCGGTGATCTTGCGGATGTGCTTCGTCGCCTCGGAGACGTCGCCCGTGCCGGCCTCGCCCTTGGAGCGGATCATCGCGGCGCCCTCGTTGATGCGGCGCAGAGCCTCGCCGAGGTTGGTGGCGCCGCAGACGAAGGGAACCGTGAAGCCCCACTTGTCGATGTGGTTGACGTAGTCGGCGGGCGAGAGGACCTCGGACTCATCGATGTAGTCGACGCCGAGCTCCTGGAGCACCTGCGCCTCGACGAAGTGGCCGATGCGCGCCTTCGCCATGACCGGGATCGAGACGGCGGCGATGATGCCGTCGATCATGTCGGGGTCGCTCATGCGCGAGACGCCGCCCTGCGCACGGATGTCGGCGGGGACGCGCTCCAGAGCCATGACGGCGACGGCGCCGGCATCCTCGGCGATCTTCGCCTGGTCGGGCGTGACGACGTCCATGATGACGCCGCCCTTCAGCATCTCGGCGAGGCCGCGCTTGACGCGGGAGGAACCGGTGGTGGGGGCAGACATGGATAGACTCCTCTGGATTGGCCTAGGCCAAAAGATATCACGGCACAGCACGAGGCCCGCAGACCGAGGGAGGCCCATGGACGACGACATCGCAGGCGGGACCGCGGTCGAGATCGCCGAGAGCGTGCGGCGCCTCCTCGATCGCGGGACGCTCTCGCCGGGCGACGCGCTGCCGCCCGTGCGCGCGCTCGCCGACCGCCTCCACGTCAACCGCAACACGGTCATGGCCGCCTATCGGCAGCTCGCCCGCGCGGGGGTCGTCGTGTCGGCCGGGCGCGGCGGCACCCGCGTCGCCGGCGGCACTCCGGTCGCGCAGGAGGGTTACGCGACGGACAGCATCCTGCGCGACGTCGGCACCGGCAATCCGGACCCGGACCTCATCCCGGACCCCTCCCCCGCGCTCGCGCGGGTCGTGGGCAGGCCCGTGCTCTACGGCGAGCCTGTCATCGACCGCGATCTCGAGGCGTGGGCCGGTGCGTGGATGCGCGATGCGGTGGATCCCTCGCTCCCCCTCCGCCTCACGATCACGAGCGGGGCATCCGACGCGATCGAGCGGCTCCTCGGGCAGGCCCTGACGCGCGATGACGCCGTGGGCCTGGAAGACCCGTGCTTCCTCGCGAGCATTCACACGGTGCGTCTCGGCGGGTACCGGCCCGTCGCGATCCCGGTCGACGACGAGGGGATGACGGTGGACGGCCTGCGCGCCGCCCTCGCCGACGGCGTGCGCGCGGTGGTCTGCACGCCGCGCGCGCAGAACCCGACCGGCGCGAGCCTCAGCGCGCAGCGCGCGGCGCAGCTTCGCGCCGTCCTGGCCGACCACCCGTACGTCCTCGTCATCGAGGACGACCACTTCGCGATGCTCTCGCACCGCCCGCACCACTCGCTCATCGGCCCGGGCCAGCGCCGCTGGGCACTCGTGCGCTCGGTGTCGAAGTTCCTGGGGCCCGACATGTGCCTCGCGGTGACAGCATCCGACCCCCGCACGGCGGAGCGGCTCGCGATGCGGCTGACCCCCGGCACGACCTGGGTGAGCCATCTGCTGCAACGGCTCACGCACGCCCTCATGACCGACGAGGACGCCCTCGCGGAGATCGAGGCCGCGGGCGCGCACTACGCCGATCGCAACGCCGCCTTCGCGCGACGGCTCACCGAGAGCGGCCTTCCCGCCGTCGCGGGAGACGGGCTCAACCTCTGGGTGCGGCTGCCCGTCTCGGCGCGCGCCGTGACGGAGCGGCTCATGCGGCGCGGCTGGCTCGCGCGTCCCGGCGACGACTTCGTGCTCGCCGATCACGACGCCGCGTGGCACCTGCGCCTGACTGTGCACGACCTCGACGACGACGACGCGGACCGCCTCGTGTCCGACATCGCCGCCGCCGTCGCGGCGGGGGAAGTCATGCGCGAAATGCGATGATCGAGCGGTGAAGATCCTCTCGATCCAGTCCGCCGTCGCGTACGGTCACGTCGGCAACTCCGCCGCGGTGTTCCCGCTCCAGCGGATCGGGGTCGAAGTGCTGCCCGTGTACACCGTGAACTTCTCCAATCACACGGGCTACGGCGCGTGGCGTGGGCCGCTCATCGCGCCGGCGGACGTCGCCGACGTCATCACGGGCATCGAGGAGCGCGGGGTGCTCCCCCAGATCGACGTCGTCCTCTCCGGCTACCAGGGCAGCGAGGGCATCGGCGACGTGATCCTCGACGCCGTCGCACGGGTCAAGGCCGCGAACCCGGCTGCCGTCTACTCCTGCGACCCCGTCATGGGCAACGCGAAGTCGGGATGCTTCGTGGCTCCGGCGATCCCCGTCCTCCTCCGCGAGCGCGTCGTGCCGCACGCCGACATTATCACGCCGAACCAGTTCGAGCTGGGGTTCCTCACCGGCACGGAGCCGGCCGACCTCGACTCGACGCTCGCCTCCGCCGACCGCGCGCGCGACATGGGCCCGCGGACCGTGCTCGTCACGAGCGTCGAGCGACCCGACGCTGCGGAGGGGACGATCGAGATGCTCGCCGTCACGGACGACGGCGCCTGGATCGTGCAGACGCCCCGCATCCCGATGAAGGCCAACGGGTCGGGCGACGTGACGGCCGCCCTGTTCACGGCCCACTTCCGCGGGACGGGGGAT
Source organism: Microbacterium sp. NPDC019599 (assembly GCF_040632175.1). Classification (NCBI taxonomy): domain Bacteria; kingdom Bacillati; phylum Actinomycetota; class Actinomycetes; order Micrococcales; family Microbacteriaceae; genus Microbacterium; species Microbacterium sp. NPDC019599. Next base: position 417,498 of record NZ_JBEYBL010000001.1, read on the forward strand.
GCTGCGGACGCCCTGGCCCGCACGACGTCGAGCGTCTTCGACCTGCTCGAGCGCACGCACGCCTCGGGCGAGCGCGAGCTGCAGCTCGTGGAGTCGCAGGAGTCCTACGCGCACCCGCGGATGCAGTTCGAGGTGCGTCAGGTCCGCTGAGACCGCGCCGTCAGTCGTTCCAGGCCTCGGCGACCGTCTGCCGGACCTCGCCGAGCAGCTGCGGGAGCGCCTTCGTCTTCGCGATGATCGGGAAGAAGTTCGCGTCGGTCGCCCAGCGCGGGACGACGTGCTGGTGAAGGTGCGCGTCGACGCCGGCACCGGCGACCCGACCCTGGTTCATCCCGATGTTGAACCCGTCGCAGTGCGAGACACGGGTCAGCACGCGCATGGCCCGCTGCGTGAGCGCCCCGATCTCGGCGACCTCCTCGTCGGTGGCCTCGTCGTACATCCCGATGTGGCGGTACGGGCACACGAGCAGATGCCCCGAGTTGTACGGGAACAGGTTCAGCAGGACGTAGGACGTCACGCCCCGGTGCACGATGAGCGCGTCGCTGTCGGACATCCCGGGCGCGGCGCAGAACGGGCACGTCTCGCGAAGCGGCTCGGGCCCCGCCTGGATGTACGCCATCCGGTGCGGGGTCCACAGCCGCTGGAACTCGTCGGGCACGCCGGCGAGGACGCTCGCGGCGATGAGCCGCGAGTCGCCGTCGCCCTCCGAGGGGACGCCCGCGTCGGTCAAACGAGGTCCTCCGCCGTGTTTACGAGGGCGTGGGTGCTGATCGCGCGCTGCACGAGCGCGACGGCCTCGTCGATCGGGATGCCGTTGCGCTGCGTGCCGTCGCGGAACCGGAACGACACCGTGCCCGCCGAGCGGTCCTGCTCGCCCGCGATGAGCAGGAGCGGCACCTTGTGGGTCGTGTGGTTGCGGATCTTCTTCTGCATGCGCTCGTCGCTGCGGTCGACCTCGGCGCGCACGCCCTCGGCCTGCAGGCGCGCGACGACGTCGGTCAGGTACTCGGCGTACTGCTCGGCGACGGGGATGCCGACCACCTGGACGGGCGAGAGCCACACCGGGAACGCGCCCGCGTAGTGCTCGAGCAGGATCGCGAAGAACCGCTCGATCGATCCGAACAGGGCGCGGTGGATCATGATCGGCCGCTTCTTCTGGCCGTCGCGATCGGTGTACTCGAGCTCGAAGCGCTCCGGCAGGTTGGGGTCGACCTGGACGGTGGACAGCTGCCACGTGCGCCCGATCGCGTCACGCGTCTTGAGGTCGATCTTGGGGCCGTAGAAGGCCGCCTCGCCGGGCACCTCCGTGAGCTTGAGCCCACTGGCGACCGCGACGTTGCGCAGGGCGTTCGTCGAGTACTCCCAGAACTCCTCCGAGCCGATCCACTTGCCCTTCTCGTCGTCCTTCATCGACAGCTCGAGCTCGAAGTCGTCGAGGCCGAAGTCGCGGAGCATCGAGATGACGAACTCGAGGACGCGCGTCGCCTCCTCCTCCAGCTGCTCGGGCGTGACGAACAGGTGCGAGTCGTCCTGCGTGAAGCCGCGCACGCGGGTGAGCCCGTGCAGCGCGCCGGAGAGCTCGTTGCGGTAGACCGTCCCGTTCTCGGCGAGGCGCATCGGCAGGTCGCGGTAGCTGCGCGCACGCTCCTTGTAGATGAGGATGTGCATCGGGCAGTTCATCGGCTTCAGGTAGTAGTCCTGGCCGTGCTTCGTGATCTCGCCGTGCTCGTCGCGCTCCTCGTCGAGGTGGATGGGCGGGAACATGCCCTCCTTGTACGTCACGAGGTGGTTCGACTGCAGGAAGAGGTCCTGCTTCGAGATGTGCGGCGTGTAGACGTAGGTGTAGCCGCCCGCGATGTGACGCCGACGCGCGTGCTGCTCCATCTCGCCGCGGACGACACCGCCCTTGGGGTGCCAGACCGACAGCCCCGAGCCGATCTCGTCCGGGAAGGAGAAGAGGTCGAGCTCCTTGCCGAGCTTGCGGTGGTCGCGCTTGGCAGCCTCCTCCAGGCGCGCCTGGTACGCGCGCAGCTCGTCCTTCGAGGGCCACGCGGTGCCGTAGATACGTTGCAGCTGCGGGTTCTTCTCGCTCCCCCGCCAGTAGGCGCCGGCGATGCGGGTGAGGTCCCAGCCGTTGCCGACGAGGCGCGTGCCGGGGACGTGCGGGCCGCGGCAGAGGTCCTTCCAGACGACCTCCCCGTCGCGACCCACGTTGTCGTAGATCGTGAGCTCGCCGGCGCCGACCTCGACGGAGGCGCCCTCCGTCTTGTCGGCGCCGCCGCCCTTCAGACCGATGAGCTCGAGCTTGAAGGGCTCGTCGGCGAGCTCCGCGCGCGCCTCGTCGTCGCTGACGACCCGCCGGACGAACCGCTGGTTGTCACGGACGATCCGCTCCATCTCCTTCTTGATCGCCTTGAGGTCCTCCGGGGTGAAGGGCTCGTCGACGCCGAAGTCGTAGTAGAAGCCGTCGGTGATGGGCGGGCCGATGCCGAGGTCGGCCTGCGGGCGGATGCGCTGGACGGCCTGCGCGAGCACGTGCGCCGTCGAGTGGCGCAGGATGCCGAGACCGTCGGGGCTGTCGATGGTCACCGGCTCGACGGCATCCGTCTCGGTCACGACCGTGGCGAGGTCCTTGAGCTCTCCATTGACGCGGAGGGCGATCACGGATCGATCGGGGAACAGGGCGAAGCCGTCGGCGGGAAAAGACACGTCCGACGGGAGGGCGACATCAGTCAAGGGAGGTCTCCAAGAAGTGGTTCGGTTCGAAGGCTGCTCAGCTTCGGGCGCACGCGGCGCCCCGCCCGCTCAGGCCTGAAGCGTTCGCGTGCCCGTCACCGCGACGACCGTCGCGTGCGTCAAGCGGCCCAATCCCATCCCGCAATCCTACCGCCGCCGTGTCGTGCGGATTTCAGTGACGCGGGACCATCGTTCCCAATATGCTGAATCGTCGCGCGGGCGGGGCATCAGGGGGCTCGGACCTCGACGACGCAGGGCACACGGCATCCAGGCGGGGGTCGAGATGGGCGATGGCGACACGACGGTCGAGGCGACGAGCGCAGAGGACCGGGTGCGACGGCCGCTGCGATGCGGCGAGCCGACCGTCTACCGGTTCACGACCGAGGACGGCGTCGGGCTGCAGCTGACGCGGTTCGAGGGCGGCACGAAGGGCCCGGTCATCCTGACTCCGGGATTCGGGACCTCGTCGATCGCCTACACGATCGACACGACCGACACGAACTACCCGGAGTACCTGTACGAGCACGGCTACGACGTGTGGGTGCTCGACTACCGGGCGAGCCCGCTGCTGCCGTCGGCCTCGACGCCGTTCACGCTCGACGACATCGCCCGCTACGACTACCCCGCTGCGGTGGAGAAGGTGCGCGAGGTCTCGGGCGCGGACTCCGTGCAGATCATGGCGCATTGCGTCGGGTCCCTCACGATGCTCATGGCGCTGGGCCTCGGACTTCAGAACGTCCGATCGGCGGTCGCCTCCCAGGTGACGCTGCATCCGCGCGGCGGCACGCTCAACGAGCTGCGCGCCGGCATCTACGCGGGGAACATCCTCGACGCCCTCGGCGTCGACACGCTGACGACCGAGTTCGACGACGATCCTTCGTGGGTCGAGCGGCTCTACGACAAGGCGCTCGCGATCTATCCGGCCGGCGAAGAGCCGTGCGACCGCCCGTTCTGCCGCCGCGTCATGTTCATGTACGGCGAGGTCTACGACCACGACAAGCTCAACGACGCCACGCACGACCATCTCGAGGAAGCATTCGGCGTCGCGAACATCCGCACGCTCACGCACATCACGAAGATCCTGCGGGCCGATCACGCCGTGAGCTGGGACGGCGACCACGACTACCTCGACGACGTGGAGGGGCTGAAGGTCCCGATCGCCTTCATCCATGGCGAGCACAATCGCCTCTTCGTCCCCGAGGGCAGCGAGCTCACGTACGACTTCCTGGTCGAGCGCAACGGACCGGATCTGTACACGCGCCACATCATCGCGGGCTACGCGCACATGGACTGCTTCATCGGGCAGGATGCCGCGCGCGACGTGTATCCGACCATCACCGCCCAGCTCGACCGACACAACTGATCAGGAGTGCACGCATGACCACGATCGACGACTCCGTGCCGCAGAGCGCCTCCTCCGCCGGCGTGAACCCGGCCCTGGCGGACCTGGCGAGCTACCCGTTCCTGTCGGCGCTGACAGACCGGCGCACTCGCCGCATCCCGCGCGGATTCTCGGTCGACGCCGGCCCCCTCAGCCACGAGAGCCACAACGCGCCCGCGCCGCTCAGCAAGCTCGAGGAGGCCATCCTCATCACGTGCGTGACGGGGATCACGGGCATCACGACGCACGACGGCCCTCTCGTCGAGAAGAACGGCCTTCCCGAGCTGGGCACCCCGTTCCTCAACATCCTCGCCCGCACGGGCAGCAGCGCCGACAACGCGCAGGCTACGTACTTCTTCATGATCAACGACGACGGGATCTTCCTGTTGAAGCCGCCGAAGGGAGCGCGGGCACTCGAACTGCTGAAGGACCTGCCTCCCAAGTGGGGCGACTGGACCGAGGCCGATTGGATCGCCGCCGCGGCGGAGTGCACCATCCGCATCTCGGACAAGCGACTCGACTTCCCGCGCGAGTGGCCGTACTACCTGGGCTGGAACAATCAGGCGTCGAACACCCCGGGTACGACGCTCTTCTTCCCGGTCGTGGACTGCACATGGCAGTACATCAACGCGATCATCATCCTGCTGACCGAGCCCGGCGGCATGCGGCCGCTGTTCCTCGACGACTGGCGCAGCTTCCACCCCAAGGGCTTCGTCGAGTGGTTCGCCAAGATCGGCGGCGGCCTCGGCATCAGCCCGAAGATCCCGTACCACCCCATCGGCGGGCTCTCCCGCGTGCGCAGCGGCTACGTCAACAAGGACAGCCAGGCCCCGCTCGGCTTCGGCCACGCGCTGCGCACCGACTACGAGGCGTTCTTCTACTTCCAGAACCTGATGCTGCTCGGCCAGGCGATGGGCCTCGGCGGCTGGATCCACGGCGCAGTCTTCCCGCCCTACATCTGGCAGCAGGACGAGTCGAAGGGCTGGCACGGCCTCGGGTTCCGGCTGGAAGAGCCCAAGAAGCACCGCAAGTGGCCTCCCGTGCCCGCGTCGCAGGCGAACCCGGTCGGCATCGACGGCATCCTCGAGGGTCTCACGCCCCCGTACGTGTCGTCGATGGACGAAGCCGTCGACCGCGTCGTGGAGTCGAAGTACAGCGCGTCGGGCCCCGCATACGGCAACGAGGCGGTGTGGTCGAGCCCGTACCGCAACAAGGACGACGCGCGCGCCTTCTTCGAGAAGGGCACGAAGTTCGGGCCCGACGAGATCGCGTACACGAAGGACATCTGCAACTACATCTGGGACACCTACGGCCGCTTCCCCGCGCACGTCGACGCGTTCTACACCCCCGGCATGTGGCTGCAGTTCTCGCACCTCGAGCTCGAGTACTACGACCGCTTCTTCGACCCGCGCCAGTACACGCGGCAGAAGGCGCACGACGGGCTCTGGCACCCCTGAGCATGAGAAGGGGCCGGGATGCTGCATCCCGGCCCTTCCCTTCGATCTACAGGTGCGCCGTGAAGAAGGCCGCCACGTCGTCGACCTCCTTGCTGACGTACTGATAGCCCTCGTAGCGCCCCGCGGAGGGGTATTTGATGACCCCGAGCGAGTGCGGAGTGAGCGCGGAGAAGTCCTCCACGATCCCCATCTCGCCCCACGGGTCGCCCGTGCCCTGCACGTACTGCACGACCGTGTCTCCGAGCATCGGGGCGACCGTGGCCGGATCGTGCCGGCTCGGCAGGGGCGCGCGCAGGAAGAAGTAGAGCATGTCGGTGCTCGCGGCGGCGGCGGGGCCGAGCGGCCCGAGCACGTCCCGCGCGAAGTGACGGTTGAACACAGGCAGTCGCGTCGGCTGGACCGCGAGGAACGCCTTCACGGGAGGCCCGTCCGGAATCGCGTACATCACGGTGTTGGCCCCGGCCGACGTGCCCAGGGCGCCGATCCGCTCGGAGTCGACGTCCTCCCTCGCACGCAGGTACTCCATGGCGCCGTTGAAGTCGCGCGCCTCCCAGCGTCCCATCGTCAGCGGCGGCCGCTTGCCGCTCTCGCCGTGGTTGGCGAGCTCGAACAGCAGCACGTGGAACCCGGCGTCGTGCAGCGCCCGCGTCGCCGGCAGGAAGTCGACATCGCGGTCCACGAACGGCACCCGGCCGGCGGCGTTGCCTGCGCGGCTCCAGATCCAGCCGTGCACGAACACGACCGCGGGAGCCGGATTCGCCGCCGCAGGCACGAACCACCCCCGCATCTCGACGCCGTCGGTCGCGGGGAAGGACACGTCCTCGAACGCGAGTCCCACGTCGGCCGGCGTGCGGGCGTACGGCTGCCGGTCGCCGAAGACCATCAGCTTGGTCAGTCGCATGAGCTTGGCGATGCCGCGCTCGCTCGTCGGCGCCTTCTGCGGCGTCTCAGCCTGCGACGGGGACATGCTGTCGGAAGTCCACGCGCAGCCCGCTCGCGGGCAGGGGGAACAGCTCGTTGGTCAGGGTGAGGTCCTGTTCCGGGATCGACCACTCCGCCTTGCGCAGGAGGATCGTGAGGTACACCTTCACGGCGACCGTCACGATGTTCTCGCCCGGGCACCGGTGGTGCGTACTCTGCCCGTCGCCGTGCGGCACGTAGCTTCCCGGCGCGAGCGCCGCCTCCCGCATCGGCTGGAAGCGGTCAGGATCGAAGCGGTCGGGATCGGGGAACACCTCGGGGTTGCGCATGTTGATGTGGATGCCCCCCATCGCGCCCCACCCCTTGGGGATGCGATACCCGCCGACCTCCATGTCCTCCTGCACGCGCCCGAAGAACGTCGCCGAGTTCATCGCGAAATAGCGGCGGACCTCCTTCGAGATCTGCTCGAGGTACTCCATGCGCTCGATCTGGTCCATCGTGATCTGACCATCGGGCGAGATCTCGAGCACCTCGGCGCGGGCGCGCTCCATGATCTCGGGATGCTGTCCCAAGACCATCGTCGCGAGCGTGAGCGGCACGAAGTAGCCGCCCTGCCCCGCGAAGATGAGGTGGCGGATGTCGCCTCGCAGTTTGTCGACGGGCACATCGGATTCCTGTGCCGCCGCGATCATCCGCGACACGATGTCGTCGTAGCCGCCCTTCAGGTGCTTCTCCAGCGCCTCACCGACGATCTCGTCCATGCGCTTGCGCCCGGCGATCGCCTTGCCGTACGTCGTGCCGGGAATCGGGATGGGAAGCGTCATGAAGGCGTCGCGCATGTTCGCGAGGTGGCGGTCCATCTCGGCCGCGTGCTCCTCGCTCAGATCGCCCGTGTACAGGGCGCCGGTGAGCCGCGCCGCGAAGCGCTGCAGGTCGGCGCGCATGTTCGCCGTCGAGCCGCTCTCCAGCCAGGGGTCGATCGTGCGCTCGAGCAGGGACTGCATGGTCGGGAGGTAGGACGCGATCGCGGACCGGAATCCGACCGCCCGCAGCATGACCGCCTTGCGGGAGTGGTGCTCGACGCCGTCGATGAGTGCGAGGGAGTTCATGAAGATCTGCTCGGCCGAGATCGGGTCGGCGTCGCCGCGCACGATCCGCGTATCCGTGGCGAACGTGTGGAAGGCCTCGTGCCCCGAGAACACGACGAAGCTGTTGCCGAACAGTCGCGTCTTGAAGATGGGCCCGTACTTCGCGAGCCGGTCCTTGTAGAACCCGTGGTTGTTGCGGATGATCGAGAAGGTCTCGCCGAGCCACGGGAGCCCGAACCGGCCGGGTGGGAGGGGCTTCTGCTTCCGGGTGGGCTTGGCCATCATCACTTCTTCGTCTTGTTCTTCTTGGGGAACAGCTTCATCGTCCACCCGAACCAGCGCGACGAGCGGAAGACCCAGTTGATCATCTGCTGGTTCCACTCGTGGAGCCAGTACTCCTTGATCAGGTGGTTCTCGTCGAGGATGAAGATGCCCGTCGCGCGCCCCTGCAGCGTCTTGATCGGCATCCGGATCTCGTACTTGAGGATGACGGTCGTGAAGATCTCGCCGGCCGTGATGTCGAGGACCTCGCCGACGAACACGCCGTCCTTGATGAACTGCGTCAGCTGCGTGTACAGCCCCACGATGTCATCGGTCGTCTTGTAGTCCCCCGACATGTGGTTCTGCCCCGGGTAGTGGATGACCGCCCCGGGCGCGAGAAGCTTGCGGAAGGCCACCATGTCGGCGGCCATGAGCACATCCCAGTAGGTGCGGATCAGATCGAACCGCGCCTCGCGGTCCTCTTGCGTCGTCGTCATGACGTTCCTTGTCCGACGCGTCTGCGCGTCACTCGTGCTGTCCGGCGGCGGATGCCGCGGCGGACGCGGTGCTGGTGGTGCTCCCGCCGTCGCCGGCGACGACGTTCCACGGGACGAAGGCGTTCGGGACGCCCTCCAGGGACTTGCCGAGCTGAGGGAAGTGGCGCAGCAGGACCGTGATCATCGTGCTGTCGGCGATCCACTGCAGACCCGTCTTCGTGTAGTACTCCTCCGTGTAGCACTCCGTGATGAAGCGGTCGCTCTTCAGGCGCCGGCTGGCCATCAGGATGAACACGCGGAAGGCCGTGTCGCTGAAGCCGAAGCCGGCGGGCGGGGTCTCGGCGTGCATCCCGACCTGCAGGTCCACCTTCTCCACGTCGCCGTAGATCTCGCGCAGCTCCTTCGCCCACTCGGGGTTGTCGGTGAGCTCCTCGAAAGTCGCGGCGGGCTTGAGGTGCAGCTGCCGGCGGAACTCGTTGTAGCGCGGCACGCCCCGCTCGCGGTCGCGTGTGATGTCCAGCGCCGCGAGGTCGAGGCGCATGCCGTCCGGGAGCGTGAGATCCTGCATCCAGCGCGGGAAGTTGTGCAGCTGGATGGCGCCGGGATGCTGCGTCCCGAACGAGTACCAGAGGTCGTCGACGCCCTGCGGTCCCTCCAGGACGCGCTGGGCGTTCAGGAGGATGATCTCCTTGAAGTCCATCGTGTCCAGGAGTGTGTTGTCCTCGAGCGAGCGCACGTCCAGCTGCTCGGGCAGGAGCGGGTGCAGCCGGTACACCGCCGAGAACTCCTCGGTCAGCTGGTACGGCGCGCCGTGGTGGTCGTGTGCGGATCCCGGGATGCCGCTGATGACGTCGCTCTTGCTGAGGCGTCCGAACCGACGGTGCAGCTTCTCGCCCGCAAGTCCCCACCAGTTCGCCCGCATGGCGACCTTGAGGACGGGATGGGCGATGATCGCGGGCGTCCACTCCACCGTGTGGATCTTGGCGATGAGCGCCGAGTTGATGAGCTGGGCCGTGCCGAACAGCTCGTCGTCGGTCAGATGCGGGTAGTCCTGCTTCAGCCGGTCGCAGATGGCGTTGTGCTCGAGGGTGAACAGCGTGTGGAGCATCCCGAGTCCGACCCACCAGTTCTCGTTGAAGCCGGTGAGGGCGACGCCGGAGGCCGGGTCGAGCGGCAGAAGGCCGTCCTTGAGCACGAGCTTGCCGTCGATGTGGCTGCGGACCGATTCGCGCTTGGCCGCGTTGCTGCCGTAGATCGCGGAGGCGTCCCACCAGTGCGACTGGCTGTTGATGTAGGTCGGCGGCAGGTCCTTGTCGCCGTCGACGCGCGTCGAGTCCCGCTTGGTCTGCGGAATCCGCATGGGGTTCTCGAACCAGCCGTCCCCGTCCGGCAGCGGGATCTCGATGTGCGCATCGGCCTCGCGGCCGTGGGCGAACCAGTCGTGGGTCTGGAACTGGATCCAGGACGCGGCGAGGAGGTTGAGGCTCGTGGCGGGGGTGAAGCCCTCGCGGCGCATGAGGCGCTGGCTGACCTCGCGAGGGTTCGGCTCCATGAGGTCGGGCAGCTCGGCCGGGAACGCCTTGGCGAGCGGCACGTTCCGCGCGAAGCGGGTGCTCGCCTTGCCCATATCGGGATCGCTCAGGTCGTTGTATGAGCCGTCGGCAGTCCGGAATCGCCGCTCCGCGTCCCCGGCGGTCGCCAGCGTCACTCCCGGGGTCCTGCCCCCGTCGCCGGGTGTCCGGGTGTCGGTGAGGTTCTCCGCCCGGAGCTGATCGCGCAGCGCGATGAGGTTGAACAGGCCGAACAGGAACGGCAGCTTGTGCCACGGCGTCCGGCGGTTGACCCGCGTATAGGCGCCGATGAGCGCGCGCTCGAAAACCGATGGTCTGCTCATCTGCCGACTCCGTTCACGCAGGACGGCGTTCCCCCAGCGGATCTGCCCTCATCCCAGTGGATCTGCCCGAATCATAGTGAAGCCGAGGGCGCGCGTGCCATCATTCCGGCGAGAGTCTCGCACGGCCGCGGTGAGGCCCCGATGCGATGTCGTCGCACGGCGCATGCGCCGCCGGTTATGCGTTGCGTTGGCGTGCCGCGGCTCACTAGCGTGAGGACAGGTGCGGACCTGGGGGGCCGGTCGAGGGGCAGCTGGTCACCGGCGGGTATCGCGCCAGCGTGGAGCTACGCCTTCGAACCCCTGAAAGAGGGAGCGCCGATGTATCCCACCCGCCTTGTGCGGCAGCACCTCTCCCCCACCGCTGCGACGGCGGCACGGGCCGGGCGAGGAGGTGCGCGATGAGTTCGGCTCCCGAGCACGTCGACGCCGTCGTCGTGGGTTCAGGATTCGGGGCGTCCGTGTCGGCATACCGCCTCGCCGAGGCGGGGCGCTCGGTCGTGGTGCTGGAGCGCGGTCGCTCCTATCCGCCGGGAAGCTTCGCCCGCAATCCCTACGAGATGAGCCATGCGTTCTGGGAGCCGAAGGACGAGCTCTTCGGCCTCTTCGACATCCGCTCGTTCCGCAAGATCGAGGCGATCGTCTCGTCCGGCCTCGGCGGCGGCTCGCTCATCTACGCCAACGTCCTGCTCCGCAAGGACGAGCGCTGGTTCGTCCACGACTCCCCTCTTCCGGGCGGCGGGTACGAGCACTGGCCCATCGGCCGCGAGGACCTCGACCGGCATTACGACTCGGTCGAGGCGATGATGACGCCCACGCCGAACCCGTACCCCGATCTGCCGAAGTCGAAGGCGCTGCGCGAGTCCGCCGAGGCGCTCGGCCTGCAGGTGCTCGCACCACCACTCGCGGTGTCCTTCGCACCGCGCCCCGGCGCAGCGGCTCAGCCGAAGCAGCTCATCGAGGAGCCCGCCTACGGCAACATCCACGGCGCGACGCGTCTGACGTGCCGGCTGTGCGGCGAATGCGACATCGGCTGCAACGAGGGCTCCAAGAACACCCTCGACCACAACTACCTCTCCGCCGCCGCATTCCACGGGGCCGACATCCGCACGCTCGCGGAGGTCGTCGGCGTCACGCCCCTCGACGGCGGCGGGTACGAGGTCCGCTACCTCCAGTACGGCACCGAGGCCGAGCCCGACGGCAAGCGCCGCCGCGAGCCCGTGACGATCACGTGCGATCAGCTCTACCTCGGCGCCGGCACCTTCGGGACGACGGCGCTGCTCCTGCGCAACCGCGTCGGCCTTCCCGCGCTCGGTCAGGCTCTCGGCAGCCGCTTCAGCGGCAACGGCGACCTGCTCACGTTCTGCTTCAACGCCAAGACGACGTCGGAGCAGGGCCAGACGCGGATCATCGACCCCGCGTACGGTCCGGTCATCACAACGGCGATCCGCAAGCCCGACGGGATGGACGAGGAGGGCGCGGGACGCGGCTACTACGTCCAGGAGGCAGGCTTCCCCGAGTTCACGAACTGGCTCATCGAGACCGCCCAGGTGACGTCGTCGATCCAGCGGGCCGCGGCCGTCGTGAAGCAGATGATCGCGTACCGCCTCGGCAACCGCAACGAGTCCACGATCTCGGCCGAGGTCGCCAAACTCGTCGGCCAGGGCCGGCTCGCCTCGAGCTCGCTGCCCCTGCTCGGAATGGGCCGAGACACCCCCGACGGGCGCATCACCCTCAAGGACGGCGAGGTCGACGTCGAGTGGACGGCCGCCACGAGCGCGGCCTACTTCGAGTCGATGCGCGAGACGATGCGCGGCATCACGGAATCCCTCGGCGGCACCTACCGCGACAATCCGCTGTGGTGGACCAAGCGCGTCGTCACGGTGCACCCGCTGGGCGGGTCCCCGATGGGCCGCCACGTGCACGAGGGCGTCGTGGACTCGTGGAACGAGTCGTTCGGGCATCCCGATCTCTACGTCGTGGACGGCGCGGCCGTCCCGGGGCCCGTGGGCCCCAATCCGTCGCTCACGATCGCCGCCATGGCGGACCGCGCCGTGGAGCGCGCCCTCGAGAAGCCGCGGCGCAAGCGCCGCACCGCCGCGCGGGCGGTCCCCGCGCCGTCGCCGGAGGTAGCCGTGGACGAGCCCGTCGCCGGTCGTGGCATGGAGTTCACCGAGAAGATGAAGGGCTACGTCGCCCTCGACGAGACCGACCCCAAGGCCGGGTGGGACCTGGGCAGGCAGCTCACTCAGCGCTTCATGTTCAAGCTCACGATCACCGCCCCCGACGTCGAGCGCTTCGTCGCGGGAGACGACCACACGGCCACCGCCGAGGGATACGTCGACTGCGACCTGCTCGGCGGCCAGCTGCCCGTCGTGCGGGGGTGGGCCAACCTCTTCGTCGAAGCCGAGCAGGCCGACACGATGGAGATGCGCTACCGGCTCTGGTTCCACGACCGCTCAGGCGCTCCCCTGACGATGTACGGCTACAAGGTGGTCCGAGACGACCCGGGCTTCGATGTGTGGAGCGACACCTCGACCCTCTACATCACGATCATGAAGGGCCACATCCCGCCGGGTGAGAACGGTGCGGACGACGCCCCGGGCGAGGTCATCGGCGCCGGCATCCTGCGCATCCTCGCGGCGGACTTCGCCCGTCAGCTCACGACGTTCAAGGGGTCCGGCGAAGGACCGCTCGCCTCGATCGCCCGCTTCGGGGTCTTCTTCACGAAGTCGGTGAAGGATGCCTACCTCAAGCCCGCTCCGGAGCGCCCCGCGGCGGCGGGCACCGCCGCCCCACCGTCCGGGGAAGAGGCTCCGAAGTGACCGCACCTGCGCTCACCGGCCGACGCTCCCATCGGGACGAGCCGCACTTCCTGACGACCGAGGACGGCGTCGGCCTCACCGCGATCCGGGTGCGGGGGCCCGCTGAGCCGGCCAAGGGCCCCGTCCTGCTCCTGCACGGCGTCGGGATGCGGGCCGAGTCGTTCCGTCCGCCCGCCATCCGCTCGCTCGTCGACGTCCTCATCGACGACGGGTGGGACGTGTGGCTCGGCAACTGGCGCGGCTCCATCGATCTGCCCCCGATGCCCTGGACGCTCGACGACGTCGTGCGGTTCGACATCCCGGCCCTCGTCACCAAGGTCGTCGCCGAGACCGGCGCGCCGAGCATCAAGGTCGTGGCCCACTGCCAGGGCGCGGCGGCGCTCAGCATGGCGGTCGTGGCCGGCCTCGTCCCCGAGGTCGAGACCGTCGTGGCGAACGGCGTCGCGCTGCACCCCGTCGTCCCCGGCTTCGCCAAGCTCAAGCTGCACGTTCTGCGCCCCATGCTCGGGCGCGGCGAGCCCTACGTCGACATCGCGTGGGGAGACGGACCGGAGCGCGGCATCCACTGGGTCACTCGCACTGCCGTGCGGGTCACGCACGCGGAGTGCCACAACCCCAGCTGCAACATGGCCAGCTTCGCCCTCGGAGCGGGGCACCCGGCGCTGTGGCGGCACGAGAACCTGGATGCCGCGACCCACCGCTGGCTCGGCGGCGAGTTCGGGCGCATCCCCCTCAGCTGGTACGCGCAGATGGCGGCGAGCGATCGGGCCAGGCAGTACGTCAGTGTGAAGCCGCGCACCGACCTGCCGCGCAGGTGGGGCGGCCAGGCCCCGGCGTCGGACGCACGATTCGTCCTCATGACGGGCGAGCTCAACAAGGCGTTCCTGCCGGCGAGCCAGCGTGCGACCTACGAGTTTCTCGAGCGGCATCAGCCCGGGCGTCACGCGCTGAAGATCATCCCGGGCTACTCGCATGCGGATGTCTTCGTCGGGCGCAAGGCGCATGTCGACGTCTTCCCCGGCATCCTGGAGGAGCTCTCGGCCTGACCGGGGTCGATCGGGATCAGCGCGGTCTCAGAGATGCTTGAGCGCCTCGCGCACCGTGAGCGGACTGAGCTCGTGGCTCGCGACGAACGCGCGCACCCAGTCCGGTTCGACGCGGGCGTACTCGCGCAGCGCCCAGCCGATCGCCTTCCGGATGAAGAACTCCCGGTCGCCCGCGTTCGGCTCGATGACGTCGGTCAGCAGCATGCGATCCACGCGGTCGCGGCGGCCGAGCTGTGCCAGGATCGCCAGCCGGCGCATCCAGAAGTCCGCGTCGCCGCTCCAGAACCGCACGAGTGCCGCCGTCTCGTCCGGACGCGCATCGAGAGCCTCCGCGATGCGATGCGCGAGTTCGTCCGTGATGTCCCACCAGCGACCCGTCCGCACCATGTGCTCCACGAGCGGCACGACGGCGGGGTCGCCCCGCAGCGGGCGCAGGCCCAGCAGCTGCATCGCTGCGTAGCGCTCTTCCCGATGGGATGCCTCGTCCCACAGCTGTGCCGCCGCCGCACGCAGAGTCGCGGCATCCGTCGTCCCCTTCGCCGCGGCACGTGTGATCCGCCGCACCTCCGGCACGGCGACTCCGCGGAACGGCATCGCCGACTTCATGTACGCCTGCTGGCCCGGGGCGCGGGCCGGATCGGCGGCGGCGACGAGGGCGGCGCGGATGTCGTCGGCGAGCACGAAGGCAAGGCTATCGGCGGTGCACGGCGGCGACGGCATCCGCCTGCCGTAGCGTCGGGATGGTGAAGCGGACTCGGATCGATTCGACGGTCATCGCGTCGGTGGGCTACGACGACGCGACCGCGGTGCTGGAGATCGAGTTCGCCTCGGGTGACGTCTACCGCTACTTCGCCGTCCCCCGCTCTGCGCACCGCGGGCTGCTGGACGCGGAGAGCGCCGGCCGGTTCTTCGCCGAGCGCATCCGGCCGGTCTACCCCACCGAGCAGATCCGCTGACCTGCACAGCGCGGTCGGGAAAGCGAAAACCCCCGGGCAGGCCGGGGGTTTCAGGTGGTGCGCGATACTGGGATCGAACCAGTGACCTCTTCCGTGTCAGGGAAGCGCGCTACCGCTGCGCCAATCGCGCCTGTGAAGGCTCTTCAGTTAGGAGAGTGGAGGTGGCGACGGGATTCGAACCCGTGTAAACGGCTTTGCAGGCCGGTGCCTAGCCGCTCGGCCACGCCACCGCGTGTGGTTTGACCCCACGTGCCGTGACTCCCCGAGGGGCAGTCCCTGCACTCGAGCGGATGACGAGACTCGAACTCGCGACCCTCACCTTGGCAAGGTGATGCGCTACCAACTGCGCTACATCCGCATTTCGTTTCCGGGATTCGCATCCCGGGCACTTGAAAGACTCTATCCGATCCCTGCGCTGGTGCAAAACCGAGCGACGCCCGCGCGTGTCCCGCGTCGCGATTCGTGCGTGCCCGCGGCATCCGGTAGGATCGTGACTCGGCCCCAACGGGCCACGGGCGATTGGCGCAGTTGGTAGCGCGCTTCCTTCACACGGAAGAGGTCATCAGTTCGAGTCTGGTATCGCCCACCACGAGACGTGAGTCTCACCTGTTCCCGACGGCCCAGCCGTAGCGCTTGTGCAGCGCGTCGGCGACGAGCACGAAGCGCTCCAGATCCAGGGCCGCAGCCTCGCGCCGCA
This sequence comes from Microbacterium sp. NPDC019599, assembly GCF_040632175.1. Classification (NCBI taxonomy): domain Bacteria; kingdom Bacillati; phylum Actinomycetota; class Actinomycetes; order Micrococcales; family Microbacteriaceae; genus Microbacterium; species Microbacterium sp. NPDC019599. The sequence continues at coordinate 433,254 of NZ_JBEYBL010000001.1, forward strand.
TGCCGTCGGCGTGCACGCTGTAGAGCTGCTCGATGTCGACCCACGACGGGCGCCCCTGCGAGTCCCACGGGCCTGATCCGATCGACAGGAAGTCACGATCCCCGTCGTGCGCCTTGCTCGTGAGCCGCACGGCGTATACGCGCGAGTCGTCCAGGCGGCCGATCACGAGCACCGGCCGGTCCTTGCCCCGTCCGTCGTTCTCGGCGTACGGCACCCAGGTCCAGACGATCTCCCCCGCGTCCGGGTCGCCGTCGGGGTCGGGCGCGTAGCCGATGCGCAGCCCGCTCGCGCGCGGCGGCTCGACAGCCGCCGTGGCCGTGAACCCCGCCCTCCCGGCCTCGCTCGACTCGGCGGCCGGCGGACGGCGGCGCGACGGCGTCAGGAGACTCTTGAGCGCGCTGAGGATGCCACGACGAGGTGTCATGACGGAAACCCTAACCGGACACGCGAGAGGGGCGCCGCGCAATGCGCGACGCCCCTCTCCTGTCTTGTTCGTCAGCCGCGGGCGTCGGTGAGGACGTAGCCCTCTTCGCCGTGCACCACGGTGTCGATTCCGGCGATCTCGTCCTCGTTCTTGACGCGGAAGCCGAGCGTCTTCTGGATGATCCAGCCGATCGCATAGGCGAGCACGAACGAGTAGATCAGGACCGTGAAGGCCGCGATCGCCTGGACGAGCAGCTGCGTCCCGTCGCCGCCCGTGAACAGGCCCACGTCGGTTGCGAAGAAGCCGATGTAGAGCGTCCCGATGAGACCGCCGACGAGGTGGATGCCCACGACGTCCAGCGAGTCGTCGAAGCCCCACTTGAACTTCAGCTCGATCGCGAGGGCGCAGACCGCGCCCGCGATGAAGCCGAGGAGGATGGCCCAGCCGGGGGTCAGCGAGGCGCACGCGGGCGTGATCGCGACGAGGCCCGCGACGGCACCGGACGCCGCGCCGACGGACGTGGGCTTGCCGTCCTTGAACTTCTCGACGACGAGCCAGGCGAGGAGCGCGGCAGCCGGCGCGGCGATCGTGTTGACGAAGGCGAGCGCGGCCGTGTTGTCGGCGGCGAGCTCCGAGCCGGCGTTGAAGCCGAACCAGCCGAACCACAGCAGGCCCGCGCCCAGGAGGACGAACGGCGGGTTGTGCGGGACGGCGATGCCCTTCTGGAAGCCGACGCGCTTGCCGAGGACGAGCGCGAGGGCGAGCGCCGCAGCACCGGCGTTGATGTGGACCGCGGTGCCACCGGCGAAGTCGATCGCGCCGGCGCCCAGCCACTCCTGGAGGCCGTAGGTGATCCAGCCGCCGTAGGCGAAGGAGCCGTCCTCGGCGAGGCCGAAGTTGAACACCCAGCTGGCGACCGGGAAGTACACGATCGTCGCCCACACGGTGGCGAAGATCATCCATGAGCCGAACTTCGCGCGGTCGGCGATGGCGCCCGAGACGAGCGCGACGGTGATGATCGCGAACGTCGCCTGGAACGCGACGAAGGCGAGCGGCGGGTAGGCGGCGCCCTCAGGGGCCTCGAGCAGGTTGCTCAGACCGAGTTCGCCGAGGTCGATCGTCCACGGCGACTGGATCTGACCTTCGGAAGTGGCCGGGAACGCGATGGCGTAGCCATAGAGCACCCACAGCACGCCGATCAGACCCATGGCGCCGAAGCTCAGCATCATCATGCTGATCACGCTCTTGGCCTTCACCAGTCCGCCGTAGAAGAACGCCAGACCCGGCGTCATGAGGAGGACGAGCGCGGCTGCTAGGAGGATGAATGCGGTGTTGCCTTGATCCATCTCAGGGGAAACCTCTCTGCAGGGACGCAGGTATCGCGTCGGGTTCGCCCATTCTGACGAGACACCGTTTCCGCGATTTCGGGAGCGTGTTTCCGAGCTGTTACGGATCCGGATGCTGTGTGAACATCACGTTTCACCGCACCGCGAGTCGACCCTGGATCAGTCGTGCGTGAGCGCCACGAGGCGGGAGATCGCTCGCAGGTACTTCTTCCGGTAGCCGCCGGCGAGCATCTCGTCGCCGAAGACGAGATCGAGCGACACGCCGGTCGCCCGGATCGGGATCTGCGCGTCGTAGGCGCGGTCGATGAACGCGACGAATCGGAGCGCAGCGGACTGGTCGTCGAGCTCGCCGACGTCGCGCAAGCCGATGGCGGACAGGCCCTCGATGAGGCGGATGTAGCGGCTCGGGTGGACGCGCGCGAGATGCTCGATGAGCGCGGGGAACGCGTCATCCGACACCACGGACTTGGCCGCGTCGGCAGCGAGGGCGCGCTCGTACTCCGAGTCGGGGAGCACCGCCGCGTGGCCGTCGACGGCGCGATGGCGGTAGTCGGTGCCGTCGATGCGCAGCGTCTGGAAGTTCGCCGACATGGCGTGGATCTCGCGGAGGAAGTCCTGGGCTGCGAAGCGGCCCTCGCCCAATGCGTTGGGAGGGGTGTTGGATGTCGCGGCCATCCGCGTGCCGCCGGAGACGAGCTCGCCCAGCAGTCGCGTCATGACCATCGTGTCGCCCGGATCGTCGAGCTCGAACTCGTCGATGCAGAGCAGGTCCGCGCCGCGGAAGAGCTCGACGGTGTTCTGGTAGCCGAGTGCGCCGACGAGCGCCGTGTACTCGATGAACGAGCCGAAGTACTTCCTCCGCGCCGGCACAGCGTGATAGATCGAGGCGAGCAGGTGCGTCTTGCCCACGCCGAACCCGCCGTCCAGATACACGCCGGGCTTGAGCTCGGGCCCCTTCTTCGCACGTCGGAAGAGGCCGCCCCGAGCGGCCGGCTGACCGACGCCCGCGAACGCCATGAGCGTGTCCTTCGCCTCCTGCTGCGACGGATACGCGGGGTCGGCGCGATACGACTCGAAGGTCGCGTCGTCGAACTGCGGCGGCGGGACGAGCGCCGCGACCATGTCGGCACCCGAGACCTGAGGCTGTCGCTCAGTCAGATGGACGATTCCGGCTGCCGTCGAGGTCATGTCGTCCTATGTCGATGTCTTACAGGGGCGATGCGCCCGCAACCGGGGGAATCTAGGGTCGAAGACGCGGGTTCAACCCTACGCCGTCGCCCACCCAGCGCCCGACCCGAGGAGCAGGCCATGACCGTCGAAATCGACACCTCGTCCCCCAAGTTCGCCGAGTACGCCCAGCCCGGTCGCCTTGTGACGGCCGACTGGCTTCAGGAGCGGCTCGGCAGGCCCGGCCTCGTCGTCGTCGAGTCCGACGAGGACGTCCTCCTCTACGAGACGGGCCACATCCCGGGCGCCGTCAAGGTCGACTGGCACACGGAGCTCAACGACCCCGTCGTGCGCGACTACGTCGACGGGGCAGGCTTCGCCGACCTGCTGAGCCGCAAGGGCATCTCGCGCGACGACACGGTCGTCATCTACGGCGACAAGAACAACTGGTGGGCCGCGTACGCGCTGTGGGTCTTCTCGCTCTTCGGACACGAGGACGTCCGACTCCTCGACCGCGGCCGCGACGGCTGGATCGCGGACGGCCGCCCCATCACCACAGACGTCCCCTCCCCCGCACCGACCCGGTACCCCGTCGTGGAGCGCGACGACTCGACGCTGCGCGCGTACAAGGAGGACGTGCTGACGCACCTGGGCAACCCGCTCATCGACGTCCGCTCCCCTGAGGAGTACAACGGCTCGCGCACATCGGCTCCCGCCTACCCCGAAGAGGGCGCGCTGCGCGCAGGGCACATCCCTTCGGCCAAGAGCGTCCCGTGGGCGCGCGCCGTCGCGGAGGACGGCGGCTTCAAGCCGCGTGCCGACCTGGAGGCGATCTACCGCGGCGAGGTCGGACTGCAGGACGGCGATGCCATCATCGCGTACTGCCGGATCGGCGAGCGCTCCAGCCACACGTGGTTCGTCCTGCAGCACCTGCTGGGGTTCCAGGACGTCCGCAACTACGACGGCTCGTGGACGGAGTGGGGAAGCGCCGTGCGGGTGCCGATCGTGACGGGCGCCGAGCCGGGAGCTGTGCCCGCCGGCCGCTAGTCGAGGCTCGTGCACGGCCCAGCGCCGCCCATCACGCAGGATCTCGCGCTCCGCAGATCTCCCTGACTCGCCCATGGGAGGATGGAAGGGATGACAGCATCCGTCCTTCCCGCCGCTCTCGCCGAGATCCGCGACGAGTTCCTCGAGCTGCCCGAGCCGGACCGGCTCCAGCTGCTGCTCGAATACTCCAACGAGCTGCCCGCCGTGCCGGCGAAGTACGACGGGCATCCCGAGCTGTGCGAGCGCGTCGTGGAGTGCCAGTCGCCGGTCTACATCATCCTCGACGTGGACGATGCCGGCCGCGTCGCGATGCACGCGACGGCTCCCCCGGAGGCGCCGACGACCCGCGGGTTCGCGAGCATCCTCGTGCAGGGCGTCACGGGGCTCACGGTCGACGAGGTGCTCGGCATCCCGGACGACTTCCCGCAGTCGATCGGCCTCACCCGCGCCGTCTCGCCGCTGCGGATCGCGGGCATGACGGGCATGCTCCTGCGCGCGAAGCGCCAGGTGCGCGCAGCGCAGGCAGCCTGATGACGGGGACCCCGGATGCCGCGGCCGACGCCGCGGTAGTGACCGAGGTCATCCCCCGCACGCTCTCCTCGGCGGCGATCGGAGCAGCCGAAACCGACGAGTGGATGTCGGCCCGCTATGCCGTGGAGGCCGACTCCTTCGTTCGGCTCAACATGATCACGACGATCACGGGCGCGACGGCGGGAGCCGACGGGACGAGCGACACCATCACGTCGCGGACCGATCGCTACGTGCTCGGCGCGATCCGGCGGCAGGCGGACGTCGTCGTCGTGGGCGCCGAGACCGTCCGTGCCGAGGGCTACCTCCTGCCGAAGACGGCACGCCTGGCGATCGTCACGTCCTCAGGTGACCTCGGCGACGGCAAGCTCAGCGCGGCCGGCCGCGCCGAGCGGCCGCCGGCCTTGATCCTGTGCCCGAGCAGTGCGGCGGACGCCGTGCGCGACCGGGTCGGCGACGCTCCCGCTGAGATCGTGCCGATCGCCTCGGACGGCGACCGGCTCGAGCCCCTCGCGATCGTGTCGACGCTGCGCGAGCTCGGGCTGCCCCGCATCGTGTGCGAAGGCGGGCCCGCGCTCGCGACGCAGTTCGTCGAGTCCGGCCTGGTCGACGAGGCGTGCGTCACGGTCTCTCCGGTGCTGGAGCCCTCGTTGCACCCGTTCGTCCGCCTCTCCGAGCGCGCCGATGCCCGCGTCGCCGGGATGATCGTCGATGACGCCGGGTTCAGTTATCTGCGGCTGCGGCTGCGGGGATGAGGTCGTGGCGCTCGAGCCATGACCGGATGCTGTCGTTCCAGCGCTCCTGGTCGTAGTTCCAGAGCTTGGTGTGCCGCGCGACCTCGAAGACCTGCATCTCCACGAGGTCGGGGCGTCGCACGACGAGGTCGTGCGACGCGTCGGACGGCACGAAGCCGTCGTCGTCGCTGTGCAGGATGAGGATGGGATGCCGCAGCTCCCCCGCGCGCGACACGACGTCGAGGCGGTCGAACGGGATCGCTCCCCCCGTCCGGGTCACCGGCGTCGCCCAGTCGGAGGACAGCGCCCCGATCGCGAGGTCCGTCACGGCGTGGGGCAGCTTGAGGAGCTTCGTCTGGTAGTCCAGGACCGTGCGCCAGTCGATGACGGGCGACTCGAGGACCAGGCCCGCGATGAGGTCGCGGTGGGCTGAGTTGAGGGCGACCTGCAGTGCGATCGCACCGCCCATCGACCAGCCCATGAGCACGACGCGCTTCGCTCCGCGGCGCCGCGCGAAGCCCACGGCGGCGTCGACGTCGCGCCACTCCGTGGCCCCGAGGGCGTATGTGCCGGTGCGGCTGCGGGGCGCCTCGCCGTCGTTGCGGTACGAGACGACGAGCGACGTGATCCCCGCCGCGTGGAAGAGCGGCACGGCGCGGAGGCACTCGCGCCGGTTCGTGCCTCGCCCGTGGATCTGGATGACCCACGTGTCGGTGGACTCCCCCGCCGGGAACAGCCACGCGGGGCACGGGCCGACGGCCGAGCCGATCAGCTCGGGCGAGTACGGCAGGTGCAGCTCCTCGGGCCCTGAGTAGTACCACCCGCTGAACGCGGCGTCGGACGAGATGCTCGAGGACGGGCCGATGTGGGTCAGCAGCTTGCGCTTGACGCTGTCGCCGTCCTCCGCGAGGACGGAGCCGAGCTTCACGTAGGAGGCGGTCCCCGTCGTGAAGAGGCCATACCGGCCGGGCAGACGCGTGTCGGGCGTGTTGGCCAGCGTGATCGTCTGGGCCGCCGTGTCCAGGCCGAGGATCCTCGTGTCGGCGACGCGGGATGCCGGTGTCACGATGCGTCGCGCGAAGCGCACCGACACGAACCCCATGACCGCGAGCACGCCGGTCAGCGCGACGCTGAGCGTCACGAGCGCCGCGCGGATGCCGGCGAGGAGAGCGGGGGTTGCGCCGCGCGACGCGGCGCGCCTGGGAGTGAGCATCGAGCCCTCACTCTAGTCTGTCCGCGTGGCAGAGCATCGTCCCCCGGCGCCCTCGCCCGCCTTCGCGCGCGCGGTCGAGGACGTGCGCGGGACGGCCTTTCGAGGGGACTTCTCGGTGCGCGAGATCCCGGCCCCGCAGGGCCTCGCGCCGGAGGCGCTCGCCCTCGCCGGCGATGTCCGCCCCGAGGAGGAGGGGCAGGACTCCGCGCTCGGCACGGGCCGCCTGATCCTGCTGCATGACCCCGACGAGCCCGCCGCATGGGAGGGGCCGTGGCGCATCGTCTGCTTCGCCCAGGCGCCGCTCGAGCCCGACATCGGCGTCGATCCGCTGCTGGCGGACGTCGCATGGTCGTGGCTCGTCGACGCGCTCGCTGCGCACGGCGCGGATCACCGTGCGGCCTCCGGGACCGCGACCAAGACGCTCTCGAAGGGGTTCGGCTCGCTCGCCGCGGAGGGCGACGGAGCACAGATCGAACTCCGCGCCTCATGGTCCCCGACGGGCCCTCTCGCTCCGCATGTGGAAGCATGGGCCGAGCTGGTGTGCATGCTCGCCGGGCTCCCGCCCGGGTCCGAGGGCATCACCGTCATCGGCACTCGAAGGACACCGCGTGGCTGAATACACCGTCATCTCCGACATCGACGGACTGACGGATGCCGCGTCCCGCCTCGCCGCAGGGTCGGGGCCCGTCGCCGTCGACGTCGAGCGCGCCTCCGGCTTCCGGTACTCGCAGCGCGCCTATCTCGTGCAGGTCTTCCGCCGCGATGCCGGCCTCTTCCTCTTCGACCCTCCCGCGGTCGGCGACTTCACGGCGCTGCAGGCGGCGATCGGCGATGCGGAATGGGTGCTCCACGCCGCGAGCCAGGACCTCCCGTCGCTGCGCGAGCTGGACCTCGTGCCCGCCACGATCTTCGACACGGAGCTCGCCTCGCGACTCCTGGGTCGCGATCGGGTGGGTCTCGGGGCTGTTGTCGAGGAGACGCTCGGCATCGCCCTCGCGAAGGCGCACTCGGCCTCGGACTGGTCGATCCGTCCGCTGCCGCAAGCGTGGCTCGAGTACGCGGCACTGGATGTCGAGCACCTCGTCGACGTCCGCGACGCCCTGGCAGCCGACCTCGTGGCGCAGGGCAAGGCCGAGTTCGCCTCGCAGGAGTTCCAGGCCGTCCTGGACCGGCCGCCGAAGCCGGCCCGCGAAGAGCCGTGGCGACGCCTCAGCGGACTGCACACGGTGCGCGGGCGACGCTCGCTCGCCGTGGCGCGCGCGCTGTGGTCGGCGCGCGAGGACTATGCACGCGAAGAGGATGTCGCGCCCGGCCGCCTCGTCCCCGACCGCTCGCTCGTGGCCGCCGTCGTCGCGGATCCGCAGTCCAAGCAGGACCTCGCGCGCGTCAAGGACTTCACCGGCCGCGCGAGCCGCTCGCAGCTCGACCGCTGGTGGGCGGCGATCGAGGAGGGCCGCGCCACGACGAACCTGCCGAACGATCGCGCCACCGGCGGCGACTCCCTGCCCCCGCCGCGCGCATGGGCGGACCGCAACCCCGCCGCCGACGCACGACTGAAGGCTGCCCGCCCCGCGGTCGAGGCGCGCGCGACCGAGCTGCAGATGCCGGTCGAGAACCTGCTCACCCCCGAGTTGCTGCGGCGCGTCGCCTGGAATGCGCCGGAGCCGGCGGATGCGGCATCCATCGGTCACGCCCTCGAGGAGCTCGGCGCCCGACCCTGGCAGATTGCGCAAACCGCACAGGTGATCGCCGATGCCTTTGTCGCTTCCGTGCAAGGCCCTTCCGAGCCCCCCGAGAGCGATTCGTAGGTTTCCGCCACCCGATTCCGGGGCCTCAGAGGCCCCTCCTAGGCTGGCCGCAATCCCAACTTTCTGGAGGCAGAGTGGCCGAGATTTCGGACGTCTTCTTCGTCGATGGCATGCGCACCCCGTTCGGGCGCGCCGGCGAAAAGGGCATGTACTGGAACACCCGTGCCGATGACCTCGCCGTCAAGGCGACCATCGGGCTGATGGAGCGCAACCCGAGCGTTCCGAAGGACCGCGTGGACGACGTCGCGATCGCCGCGACGTCGCAGACGGGCGACCAGGGGCTGACCCTCGGCCGCTCCGTCGCGATCCTCGCGGGGCTGCCGCAGACGGTCCCCGGCTTCGCGATCGACCGCATGTGCGCGGGCGCGATGACGAGCGTCACGACGATGGCCGGCTCGATCGGCGTCGGCATGTACGACGTCGCCCTCGCCGGCGGCGTCGAGCACATGGGCCACCACCCCATCGGCGGCAACGCCGACCCCAACCCGCGGTTCGTCGCGGAGCGCATGGTCGACCCGGGTGCCCTCAACATGGGCGTGACGGCCGAGCGGATCTTCGACCGCTTCCCGCACCTCACGAAGGAGCGCTCCGACCGCTTCGGCATGCTGAGCCAGCACAAGGCGCAGGCCGCCTACGACGACGGCAAGCTGCAGCCCGACCTCGTGCCCGTCGCGATCAAGGACGCCGACGGCTCGTGGGGCCTTGCGACCGAGGACGAGGGTCGCCGCCCGCAGACGACGATGGAGGACCTCGCGAGCCTCAAGACGCCTTTCCGCCCGCACGGCCGCGTCACGGCCGGCACCTCGTCCCCGCTCACCGACGGCGCGACGATGTCGCTCCTGGCCGGCGGCGGCGCGGTCAAGGAGCTCGGCCTCGCCCCGAAGATGAAGCTCGTCTCGTTCGCCTTCGCCGGCGTGCAGCCCGAGATCATGGGCATCGGCCCCATCCCCTCGACCGAGAAGGCCCTCAAGAAGGCCGGGCTGACCATCGACGACATCGGGCTGTTCGAGCTCAACGAGGCGTTCGCGATCCAGGTCATCTCGCTCCTGGACCACTTCGGCATCGCCGACGACGACCCGCGCGTCAACCAGTGGGGCGGCGCGATCGCGCTCGGCCACCCGCTCGCCGCCTCCGGCGTCCGGCTCATGATCCAGCTCGCCGCTCAGTTCGCCGAGCGTCCCGACGTCCGCTACGGCCTCACCGCGATGTGCGTCGGCCTCGGGCAGGGCGGATCGGTCATCTGGGAGAACCCCCACTTCGACGGCAAGAAGCGGAAGTAAGCACGAATGACGAACTACGAAGACATCGACTTCTCGCCCCTGAACGCCCTTGCCGACGGCGAGATCGTCACGCGCTCGCGCGTGCGCGACATCCGCCTCCCCTCCGGCAAGCTGCTGGCCCTCGTGACGCTCGACAACGGGCGCGACCACAACCGCCCGAACACCCTCGGGCCCACGACCCTGAAGGAGCTCGGCGCGACGCTCGAGACCCTCAGGGCGCGGGCCGCCTCCGGCGAGATCCAGGCCGTCGGCATCACGGGCAAGCAGTACATCCTCGCCGCCGGCGCGGACCTCAGCGACATCTCGCGCGTCGGGTCGAAGGACAACGCCCGGCTCATCGCGCAGCTCGGCCACCACGTGTTCGGCAAGCTGTCCGAGCTCGGCGTGCCGTCGTTCGCCTTCGTCAACGGGCTCGCGCTCGGCGGAGGACTCGAGATCGCGCTCAACTCGACGTACCGGACGGTGGATGCCTCGGCCGCGGCCGTCGCGCTCCCCGAGGTGTTCCTCGGCATCATCCCGGGCTGGGGCGGAGCGTACCTGCTGCCGAACCTCATCGGGATCGAGAACGCGCTCGAGGTCGTCGTCTCCAATCCGCTCAAGCAGAACCGCATGCTCAAGCCCCAGCAGGCGTTCGACTACGGCATCTTCGATGCGATCTTCCCCGCGGCGAACTACCTCGAGGACTCGCTGACGTGGGCCGACGCCGTGCTGACCGGATCGACGAAGGTCGTCCGCAAGAACGAGCCGGGCAAGATCGAGCGCCTCACGAAGTGGCCCATCGCGATCAAGGTCGCCCGGGGCATGCTCGAATCCAGGATCGGCACCGTCCCGAAGTCCCCCTACGCGGCGCTCGAGCTCCTCGACAAGGCGAAGGGCGGCACGAAGGCCGAGGGCTTCGCCCGCGAGGACGAGGCACTCGCCGAGCTCGTCACAGGCGACCAGTTCGCAGCATCCATGTACGCCTTCGATCTCGTGCAGAAGCGCGCCAAGCGCCCGGTCGGCGCTCCCGACAAGGAGCTCGCGAAGAAGGTCACCAAGGTGGGGATCATCGGCGCGGGACTCATGGCCAGCCAGTTCGCGCTGCTGTTCGTGCGCAAGCTGCAGGTGCCCGTGCTCATCACGGACCTCGACCAGACGCGCGTGGACAAGGGCATCGCCTACATCCACGACGAGATCGGCAAGCTCGAGCAGAAGGGCCGGCTCGACGGCGACACCGCCAACAAGCTGCGTGCGCTCGTGACCGGCACGACCGACAAGAGCCTCTACGCCGACTGCGACTTCGTCATCGAGGCGGTCTTCGAGGAGGTCGGCGTCAAGCAGCAGGTGTTCGGCGAGATCGAGCAGATCATCGCCGAGGACGCGATCCTCGCGACCAACACCTCGTCGCTGTCGGTCGAGGAGATCGGCGCGAAGCTCCAGCATCCCGAGCGTCTCGTCGGCTTCCACTTCTTCAACCCTGTCGCCGTCATGCCGCTCATCGAGATCGTGAAGACCCCCAAGACGGCGGATGCCGCGCTCTCGACGGCGTTCGTCGTCGCGAAGGGACTCGGCAAGAACGCGGTCCTGACCGCCGACGCGCCGGGCTTCGTCGTCAACCGTCTCCTCGCCAAGGTCATGGGCGAGGCGGCGCGCGCCGTCTACGAAGGCACGCCGCTCCTCACGGTCGAGAAGGCGTTCGCGCCGCTCGGGCTGCCGATGACGCCCTTCCAGCTCATCGACCTCGTCGGCTGGAAGGTCGCTGCCCACGTGCAGGACACGATGGCCCACGCCTTCCCCGACCGGTTCTACGCGAACGAGAACTTCCACAGGCTCGCGGAGCTGCCGGAGGTCGTCGAGAAGGACAAGTCGGGTCGCGTGACGGGCTGGTCCAAGGCCGCCGCGGGCGCCCTGAAGGGCGCCGTCGGCTCCTCGCCGGCGACCGAGGCCGAGATCCTGCGCCGTGTGCAGGACGGACTCGCGCAGGAGATCAAGCTCATGCTCGACGAGGGGGTCGTGCCCGAGGTCGAGGACATCGACCTGTGCCTCATCCTGGGCGCGGGCTGGCCCTTCATCGACGGCGGGGCCTCGCCCTACCTCGACCGCGAGGGAGCCTCGGAGCGCGTCTTCGGCGACACGTTCCACCACCCCGTGATCAAGGGCATCGGAGGCTGAGGCATCCATCCCCGAGGGCGGCCCTTCTGCGGAGGGGCCGCCTTCGCGCTCTCACGGGATCAGGCCAAAGGCACGAGATCAGGATGCTCCACCGGAGACGGTCCTGATCCAGGCGCATCGTCCTGATCTCGGGACGGACACGAAACGCCGTCTCAGGAGTCGCGCGTGCGCACCCATTCGCCGACGACGGGGATCTCGGTCGTCGCGGGCCGCGCGACGGGGATGCGCGTGCCGAGCACCTGGGCCACGACGTCCTGGGCGATCTTGGCCGCCGTGAGGCCGGCATCCTCGAGGATCTGCTCGCGGCTCGCGTGGTCGATGAACTCGTCGGGCACGCCCAGCTCGTCCACGGCGGTGTCGATCCCGGCCTCGCGCAGCACCTGACGCACGCGCGTGCCGATGCCGCCGACGCGGATGCCGTCCTCGATCGTGATGACGAGGCGATGGGATGCCGCCAGCTTCACGATCGACGGCTGCACCGGGATCGCCCAGCGCGGGTCGACGACCGTCGCGCCGATCCCCTGGGCGCGCAGGCGCTCGGCGACGTCGACGGCGATGTGCGCCATGGGGCCGATGCCGACCAGCAGGACGTCCTGCGCGTCGCTCTCGACGAGGACGTCGACGCCGTCTTGGAGGCGCTGCACGGCGGGGAGTTCGGGGCTCACGGCGCCCTTGGGGAAGCGCACGACGGTCGGCGCGTCGTCGACGGCGACGGCCTCACGCAGCTCCTCGCGCAGGCGCTCGGCGTCGCGCGGCACCGCTATGCGGATGTGCGGGACGAGCTGGAGCATCGCGAGGTCCCAGATGCCGTGGTGGCTCGGACCGTCGGGACCCGTGATGCCGGCGCGATCGAGGACGAACGTGACGCCCGCGCGGTGGAGCGCGACATCCATCAGCACCTGGTCGAATGCGCGGTTCATGAAGGTCGCGTAGATCGCGACGACCGGATGCAAGCCGCCGAAGGCGAGCCCGGCCGCCGAAGCGACGGCGTGCTGCTCCGCGATGCCGACGTCGTAGACGCGATCGGGGAAGCGCTGCGAGAACGGCAGGAGCCCCGTCGGGCGCAGCATCGCCGCCGTCATCGCGATGATGTCCTCGCGCTCCTCGCCGATGCGGGGCAGCTCCTCGGCGAAGACGTCCGTCCAGGCCGTCCCTCCCCCGCCGCCGACGGCTTCGCCCGTCACGGGGTCGATGCGCCCGACGGCGTGGAACTGGTCGGCCTCATCCAGGAGCGCGGGCTCGTAGCCGCGGCCCTTCTCTGTGATGGCGTGGACGATGACCGGGGCGCCGTACTCCTTGGCGAGCGTGAGCGTCTCCAGGAGCGACTGCAGGTCGTGGCCGTCCACCGGGCCGAGGTACTTGATGTCGAGGTTCGAGTACAGCGCCGCGTTGTTCGTGAAGCGGCTGAGGAAGCCGTGCGTCCCGCCGCGCAGGCCGCGGTACATCGCGCGTCCCGCGGCGCCGAACTTGCCGAAGAGCGACTCGGAGCCACCGCGCAGGGTCTCGTACGTCTCGGCCGTGCGGACCCGGTTGAGGTAGCGCGCCATGCCGCCGATCGTGGGGGCGTAGGAGCGGCCGTTGTCGTTGACGACGATGACGAGGTTGCGGTCGTTGTCGTCGGAGATGTTGTTGAGCGCCTCCCACGTCATGCCGCCGGTCAGGGCGCCGTCGCCGACGACGGCCACGACGTGGCGGTCGCGACGGCCCGTGCGGGTCAGAGCGCGCGAGACGCCGTCGGCCCAGCTGAGCGAGCTGGAGGCGTGGGACGACTCGACGACGTCGTGAGGGCTCTCGGAGCGCTGCGGGTAGCCCGCCATGCCTCCGCGGGCGCGCAGTCCGGTGAAGTCCTTGCGGCCCGTGAGGAGCTTGTGGACATAGGACTGGTGCCCCGTGTCGAAGATGATCGGGTCGTCGGGCGAGTCGAAGATGCGGTGGATCGCGATCGTGAGCTCGACGACGCCGAGGTTCGGGCCGAGGTGACCGCCGGTGCGCGAGACGTTCTCGATGAGGAATTCGCGGACCTCCGCGGCGAGCTGCTCGAGCTGCGCGACGCTCAGTGCGTCGAGGTCTCGGGGTCCGCCGATGGACGGAAGAATCACCATCCGCCTCCCTCGAAACATCCGTGGCAGGGCTCCCGCCCGGTGCGGATGCCTCGATCAAGTCTAGCCCGGGGCGCCTGGACGCCCGGCGAGGGCGGCCCCCTCACAGCATCCTCCCGACACCCGTCGGGCCCCCGCACCCGGAGGTGCGAGGGCCCGAATACGGCCTTGGGCGGGCTCAGACGAGGGAGCGGAGGACGTACTGGAGGATGCCGCCGTTGCGGTAGTAGTCGGCCTCTCCGGGCGTGTCGATCCGCACGACCGCGTCGAACTCGACCGTCTGCTTGCCCGCGGGCGAGAATTCGCTCGGTGCCGCGCTCACGTGGACGGTCTTGGGGGTGACGCCCTCGTTGAGCTGCTCGAGACCCGAGATCGAGACGATCTCGGTGCCGTCCAGGCCCAGGGACTCCCAGCTCTCACCGGCCGGGAACTGCAGCGGGACGACGCCCATGCCGATCAGGTTCGAGCGGTGGATGCGCTCGAAGCTCTCGGTGATGACCGCCTTGACGCCCAGGAGGCTCGTGCCCTTGGCCGCCCAGTCGCGCGAGGAGCCCGAGCCGTACTCCTTGCCGCCGAAGATGACCAGCGGCGTGCCCTCGGCCTGGTAGTTCTGGCTCGCGTCGTAGATGTACGACTGCGGTCCGCCCTCGAGGGTGAAGTCGCGCGTGTAGCCGCCCTCGACCACGGCACCGTCGTTGACGGCGCTGACGAGCAGGTTCTTGAGGCGGATGTTCGCGAACGTGCCGCGGATCATGACCTCGTGGTTGCCGCGGCGCGAGCCGTAGGAGTTGAAGTCCTTCTGTGCGACACCGTGCTCCGTCAGGTACTGTGCGGCGGGCGTGCGGGCCTTGATGTTGCCGGCGGGGCTGATGTGGTCGGTCGTGACCGAGTCGCCGAGCGTCGCGAGCACGCGGGCGCCCGCGATGTCACCCACGGGGGTGAGCTCCATCGTCATGCCGTCGAAGTACGGGGCCTTGCGGACGTACGTCGAGGCGGCGTCCCACTCGAAGACGGGGCCGGTCGGCGTGGGCAGACTCGTCCAGCGCTCGTCGCCGTCGAACACGGTGGCGTACTGCTTGATGAACTGCTCGCGCGAGATCGAGGAGTCGATGATCTCCTGAACCTCCTCGGGCGCGGGCCAGATGTCCTTGAGGAAGACGTCAGCGCCCGACGAGTCCTTGCCGAGCGGATCGGTCTCGAAGTCGAAGTTCATCGAGCCGGCGAGGGCGTAGGCGACGACGAGCGGCGGGGACGCGAGGTAGTTCATCTTCACGTCCGGGCTGATCCGACCCTCGAAGTTGCGGTTGCCGGAGAGGACCGCCGTGACGGCGAGGTCGTTCTCGTTGATCGCCGCCGAGACCTCCTCGATGAGGGGACCCGAGTTGCCGATGCAGATCGTGCAGCCGTAGCCGACTGTGTAGAACCCGAGGCCCTCGAGCGCCTTGTCGAGACCCGACTTCTCGTAGTAGTCGGTGACGACCTTCGAGCCGGGGCCGAGCGTCGTCTTGACCCAGGGCTTGCTCTTGAGGCCCTTGTCGAGCGCCTTGCGGGCGAGCAGGCCCGCCGCGATCATGACCGACGGGTTGGACGTGTTGGTGCACGACGTGATCGCCGCCAGCGCCACCGAGCCGTGGTTGAGTGTGAAGGAGTCGCCGGCCGACGTCGTGACCGCGGTCGGCTTGGAGACCGTCTGCGGCGCGTGCGAGTGGTGGTGGTGCTCGTGGTGGCTGTGCTCGTCCTCGGGCGTGAATCCGGGCGGGTCCGAAGCCGGGAACGACTCCGCGACCGTGAGATCGACGAGGTCGTGGTCGGCGTCGGCGTAGTTGGTCAGGTCGGCGTTGAACTGCTGCTTGGCCTGCGAGAGCAGGATGCGGTCCTGCGGGCGCTTCGGGCCGGCGATCGAGGGGACGACCGTCGAGAGGTCGAGCTCCATGTACTCGCTGAAGTTGGGCTCGTTGTCGGCGTCGTGCCAGAGCGACTGCTCCTTGGCGTACGCCTCGACGAGGGCGACTGCCTGCTCGTCGCGGCCCGTCAGGCGGAGGTACTCGAGCGTCACGTCGTCGATCGGGAACATCGCGGCCGTCGAGCCGAACTCGGGGCTCATGTTGCCGATCGTGGCGCGGTTGGCGAGCGGGACGGACGCGACGCCCGCGCCGTAGAACTCGACGAACTTGCCGACGACGCCGTGCTTGCGGAGCATGTCGGTGATCGTCAGCACGACATCGGTCGCGGTCACACCCGCGGGGATCTCCCCCGTGAGCTTGAAGCCCACGACGCGCGGGATGAGCATCGAGACCGGCTGGCCGAGCATCGCGGCCTCCGCCTCGATGCCGCCGACGCCCCAGCCGAGCACGCCGAGGCCGTTGACCATGGTCGTGTGCGAGTCGGTGCCGACGCAGGTGTCGGGGTAGGCGCGCAGGACGCCGCCGACCTCGCGGTCGTAGATGACCTTCGCGAGGTGCTCGATGTTGACCTGGTGGACGATGCCCGTCCCGGGCGGGACCACCTTGAAGTCGTTGAACGCCGTCTGACCCCAGCGCAGGAACTGGTAGCGCTCGCCGTTGCGCTCGTACTCGATCTCGACGTTGCGCTCGAGGGCGTTCTCGGTGCCGAAGAGGTCCGCGATGACGGAGTGGTCGATCACCATCTCGGCGGGCGAGAGCGGGTTGATGCGGTTCGGGTCGCCGCCGAGCGCCGTGACGGCCTCGCGCATCGTGGCGAGGTCGACGATGCAGGGGACGCCGGTGAAGTCCTGCATCACGACGCGGGCGGGCGTGAACTGGATCTCGGTGTCGGGCTCGGCTGCGGCATCCCACGATCCGAGGGCCTGGATCTGCTCCTTGGTGACGTTCGCGCCGTCCTCGGTGCGAAGCAGGTTCTCCAGCAGCACCTTGAGGCTGAACGGCAGCTTGTCGTAGCCGGGCACCGTGTCGATGCGGAAGATCTCGTAGTCGGTGCTGCCGACCGTCAGGGTGCCTTTGGCACCGAAGCTGTCAACCGTGGACACGTCTGTCTCCTTCGTCGGCGGCGGGAGCGGGCCGGGAACCCGGCCCTCCCCATCTTTCCCCTCGCGCGGAGCCTCGGCTAGTGAGGATCGCCTAAGCCGCAGCGGGGCCAATTTATCTTGATATCAAGATAAATGTATCACTTGGCCTTTGCAGGATAGAGCGCTCGCACGGCGAGCCACGTGACGGCGATCATCGGCGCGAACAGCGGCAGCCCCATGATGAGCTTGACAGTGCCGAGGGCCGCGACATCCCCCGAGAAGTACAGCGGGAGCTGGACGATCAGGCGCAGGGCGAACAGCGACGCCCAGGCGATGGCGAGCCAGAAGAACGCCCTCCGCTTGCGCTTGTCCTGCCGCCACGCGGTGCCCTCGCTCATGAGGAAGCCCACCGCGAGGCCGATGAGCGACCAGCCGACGAGGGCGGAGATGAGGAACGCGCTGCCGTAGACGGCGTTGGTGAGGAACCCCCACAGGAAGTTGTCCTGGCCGCGTCCCGTGAACAGCGCGAGAGCGGCGGCGGCCCCGGTGGCGATGAGCCCGCCGATCGCAGCGCCCGCGGGACCCCGCTGGACGAGCCGGACGATCGTGAAGATCGCGGCGAGCCCGACCGAGAGCCCGAGGCTCAGCGGCAGGTTGGCCTGCCCCGTCACGGGGTCGACCGTGAGCGTCCACGTGAGGATGAAGACGAGTCCGGGCAGCACCGACTCCAGGACTCCGCGCCAGCCGCCCATCGCGCGCCATACGACGTGGCCCGTGCTCGCTTCGGCGGCGGGGTCGAGCCCCGCGCGTCGCGCCGCACTGCCGAGGGCGGCGCCGAAGAGCTCGGATGCAGTCGGCTCTGCGGGATCGACAGGCTCGGCGTTCTCGTCGGCAGGAGGCGGCTGAAGCCGGTCGTCGGTCATGCCGTGCCCGGCGTCGCGGGCATCTTGAGCGGGATCAGGTCGCGCGGGGGCATCGGGGAGCCGCCGCGGACGACCACGATCGAGCGGAAGAGGTCCTCGACCTTCGCCGCGGCGTCGACGTCCGTCGTGGCCGCTCCCCCGATGACTCCGCGGAGGAACCAGCGCGGACCGTCGACGCCGACGAAGCGCGCGAGGCGCTTGCCGGCCGTGCCGTCGGCGCCCGCGATGACGGGCACCTCGGCGAGGAGCTCGGGACCGAGCGGCCCTTCGCGCTCCTCGACGCGTCCACCCTGCTGGCGGATCTGCTGGCGGATCTGCTCGCGCGTCTCCTCCCACAGGCCCGTCGACCGCGGCGCGGCGAAGGGCTGGACCTGGAGCGTCGAGCCGGCGTAGTCGAGGCCGACGGCGACGATGCGCTTGGTCTGCTCCTCGACCTCGAGCCGCAGGTTCAGACCCTCACGCGGGAGGATCTTGATGCCGCCGAGGTCGATGTAGGGACGGACGGGGTTCGCCTCCGACTCGTCGAACGGCCCGGTCACGGCGCGGTCGGCGGGTGCCGTCTTGGCGGGGACGTCGGCCTCGACCTCGGGGCCGTCTGCGGAAGTGGCGTCTGTCATGCCAGGACTCCATCTGTCTGTGTTGTTCTCGATCGCGGGCAGATCCCCGCGAGGACTCGCTCGCGCGCGTCGGCGGCTACGCCACACCCCCGAACCCTGTCGACCCGAAGCCGCCCTCGCCGCGGACGCTCTCGGGAAGCTGGTCGACGGGGATGAAGCGCGCCTGCTGGACGGGCATCACGATGAGCTGCGCGATCCGGTCGCCGACGGCGATGTCGTACGCGTGCTGGGTGTCGGTGTTGAGGAGAGTGACCTTGATCTCGCCGCGGTAGCCGGCATCGACCGTTCCGGGCGAGTTCACGATCGTGATGCCGTGCTTGGTCGCCAGGCCGCTGCGCGGGACGACGAACGCCGCGTGGCCGTCGGGCAGGGCGATGCGCACGCCCGTCCCGACCAGCGCGCGCTGACCCGGCTCGAGGCGGAGGGCCTCGGCGGAGGTCAGGTCGGCCCCGGCGTCACCGGGGTGAGCGTAAGTCGGAACCTCGGGCGCGATAATGAGGACGTCCACGGTTTCGGTCACTCATCGAGGGTAATGCAGAAGACAGCAGGCGAGAGCGCGCGTGCACAGGCCACGACGGCGTACCGCGAACGACTCAGTCCGTCCCTGTGGGTGCTCGTGAGCGCCGCCGTGGTCGCACCAATGGCGGCACTCGTGTTCGCCCCCATCGACACGACGGTCGCGCTCGTGGCAGGGGCGCTCCTGGGCGTCCTCTTCGTGGCGCTGCTCATCGCGGGCTCACCCGTCGTCGCGGTGCGAGACGGGATGCTGCACGCCGGTCGCGCCCGCATCCCCGTCGGCCTGCTCGGCGAGCCTGTGGCTCTCACGGGCGACCAGGCCCGCACGGCACGCGGACCCGAACTGGATCCGCGTGCATGGCACGTCATCCGCGGCGGGATCGACGGGCTGCTCGTGGTGCCGGTCACGGATTCCGACGACCCGGCGCCGGCGTGGGTCGTCTCATCGAGAACGCCGGACCGCCTTGCTGCGGCGATCCGGCGTTCTCAGGCTGCGGCGCGCGCAGCATCCGAATAGGACTTACGCGGCGCACTCCGTGCAGATCGGGCCGTCGGCGCGCTCGTGGTCGAGCTGCGAGCGGTGCTTCACGAGGAAGCAGTTCACGCACGTGAACTCGTCCTCCTGAGCGGGGAGCACGACGACGTCGAGCTCGAGGTCGGACAGGTCGGCGCCGGGCAGCTCGAAGCCCGACGGGTTGTCGGCATCCTCGACATCAACCGATCCCGACATCTTGTCGGGCACCCGCTCCTTGAGGGCCTCGATCGACTCGCTGTCGTCCTCGGTCTTGCGGGGGGCGTCGTAATCCGTTGCCATGCCTGAACGTCTCTACTTCCGGAAATCTCGATGTCGGGGCCCTAATGGGCGGCCATAGTTTGCACGACGTCGGGAGGAATCGCAAATGCGGATGAGCGACTTCTCATCGTGTGCATCCGTGAAACTCGCGGCGCGCCCGCGTTATTCCCAGGCTCGGCCAGGCGGCTGTGCGACCATGGCCGGACACGGCTGGATCGGAGAGGGCGGTTCGCATGGAACAGCTCAAGGTGATCGGAACCGAGGACGACAGGCTCGTTCTGGCGACCGAATCGGGCGAGCGCTTCTCGCTGGCGATCGACGACGTGCTGCGCGCGGAGGCGCGGCGGGCCCGCCGCGAACGCGAGGGGGACGAGCGCACCGCCACACGGCCGAGCCCGCGTGAAGTCCAGTCGCACATCCGCGCCGGCCTGTCGACCGAAGAGGTCGCGGTGCTGCTCGGCGCCCGTGTCGAGGACGTCGCGAAGTACGAGGGTCCCGTCCTCGCCGAGCGCGAGCACATCGTCGGCCAGGCCCTCGCCGTGCCGGTCCTCCTGGGATCGGATCTCGACGGCGATCGCCACCCCACCTTCGGCGCCGCGGTCCGCGTGAAGCTCGCCGAGGCGGGTGCGACAGGCGAGCGCTGGACGAGCTGGAAGGAGCCGACGGGCTGGATCGTCAAGCTCGAGTTCACCGCGAGCGAGATCGACCATGACGCGAGGTGGGGCTTCGAGCCGCGCCGCGCGACCCTTTCGCCTCTGAATCCGGACGCGATCCAGCTGTCCCGTCAGGGATCGCTGCCCGAGGGACTCATCCCGCGCCTGCGCGCGCTGGAGACGACCCCGGTCAAGGACGACTCCCGCTTCGACAGCGGCGCGTTCGGGCCGCGACGCCTGCCCGATCCCGGAGCCGACCTCGAATCGCCCGAGGTGCCGGCGCCCGTCGCCCCCGCGGTCCAGCAGGCCGCGATCAAGCGGGCCGACGAGCCCGTCGTGACGACGCCCGAGACGGCCGACCTCCTCGAGGCGCTGCGGCGCCGTCGCGGCCAGCGTGAGCCGCTTCCCGGAGCCGAGGAGCTCGCTCCGTCGCGCGCGGTGAGTCCCGTGGCGCTGTTCGACGCCCTCGAGCCCGGCTACGACGAAGATCCGGCTCCCGATCCCGAGCCCGCCTTCGAACCCGACCGCCCCGTCGCCGCTGAGGCGTCCGGGCGCCGCAAGGGCCGCACGTCGATGCCCTCCTGGGACGAGATCGTCTTCGGGGCCCGCGGCGAGGAGTGATCGGCGCCGGAGCGCCGCTGAGGCTCTGAGGGGCTCGCAGGTTCCCTCAGGCGAACGCGCCGAGCCGGATGAGCGGCACCGTGCGCTCCTCGTCCGTCAATGAGCCGTGCTGCCCGATCATCTTCTGCGGCGCCTTGTCGGCCAGGCGATCGTCGTAGTACGCCACACCCGCGCGGGCCGCGACGACGACGTCCCCGATCCGTTCGCGCACTTCCGACGCGACGGGTCCGAACAGCCCCCCCTCGACGGCCTCGTCCCGTGACAGCACCCAGGAGCGCCCGCCCTCCGACGCCCGCCACGCGTCGAGGACGGCATCCGCTCGCCCTGGCTCGGCGTAGAGGTGCAGCATCCGCGGCTCACCGCCGATGACGCTCACGCCCGTCACGAGGGCGTCCCCCTCCGTGAGCAGCAGCTGGCGGTGGCGCGGGACGTCCACGATGCCGTGGTCGGCTGTCACCACCGCCCCGGCGCGGTCCGGCAGCGAATCCGAGAGAGCGCGGGCCGCGGCATCCACCGTCTCCAGGGCGCGCGCCCAGTCGTCGGACTCCCAGCCCTTCTGATGCGCGATGCCGTCCAGCTCCGGCGCGTACAGGTACACGAGCGCACCCGGATGCTGTGCCACGAGGCCCGCCGCGAGCTCGGCGCCCTCCGCGGCCGACGACGACGGCACGAAGGTCGCGCCGCGGACCGTCGCGGTGGAGAACCCGGAGCCGGCGAACTTCCCGCGCGACACGACGAAGCACGGCCGGCCGGCCGCCGCCTCGCGCTCGAAGATCGGCTGGGCGCGCTGCCAGGAATGCGGATCGAGCCCGTCGGTCTCCCAGCCCTTGAGCTGGTTCGGGGCGAGATCCGTCCCCGGGATCCGGATGCGGTAGCCCACCAGGCCGTGCTCCCCCGGCTCGACGCCTGTGAGCAGCGACGTCAGGGCGGCGGCCGTCGTCGAGGGGAAGACGGAGCGCGCGACATCCTTCTTCCCACCCGCGGACGCGAGGAACCTCGCGTGGCCCGCGCGAGCCGACAGATTGCGCGCACCGAGGCCGTCGATGACGAACAGGACCGCGCTCTCGGCGGGTCGCAGCCACTCGCCGCCGCCCTCGAGAGCCGCCAGCATCTCGGGGACGACACGGGTGAGGCTCCGGGCGCGTGGCGGGTCGGCCGGTAGGCTGAGGGACATCCGGGCCAGTCTCGCACACCCGCGGACCGCCCTCGCCGGACACTCCACGCCGGCCCGTCGTCACCCGAGGCCAGATCGTCATGCCCGCATCACGCACCGATTCCTCCCCCGCCGAGCACGGCCGCATCGAAGACATCGATGTCGCCGCCGAGATGCAGGGGTCGTTCCTCGAGTACGCGTACTCCGTCATCTATTCGCGCGCTCTGCCCGACGCGCGCGACGGCCTCAAGCCCGTCCAGCGGCGCATCCTCTTCCAGATGGCCGACATGGGACTCCGCCCCGATCGCGGACAC
The DNA here is from genome assembly GCF_040632175.1 of Microbacterium sp. NPDC019599. NCBI lineage: Bacteria > Bacillati > Actinomycetota > Actinomycetes > Micrococcales > Microbacteriaceae > Microbacterium > Microbacterium sp. NPDC019599. The sequence continues at coordinate 455,627 of NZ_JBEYBL010000001.1, forward strand.
GTCAAGAGCGCCCGCGTCGTGGGCGAGGTCATGGGAAAGCTGCACCCGCACGGTGACGCCCCCATCTACGACGCGCTCGTCCGCCTCGCCCAGCCGTTCTCGCTGCGCGTGCCGCTCGTCGACGGGCACGGCAACTTCGGCTCCCTCGACGACGGCCCCGCCGCCCCTCGATACACCGAGGCGCGCCTGGCGCCGTCGGCGCTCGCGCTCACCGAGAACCTCGACGAGGACGTCGTCGACTTCATCCCCAACTACGACGGCCAGTTCCAGCAGCCCGCCGTGCTGCCGGCCGCCTTCCCCAACCTCCTGGTCAACGGCACGACCGGCATCGCGGTCGGCATGGCGACCAACATGGCACCGCACAACCTCATCGAGGTCGTCGCCGCCGCGACGCACCTGCTCGAGAACCCCGACGCGACGCTCGAGGACCTCATGGAGTTCGTCCCGGGCCCGGATCTGCCCTCGGGCGGCGTCATCGTGGGTCTCGACGGCATCAAGGACGCCTACCGGACCGGTCGGGGCACCTTCCGCACGCGCGCCAAGGTCTCGATCGAGCCGCTCGGCCCACGCCGCACGGGTCTCGTCGTCACTGAGCTCCCGTACCTCGTCGGCCCCGAGCGCATCATCGAGAAGATCAAGGATGCGGTCCAGGCCAAGAAGCTGCAGGGCATCGCGGACGTCACGGACCTGACCGACCGGCACAACGGCCTGCGACTCGTCATCGGCATCAAGACGGGCTTCGACCCGCAGGCCGTGCTCGAGCACCTCTACCGCCTCACGCCGCTCGAGGACTCCTTCGGCATCAACAACGTCGCACTGGTCGCGGGTCAGCCGCAGACGCTCGGACTGCGCGAGCTCCTGCAGGTGTACCTCGACCACCGCATCGAGGTCGTGACGCGGCGCAGCCGATTCCGCCTCGCGCGGCGCAAGGAGCGCCTGCACCTCGTCGAGGGCCTCCTCGTCGCGATCCTCGATATCGACGAGGTCATCCAGGTCATCCGCACCTCCGACGACGGCGAACAGGCGCGGGCGCGCCTCATGGACGTCTTCGACCTCTCCGAGGCGCAGGCCGAGTACATCCTCGAGCTGCGCCTGCGTCGCCTCACGAAGTTCTCGCGCATCGAGCTCGAGGCCGAGCGCGACAAGCTGAAGGCCGAGATCGCTGAGCTCGAGGAGCTCCTCGGGAGCGAGGTGCTCCTGCGCGCACAGGTCGCCCGCGAGCTCGACGCCGCGGCCGAGATCTACGGCACGCCCCGGCGCACGCTGCTCCTGAACGGCGGACCGGTCGCACCGCGATCGCGGGCCGCCGCGACCGCGCCTCAGCTCCAGATCGCCGACGCCCCGTGCCGCGTGTACCTGTCGGCGACGGGTCGCATGGTCCGCGCGGAGGTCTCGCCCGATGCGCCGAACGGCGGCATCGTCCCGCCCTCGCGCCGCGCGAAGCACGACGCCATCCTGTCGTCCGTGGACGCGACGACGCGCGGCGACCTCGGCGCCGTCACGTCGGCCGGGCGGCTCGTCCGCTTCTCCCCCGTCGACCTTCCGTCCGTGCCGGGCAACTCGGTCCAGCTCGCGGCGGGCACGCGCGTCGACCAGTACCTCGGTCTGTCCTCGGGCGAGCACGTCGTGGGCCTCGTCCCGCTCGCGGACGCCCCGCCCATCGCCTTGGGGACCGCTCAGGGCGTCGTCAAGCGCGTCTCGGCGGCCGAGCTCGGCAACAAGCACGACATCGAGATCATCGCGCTCAAGGACGGCGACCGGGTCGTCGGCGCCGCGCCCGCGCCGGACGGCGCGGAGCTCGTCTTCGTCGTGTCGGATGCGCAGCTCCTGCGCTTCGACGCCGACTCCGTGCGGCCGCAGGGACGCTCGGCGGGCGGCATGGCCGGCGTCCGCGTCGCTTCCGGCGAGCGGGTCGTGTTCTTCGGCGTCGTGGGCGCGACCGCCTTCGACGCGGTCGTGGTCACGATCGCCGGCAGCAGCCAGGCTCTCGCCGGCGCCGAGTCCGGCACGGCGAAGGTGTCGCAGTTCACGGAGTTCCCGGCCAAGGGACGCGCGACCGGCGGCGTCCGTGCCCAGCGCTTCCTCCGCGGCGAGGACACCATCACGCTCGCGTGGGTGGGCGCAGAGCCGCGCGCCGTCGCCGCCGACGGCGCCACGCGCGCGCTGCCGGCCTCCGGTGCGAAGCGGGATGCCTCGGGCACGCCGCTCGACGGCGTCGTCGGCGCGATCGGCACCGCCATCAGCTAGCGCCTGCGTGGGCCTGCCGGCACCGGCTGCGTGGGTCTGCGGGCACGAGCCGCGGCCGGCTGCCCGGCACGCCGCCGCATCCGGCTGGGATCGGTCTACGCGTCGATGCTCTCGCGCGACAGCCGGTCGCTCGAGCTCACGATGAACTCGCGGCGCGGGGCGACGTCGTTGCCCATCAGCAGCTCGAAGACGGATGCCGCGGACTCGGCATCCTCGAGGCGCACGCGGCGCAGCGTGCGGCCGACGCGGTCCATCGTCGTCGTGGCGAGCTGCTCGGCATCCATCTCGCCCAGGCCCTTGTAGCGCTGCACGGGCTCCTGCCAGCGTTTGCCCGCCTTGCCGAGTTTCGCGAGCAGTCCGTGGAGCTCCTGCTCGCTGTAGGTGTAGATCGTCTCATTTGGCTTGGAGCCGGGGTTGATGACGACGACGCGGTGCAGCGGCGGGACGGCGGCGAAGACGCGGCCCTCCTCGATGAGCGGGCGCATATACCGGAAGAAGAGCGTCAGCAGGAGCGTCCGGATGTGCGCGCCGTCGACGTCGGCGTCGCTCATCAGGATGACCTTGCCGTAGCGCGCCTGCTCGATGTCGAAGGAGCGGCCGGACCCCGCGCCGATGACCTGGATGATCGAGGCGCACTCGGCGTTGCCGAGCATGTCGCTGATCGACGCCTTCTGCACGTTGAGGATCTTGCCGCGGATGGGAAGCAGCGCCTGGTACTCGCTGTTGCGCGCGTGCTTCGCGGTGCCGAGGGCCGAGTCGCCCTCGACGATGAACAGCTCGGACTCGGCGACGTCGTTGGTCCGGCAATCCGCGAGCTTGGCCGGCAGCGAGGATGACTCGAGGGCGTTCTTGCGGCGCTGCGTCTCCTTGTGCGTGCGCGCCGAGATGCGCGCCTTCATCTCCGAGACGATCTTGTCCAGCAGCATCGACGTCTGGTTCTTGTCGTCGCGCTTCGGCGACGCGAAGCGCGCCGCGAGCTCGCGGCTGACGACGTTGGCGACGATCTGGCGCACGGCGGGGGTTCCGAGCACCTCCTTCGTCTGGCCTTCGAACTGCGGCTCGGGAAGACGCACGGTGAGGACGGTCGTGAGGCCCGCGAGGATGTCGTCCTTCTCGAGCTTGTCGTTGCCGACCTTGAGGCGGCGTGCGTTCTGCTCGACCTGCGTGCGGATCACCTTCATCAGCCCGAGCTCGAAGCCCTGCTGATGCGTGCCGCCCTTGGGCGTCGAGATGATGTTGACGAACGAGCGGCCGACTGTCTCGTAGCCGGTCCCCCAGCGCACCGCGACGTCGACGTGGCACTCGCGCTCGACCTCGGTGGGCACCATGTGCCCGTTCGCCTGCAGGACGGGGACGGTCTCGGTGAAGGTGCCCGAGCCGGACAGCCGCCACGTGTCGGTCACGGGCGCGTCGGGCGCAAGGAAGTCCGCGAACTCGGAGATGCCGCCGTCGAACCGGAAGCTCGTCGCGTTGACCCCGCCCTCGCGCTCGTCGCTGATGACGATCTCGAGCCCCGGCACGAGGAAGGCCGTCTGCCGTGCGCGCTGCTCGAGCTCTTCGAGATTGAAGGCGGCATCCTTCGTGAATATCTGCCGGTCAGCCCAGTAGCGGATGCGCGTGCCCGTCACGCCTTTCGCGGCGCGGCCCGCGACGCGCAGCTCGGAGCGCTCCTCGAAGGGCGTGAATCCCGCATCGGGCGAGCCGCCTGCGAACACGCCGGGCTCGCCCCGGTGGAACGACATCGCCCACGTCTTGCCGCCGCGGTCGACCTCGACGTCGAGGCGCTCGGACAGTGCGTTGACGACCGATGCGCCGACGCCGTGCAGGCCGCCCGAGGCCGCGTACGAGCCACCACCGAACTTGCCGCCCGCGTGGAGCTTCGTGAAGACGACCTCGACGCCCGACAGTCCCGTGCGCGGCTCGATGTCGACGGGGATGCCTCGGGCGCGGTCCCGCACCTCGACGCTGCCGTCGGCGTGCAGCACGATGTCGATCCGCGTGCCGTGGCCCGCGAGCGCCTCGTCGACGGAGTTGTCGATGATCTCCCACAGGCAGTGCATGAGGCCGCGCGAATCGGTCGAGCCGATGTACATGCCGGGACGCTTGCGGACCGCCTCGAGACCCTCGAGCACCTGGAGATGATGGGCGGAGTACTCGGCGGTCACAATCATCAAGCGTATCCGCGTGCACCGACGGGCCGGAGCACAGACACGAGCCGGTGGCACCGGCGTACGCGCTCAGCGAAATGTCATGGCTTCGCGGCATTCTCGAAACAATCGCGTGGTTGTATGTCATGACCAGCGAAGCAGGACGAGTGACGATACGAGGAGGCACCGAGATGAACACGCTTTCGACCCCGACCCAGCCCGCCGCCGTCCTCGAATACCGCCTGACCGCTATGGACCGCTGCGACTCGTGCGGCGCCCAGGCCTACATCGCCGCCGAGGTCAACGGCAGCGAGCTGCTGTTCTGCGCCCACCACGGCCGCAAGTACGAAGAGAAGCTCCGTTCCGTCGCCACGTCGTGGCACGACGAGACGGCTCGCCTCAGCGAATCCGTGTAGCGGGCCCTCCGCCGAGCACCCGCGGCACCGTCGGAGCGACGCGCACCGCGATCTCCTCCCCGATCGTCCCGATCGACTCGGCCGCATCGGTCGCGCTGAACGGCGCCCTCGCACCGAAGATCAGCACCTCGTCGCCGACTCCTGCACCGGGCCAGGCATCCACGTCGCTCTCACCCCCGCGGATCGCGGTCAGCAGGCGCGGCCCCGCCGGCGTCTCCACCTGGAGGCGCCCCGCGAGCGTCGAGGGCAGCCCGTCCAGGCTCCCGAGGTCCATGGTCGCCGTGCCGTCCGCGACGCGCGTCACTCGAGCCGCGAGCGTCGAGATGCGACGGATGCCGAGCTCGGCCTCCCCGGGACCTCCTGCGGGACGGATGCCGTAGGCGAACGCCCCGACCCGCACGAGGTCGTAGCGGAACTCGGCGCGAGCGAACCCCGCCGCCGACGCAGCGAGATGCCGCAGACTCGGGCGCAGCCCGGCGGACCGGGCCTGGTTGCACGCCGTCTCGAACGCGGCGCGCGCCGCGTCGTCCTCTGCATCGGAGGCCTCGGCGATGTGGCTCCAGATTCCGACGACCTCGATCGCGCCCGTCTGCTCGAGTTCGGTCGCGCGCGCGACGAATGCCGGCCACTCCTCCGGCCGGACCCCGTTGCGGTGCAGGCCCGTGTCGATCTTGAGATGCACGCGGGCGCGGCCGCCAGCCGCTCCGAGATCCTCGAGCAGGGCGGCGTCGCCCACCCCGACGTCCAGATCCGCGTCGACGGCCTGCTGCGCCTCGCCGGCCGTCGCGACGATCCACACGAACACGCGCGGGTCGGGACCGAGCTCGGCGCGCACGACGCGGCCCGTCCGCACGTCGAACGCCCCGAACCAGCGGACACCTTCGGCCCACGCTCGGGCCACGACCTCCTCGAGGCCGTGGCCGTAGGCGTCGTCCTTCACGACGAGCATGTGCTGGGCCGGGGCGACCCGAGCACGGATCGCCCCGAGGTTCGCAGCGAAGGCGTCGAGATCGACGCGAAGCTCAGCCGTCATCCAATGTGCTCCCGCTGAGCCCGCTGCCCCACGCCCGCCACGAGCTCCTGCGCCGTCATGCCGGTGCTCACGACCCACTCGGCAAGCGGCGGGTCGCCGTCGTCGGGGCCGAAGAACACGGCTTCGTCGCCGCGCGCGGCATCCGCCTCCCCGATGTCGACGACGCACACGTCCATCGCGACGCGGCCGATGACGGGATGCTGCTCCTCGCCGAGGCGCACCGAGACGCGGTCGCCGAGTCCCCGCACGATGCCCTGGGCGTAGCCGCCGGCCACGAGCGCGACGCGCGTGTCCGCGGACGCGCGGTGCGTGAAGCCGTAGGAGACGCCCTCCCCCGCGCGCAGGTCTTTGACGACGAGCACGAAGCCCGCGAGCCGCATGACGCCGATCCCCGCGGAACCAGGCAGCCCGAAGACCTCGTCGACGTCCAGCGTGGGCTCGCCGCCGCTGCGGAGTGCCGCGCCGGGGAGCTCCTCCGCCAGGCCGGGCAGTCGGTCCTCGTCCACGAGCAGGCCGTCCACGCCGAGCTCCAGCAGCGTCCGGGCGACGGGGCCGACGCCGTGCCCCAGAGCGTCGTGACGGAGGTCGGCGACCGACCAATCCCCCTCCGAGCGCAGCAGAAGGGACTCGACGTTGGCGCGGAGCGCACGATGGTCGATGCGGGCGAGTGGAGCACTGCGCCGGGGCGCGGCATCCCCCATCCGATCGCCCGAAGTCACGCCGTCTAGACTATCGGGGTCCCCCTCACCCGACCTTGGAGCACTCATGCCTCGCAAGGGTCTCGGCCTCGCGCCGCGCCTTCGCTACCTCGCCGGACGCGCCCGCCGCATCGACGTCGGATCGGTGCTCGAACGGGCCAAGGAGGCCTCGGAGGAGCACGGCAAGTGGCGACCGGCCGTCGTCGTCGACATGCTCTGGCAGGCCGGCCTGCGCAACGTGGGCTTCCAGGACTACATCGACTACGACTTCGCGATCCTGAACAAGGCGGAGCGGGCGACCTACATGACCCATCCCGTCTCGAACCAGCTCTCGCAGAAGTACGACCACCCCGACTTCCGCGGCCTCTTCCAGGACAAGGTCGAGTTCGACCGCGTCTTCAGCGAGCACCTCCACCGCGACTGGATGGTCGTCGAGGAGGGCAACGCCGCCGAGGTCGAGGCGTTCGCCCGGCGGCTCGGCACCATCGTGACGAAGGAGCCCGTCGGTCAGGCCGGCACGGGCGTCCACCGCTATCACGCGGCCGACGTCGAGGACTGGGATGCCTTCCACCGCGGTCTGCTCGAGCGCGGCGAGCTCCTCATCGAGGAGGTCATCGTGCAGCACGCCGACCTCGCTGCCGTGTGCCCTGGGACGGTCAACACGACCCGCGTGACGGCGTTCTTCGACGGCGAGAAGACCCACATCCTCGCGGTGGCGCAGAAGTTCGGCCGCGGTGCGGTGAGCGACCAGATGACGTACGGCGGTTTCTACACGATGCTCGACGACGCCGGTCACGCGGTCGGCAAGGGGTACGACTCCCACGCCAACGTCCACGAGTTCCACCCGGAGTCGGGCGTGCGCATCGCCGACTTCCAGCTGCCGATGATGGACGAGGTCAGGGCGTTCGTCGACCGCGTCGCGCGCGTCGTCCCCCAGGTGCAGTACGTGGGCTGGGACATCGTCGTGACGCCGACGGGACCCGTGCTCGTCGAGGGCAACTGGGCCGCCGGCGTGTACGAGAACAAGCCGACGGCGACCGGCATCCGGACCGGCCACAAGCCGCGCTACCGCGAGGCCATCGGGTTCTGAGGCCTCGGTCGTCCGCCCGATCCGGGGGAGCCCACCGCAGGCGCGCACCAGATCAGGCGAATCGGTCGTGATCAGGACCGTTCTCGATGGATCCACCTGACCACGCCGATGTCTCCTGAATTCGATCCGTGACGTCGCGCGGGGTCTATGCGAAAGGCCCGGCTCCCTCGCGGGAGGCCGGGCCTTTGCGCTGTCGGGCTCAGGACCTGCGGACGATGCCGAGCGGCGTCGACTGGTGGCCCTGGCCGAGCGGGTTGTCGCGGAGGATCGCGACGAGCTGCTTCTCGCGCTCCTTCAGGAGCGTCGAGCCGAGGATGTTGCCGCCGATGTCGTTGATGTCGACGACGGCGACCTCGACACCATGCCCGAGCATGCCCTTGAGGTGCGCCGCCACCTCTCGAGGACGCTCCGGGCCGAGCACGACCGCCTTGTTGTACGGCGGGATCGTGCCGCTCGTCGGGCCGTCGATCGCACGGGCCTTGTCGCCCGCGATCCGGTAGAAGTCGCCCTTGCGGCCGAAGAGCTTCGTCACGGCTGAGACGGCCGCCGCGAAGAGGATGCGGATCGTGCCGCACTCGCGCAGCGCCATCTCCATCGTCTCGGGCATGCCCAGGCCGATGCCGTAGGGCGTCTTGACGACGAACCGCGACAGGAAGTGCGCGAGCCGGCGGGGCTTGATCGAGTCGACCGGGAAGGAGCGGCCCTGCGTGATCGCGACGATCTTCTCGGTCACGAAGAGCGTGTCACCCGGCTGAACGACGTCGGCCGCGTACTCGCGCACGAAGGCGTCGAGGTCGTCCCCGGGCATGACGACGCGCGTCTTGATCGGGATGCGGGCGAAGGTGGCGCCTTCGAGGTCGACGGTCAGCGCCTTGCCGGCGTTGGCCTCGCCGCTCATTCGAGGTAGTCCCGGAGCGACTGCGAACGCGAGGGGTGACGGAGCTTGGCCATCGTCTTCGACTCGATCTGGCGGATGCGCTCACGCGTGACGCCGAACGTGTCGCCGATCTGGTCGAGCGTCTTGGGCTGGCCGTCGCCGAGGCCGAAGCGCATGCGGATGACGCCCGCCTCGCGCTCCGAGAGCGAGTCCAGGAGCGACTCGAGCTGGCGCTGCAGCATCGTGAAGCCGACAGCATCCGCCGGAACGACAGCCTCGGTGTCCTCGATGAGGTCGCCGAACTCGCTGTCGCCGTCCTCGCCGAGCGGAGTGTGCAGCGAGATCGGCTCACGGCCGTACTTCTGCACCTCGATGACCTTCTCAGGGGTCATGTCGAGCTCGCGGCTGAGCTCCTCGGGCGTGGGCTCGCGGCCGAGGTCCTGCAGCATCTGGCGCTGGACTCGCGCGAGCTTGTTGATGACCTCCACCATGTGGACCGGGATGCGGATCGTGCGGGCCTGGTCGGCCATCGCGCGCGTGATGGCCTGGCGGATCCACCACGTCGCGTACGTCGAGAACTTGAAGCCCTTGGTGTAGTCGAACTTCTCCACGGCGCGGATGAGACCGAGGTTGCCCTCCTGGATCAGGTCCAGGAACTGCATGCCGCGGCCCGTGTAGCGCTTGGCGAGCGAGACGACCAGGCGCAGGTTGGCGCCGAGCAGGTGCGACTTGGCGCGCTGGCCGTCGCGGGCGACCCACTGCAGGTCCAAGCCCAGCTGTGACGACTTCTCCGGCGCGGTCATGTGCGACAGCTTCTCTTCGGCGAACAGGCCCGCCTCGATGCGCATCGCGAGCTCGACCTCTTCGGCCGCGTTGAGGAGCGGCACCTTGCCGATCTGCTTCAGGTAGTCCTTGACCGGGTCGGCCGTGGCGCCGGTGATCTGGGTCGAGTAGACCGGGATGTCGTCCTCGTCGGTCGACGAGATGACGATGGCGCCGGTGGGCAGCGGCTCGCTGAAGGCCGGCTTGGTGGTCTCCTCGCCGTCTTCGTCCTCGTCGTCGTCCGAGGACTCGGCGTCTCCGGCAGGCTTCGCGCTCGCGGTCGCCGCCGCCTCGTCGTCGCCGGACTCGTCCTCGTCGAGACCTTCCTCGTCGAGTTCGACCTCGTCGTCCAGCTCCTCCGAGTCGTCCGGCTCGTCGCCCTTGCTCGCCTTGGCCTTGGATGCCTTGGCGGGCGAGGCCTTGGCCGCCGCGCGCTTGGGCGCGGTCTTCTTCTCCGCCGCCTCGACGGGAGTCTCCACCTCGGTGTCCTTCGCTGCTCGGGCTCGAGGTTTGGTGTTCGCGCTAGCGGTCACGTTTCGCCTTTCACCGGTGGGGCGTGTCCATCCCACGCCCCCCGATCGATTTCGGACACTAGTAAGACCCTTGTCAAGTCCCCAGCCCGCCGAGGAATCCTCGGGGACTGCGATGACAACGGGTCAGATCATCTATTGTCTCACACTCGCCGCGCTGCAAGCGGCAGGGGACACGTCAGTACGAACGCGCGGATGCTGTCCGGCATTCCTTCACGGACGCTTGTCCTCGTCGCCCGAGGGCCGCGACGCGAGGAACCTCTCGAGCTCGGCGGCGAGCTCGTCGGCGCTGGGCAGATCGCCCGCGTGGATGATGGGCGTCGCGAGGGTGGAGCCCGCCATGTAGGCGTCATAGCGCTCCTCGAGTCCCTGGAGCATGCGCGAGAGCTCCTCGCTGCCGCCGACCTGCTCGTCGACCTTCGTCAGGTACTCGCGGTTCTGCTCGCGCAGATCGTCCCCGTCGAAGGTGAGCCCCGTCGCGACGGTGATGCTGTCCAGCGCCGCGAGGGTCGATGCGGGGTACTCGGTGTCGCCCAGATAGTGCGGCACGAGCAGCACGAAGCCCGCGATGGGGATGCCCTCCTGCGCGAGGCGATACTCCAGGAGGTGACCGGCCGTCGCGGGCACCTGCGTGTGCGGCTGCCACACCGAGTGCGCCTCGGTGAGATCCGTGCGCGTGCCGCTCACCGTCGTCCCGATGGGGCGGGTGTGTGGGACGGGCATCGGGATCGAGTGGACCCACGTGATCGTCGACACGGCGAGCGACTCCGCGAAGTCGACGACGGCGGCCGCGAACGCGTCCCACGCGAAGTCGGGCTCGTACCCGGCGAGCACGAGGAAGGGCCGTCCGTCCGCGTCGTGCGCGAGGGACAGCTCGAGGCGCGGCGGGCGGTAGTCGGTGAGGTGGTCCTGATCGAACGAGATGACGGGGCGGCGCGCGCGGTAGTCCAGCAGCACGTCGTTCGAGAAGACCGCGAGAGGAGTGGGATCGAGCTCGTCCCGGACGTAGTCCACGAGCCCGCTCACGGCCGACCCCGCGTCTGTGAACCCCGTCAGCGCGATGACGAGCGGGAGCCCCGACGGCACCGGCGGGGCCGACGCGGCACGCTCGAACAGGGGTGCGGAGAGGGGCATGCTCCCATGCTACGAGGCGCATCGGACGGCCGGGTCGCCGCGGTCGCGCTTTCAGCGAACGCAGGTCTTCGGCGCCGCTCCACGCGGCGGCTCGGAGCCGCGCTCCTAGGATGGACCCCATGTCGTTTCCCGACCTGGAGTACCGCACCGATCCGATCCGAGAAGCAGACGCCGACGTCGTGCTCCTCGCCCTGCCGCCGCTCGACAAGGACGATTCACCCTCGCTGGAGGACTGGCCCGGTCTGCGCGACGCCCTGCTGGCGACCGGGTTCACGGGGTCGCCCTCCTCCTTCCAGCGCGTCTATGCGCCTGACAGCACGGCACTCCCCCTCGCCGTCGTCGGTACCGGCTCGAATCCGGATGCGGCGGCCGTCCGTGACGCCGTGGGCGCCGCCATCCGCACCCTCACGGGATTCGCGACGGTCGCCGTCGGCCTGCCCGCCTCGCCCGGCCTCTGGCGCGCGGCTGCGGAGGGCGCGACGCTGGGCGGCTATCGCTTCGACGGCTACAAGTCGGATCCGCCCAAGCCGCGCGCCTCGACGGTGCGCGTGCACGGCGCCGATGAGGAGGATCCGGATGCTGTCGCCGCGGTGAGAGCGACCGCCGCCGCCGTCGCGCTCGTCAAGGACCTCGTATCGATCCCCGCGGAGTGGCTCGGACCCGCCGACTTCGCGGAGCGGGCGACGACGAGCGTCGCGGAGCTCCCCGTGACCGTCGAGGTGCTCGACGAGGCGGCACTGCGTGACGGCGGCTACGGCGGCATCCTCGGCGTCGGCCAGGGTTCGGACCGCCCGCCGCGCCTCGTGCGGCTGGACTACTCCCCCGACGATGCGACGCGGCACGTCGCGATCGTCGGCAAGGGCATCACGTTCGACACCGGCGGTCTCTCGCTCAAGCCCGCCGCCGCCATGGTCGGCATGAAGTACGACATGTGCGGCGCGGCGACGGCCCTCGCGGTCCTGCGGGCCGTCGCAACGCTCGGCCTGCCGGTACGGGTGTCGGCGTGGCTGTGCGTCGCCGACAACATGCCCTCCGGGCGCGCGACGCGCCCGGGTGACGTCCTGCGCCTGCTCGACGGGTCGACCGTCGAGGTCCTCAACACGGATGCCGAAGGCCGGCTCGTCCTCGCCGATGGACTCGTCGCGGCCAGCCGCGAGCATCCCGATGTCCTCGTCGACGTCGCGACGCTCACCGGCGCCATCACCGTCGCCCTCGGCAGCCGGCACGCGGGGGTCATGGGCGAGGACGACGCCGTCGCCAGGTACCTCTCCGCGGCGGACGAGGTCGACGAGCTCGCGTGGCGCCTCCCCCTTCCGGCGCACATGAACGAGGAGCTCGACTCCCCCATCGCCGATCTCGTCAACGCCAAGATCGGGGATCCCGCGGGCGGTTCGCTCTTCGCAGGGCTCTTCCTCCAGCGCTTCGTCGGCCGGACGTCGGAAGCGGACGACGCCCCGCGCATCCCCTGGGTGCACCTGGACATCGCCGGGGTCGGCATGAACAAGGCGGGCGGCTACGGATTCACCGACAAGGGACCGACGGCCGCCACGGTGCGGTCGCTCATCCGCTTCATCGAGCAGGAGGCCGGACGATGACCGATCACACCTTCGACCTCGTCGTCCTCGGCGGCGGCAGCGGCGGCTACGCGGCGGCGCTGCGCGCCGCGGAGCTCGGCAAGACCGTCGCACTCATCGAGAAGGAGAAGGTCGGCGGCACCTGCCTGCACCGCGGCTGCATCCCGACGAAGGCTCTGCTGCACGCCGCCGAGATCGCCGACAATGCGCGTGAGTCGAGCTCCTTCGGAGTGCGCGCCACGTTCGAGTCGATCGACCCCGCCGGCGTGCGCGCGTATCGCGAAGGCATCGTGGCGAAGAAGTTCAAGGGGCTGGAAGGCCTCGTCAAGGCGCGCGGCATCACCGTCGTCCAGGGGGAAGGCCGGCTCGAGCCGGACCGCGCCGTGCGCGTCGGCGACGACCGCTACGTGGGAGCGGATGTCGTCCTTGCGACCGGCTCGTACAGCCGGAGCCTTCCCGGCCTCGAGGTCGGCGGACGCATCCTCACCAGCGAGGGCGCTCTCGAGCTCGCCGAGGTGCCGGGCCGGGTCATCGTGCTGGGCGGCGGCGTCATCGGCGTCGAGTTCGCGAGCGTGTGGCGCTCGTTCGGCGCAGAGGTCACGATCGTGGAAGCCCTCGACCACCTCGTGCCGGTCGAGGACCCGTCCATCAGCAAGGCGCTCGAGCGGGCGTTCCGCCGTCGGGGCATCGCGTATTCGCTCGGCGTCCGGTTCGCGAGTGCGACGCAGACCCCGGATGCTGTCACCGTGACGCTGGAGGACGGGACGGCCCTCGAGGCCGACTACCTCCTCGTCGCGGTGGGCCGTGGACCCGCGACCGCCGGCCTCGGCTACGAAGAGGCCGGCATCGCCCTCGACCGCGGCTTCGTCGTCACTGACGGGCACCTGCGGACCTCCCTCGAGCACGTATGGGCCGTCGGCGACATCGTGCCGGGTCCCCAGCTCGCGCATCGCGGATTCGCGCAGGGCATCTTCGTGGCGGAGCTCATCGCGGGGCTGTCGCCCGTCGCCGTGCCCGACGCCCACATCCCGAAGGTCACCTACTGCAAGCCGGAAGTGGCGTCCGTCGGGCTCTCGGAGCCCCAGGCCGCGGCGGAGCACGGCGCCGACGCCATCGTCGCGTACGAGTACAACCTCGCCGGCAACGGCAAGAGCGAGATCCTCGGCACCTCGGGGATCGTGAAGGTCGTCCGACTCAAGGACGGCCCCGTCCTGGGCGTGCATCTCGTGGGCGACCGGGTGGGCGAGCTCATCACGGAGGGCCAGCTCGCCGTCGGGTGGGAGGCCCACCCCGAGGACATCGCGCCGTTCATCCACGCGCACCCGACGCAGAGCGAGGCTCTCGGCGAGGCCTTCCTGGCGCTCGCGGGCAAGCCGCTGCACGCCCTGTGAACTCCGACCCGCACACCGCATCACTAAGCTAGACACGACATCGGCATCTGAAGGAGACAGTCACATGAGCACTTCCGTGGTCCTCCCCGCGCTCGGCGAGAGCGTCACTGAGGGAACGGTCACCCGCTGGCTCAAGAAGGTCGGAGACACCGTCCAGGCCGATGAGGGTCTCCTCGAGATCTCGACGGACAAGGTCGACACCGAGATCCCCTCGCCCGTCGCGGGCGTCATCGAAGAGATCCTGGTGCAGGAGGACGAGACCGTCGAGGTCGGCGCCGTGCTCGCGAAGATCGGCGACGGCTCGGCCGCGCCGGCCGCCGAGCCCGCTCCGGAGGCCGCTGCCGCAGAGGCCGCCCCCGCACCCGCGGCAGAGGCGCCCGCCGCAGAGGCGCCCGCCGCAGAGGCGCCCGCCGCAGAGGCGCCCGCCGCTGAGGCTCCGGCCGCTGAGGCTCCCGCCGAGGCCGCCCCGGCGGCTGCGTCGGGCGGCAAGGAGGTCGTCCTCCCCGAGCTCGGCGAGAGCGTCACCGAGGGCACCGTGACCCGCTGGCTCAAGCAGGTCGGCGACCAGGTCGAGACGGACGAGCCCCTGCTCGAGATCTCGACCGACAAGGTCGACACCGAGATCCCGTCGCCGTTCGGCGGCGTGCTCCAGGAGATCCTGGTCAAGGAGGACGAGACGGTCGCCGTCGGCTCCGCGCTCGCCCGCATCGGCGACGCCGCCGCCGCTCCGGCCGCCGAGGCCCCCGCGCCCGAGGCAGCACCCGCGCCTGCGCCTGCGGCGGAAGCCGCCCCGGCACCCGCCGCTGGGCCTGCTCCCGTGCCCGCCGCTGCCCCGGCTCCGGCTGCTCCGGCAGCAGCTCCGGCTCCGGCAGCCACCCCCGCGCCGGCTGCTCCGGCAGCCGCTCCGGCTCCCGCGGCCCCGGCCGCTGCGGCAGAGGAGGCGGACGGCCCCACGTATGTGACGCCGCTCGTGCGCCGTCTTGCGCAGCAGCAGGGGGTCGACCTCTCGACCGTGTCCGGCACGGGTGTGGGTGGTCGCATCCGCAAGGAAGACGTCCTCAAGGCGGCCGAGGCCGCCGCCGCTCCCGCTGCGGCACCTGCTGCACCCGCCGCGGCTCCGGCAGCGGCTCCGGCCCTCGAGGTCTCGCCGCTGCGCGGCACGACCCAGCCGATGTCGCGCCTGCGCAAGGTCATCGCCGAGCGCGCCGTCGCCTCGATGCAGGCCACGGCCCAGCTGACGACGGTCGTCGAGGTCGACGTGACGAAGCTCTCGGCCTACCGCGACAAGGTCAAGGCGGACTTCCAGGCCAAGACGGGCGACAAGCTGTCGTTCCTGCCGTTCTTCGCCGTCGCGGCGGTCGAGGCGCTCCAGGCGTTCCCGATCATCAACGCGACGGTCGACGGAAGCGACATCGTCTACCCCGCCGCCGAGAACATCTCGATCGCCGTCGACACGGAGCGGGGCCTCCTTACGCCCGTCGTGAAGGATGCCGCCGGCAAGAGCCTCGCGCAGTTCGCGCGCGAGATCGCCGACCTCGCCGCGCGCACGCGCGACAACAAGCTCAAGCCCGACGAGCTCGCGGGCGGCACGTTCACTCTCACGAACACCGGCTCGCGCGGCGCGCTGTTCGACACCCCGATCGTGTTCCTGCCCCAGTCGGCGATCCTCGGTCTCGGTGCCGTGGTGAAGAAGCCGGGCGTCGTCTCGGTCGACGGCAAGGACGCGATCTCGGTGCGCTCGTACGTGTACCTCGCGCTCTCGTACGACCACCGCATCATCGACGGCGCCGACGCGGCACGATTCCTGGGCGCCGTCAAGGCGCGCCTGGAGGCCGCTCAGTTCGAGGCGCAGCTCGGAATCTGAATTCACAGTGGCTGATCCGCGACGTCGTGCACGTCGCGGATCAGCCATTTCTCGTCCCGGCGGACGATCACGATCAGCTGGGCGCCCGTTGACTCGTCGAGGGCGTCGACCCGCAGTACGGCGGCACCGCCGAAGTCGTCCAGCAGCGTGATCGTGCGCTGGTCCGGCGCGAGATCGATCGCCCCCGCGGGCGCGGACTTCTTCGGCGCCTCGACGACAGCGGCGAGGCACGACTCATCGCCCGCACACGCCGAGCGGGCCGCCAGCAGCGCGTTCAGCATCCCCGCGAGTCCTTCGACTTCGGTCTCGGGAACGTCCGCGGACGGTCTCGCCGTGGGAGCAGCGGGACTCTCCGCCGCAGGAGACGGGGCGCCGGCCTGCTCGGGCTGAGCAGTCGCGGGTCCGCCTGCAGGCCACAGCAGGCCCGCCGCGAGCACGGCCGCAGCCGCGGCGCCGGCGAAGAGCAGCGGACGCTTGCGCGCTGCCGGACGGTCCGATCTGAAGCGACGCCAGACCGCCGTCGTGATCTGCGAGACGGTGTCTGCGAGATCCGCATCCACGTGCCGCACGACTCGGCCTGCGAGCGACTCACGAGCCTCCGGGACGACATCTGCCGTCGGGTCCGCGGTGATCGCGGCGCGCGCCCGGCGAGGCGGGAAGACCGTGGTCGCGAGCGCCTCGGGCGTCGTGACGGCGAAGAGCGCCTCCTCGAGGCGTGGGAGATTGCGCGACAGCCGCGCACCGTCGCGACTGACCTCGAGCGCCTCCTCGAGAACCGTCCGGAGCGAACGGCCCGCTGCATCGACGACAGCCTGCAGGAGGCCCTCGGTCGCCTCCGCGAGCCGAGGACCGGCCCCATGCATGGCGAACACGGGCTTGCCGCCGTCGGTGAGCCACCACCGGCCACAGGGGTCGGGCGACGACGCCTCGGCCGCCGCGACGAGGCCGCGCAGGAGGCTCACGATGATCGTGAGCCTTTCGCCGTCTGTCAGAGGGGCATCTTCGCGCCGGCGCAGGAAGTCCTCGAGCGGCTCGGCGAAGGGCGGAAGCGCGACGAGGTGACCGGCAGGGCGGCGCACGACGTCGAGCGGGCCGAGCAGATGGCTCTCGGCATCCGCCTCCCACCCCGGCCAGTCCTCGCCGAGCGACTCGGCCTCGACGAGCAGAACCGTGCCGGTCGTCTCGCTGTGCGCGAGCAGTCCGGGCCACGGGGTCTCACCGGGAGAGTCGACCCTCCGGATGATCCGATACGCGTCGAGCAGGCAGTCTGGGGCAGGCACGGCGCCAGTCTGCGATCGCCCGCGGGCCGGCCGAGCGGACCATGGACGCGATGGGGACGGAGCAGGCGTGGTCCCCGCCTGTGCAGGAGCGGTCGGCTCAGCCGCCGGAAGGTAGGCTGGATGCATGTCCGGCCGTACGACCGCGCCCGAGAAGCGTCCCAACTTCTTCCGGCAGCTGCGCACCCTCTACACGTTCACCCAGAAGGCCTTCCGCTGGCTTCCCTGGCTGCTCGCGGGAATCTTCATCCTCTCCATCGGCGCGGGTGTCGCCGTCGGCTTCCTCATCCCGCCGGTCGCCTGGTGGAGCATTCTGCTCTGGGCCGTCACGGGGCTCATGCTCGGCATCCTGATCTCGCTCATGACGATGACGCGCCTGTCCACGAGCGCCATGTACAAGCAGATCGACGGGATGCCCGGCGCCGCCGGTCACGTCCTCTCGACGTCGCTCGGCCGCAACTGGACCGCCAACGACACGCCCGTGGGCATCAACCCCAAGACGCAGGACGCCGTCTACCGCGTCGTCGGGCGCGGCGGCGTCGTCATCGTCGCGGAGGGCGCGCGCGGCCGTCTGACGCGCCTGGTCAACGACGAGCGCTCCAAGGTGCAGCGCGTCGCCTCGGGTGTCCCCGTGACCGTCATCTACATCGGCCACGGCGAGGGCGACGTGTCGATCGACAAGCTGGCCTCCACGATCAAGGCGCTCCCGAAGAAGATCGACCGCGCGACGCAGTCGGCGGTCATCAAGCGCGTCGACTCCGTCTCGCAGTCGCTCGCGTCGCTGCCGATCCCGAAGGGCATCGACCCCACGAAGGTCCGGGCTCCGCGCCCGCGCTGACCTTCCACCGCCGGACCCGCCGGATGCCGGCATCCCGCTCCTCGTGGCCTAGGTGCGGAGCAGGACCGTGCCGGCTGCCTTGTCGTGGAGACCGCGCTGGTCGGCGTCCCAGATGACCGCAGGGATCACGAGGACGAGCAGGAGCGTGCGCACGATGGGGCGCCACAAGCCGGCCCACGCGCCGTCCGCCCTCACGAGGCGCAGTCCGAAGAGGCGGTGACCAGGGCTCCCCTGCAGCGTCGGGAGGAACGCGATCTGGATGATCGCGAAGATCGCCAGGATCGCGAGCGGATCCCATCCCCAGAAGCCCGAGATGAGGTAGGCGGCACCGTAATCGATGAAGAGGGCCCCGACGCGGCGCCCCAGTCGCGCGATCGAGCCGGCCCCTTCCCTGGGCAGACCCAGTCGCTCTCCGGGGTACCTCTCGCCAGTCTGCGTCACCGGACAAGCGTACCCAGGCTCGCGTAACATGCCGGAAACATTGGTGTCACTGCCGGGCAATCCCCTCCCGATACGGTCGTGGGAGCCGCCGGGAACGGGCGGCGCATCCCGATGCCCTACCTCTGGAGCCTTAATGTTCAAAGATTCATCCGAGGTGCTGAAGTACATCAAGGACGAGGACGTCAAGTTCCTCGATATCCGCTTCACGGACCTTCCTGGTGTGCAGCAGCACTTCAACATTCCGGCCTCGACGGTCGACGAGGAGTTCTTCACCGTCGGCCAGCTCTTCGACGGCTCCTCCATCCGGGGCTTCGCGAACATCCACGAGTCCGACATGCAGCTCATCCCTGACGTGTCGACCGCGTACCTCGACCCGTTCCGCGAGGCGAAGACGCTCATCATGGTCTTCGACATCTACAACCCCCGCAACGGCGAGATCTACTCGAAGGACCCGCGCCAGGTCGCCAAGAAGGCCGAGAAGTACCTCGCCTCGACGGGCATCGCCGACACCGCGTTCTTCGCCCCCGAGGCCGAGTTCTACATCTTCGACGACGTCCGCTACGAGGTGAAGCAGAACTCGAGCTTCTACTCGGTGGACTCCGAAGAGGGCGCGTGGAACACGGGCCGCATCGAAGAGGGCGGCAACCTCGCCAACAAGACCCCGTACAAGGGCGGCTACTTCCCCGTCTCCCCCGTCGACAAGCAGGCCGACCTGCGCGACGACATCAGCCTCAAGCTCATCGAGGCGGGCCTCATCCTCGAGCGCGCGCACCACGAGGTGGGCACGGGCGGCCAGGCCGAGATCAACTACCGCTTCGACACGATGGTCCACGCGGCGGACGACATCCTGAAGTTCAAGTACATCGTCAAGAACACGGCCGAGCAGTGGGGCAAGACCGCCACGTTCATGCCGAAGCCCCTCTTCGGCGACAACGGCTCGGGCATGCACACGCACCAGTCGCTGTGGAACAACGGCCAGCCGCTCTTCTACGACGAGAAGGGCTACGGCGGCCTGTCCGACATCGCCCGCTGGTACATCGGCGGCATCCTGGCCCACGCTCCCGCCGTGCTCGCCTTCACGAACCCGACGCTCAACAGCTACCACCGCCTGGTGAAGGGCTTCGAGGCTCCCGTCAACCTCGTGTACTCGGCCGGCAACCGCTCGGCGGCCATCCGCATCCCGATCACGGGCACCAACCCCAAGGCCAAGCGCATCGAGTTCCGCGCGCCGGACGCCTCGGGCAACCCGTACCTCGCCTTCGCGGCGCAGCTGATGGCGGGCCTGGACGGCATCAAGAACCGCATCGAGCCGCACGAGCCCGTCGACAAGGACCTCTACGAGCTCCCGCCCGAGGAGGCCAAGGGCATCCCGCAGGTGCCGAACTCGCTGCAGGACTCGCTCGACGCGCTCGCAGCCGACCACCAGTTCCTCCTCGAGGGCGGCGTCTTCACGCCGGAGCTCATCGAGACCTGGATCGACTACAAGATCGAGAACGAGATCAAGCCGCTCGCGCAGCGTCCGCACCCGTTCGAATACGAGCTGTACTTCGGCGTCTGAGTTCTGCTCCAGCACGAAAGGGCCTCGGGTTCACCCGGGGCCTTTTCGTCGTCGAAGGGGTCGGGATGCTGCAACCTGAGGCATCCCGGCGATCAGGGCCTGATCAGCCGTAGAAGAGCTTCTCGAAGACGCGGCGCGCCCGTCGCGTCGCGCCGAGGTAGTCCTCCTCGACCTGCGAGGCGGATCGCGGCGGATACTCCAGGAGCCGCCCGATCCCGTCGAGACGCTTGCGGTCGACGGGCAGGACGTCGCTCGTCTGACCGGACAGGAGCGTGTTGGCCGAGCGCAGTCGACTCGCCAGACGCCACGCGGCCGCGAGGCGGTCCGCCGCCGATTCCGGGATGAGCCCGGCGGCGGCCGCAGCGCGGAGCGCCTTCATCGTCGACGTCGTCCGCAGCTCGGGCACGCGGTGCGAATGCTGCAGCTGCAGGAGCTGCACGAGCCACTCGACGTCGCTCAGCGAGCCCGGGCCCAGCTTGAGATGGCGCGCGGGGTCGACGCCCTGCGGAAGCCGCTCGCTCTCGACGCGCGCCTTGATCCGCTTGATCTCGCGGACGGCCTGGAGGTCGACGGCCTCGGGATACCGGACCTCGTTCGCAAGGGCCATGAAGTCGCCGATGAGCTTGACGCTGCCCGCGACGCCGCGGGCGCGCAGCAGCGCCTGGGCCTCCCAGGACAGCGACCAGCGCCGGTAGTACTCGACGTACGCGTCGAGCGACCGCGCGAGCGGCCCATTGCGCCCCTCGGGGCGGAGGTCCGCGTCGAGGTCGAGCGGCACGCGGTGATCCTCCGAGTGCTTGCGCAGCGCGGCGACGAGCTGGAGGGCCAGCTGATTCGCCCTCTGCGGCTCGACGCCGTTCGCGCGGTACACGTACATGACGTCCGCGTCGGAGCCGAAACCGAGCTCGCGGCCGCCGAAGCGTCCCATCGCGATGACGCTGAAGTCGAGGGCCGAGTCCTCGGGCGGGACGATCTCGCGGCGCACGGCGCGCAGGGTCGCCTGGATCGTGACCTCGGTGATCGTCGTGAGCGACTCGGCGAGCTCCTCTACCGTGATCGCGCCGAGGATCGCCGCCATCGCAGTGCGCAGGAGCTCGCGGCGGCGGAGCGCCCGGATCGAGCGCATGGCGTCGTCGATCGTCTCGTGGCGCGTCTGGATGGCGCGCACCTCGGCCTGCAGCGCGACGCCCTTGCGCGGCAGGAGCAGCTCGGAGTCGTCGAGCCACGCCGCCGACTCGGGGGTCCACTCCATGAGCTCCCCGATGAACCGCGAGCCCGACAGCACTCGCGTGAGGCTCTCGGCCGCGGCGGACGAGTCGCGGAGCATGCGGAGGAACCACGGGCTGTCGCCGAGCCGCTCGCTGATGCGGCGGAACGCGAGAAGGCCGTAGTCGGGGTCGGCGCCGTCGGCGAACCAGCGGATCATGACGGGCATGAGGTGCCGCTGGATCGTGGCCTTGCGGCTCAGCCCGCTCGTGAGAGCCGCGATGTGCCGCAGGGCGCCTGCGGGATCGGTGAACCCGATCGCCGCGAGGCGATCGTGGGCCTGCTCCGTCGACAGCGTGCGCTCCTCGGCCGGCAGCGCCGCCACGGCCGACAGCAGCGGTCGATAGAAGAGGCGGACGTGGATGTCGCGGACTTCGCGCTTGACCGACTCCCAAAGCTCCGAAACGCCTGGACCCGTCTCGGCGAGCCGGGACGCGCGGGCCAGGACACGCAGCTCCTCGGGCTTGGACGGCATGAGGTGCGTGCGACGGAGACGGCTGAGCTGCATGCGGTGCTCGAGCACCCGGAGGACGCGGTAGTCGTGCGAGAACGTCGCGGCCTCGGACCGGCCGATGTAGCCCTCCGCCACGAGGGCGTCGAGCGCCTCGAGCGTTCCGCGCTGGCGGATGCGGTCGTCGCTCAGCCCGTGCACGAGCTGAAGCAGCTGCACCGTGAACTCGATGTCGCGGATGCCGCCGGGTCCCAGCTTGATCTGCTGCGCGAGCTCCGCGGCGGGGATGTGCTCGGTCACGCGCTCGCGCATGCGCTGCACGCTGTCCACGAAGTTCTCGCGGGCGGCGCTCGTCCACACCTTGGGCTGGACGGCCGCGACGTACGCGGCGCCGAGCTCGGCATCCCCTGCGATCGGGCGGGCCTTCAGCAGCGCCTGGAACTCCCAGCTCTTGGCCCACCGGTCGTAGTAGGACAGGTGCGAGTCCAGCGTCCGCACGAGCGCGCCCTGCTTGCCCTCGGGACGGAGGTTGGCGTCGACCTCCCAGAGCGGAGGCTCGATCTCGACGCCCGAGACTCCGCGCATGAGCTGGACCGCCAGGCGAGTGGCGATGTCAACGACGCGGCTCTCGCCGACCTCCTCGAGCAGCTCGTCGTCCGCGCCCGCGACGAAGATGACGTCGACGTCGCTGACGTAGTTCAGCTCGCGCGCGCCGGTCTTGCCCATTCCGATGACCGACAGTCGCGTCCGCGCGACGTGCTCGCGCGGGAAGAGTCCCGCGCCGCCCGAGATCTTCGTCCGGGCGACGCAGAGGGATGCCTCGAGCGCCGCGCCGGCAGCATCCGCGAGGATGCCGGCCACCGAGGCGAGCACGTCGACGGCGCTCGGTGCGAGCAGGTCGAAGGCCGCGATGCGCGCGAGCAGCGTGCGGTAGCGGACGCGCAGCGCGATCCACGCCTGCTCGTCTCCGCGCTCTGCGAAGCCGCCGCGGGCACCGACTGCATCGAGGAGCGCCGCGCGCAGCCCGTGGGAGTCGGGAAGCGCCGCTCCCGCGCCCACGAGGGCGGGCAGCTCCTCGGGGTGACGCAGATAGAAGTCCCCGAAGCCCGTGGAGGCGCCCAGGAGCGCCCACAGGGACCGCCAGCCCGCCGCGTCGCGCTGCAGTGCGCGGACCGGCGCAGGGTCGCGGCGCGCGATCCGCGCGAGGGCGCCGAGCGCGGCATCCGGATCCGCCGCGACGGCGATGACGTCGGTCAGTTCGTCGCGGTCGAGGCCGAGGGCCTCCTCGAGCTCGAGCAACAGCGCTTCAGCCGCCCCGAGCTCGCCGAAGCCGAGCTTCGCGAGACCCGTGAGGGCCGAGGATCGTTCCGTCGCCGACATCGTCTGCCGGGATCAGAGCATCTCGAGGTTGCTCTTCAGCTCGAACGGCGTGACCTGCGTGCGGTAGTTCTGCCACTCCGTGCGCTTGTTGAGCAGGACGTAGTTGAAGACCTGCTCGCCGAGCGTCTCGGCGACGAGCTCGGACTCCTCCATGTACTCCAGCGCGTGGTCGAGGCTCGCCGGCAGCGGCGCGTAGCCGAGGGCGCGCCGCTCGGCGTCCGTCAGCGACCACACGTTGTCCTCCGCCTCGGGCGGGAGCTCGTACTCCTCCTCGATGCCCTTGAGCCCGGCGGCGAGCATGAGCGCGTACGCGAGGTACGGGTTGGCCGCCGAGTCCAGGGCGCGGTACTCGACGCGCGACGACTGGCCCTTGCTGGGCTTGTAGAGCGGCACGCGCACGAGCGCCGAGCGGTTGTTGTGGCCCCAGCAGATGAAGCTGGGCGCCTCGTCGCCGCCCCACAGGCGCTTGTAGGAGTTGACGAACTGGTTCGTGACCGCGGAGATCTCGTTCGCGTGGCGCAGGAGCCCCGCGATGAACTGACGGCCGACCTTCGAGAGCTGGTACTGGGCGCCCTCTTCGTAGAAGGCGTTGACGTCGCCTTCGAAGAGCGACATGTGCGTGTGCATGCCGCTGCCGGGCTTGCCGCTGAGCGGCTTCGGCATGAAGGTCGCGTACACGCCCTGCTCGATCGCGACCTCTTTGATGACGGTGCGGAACGTCATGATGTTGTCCGCCGTCGCGAGGGCGTCGGCGTACCGCAGGTCGATCTCGTTCTGGCCGGGCCCGCCCTCGTGGTGGCTGAACTCGACCGAGATGCCGAGGTCCTCGAGCATGCGGACGGAGCGGCGGCGGAAATCGTGCGCGGTGCCCCCCGGGACGTTGTCGAAGTAGCCGGCGGAGTCGACGGGCTCGGGCCCCTCCGTGCCGAACGACGAGGACTTCAGGAGGTAGAACTCGATCTCCGGGTGCGTGTAGAACGTGAAGCCCGCGTCGGCAGCCTTGGCGAGGGCTCGCTTGAGGACGTGCCGCGGGTCGGCGACGGCGGGCTGTCCGTCGGGCGTCGTGATGTCGCAGAACATGCGCGCCGTCGGGTCGATCTCACCGCGCCACGGCAGGATCTGGAAGGTCGTCGGGTCGGGGTGGGCCAGCAGATCCGACTCGTACGAGCGCGTCAGGCCTTCGATCGCCGATCCGTCGAACCCGAGGCCCTCGCTGAAAGCACCCTCCACCTCGGCGGGCGCGATCGCGACCGACTTGAGTGTGCCGATGACGTCGGTGAACCAGAGCCGGACGAACTTGACGCCCCGCTCCTCGATCGTGCGCAGAACGAAGTCACGCTGCTTGTCCATCAGATCCTCTCCCGGCCGTGACGGCCAGACTATCCGGCGTTCTCGTCGGTCTCGGCGGAGGACGACCAGTCGTCTTCGCGCGCGTCGTCCTCGGCCCACGCCCGCGAGCGCTCGCGGATCACCTCGGGGGCCTTCGCGGCCTCCTCAGGCGTGTCGAAAGGCCCGGCCCGATCGATTGAGGGGGATAGGAAGCCCTTCTCGACCTGTCCGGTCTTGAGGTTGTACCACCACTTCTCGTCGCCGTCCGTCACGGGGTCCTCCTCGTCGATCTGCCTCGATCCTACTGATCGCCCAGGGACGGCTGGATAGGCTGAGCCCATGGCAGTCCAGGCGAGGCGCGCGGTAGGCGTCGACATCGGCGGAACAGGCATCAAGGCGGGCATCGTCGACCTCGACAAGGGGATCCTCTCGAGCGACCGCGTCAAGGTCGCCACCCCGCCCGGTGCCGAGCCGGACGACGTCCTGCAGGCCGTGCGGACCGTCCTGGACACGCTCGGCGTCGCCGTCGATCACGAGGTGCCGCTCGGCGTCGCGTTCCCGGCCATCGTGAAGGGCGGGCGCACGATGTCCGCGGCGAACGTCTCGAAGGCGTGGATCGGCTTCGAGGCGGAGAAGTTCTTCGAGCACGGGCTGGGTCGCAGCATCCACTTCGCCAACGATGCGGATGTCGCGGGCGTCGCAGAGGTCCGCTACGGCGCGGCGAAGGGCCGCAGCGGGCTCGTGATCCTCACGACCCTCGGAACCGGCATCGGGTCGGCGCTCATCAACAACGGCACGCTCGTCCCCAACAGCGAGCTCGGGCACCTCCAGCGCGCGAAGCACAAGGGGGATGCCGAGTCCTACGCGGCCTACTCCGCGATGGAGCGGGAAGAGCTGTCGTGGGAAGCGTGGGCCGAGAGGCTCCAGTGGTACTACAGCCACGTCGAGTTCCTCTTCAGCCCCGACCTGTTCATCGTCGGCGGAGGCGTCTCGAAGCACGCCGACAAGTTCCTGCCGATGCTGGACCTGCAGACGCCGATCGTCGCCGCCGTGCATCGCAACAACGCGGGGATCATCGGGGCGGCGGCTCTGGCGCTGGGCTGACGCCGCGCCGCCGACTGCCACAAGTTCTGGCCTCTCGACGCCGGGATGCCAGAACTTCTGGCGTCTCGACGCCGGGATGCCAGAACTTCTGGCGTCTCGACGCCGCGAGCTCGGTTGAGAGGGCGAATGGGCCGGCCTGTACGCCGGGTTCTGTTCCGGGGCGAAGCCCCTTCGACGGTCATCTCTCTCGGCGACACGTTGCCGTGCCGCTCCAGCGGCCTACCCGGGGACTCGGCGGGCCGCGTCATCATCCCCTGTCTGGCCTTGCTCCGGGCGAGGTTTACCTTGCGGGTCGTGTCACCACGACCCCGGTGGTCTCTTACACCGCCCTTTCACCCTTACCCCGGCCGAGGCCGAGGCGGTCTGCTCTCTGTGGCACTGTCTCGCGGATCGCTCCGGGTGGGTGTTACCCACCGCCCTGCCCTGTGGAGCCCGGACGTTCCTCGGCGCGGCGGCTGACGCCCCGCGACGCGACCGTCCGGCCGACCCATTCGCACGTCCGATTCTACCGGCGCGCCCGGGGCTCGCCTGGGTGCTCACTCCTTCTCCGCGGTCTGCGCGACCTTGAGATCGAGCGGGAAGTCGATCGGGAACCCGCCGAACAGGAGGGTCCCCGCGGCCGCCGCCGCGCCTTGGACCGCAGCCACGACGTCGTCCACCAAGGCCAGCGGGGTGTGGACGATGATCTCGTCGTGCAGGAAGAAGGCCAGGTGCGGCGACCGCTCGAAGACCGGGCCGGAGCGGGGCGCGGCATCCCGCTCCGGGACGGCGGGAAGCGCCGCGAGGCGTCCGCGCAGATCCGCGAGCCACGCGAGCGCCCACTCGGCGGCCGTCCCCTGCACGACGAAGTTGCGCGTGAACCGGCCGCGGTCGCGCGACCAGCGTCGCGCGCGGGTCTCGTCGGCTCCGGATGCCTCGGCCTCGCTCGCGCGCAGCTGTGTGTCGCGCCAGTCCGACGACGGCGCGGGCGAGCTGCGTCCGAGCCACGTCGTGACGACCCCGCCCTCCTCGCCGATGCGGGCGGCGTCGTCCACGAGCGCCATCGCGCGCGGGTACGCGCGTCGCAGGCGTGGTACGAGGCGCCCGCTCTCCCCCGTCGTCGCGCCGTACATCGCGCCGAGGAGCGCGATCTTCGCCTCCGATCGCGTCGCGACGGCCCCGCCGTCGACGATGCCCGAGTAGAGGTCCTTCCCGCGCGCGGCGGCCGCGAGCCTCTCGTCGCGCGACATCGCCGCGAGCACGCGCGGCTCGAGCTGCGCGACGTCGGCCACGACGAGCGCCCAGCCGGGGTCCGCGCGGACGGCCGCCCGCAGCTGGCGCGGCAGCTGCAGCGCGCCGCCGCCTGACGACGCCCACCGGCCCGTCACGACGCCGCCGGGCACGTAGACGGGGCGGAACCGGCCGTTGCTCACCCACTCGTCGAGCCACATCCACCCGTTCGCGCTGAGCAGTCGTGAGAGCTTCTTGTACTCGATGAGGGGACGGATGACGGGATGCTGGTGCTCGGCGAGCTCCCACCGGCTGGTCGACTCCACGAGCACGCCGACGCGGTGCAGCGCGCGCAGGAGCTTCGGCTGGGAGTCCAGGCTCGCCGCCGGGTCGCCGAGCTCGGAGCGGACGCGCGCCGCGAGGTCCCGCATCCGCTCGGGTGTCCCGCCGCCTGGCGGCCGGGCGCCGAGGATCTCGGTCAGGAGGGCATCGTGAGCCGCGGCATCCCACGGGAGACCCACCGCACGCAGCTCGGCGGCGACGAGCGCACCCGCGGACTCCGCCGCGACGAGCAGGCGCAGCCGGCCCGGGTCTGAGGCGTGCTCGACGGCCTGGCGCTGACGCGCGAACTCCGCGAGGACCTCATCGAGATCGTCGGGCGGCCCGGACGGTCCCGCGTCGAGCTCGTCGAGGTCGAACAGCCCCTGGACCTCTTCGACGCCCGCGATGGCCGCGGCATCCCACTCCGTCGCCGCACGGAGGGCCTCGGCATCCGTCGCGAGCGTCGAGTCGCGCAGGATCGCGTGGCACAGCCGGAGGTCGTGGCAGCGCGCGACGCGGACACCCGCCGCGAGCAGGTCCGGATACCACGCGGTCGCGTCGTTCCACACCCAGCGCGGCGCGTCGCGCGTCTCGCGCTCCCCTACCCAGATCGCGAGCTCCGCCGGCCGCACCTCGACGCGTTCCCGCTCGACGCCCGCGCGATCGAGCACGACGGCGGAGACGCCCGCACGTGATCGGGCGAGGACGACCCAGCCGACGCCGTCAGGCTGCGGCGGTTCGGTCACGGCTCTCGAGGCCTGGCGCCGCGACGCTCTGTGCCGCAGCCCGGGCAGACACTCGGGATGCCTCGGCCATGGTCAGAGACCGGATTCGCCGTTGCGCACGAGGATCGCACCGCACTCGGGGCACGTGACGACAGCGTCCTCGGCGGCCTGGCGGAGCACGTGGAGGTCGGTCCCCGAGAGCACCATGTGGCACGCCTCGCACGTGCGCGCACGCAGCAGGGCGGCGCCGGTCGTGCGCTGCGCGATGCGCTCGTACATCGCCAGCAGATCGCCCGGCACGGATCCCGCGATCGCGGCGCGGTCGCGGCTCGCCTGCTCGAACGAGGCGGTCGCGTCCGCGACGGCCTGCTTGCCCTCGGCGCTCAGGCGCCCGCCCTCCGCGTTCGTCTCGGCCACGAGGGCCTCCTGCTCGGCGACGGCGGCATCGGCCTGCTCGAGCCTGTCCATGACATCGAGCTCGGCATCCTCGAGGTCGCTCTTGCGCCGTGCCAGCGCCGCCATCTCGCTCTCCAGGCCCTGCGCCTCCTTCGAGTTCGTCGAGGCGGCGAGGCGGTCCGAATCGCGCTTCGCACGGGCGTCGACGACCGCGACGTCGGACTCGATGCGAGCGAGCTCCGTGCGCAGATCGTCACGCGCGCCGAGGCGCTCCGCGAGCTCGCGCGAGAGCTCCTGACGCCGTGCCAGCAGCTCCTGCACCCGCGCCGCCTGCGGCGGGTTCTGCCGCGCCTTGTCGGCCTGACGGATGCGCTCGTCGAGCTGGGCGACCTCGACGAGGCGGGTCTGGTCTGCGGGGCTGGCGTTCACGCTCCCAACCTACCCCGGGCATCGACGCGGGGACGGGCGAGGACTAGCATGCAACGATCTGACCTCTCACGAAGGGCGTGAAGATGTCCGTTCTGCGCACGAAGTCCGTCGAGCAGGCGATCGCCGACACGGACGAACCGGAGTTCCGCCTCAAGAAATCCCTCAGCGCTCTCGACCTCATCGTCTTCGGCGTGGGGGTCGTGATCGGCGCGGGGATCTTCACGCTGACTGGTCGCGCGGCGCACGATGTCGCCGGACCCGCGATCGTCATCAGCTTCGTGGTCGCCGCCATCGCGTGCGCGCTCGCAGCGCTCTGCTACGCCGAGTTCGCCTCGACGGTTCCCGTGGCGGGCTCCGCGTACACCTTCTCGTACTCCTCACTCGGCGAACTCTTCGCGTGGATCATCGGATGGGACCTGATCCTCGAGATGTTCCTGGGCGCGAGCGTCGTCGCGCAGGGATGGAGCGCGTACCTCGGCACGCTCATGGCGCAGCTCGGGTTCCCGATCCCTGCCGTGATCGGCTACGGCGGGGTCGTCGATGTCATGGCGATCCTTCTCGTCCTCGTGCTCGGCGTGCTCATGACCTTCGGCATCAAGGAGTCGCTCCGGGTCAATCTCGTGCTCGTCGCGATCAAGATCTTCATCGTCCTGTTCGTCATCATCGCAGGGCTGCTCTTCGTGAACCCGGCCAATTGGTCGCCCTTCATCCCGCCCGCGGAGCCGCGGGAAGCGGCATCCGGTCTCACCCAGCCGCTTCTTCAGTTCCTCTCCGGCATCGAGCCCACCGCGTTCGGCGTGGGCGGCATCTTCGCCGGCGCAGCACTGGTGTTCTTCGCCTACATCGGCTTCGACGTCGTGGCCACCACGGCCGAGGAGACGAAGAACCCGCAGCGCGACATGCCGATCGGAATCCTGGGATCGCTCGCGATCTGCACCGTCCTGTACTGCGCCGTCGCCCTCGTCGTGACGGGCATGGTGCCGTACCAGGAGCTCGATCCCGCGGCGGCGCTCGCGAACGCCTTCGTCTTCCACGGTGCGGACTGGATGGCGATCCTCATCTCGGCGGGAGCGGTGGCGGGTCTCACGACGGTCGTGCTCACACTGCTCATCGGCGCGACCCGCATCATCTTCGCGATGTCGCGCGACGCCCTGCTTCCCCCGGGGCTCGCGAAGGTCCACCCGAGGTTCCGCACACCATGGCTGATCTCCCTCATCGTGACGGTCATCGTGGCTCTCGTGGCAGGGCTGACACGAGTCGGCGTGCTCGAGGAGATGGTCAACATCGGCACCCTCTCGGCGTTCGTGCTCGTCTCCGTCGGGGTCATCGTGCTGCGCAGGAAGCGCCCGGACCTCAAGCGCTCGTTCCGCGTGCCTTTCAGTCCGTGGGTGCCGGGCCTCTCAGCGCTCATCTGCCTCTACCTCATGCTGAACCTGACGGTCGAGACCTGGCTGCGGTTCGTCATCTGGCTCGCGATCGGCTTCGTGATCTACTTCGCCTACTCGCGACGCCATTCCCGACTCGGCCAGCCCGGATACGAGGACTTCGCCCTCCCGCACGTCGTCTCGCACACCCGGGACGACAGCGACGACGATCCGCGTCGCGGAGGCGTCGAGCCGGCGGAGTGAGTGCAGTGGGCCCTGCCGGGATCGAACCGACGACATCCACGGTGTAAGCGTGGCGCTCTACCAGCTGAGCTAAAGGCCCTCCCCTTCAGTCTAGGGACAGCGCATCCCCGTAATCGACGATCGCCGGTCCGGCGAATCGGTAGGCTGATCCTCGGTGTGTTGTCCATGGCGAACAAAGCCGACAGCATCCTTCTGCCGAATTCCTGGCATGACCTGCCAGACGACGAAAGGTCGCTTGTGACTGTCAACGATCAGGATCCGTACTCGCAGGGACCGCTCGACAGCGACCCGGAGGAGACCTCCGAGTGGCAGGAATCCCTGCAGCAGCTCGTTCAGGCGAAGGGATCCGGGCGAGGCCGCGAGATCATGCTGAGCCTCTTGCAGAAGTCCCACGAGCTGCAGCTCAACGTGCCGCAGGTCCCGACGACGGACTACATCAACACGATCGCGCCCGAGAACGAGCCCGAATTCCCCGGCGACGAGGAGCTCGAGCGCCGCTACCGTCGCTGGATCCGCTGGAATGCGGCCCTCACGGTCCACCGCGCGCAGCGCCCCGGCATCGGCGTCGGCGGCCACATCTCGACCTACGCGTCCTCCGCCTCGCTGTACGAGGTCGGCTTCAACCACTTCTTCCGAGGCCTGGACGACCCGTCCGGCGGCGACCAGATCTTCATCCAGGGCCACGCCTCCCCCGGCATCTACGCGCGCTCGTTCCTC
Organism: Microbacterium sp. NPDC019599; assembly: GCF_040632175.1. Classification (NCBI taxonomy): domain Bacteria; kingdom Bacillati; phylum Actinomycetota; class Actinomycetes; order Micrococcales; family Microbacteriaceae; genus Microbacterium; species Microbacterium sp. NPDC019599. The sequence continues at coordinate 486,519 of NZ_JBEYBL010000001.1, forward strand.
GAGGGCCGCCTCACCTCCGACCAGCTCGACGGCTTCCGCCAGGAGAAGTCCAAGGCGCCCAACGGCATCCCGTCGTACCCGCACCCGCGCCTGATGCCGGACTACTGGCAGTTCCCGACGGTCTCGATGGGCATCGGCCCCATCAACGCCATCTACCAGGCGATGACCAACAAGTACCTCACCAACCGCGGCATCAAGGACCTCTCGAACTCGAAGGTCTGGGCGTTCCTGGGCGATGGCGAGATGGACGAGGTCGAGAGCCGCGGCCAGCTCCAGGTCGCCGCCAACGAGGGCCTGGACAACCTCGTCTTCGTCGTCAACTGCAACCTGCAGCGCCTCGACGGTCCTGTCCGCGGCAACGGCAAGATCATCCAGGAGCTGGAGAGCTTCTTCCGCGGCGCCGGCTGGAACGTCATCAAGGTCGTCTGGGGCCGCGGCTGGGACGAGCTCCTCGACAAGCCGAACGCCGACGCCCTCGTGCATCTCATGAACACGACGCCCGACGGCGACTTCCAGACGTACCGCGCCGAGGACGGCAAGTTCATCCGCGACCACTTCTTCGGCCGCGACGAGCGCACCGCCGACATGGTCAAGGACTGGTCGGATGACGACATCTGGGGCAAGCTCCGACGTGGCGGCCTCGACTACACGAAGGTCTACGCCGCGTACAAGGCCGCGACGGAGCACAAGGGCCAGCCGACCGTCATCCTCGCGAAGACGATCAAGGGCTACGGCCTGGGTCACCACTTCGAGGGCCGCAACGCGACCCACCAGATGAAGAAGATGACGCTCGAGGACCTCAAGCATTTCCGCGACTCGATGCGCATCCCGATCACGGACGCCCAGCTCGAGGAGAACCCCTACCAGCCGCCGTACTTCCACCCCGGCATGGAGGACGAGACGATCCAGTACATGGTCGAGCGTCGCCGCTCGCTCGGCGGCTTCCTGCCGGAGCGCCGCACGCACCACGTGCCGATCACGCTCCCGGGCGACGAGTCCTACGCGCTGCCGAAGAAGGGCTCGGGCACGCAGGAGATCGCCACGACCATGGCGTTCGTCCGCCTGCTCAAGGACCTCCTCAGGGCGAAGGACTTCGGCCACCGGATCGTCCCGATCATCCCCGACGAGGCCCGCACGTTCGGCATGGACGCGTACTTCCCGACGGCGAAGATCTACAACCCGAACGGCCAGAACTACACGTCGGTCGACCGCGAGCTCCTCCTGGCGTACAAGGAGAGCCCGCAGGGCCAGATCGTCCACGTCGGCATCAACGAGGCAGGCGCCGTCGCGGCGTTCACCGCGACCGGCACGTCGTACTCGACGCACGGCGAGCCGCTCATCCCGGTCTACGTCTTCTACTCGATGTTCGGGTTCCAGCGCACGGGCGACGCCCAGTGGGCGGCGGGCGACCAGATGGCGCGCGGCTTCATCATCGGTGCGACCGCGGGTCGCACGACCCTGACGGGCGAGGGTCTGCAGCACGCCGACGGCCACTCGCAGCTGCTGGCCTCGACGAACCCCGCGACGATCTCGTACGACCCCGCGTACGGCTACGAGATCGCCCACATCGTCCGTTCGGGCCTGGATCGCATGTACGGCGGCAACCACCCCGACCCGAACGTCATGTACTACCTCACGGTGTACAACGAGCCGCTCGTCCAGCCGGCCGAGCCGGAGCGCGTCGACGTCGAGGGCATCGTGCGCGGCATCCACCGCATCTCCAACCCGGAGGGCGAGGGCCCGCGCGCCCAGATCCTCGCGTCCGGCGTCGGCGTCCCGTGGGCGCTCGAGGCGCAGCAGCTGCTCCGCGACGACTGGGGCGTGCAGGCGGACGTGTGGTCGGTCACATCGTGGTCGGAGCTTCGCCGCGACGGTCTCGCCGCCGACGAGCACAACTTCCTGCACCCCGAGGCCGAGCCGCGCACCGCCTACATCACCGAGAAGCTGCGCGACACCCCCGGCCCCGTGATCGCGGTCAGCGATTTCATGCACGCCGTCCAGGACCAGATCCGTCCGTGGGTCCAGCACCGCTTCGCGACGCTCGGGGCCGACGGCTTCGGCTTCTCGGACACCCGCGCCGCGGCTCGCCGGTTCTTCAAGATCGACGGCCCGTCGGTCGTGGTCCGCACCCTCCAGGCGCTCGCCGACGAGGGCGTCGTGGACCGCGGCCTCTCGGCCCAGGCGATCGCGAAGTACCGCCTCCACGACGTCACGGCCGGCACGAGCGGCAACGCGGGCGGTGAGAGCTGACCGAGGCGAAGCCGGAGGGTCGCACCCCGATGGACAAGACCGAGACGCTCGCGTGGCTGCGGCGCATCTCGGGCGACCTCGCCTCGGCGACCATCAAGCGGCTCGAGGAGTCGCTGCCGTGGTACGCCGACATGCCGCCGGCGCGCCGGTCGGCCGTCGGGCTCGTCGCCCAGGCGGGCATCTCGTCCTTCATCCAGTGGTACGACGACCCCAAGTCGATGCCCGCCATCGCGGCGGACATCTTCGCGGCGGCTCCGCGTGAGCTGCTGCGCAGCGTGAGCCTGCAGCAGACGCTGCAGCTCGTCCGCGTCACGGTCGAGGTCACGGAGGAGCGCGTCGCCGCGAAGGGCGACCACCTGCGCGACGCGATCCTCCTGTACTCGCGCGAGGTCGCCTTCGCCGCGGCGGACGTCTACGCGCGGGCCGCGGAGACGCGCGGCCTGTGGGACGCCCGGCTGGAGGCGCTCGTCGTCGACTCGATCCTGACCGGCGAGGCAGACGAAGAGCTGCCCAGCCGCATCGCGGCGCTCGGCTGGCACGGCCACGGCGAGGTCGCTGTGCTCGTGGGCACGACTCCCCCGCTCCTGGACGTCGACCAGCTCCGCCGGACGGCGCGCAAGCTCGGTGTCGACGTGCTGATCGGGGTGCAGGGATCGCGCCTCGTCCTCGTGATCGGCCGCGCCGAGCTCCCGTCGCGCAGCGAGGAGCTGTTCGCGGAGCTCCCCTTCCCCGAGATCGCACGACGTCTCGAGCCGGGCTTCGGCAACGGGCACCTCGTGCTCGGCCCTCCCGTCCCCGCTCTCGTCGACGCGAGCCAGAGCGCGCGCGCCGCGCTCGCGGGCTTCGCCGTCGCACGGGCCTGGCGCCACGCTCCGCGTCCCGTCGAGGCGGACGACCTGCTGCCCGAGCGCGCCCTGGCCGGCGACCCCTTGGCCAAGCACACGCTCGTCGAGCGCATCTACCGCCCGCTCCAGACGCACAGCACGGATCTCGTCGCGACGCTGTGGAGCTACCTCGACAACGGGCGCTCCCTGGAGGCGACCGCCCGCGAGCTCTTCGTCCATCCCAACACGGTGCGCTACCGCCTCAAGCGCGTCTCCGAGGTCATCGGGTGGGATGCGACCGGCCCCCGTGAGGCGCTCATCCTCCAGACGGCGCTCATCCTGGGCTCCATCGGGACGGACACCACACGCCGGCGGCCGCCCTCGTCGCGCCGCGCGCACGGATGACGCTGTACGGCTACGACAAACGTTTCGAGGATTTCTGTGCGCCAACCGCCAGAGGGCTCGATTCGATCCTTGGAAGGATGGATAGGTGATCATCGCGGTCTTCCCCGGGCAGGGCTCTCAGTCCCCCGGGTTCCTCACACCCTGGCTCGAGCGGGACGGCGCCGCCGACCGACTCGCGGCGTACTCGGAATGGGCGGGCGTGGACCTCGTCGCGGCCGGCACCGAATGGGATGCCGATCGCATCCGCGACACGAAGGTCGCGCAGCCGCTCATCGTCGCGGCGAGCCTGCTGTCCTGGAACGCCCTGGACGGCCGTGAGTCCGTCGACGGCGTCGCAGGTCACTCCGTCGGCGAGTTCGCCGCCGCAGCGGCAGCCGGCATCCTGACCGAAGAGGACGCTCTGCGCCTCGTGGGCCTGCGAGGCCGTGCCATGGCGGATGCCGCGGCAGCGGCAGAGACCGGCATGAGCGCCGTCATCGGCGGGGACGAGGCATCCGTCGTCTCGCGGCTCGAGGAGCTCGACCTCACACCCGCCAACTACAACGGCGGCGGGCAGCTCGTCGCCGCCGGCGCGATCGACGCCCTGAAGGCGCTGGCCGCCGAGCCCCCTGCGGGCACGCGCGTCATCCCGCTCCAGGTCGCCGGCGCCTTCCACACCCGCTACATGGCACCCGCCGTCGAGGCGCTGCGCGCAGCCGCCGCGGACGTCGAGGCGAGCGACCCGACAGTGCGCGTCTGGACCAACCGGGACGGGTCCGAGACGGCCTTGGGAGCGGCCTTCCGCGACCTCCTCGTGAACCAGGTCGCCTCCCCCGTGCGCTGGGACCTCTGCATGGCGTCGTTCGCCGAAGGCGGCGTCTCGGGCATCGTCGAGCTGAGCCCTGCGGGCACGCTTGTCGGGCTCGCCAAGCGCGCCCTGCGCGGCGTCCCCGCCGTCGCCGTCAAGACCCCCGATGACCTCGAAGCCGCTGCGGGGCTTCTGAACGGAGCGTCCGCATGAGCCGTCAGCTCGCACAGCCCTCGGGCGTCGCGCACACCCGCATCTACTCGTACGGCGCCGCGCGCGGCGAGGTCGCGGTCCCCAACGAGGACCTCATCGGCCCGATCGACTCGAGCGACGAGTGGATCCGCCAGCGCACGGGCATCGTGACGCGCGCCCGCGCTGTTCCCGAGACCGACGCGATCGATCTCGCGACGGATGCTGCGCGCGAGGCGATCGAGCGCTCCGGGGTCGCGCCGAGCGACATCGACGCGGTCATCGTCGCGACGATCAGCAACCCCAAGCAGTCGCCGTCGGTGTCGGCCATCGTCGCCGACCGCGTCGGCGCCAACCCGGCTGCCGCCTACGACCTCAACGCCGCATGCGCGGGCTTCGCCTACGGCGTCGCTCAGGCGGATGCCCTCATCCGTGGCGGCATCGCCAAGCACGTCGTCGTCGTCGGCGCCGAGAAGCTCAGCGACATCGTCGACCCTACCGACCGGAGCATCTCGTTCCTCCTCGGCGACGGAGCGGGCGCGGTCGTGGTCGGCCCGAGCGAGACGGTGGGCATCGGCCCGACCGTGTGGGGCTCGGACGGATCGAAGGCCGAGGCCGTCGGCATGAGCGCCACGCTCACCGAGTTCCGCGACGGCACGGCGCCGTGGCCGACGCTCCGTCAGGAAGGCCCCACGGTCTTCCGCTGGGCCGTGTGGGAGATGGTCAAGGTCGCCCGCCAGGCGCTCGAGGCCGCCGGGGTCGAGGCATCCGATCTGGCCGCCTTCGTGCCGCACCAGGCGAATATGCGCATCATCGACGAGTTCGCCAAGCAGCTCGGTCTCCCCGAGACGGTGCTCATCGGCCGCGACATCGAGACGACCGGCAACACGTCGGCGGCCTCGATCCCGCTCGCGACGCACCGCCTGCTCGAGGAGCACCCCGAGCTCAGCGGCGGTCTCGCCCTGCAGATCGGCTTCGGCGCGGGCCTCGTGTTCGCGGCGCAGGTCGTCGTGCTCCCGTAGGCCGTTCGCACCCGACCCTAAACTGAACAGCGGTCCGATCCGGCCCGCGATCCCCGAAGAAACAGGAGAAACCATGGCATTCAGCACCGACGAGGTCCTCGCAGGGCTCGCCGAGCTCATCACCGACGAGACCGGCATCTCGGCCGACGAGGTCGCGCTCGAGAAGTCGTTCACGGACGACCTCGACATCGACTCCATCTCGATGATGACGATCGTCGTCAACGCCGAGGAGAAGTTCGGGGTCACGATCCCCGACGACGAGGTGAAGAACCTCAAGACGGTCGGCGACGCCGTCACGTACATCACGTCGAACCAGGCCTGAGCCAGCCCTTCCGGTGGGGGCGCCCCGCGCCCCCACCGGCTCTTGAGCACGAGGACCCAACATGAGCACACCCCGCATCGTCGTCACAGGCATCGGAGCCTCCACGCCCATCGGCGGCACGGCGCCGGAGACCTGGTCGGCCCTGCTGAACGGTGCCTCCGGCGCCCGCACTCTCGAGCACGAGTGGGTCGAGCAGTACGGCCTGCCGGTCACGTTCGCCGCCGAGGCGGCCGTGCGCCCGGACACCGTCCTGGAGCGCCCCGTCGCCAACCGCCTCGACCCGTCGGCGCAGTTCGCGCTCGTGGCCGCCAAGGAGGCGTGGGCGGATGCCGGCGCCCCGGATGTCGACCCCGAGCGCCTCGGCGTCGACTTCGCGACGGGCATCGGCGGTCTCCAGACGACCCTCTCCGGGTGGGACACCCTCAAGGAGAAGGGCCCTCGTCGCGTCATGCCGATGAGCGTGCCCATGCTCATGCCCAACGCTCCCGCGGCCGCCGTCTCGATGCACCTCAACGGCCGCGCCTACGCGCGCACCGTCGCGTCGGCCTGCGCCTCGAGCACAGAATCCCTCATCAACGCCTTCGACTCGCTCCGCCTCGGCCGCGCCGACGTCGTGATCGCGGGCGGCTCCGAGGCCGTCATCCACGGCCTCACGATCGCGGCCTTCGCCGCGATGCAGGCGCTCTCGAAGCGCAACGACTCCCCCGAGACCGCGTCGCGCCCGTACAGCATCGACCGCGACGGCTTCGTCATGGGCGAAGGCGGGGCCGCGCTCGTCCTCGAGACCGAGGAACACGCGCGCGCCCGCGGCGCCAAGATCTACGCCGAGGTCGTCGGCGGTGGCGTGACGGCCGACTCGTACCACATCACCGCTCCCGAGCCCGAGGGCCTCGGCGCATCCCGCGCCGTGCGCCTCGCGCTCAAGGAGGCCGGTGCGACGCCGGACGAGGTGACGCACATCAACGCGCACGCCACGTCGACCCCCACGGGCGACATCGCCGAGTACAAGGCGCTCCTCAGCGTCTTCGGCGACCGCCTGCACGAGATACCCGTCTCCGCGACGAAGGCTTCGACGGGCCACCTCCTCGGCGGCACGGGAGCGCTCGAGGCGATCTTCACGATCCTCGCGATCCAGGAGCGTCAGGCGCCGCCTACGATCAACCTGACGACGCAGGACCCCGAGATCCCGCTGAGCATCTCGGGCTCGGCCCTCCCGCTGAGCTCCGGCCCGCAGCTGGCCATCAGCAACTCGTTCGGGTTCGGCGGCCACAACGCGGTCGTCGCGTTCCGCTCCGTCTGAGACACGCGAGATGCCCCCGAGCCCTCTTCCGAGGGCCGCGGGGGCATCTTCCGTGTCAGGCGGCGATTCGCTTTCTCGGCTTCCGGGATTCTCGGCCTCCGACCGCCGTTAGTCGCGCCTGCGCCGCCTGTCCGTCCCGTTCGTGCGGGTGCGGAGTCCTGACCTATCCGACCTTGTGCAGCCACACGACGGGCGCGTCGTCGCTCGCGTGCCGGAACGGCTCGAGCTCCTCGTCCCACGCCGCGCCGAGCGCGACCTCGAGCTCGCGCTGCAGCTCGGCGAGGTCTCCTGCCGAGACCTCGAGGGCGTAGCGCACCCGGTCCTCGCCGATGACGACGTTGCCGGCCGTATCGGTCTGCGCGTAGTGGATGCCGAGACCCGGCGTGTGCATCCAGCGCCCGCCGTCGCTGCGCGGCGTCGGATCCTCGCTCACCTCGAAGCGCAGGTGCTCCCACCCGCGCATCGCCGTCGCGAGGGCCGCACCGGTCCCGGTGGGTCCCTCCCAGTAGAACTCGGCGCGGCGACTGCCGGCGAGAATGGGCTGCTCGGCCCAGTCGAAGCTGACCGCGCGCCCGAGGGCACGCCCGACCGCCCACTCGAGGTGGGGGCACAACGCCCGTGGCGCGGAGTGGATGAAGATCACTCCGCGCGCCTGTGATGCCGCCATGGTCTCTCCGTTTCCTTCAGGTGCGTCTTCCCCAACGAACCTGAACGCGGATGCCGCGGCGTCTGTGTTGTGCTGGGCCCCATTATCGCCCAGGGGCCGAGCTAATCACAAGGATGTCATTCGCGTGGGCTGTATCCTCGATAAGCGCCCTGCGGGGCGCACGGGGCGGTGGCCAAGCTGGTCAAGGCAGCGGGCTCATAACCCGACGATCGTGGGTTCAAGTCCCACCCGCCCTACATGGATGGACGAGCCGGCTTGCCGGCTCTTCCATCCATGGGGGCGGGTGTCGCGTGAGCGCACCCGTGGGCGGGCCCCTGCCGCAGAGGCTCCACGCGCCGCGAAGCGGTGCGTGGAGGGGCGGTAGGGCCAAGTCCCACCCGCCCTACATGGACCCACTGGCCTGGATGCTGCTCGCCGCCGCTCTCGCAGCGACGGCGATCCTCGTCGCGCTCGCGCCGGTCCTCAAGCGCGACCAGCGGCGACGCCAGGAGGAGGGACGCGCGCCGTCGGGGGGACTCGGCTCGGGCATGGACGCCGTGTGGCGCCCCTCGGCGGAGGATGCGCACAAGGACTGGGAGGCTCAAGTCGAGCTCCCCGCGCCCGCGCCCTCACCCGGAGACGGCGGCAGGATCGAGGAAGGCCGCCTCGTCATCGAGGTGCCGCGCGAGTCCTGAGCGGCCGGGCGAGCCCGAGGCTCAGGCGGTCTCGTCGGGCTCGGCGGGAGGAGTGCTCCCCCGCTGGATCGGCAGCTCCTGGCTGTCCGAGACGATCTGCGGGTGGTACCGGGCGAGCGTGATGACGCCCGTGACGGCGATCGCCCCTGCGACGGCGAAGCCGACGAACGCCCACGGCGGCGCGTTGGCGGCCTCCTGCAGGATCGTGAGACCGATGAGCACCGCGACGATCGGGTCGATGACCGTGAGCCCGGCGATCACGAGGTCGGGCGGACCCACGGCGTAGGCCGTCTGCACGAAGTACGCGCCGATGATGACGGCGGCAAGCAGCGCGACGAGGGTCAGGATCGTGAGCCAGTCGAAGTCGTTTGCCTTGATGCGCTCGATCACGACCTTCGCGAGGGTCGCGACGAAGCCGTAGATCATGCCGGAGGCGACGATGTAGAAGAGCGCCTGGCCGCGCTGGCGCAGCCAGAGCCAGAGTCCCGCGAGGGCCAGGAGGACGACGCCGAGGAGCGCGAGGATCACGATCGTCTCGCGCTCCGTGATGGGATTCTCGGTCGCGTAGAAGGCGGCGATCGTCACGAAGAGGAAGATGCCGCCGACGCACGCGATGATCGCCATGATCGACTGCCGGGTCGGCTTGTGCCCCGACACGCGCGCATTGAGCAGCGTCGTGAACACGAGCGAGATCGCTCCGATCGGCTGCACGATGATGAGCGGCGCGAACGCGAGCGCCGTCAGCTGGCAGACGATCGCGAGGCCCAGCATGACGGTGCCGGCGACCCACGACGGGCGCTTGAGGAGACTCACGAGCTGGCGGCCGTTGAGCCCCGCCTTGCCGGAGGAGCCGCTCAGCCGCTCGACCTTGGTCACACCGCGGTGCTGGTACTGCGCGCCGAAGGACATGAACACGGCGCCCAGGAGTGCGAGCGGGATGCCGATGAGGATCGCGGGGTCGCGGAAGAAGCCGATGAGCTCGTCGGTCACCTCATCCATCGACACCAGCGGCCAGACCACCCTCCGACACTAACTGCATGGATGCCTCGATAGGCTCAAGGCGTGGCCGTTCTGCCGATTCGCATCATGGGTGACCCGGTTCTGCATGCCCCTGCGGGGCGCGTCGACGAGATCACCGACGAGGTCCGCACGCTCGTGGCGGACATGTTCGAGACGATGGACACCGCTCCCGGCGTGGGTCTCGCGGCGCCGCAGGTCGGCGTCCCGCTGCGGATCTACACCTACGCGTATCAGGACGACGACGGTGAGCCGTGGCGCGGCGTCATCCTCAATCCCGAGCTCTGGATGCGCCCGCTCGAGCCCGGCGATCCCGATCCGGACGACGAGTCGGAGGGGTGCCTGTCCTTCCCCGGCGAGCGGTTCCCGCTCCGGAGGTCCGAGGAGGTCCTCGTGACGGGCATCGACCTCGAGGGCGAGCCCGTGCGCATCCAGGTCGATGGATGGCGCGCGCGCATCATGCAGCACGAATTCGACCACCTGGACGGCATCCTCTACATCGACCGGCTGAGCGACAGCGACTGGAAGACGACGCAGAAGATCGCGCGCAAGCGCGGCTGGGGTCGCCCCGGCACCTCCTGGATGCCCGGCGTCGACGACATCGACGCCTGAGCCCGGATTTCGTCGCACCCGACCCCCGTCGGCGAACCCACCCCTTCTTCGCGAACCCACCGTTTCTTCGCGAACCCACCAGATCCGGTGCGCGACAGCGGGTGGGTTCGGCGCGAAGAGGTGGGTTCGGCGCGAAGGGTGGAGTCGGCGCGAAGGGGCGGGATCGGCGGGATCGGCGGGATCGCACCAGCAAGCGGTTGAGGGTCCGCCCGGAAATGAAGAAAGCCCCGAGGGTGGAGCCTCGAGGCCTTCGCTCCCCCACTTGGACTCGAACCAAGAACCTATCGGTTAACAGCCGATTGCTCTGCCAATTGAGCTATGGAGGATCACCCTGCGCCTGCGCGTGGGCAACTAGACCATCTTAGCAAAGCTCAAGGGGTGCTCATGACGCGATGAGCCGCGGATCGGCCTGTGCGCTCGGCGTCCAGAGCAGATGGTCGGTCCCCCGCCCGTACGCGACGGTGTGACCGGCCCGCAGGATCAGCACGTCCGCGTCGAGCTCACGCGCGACCTCCGCCTCGTTGGTCACGATGAGCGTCGACATCCCGCGGGCTCGGCGACGGAGGATCGCATCGCGCGCGGCGCGGCGCACCTCGACGTCGAGATTCGCGAACGGGTCGTCCGCCACGAGCACGCGGGGCTCGAGGACGAGGGCGCGGGCCAGCGCGACGCGCTGGCGCATGCCGGCGCTCAGCTCGTACGGGTACTTCGGCGCCGCCCCGAGCGGCAGCATGAGCTCGTCCAGGAGCGCCGCGATCCGCACGGCGAGGGCGCGCTGGTTGACGCGGCGATCGCGGCTCGTGATGGGCGCGCCGATCACCTCGCCCACCGTCATGCGCGCGGGCAGGTCGGCGCCGGCGCGCTGCGCGAGGAAGCCGGTGAAGTACGTCAGCTCGCGGCGCGCCCGACCCGGATGGCGGACGGAGATGCCCTCGACCCAGGCCTCGCCGCCCACGACGGCCAGGCCCGTCTCCTCCGATCCCGCGAGCACGGTCGCGAGGCTCGACTTACCGGCGCCGGTCGGACCCATGACGGCGAGGACCGCGCCGTGCGGGAGTGTGAACGAGACGCCGTCGACGACCCGCACGTCACCGCCGCGCGACGCACGAAGGATCGACAGGTCGGTCGCGCGGATGGCGACGTCGGCGGGTCGGCGTCGGGGCATGACCACATCCTGCCGCGTGACGCGGCCCGCCGCCAGCACCGCGGCCCCGTGTCAGGCGTCGGCGATCGTCTGCCGCTGCAGGTCGAGCTCGCGCAGACGCAGGCGGATGCCGCGCCCCTCCTCCGAATCGGCCGGCACGCGCTGGATCGCACCGAGGAGTTCGGCCTTGTCGCGGTCGAGCGTGCGGAGGATGAGGCGACGGCAGAGCGCGGATGCCGAGGCCACCGCGACATCGTCGGTCTGCGCCGGGAAGTCCGACGTGAGGAGCTCCGCCGCGAGCGACCGGAACGGCTCGCGGACGGTTCCCACGGCCTCCGCCGCCCACCCGAGGCGGTCGAAGTCGGGGGCGGCCGCGACGCTGACGCGCACGGCCTCGAGCGCGGGGTGGACGAACGGAAGGCTCATCGCCCGCGCGCGCAGGCCGGGCTCGATGCGGTGGCCGAACTGCAGCACCCCCATCAGTGAATCGCGCTCGAGCGCGACATCGGCCGTGCGCGGCAGCGACGCGAGCGTCACGCGGACGGCGGGAGCGGCATCCGTCCCCTGCGGAGGAGCCGGGTCGGCTGTGCGGCCGGAGGGACGCTCGCCGCGCGCGGCGCGTTCGACCTCGCGGCGCACGTCCTCGGTGTCCATGCCGAGGCGGCGTGCGAGGACGCGGACGTACTCGGGCTGCAGCAGCGGGTCGCGCAGCTCGGCGACGACGGGCGCGGCCGCGCGGAGTGCCCCCACGCGTCCCTCGACGGTCGCGAGGTCGAAGCCCTGGATGCGCTGGTCGAGGACGAACTCGACCATGGGCGCCTTCGTGTCGATGAGGGCGCGGACGGCGCCGTCACCCCGGGCGAGGCGCAGGTCGCAGGGATCGAGCCCCTCGGGCCCCACAGCGACGTAGGTCTGGGCGTTGAAGCGCTTGGCGTCCGCGAAGGCGCGGAGGGCCGCCTTCTGCCCGGCGGCATCCGGGTCGAACGTGAAGACGACCTCGCCGCCGGCCGAGTCGTCGCCCATGACACGGCGCAGCACGGTGATGTGGTCGGCGCCGAAGGCGGTGCCGCACGTCGCGATCGCCGTCGTCACGCCGGCCAGATGGCACGCCATGACGTCTGTGTAGCCCTCCACGACGACGACGCGGTGGCCGCGCGCGATCTCGCGCTTGGCGAGGTCCAGGCCGTAGAGCACTTGGGCCTTCTTGTAGAGGGTCGTCTCGGGGGTGTTGAGGTACTTCGGGCCGTTGTCGTCCTCGAACAGGCGCCGCGCCCCGAAGCCGAGCACCTGGCCCGTGACGTCGCGGATCGGCCACACCACTCGTCCGCGGAACCTGTCGTACACGCCCCGCTGGCCCTGCGACACGAGTCCCGCCGAGGTCAGCTCGTCGGCGGAGAACCCCTGCTTGGTGAGGGCGTCGAGCATGTTCGACCACCCCTTGGGCGCGTAGCCGACGCCGAAGTGGGCCGCGGCACCCGCATCGAACCCGCGCTCGCCGAGGAAGCGGCGGGCGATGTCGGCCTCGCCCGAGGCCAGCTGGCCGCGGAAGTACTCGGCCGCCGCCGCATTGGCCGCATACAGGCGCGTCCGGCCGGACGTCTCGGGGGCGGCGGCGCCGTCCTCATAGTGCAGCGTGTACCCGATGCGCGCCGCGAGGCGCTCGACGGCCTCCGTGAACGAGAGGTGGTCGAGGTTGCGCAGGAACGAGTAGACGTCGCCGGACTCGCCGCAGCCGAAGCAGTGGTAGAAGCCCGCCTGCGGCCGCACGTTGAAGCTCGGGCTGCGCTCGTCATGGAAGGGGCACAGGCCCTTGAGCGCACCGACGCCGGCGGACTTGAGCGCGACCCGCTCGCCGATGATGTCGGCGATGTTGGTGCGGGACTTCACCTCGTCGACGTCGGCCTGGAGGATGCGCCCCGGCATCAGAGTCCCTCGAGCGGCTCGGGCAGCGCGTAGGCGTCGGAGGCGACGATCCGGTTGCCGGGAACCCAGATGCCGATGCCGTGGAGGTCGACCGTGCCCACGAGGCGCGAGTGCCACGAGATCGCGAATCGGTCGGTCAGGCTCGCGACCTGATCCACGACGACGCGCTTGCGGGCGGCATCCGTCTCGGCCCGCGCGAAGTCCTCGGCGTGGATGCGATCCAGGTGCTGGGGCTCTTCCCACAGCGCCGTCGCGAGTCGCTTGAGGACGCGGCGCTGCTCCTTGTAGAGGCCCTTGCGGCCCTCGACCGACACGATGAACGCGCCGATCGTGCCCTTGAGCACGGCCATCTCGGCTTCGATGACGCGCGGCACGACCACGTGGCCACGGTAGCGGGTCAGGGCCGGGGCGTCGTAGTGCTCGCGGGTCGCGGCCGTCGCGGCGCGCGCGAAGCGCCCGATGAGGTCGGAGGTGAGGTTCTTGAGGCGCGCGTGCGCGGCCCGCGTGCCGTCGAAGGACGTGATCCACTCCGGCATCCGCATGAGGCGGAACAGGGCGTCGTCCAGCTCGTCGCGCGGGAAGTCGTAGCCCACCCACGCCTGGATCGCGGTGAGCAGGGCCTCGCGCTCGCGGACGTCTGCGAGGCGCGCCGGATCGATGTAGCCGTTGACGACGGCGTCCTCGAAGTCGTGCACGGAGTACGCGATGTCGTCGGAGAGGTCCATGACCTCGGCCTCGATGCAGCGGACGCGTCCCGGAGCGCCCTCGCGCAGCCAGCGGAAGACGGCCTCGTCCTCGGGGTACACGCCGAACTTGAGCCGTCCGCCGGGGTCGGGCACGGGGTGGGCGGCCGTCCACGGGTACTTGCACGAGGCGTCGAGGCTCGCGCGCGTGAGGTTGAGACCGAAGGACGAGCCGTCCGCGTCGACGACCTTCGGCTCGAGGCGGGACAGGATCCGCAGGGTCTGCGCGTTCCCCTCGAAGCCGCCGATGTCGGCCGCCCACTCGTTCATCGCCCGCTCGCCGTTGTGGCCGAAGGGCGGGTGGCCGAGGTCGTGGCTGAGGCACGCCGTGTCGACGACGTCCGGCGAGAGTCGCAGCTCGGTCGCGAGCTCGCGGCCGACCTGCGCGACCTCGAGGGAGTGCGTGAGCCGGTTGCGGGCGAAGTCGGCGGGGCTCGCGGGGCTCAGCACCTGCGTCTTCGCGGCCAGGCGCCGCAGCGCGGCCGAGTGCAGGACACGCGCGCGGTCGCGCGCGAAGGCGTCGCGCTGGGAGCGGTGCTGCTCGTTGTGGAATCGCTCGGCGTCGTGCTCGACGTAGCCGGTGGGGCGGCCGGGCGAGACGCCGACGGCGGCCTCAGCCGCCACTGTGGTCGAGTTCCGCTTCAGCCAGGGCGCAGGATGCCTCGGCACCGAGCTCACGGGAGTCGAGCCAGCCGTCCGGCAGCGCGGGGCGCTTGGGCGTGCCCGCGCGTCCGCGCTGGCCCTCGGCCGCGGCGCCTGGATACGGCGCGTCGAGCTCGAGCGTCGCGAGGAGCTCGTCGATCTCGGCGAGGCTCGACGCGGTTGCAAGGCGCGCCCGCGTGTCGCCGCCCACGGGGTAGCCCTTGAAGTACCACGCGACGTGCTTGCGGATGTCGCGGCACCCGCGGTCCTGGTCGTCGAAGAACTCGACGAGCAGCTCCGCGTGACGGCGGAAGGCCTGTGCGACGAAGCCGAGCGTCGCGTCGACCGGGGGCGCGGCGGCGACCGAGGGCGATCCGAGTGCACGGGCGAGGTCGCCGAAGAGCCACGGCCGGCCCAGGCATCCCCGCCCGACGACGACGCCGTCGCAGCCCGCCTCGGCCATCATGCGCACAGCATCGTCCGCCGACCAGATGTCGCCGTTGCCGAGGACGGGGACGCTCGTCACGGTCTCTTTGAGCTTCGTGATCGCGGACCAGTCCGCCTGACCGGAGTAGAACTCGGCCGCCGTGCGCGCGTGGAGCGCGACGGCGGCGACGCCCGCGTCCTCCGCGATGCGGCCCGCCTCGAGGTACGTGAGGTGGTCGGAGTCGATGCCCTTGCGCATCTTGATCGTCAGCGGGACGTCGCCCGCCGACTTCACGGCTCCGGTGACGATGTCGCGGAAGAGCTCGCGCTTCCACGGCAGCGCGGCGCCGCCGCCCTTGCGGGTGACCTTGGGGACGGGGCATCCGAAGTTCAGGTCGATGTGGTCGGCGCGGTCCTCGGCGACGAGGACCCGCACGGCCTCGGCGACTGTCTTGGGATCGACGCCGTACAGCTGGATGGAGCGCGGCGTCTCGGACTCGTGGTGCGTGATGAGGCGCATCGTCGTGGCGTTGCGCTCCACGAGCGCGCGCGACGTGATCATCTCGCTCACATACAGGCCCGCGCCGTACTCGCGGCACAGCCGCCGGAACGCCGTGTTGGTGATGCCGGCCATGGGCGCGAGCACGACGGGTGCGTCCAGCACGATGGGCCCGATGCGCAGTGCGCGCGCGGGTGCCAGGGCGGTCGTCATCTGTCCATTCTCCCAGACGAAACCGAGCCTCTCCCGGATGCGAGGGGCATAGCCTGGGAAGCATGACACAGGCCATCGACACCGCCCTCCGTGAGATCCCGTTCCAGACCGCCGACGGCGGCACGCAGACTCTCGCGGACTTCGGCGACAAGGTCCTGCTCGTCGTCAACGTCGCATCGCGGTGCGGGCTCACGCCGCAGTACGAGCAGCTCGAGCAGCTGCAGAAGGCCTATGCCGACCGCGGCTTCACGGTCGTCGGCTTCCCGTGCAACCAGTTCGCGGGCCAGGAGCCGGGCTCGATAGACGAGATCCTCGACTACTGCGTCATGACGTGGGGCGTCACGTTCCCCATCGTCGACAAGGTGAAGGTCAACGGCGGCAAGGCGGCGCCCCTCTACAAGGCGCTGAAGAAGACCCGGGATGCCGAGGGCAAGCGCGGCCCGATCATCTGGAACTTCGAGAAGTTCGTGCTGACGCCCGCGGGCGGCCTGCACCGCTTCCGCCCGAACGTGAAGCCCGACGACCCCGCGATCATCGAGGTCATCGAGGAGAACCTGCCCGCCTGAGGCGGGCGGCGGAGCCGTCGCTCAGGCGACGGCTTCCTCGTCCTCGTCGCGGTGCTCGGCCCACACCTGCCGGGCGATCTGCGCGAACGCCTCGGCGGGCTGGGCGCCCGAGACGCCGTACTTCCCGTCGATGACGAAGAACGGCACGCCGTTGATCCCGTACGCGGAGGCCTGAGCCTGGTCGGCGCGCACGGCCGCGAGGTACCGGCCGCTCTGCAGCGCCTCGCGCGCAGCATCCCGATCCAATCCCGCATCGGCTGCGAGGGACGCGAGCTCGTCCTCGAGGCCGAGGTGGCGGCCCTCGGTGAAGTAGGCCGACATGAGGCGCTCGGCGAGCTCGAGCTGGAGGCCCTGCTCCTTCGCGAAGTGCAGCAGTTCGTGGGCCTTCACCGTGTTCGTGTGCTTGAGCAGGTCGAACCGGTACTCCAGTCCGGCCTCGGCCGCGACGCCCGTCACGCGGTCGAGCATCTGCTGCGCCTGCGCCGACGAGATGCCCTTGTGCCGCGCGAGGTAATCCGCCTCGCCGCCCTCGAAGTCGACCGGCGTATCGGGCGACAGCTCGAACGAGTGGTAGACCACCTCGACGACAGGGGCGTCGTCATCGACGGATGCGTCGGCGAGTCCCTTCTCGAGGTTGCGCTTGCCGATGTAGCACCACGGGCAGGCGATATCGGACCAGACGTCGATGCGGATGGGCTCGGGCGCGGCAGAAGTCGTGTCGGGCATACCAAGGCAAACCCATGCCCCCCGCGTCATATTCCCCGGCGCGAGAGCGCCGCTGCGACGAAGAAGCAGACGGCGCCCAGGAACGTGCCGAGGTTTATCCACCTCACGTCGACGAAATCGCCCGTGGCGGGTACGACGTAGGCTCCGATCGCCGAGATGCCGAAGGCGACCGATCCCGCCATGTTGAGCCAGGTTCCCCGCCACGTGCGGGCGTCCGGATCCCACAGCTCGTGCCGCCGGCCCGCCGCGAAGAGGGCCAGCGTGCTCGAGATGAGGAAGGCCGCCGAGCCCCAGGCATCCGGAGTCCACCCCGCCGCGGGATCCTCCAGGCCGCGATAGGCGGCAAGGAGCACGGCGAAGGTGGACACGTTGAACAGGAGCGTCCCGACGAACTGGATCGCGGCGGCCCACCAGTCGAACGCGTCGGCGGTCGAGGCTCCGCGCAGGGGCGGCCGGCGACCGCTCAGCAAGAGCTGGATGAGCCCCGCGAAGGTGAAGAAGATCGAGCCGACGAAGAACGTCAGCGACCCCCACACGGGTCCGACGGCGGAGGCGTACCACGGGACGGCCCCGAGCGCGAAGAACGCGGAGCCCACCATGAAGCCCCACGCCTCGCGGCGGAGCCGCAGCGTGCGGGAGGCAGGGGACGTCGCCATGTCAGTGATGGAAGGCCCCCGCCTCCTCCTCCGTCATCGACACCGTGATGGGGTGCTTGTCGAAGTGCGCGATCGCGTCGCGGTAGTCGTCCATCAGAAGGGCGGCCTCGTCGCGGCTGAATCCGGCGCGCACGAGGATGCGCTGGATCGGCAGGTCCTCGCGCTCGGGAGGCATCGTGTACGCCGGCACCTGCCAGCCTCTCGTGCGCAGCCGGTCGGCGAGGTCGAACAGCGTGAAGGGATGGTCCACGCCGTCCTTGAGCTTCCACGAGACGGCGGGGATGCCCTCGTCGGGGCGGCCGGCGTTGATGATGTCGAAGTGGCCGAGCTTCTCGATCTCGGCCGCGAGGTACATCGCGGTGTCGTAGCAGGACTGGTGCACCTTGCGGTATCCCTCGCGCCCGAGCCGGAGGAAGTTGTAGTACTGGACCACGATCTGGCCGCCGGGGCGTGAGAAGTTGAGGGCGAAGGTCGGCATGTTGCCGCCGAGGTAGTTGACGTTGAAGATGAGCTCCTCGGGGAGGTCCGCGGCATCCCGCCACACGATCCAGCCGACACCGAGGGGCGCCAGCCCGAACTTGTGCCCCGACGTGTTGATGGACTTGACGCGAGGCAGGCGGAAGTCCCACGTGATGTGGGGCGCCGTGAACGGCGCGAGGAAGCCGCCGCTGGCGCCGTCCACATGGATCGGGATGTCGAGCCCATTCTCCTCCTGCAGCGCGTCGAGGGCGGCGCTCACGGCCTGCACGGGCTCGAACCCGCCTGTGAAGGTGACGCCGAGCGTCGGCACGACGCCGATCGTGTTCTCGTCGACGCGCGCGATGACCTCCTCGGGCGTCATGAGGAAGCGGTCGCCCTGCATGGGGATCTCTCGCAGCTCGACATCCCAGTAGCGCGCGAACTTGTGCCAGCAGACCTGCACGGGACCCGTGATGAGGTTCGGCTTGTCGGTCGGCTTCCCGGCGGTGCGCTGACGCGCGCGCCAGTTCCACAGCAGCGCCATACCGCCGAGCATCGCGGCCTCGCTCGAGCCCGTCGTGGACGTGCCGAGGGTGTTCTCGGCGTCGGGCGAGTTCCACAGGTCGGCGAGGATGTGCACGCACCGCGCCTCGATCGCCGCCGTCTGGGGGTACTCGTCCTTGTCGACCATGTTCTTGTCGAGCGTCTCGGCCATGAGCGCCTTGACCTCGGGCTCGAGCCACGTCTGGCAGAACGTCGCGAGGTTCTGCCGCGAGTTGCCGTCCAGCAGCAGCTCGTCGGAGACCACCTGGTACGCGTGCCGCGCGAGGTGCTCCTTCTCCGGGATGCGGTACTTCGGCATGGAGATCGACAGATCGGTCGACGAGAAGACCTCGTCGAGGATCTCGTCCCGGATGTTGTCGCGGTGATGCAGCATCGATGAGCCCCCCTCATGAGGTCGCCGATGGGCCCCAGCGAGGGTTTCGGCGACGGTACTCCCATGGGTCTACCGGTCGGCCTCCGGGACTGTCAACGACCGCGGGGTGAACGTCGGGCTAGAGAGCAGGCGGGTCGGGCTGGTCGACGGCGCCGCCGAAGCGCCGATCGCGATCCAGATAGAGCTCGACCGCGCGCCACAGGTCGGCCCGCGTGAAGTCGGGCCACAGCGTGTCGAGGAAGACGAACTCGGCGTACGCCGACTCCCACAGCAGGAAGTTCGAGGTCCGCTGCTCGCCGCTGGACCGCACGAACAGGTCGACATCGGGCATCTCGGGGATGTACAGCCGCCGCTGGATGAGCTTCTCGGACACGGCGCTGGGCCGCAGTCGCCCCGCCGCGACGTCGTCGGCGATCGACCGCACGGCGTCGACGAGCTCGACGCGGCCGCCGTAATTGACGCACATCGTGAGCGTCAGGACGTCGTTGCCGGCAGTGAGCTGCTCGGCGTACTGCAGCTCCTTGATCACCGAGCCCCACAGGCGCGGCTTGCGCCCCGCCCAGCGCACGCGCACGCCCCACTCGTTGAGCTGGTCCCGCCGCCGGTGCAGGACGTCGCGGTTGAACCCCATGAGGAAGCGCACCTCGTCGGGCGATCGCGACCAGTTCTCGGTCGAGAAGGCGTAGACCGAGAGGTGCTTGACGCCCGCCTGGATGGCGCCGGCGACGACGTCGAGGAGCGCCGCCTCCCCCGCCTTGTGACCCTCGATCCGCGTGAGGCCCTTCCGGTTCGCCCAGCGCCCGTTGCCGTCCATGACGATCGCGATGTGCTCGGGCACCGACCCCTTCGGGAACGCCGGCGGGTACAGGCCCGTCCAGTCGATGGGACGGTACGGCACCGCGTCGCGGTGCGTGTAGGGCTTCGGCGTCACCGAGCAGCCTCCCGTGGCGAGGATTCGACGTGCGAGAGCGAGCGGATGCCGCGCTCGAGGTGCCACTGCGCGTACGCGGCGATGAGGCCCGACGCGGCGGCCGTGGCGCTCGGCGACGCGGCGTCCACAGCATCCCACTCCCCCGCCATGAGCCACTGCAGCAGCGCGACCGCCTCCGGCGACACGCGGGCAGAGCCCGCGGGCGCGCAGTCGCGGCAGATGATGCCGCCCAGCTGCGCGACGAACGTGTCGTGCGGCCCCGGCTTGCCGCAGCGGGCGCACTCGTCGAGGCCGGGCGCCCAGCCCGACAGCGCCATCGCGCGCAGGAGGTAGGAGTCCAGGATGCTGCGCGCGGCGTGCTCGCCGCGCGCGAGGGCGCGCAGCCCGCCGACGAGCAGGAGATACTGCTGCGGCGTCGCCTCGGCCTCGTTGAGCCGGTCGGCGGCCTCGACCATGGCGCTCGCGGACGTGTAGCGGTCGTAGTGGACGGCGATGTCGGCGCCGTAGGACCCGAGCGACTCGGCCTGCTGAACGATGTCGAGCGACCGGCCCTGATAGAGCTGGACGTCGGCCACCATGAACGGCTCGAGCCGCGACCCGAAGCGCGACGACGTGCGCCGCACGCCCTTCGCGACGGCGCGGAGCTTGCCGTGACGGCGGCTCAGCATCGTCACGATCCTGTCGGCCTCACCCAGCTTGTGGGTGCGCAGGATCACGACTTCGTCGCGATAGGTGGGCACTCATCGATTATCCCGGCGTGCCACCACAATGGACGTGTGAACGAGCCGCTCTTCGTGATCCCGCTCTGGGCCGACCTCCTCGCCGTCGGGCTCGGCGGCGTGCAGGGCGCGCTGTTCGCGTCCGGCTTCCAGGGTCAGCGGCGACTGGATCTGCTCGGCGTCGCGATCATCGGCGTCGTCATGGGCATGGGCGGCGGCATCATCCGCGACCTCCTGCTCGACGTCCCGCTCGTGACCCTGCAGAGCAACTGGTACCTGCTCACGGCGACGGGCGCGGCTCTGATCGGGATGCTGCTGGCGAACCTCTTCCAGCGGCTCAACCGCCTCATCGTCGGGCTCGACGCCGTCGTGATCGGCCTGTTCGGCGCGTTCGGCACGAGCAAGGCGCTCGCGCTGGGACTGCCGCCCGTGCCGGCGGCATTCATCGGAGTGTGCTCCGCCGTGGGGGGCGGCATCCTCCGCGACATGATCATGGGCCTGCCCGTCGCGATCATGCACGTGGGCTCGTTGTACGCTGTCGCCGCCGCGGCGGGATGCCTCGTGGTGGCGGGTGCGCACGCGCTCGGGGCGCCGCTCGTGGCGGCGGCTGTCGCGGGGATCATCGTGACTGCCGTGATCCGGCTTCTGGCCGTGATCTTCGACGTGTCTCTGCCCGAGCAGCGCATGCTGTACCGCCGGAAGGTCGCGGTGGAGACCTCGGCGGTGCCGATCGTCCGCAGCGGCGGCGACAGCGAGTCCTGAGTCGGCTTGCGAAACCACCCCTTCACGCCGAAACCATGCGTTCGTGCAGGTGGTTTCGCGCGGAACGGGTGGTTTCGCGGACCGGGAGACGGGTCAGACCCCGGCGAGGGCCTCCGTGCGCCGGCGCGTGCGGATCGCGCGGTTCACCCCGGACACGATGGCCTTGAGGCTCGCCGTCGAGATGTCGCCGTCGATGCCGACGCCCCACAGACGCTCGCCGTCGACCTGCAGCTCGACGTACGACGCGGCCTGCGCGTCGCCGCCGGCGCTCAGGGCGTGCTCGACGTAGTCGTAGAGCGTCACGTCGAAGCCGTGCGCGCGGACGACTTCGAGGAACGCCGCGACGGGGCCGTTGCCGTGGCCGGATGCCTGGACCCGGTCCTCGCCGTCGCGCAGCGTGACCTCCAGCAGCACGTCGCCGGACAGGTCGCTCTGCGTGCGCGTCGAGAGCAGCTCGAAGCGGCCCCAGCGCTCGTCGTCGACGGCAGTCGGCAGGTACTCGTCCTGGAAGATCGCCCAGATCTGCTCGCTCGTGACCTCGCCGCCCTCGGCATCCGTCTTGGCCTGCACGACGCCGGAGAACTCGATCTGGAGCTTGCGCGGCAGATCCAGCGCGTGGTCGGTCTTGAGCAGGTACGCGACCCCGCCCTTGCCGGACTGCGAGTTGACGCGGATGACGGCCTCGTACGAGCGACCCAGGTCCTTCGGGTCGATCGGCAGGTACGGGACGGCCCACTCGATCTCGTCGACCGACACGCCCTCCGCCGCGGCGCGGGCCTCCATCGCCTCGAAGCCCTTCTTGATGGCGTCCTGGTGCGAACCGCTGAACGCCGTGAAGACGAGGTCGCCCGCCCACGGGCTGCGCTCGTGCACGGGCAGCTGGTTGCAGTACTCCGCCGTGCGCTTGACCTGGTCGATGTCGCTGAAGTCGATCTGCGGGTCGATGCCCTGCGTCAGCAGGTTGATGCCCAGCGCGACGAGGTCGACGTTTCCGGTGCGCTCGCCGTTGCCGAACAGGCATCCCTCGATGCGGTCCGCGCCGGCCATGTAGCCGAGCTCGGCTGCAGCGATCGCCGTGCCGCGGTCGTTGTGCGGGTGCAGCGACAGGATGACGTTCTCGCGGTGCGCGAGTCGCCGGCTCATCCACTCGATCGAGTCGGCGTAGACATTGGGCGTCGCCATCTCGACCGTCGCCGGCAGGTTGATGATGACCTTGCGCTCGGGCGTCGGCTCGAAGATCTCGATCACCTGGTTGCATACGTCGAGCGCGAACTCCAGCTCGGTGCCCGTGTAGCTCTCGGGCGAGTACTCGTAGAAGACCTTCGTCTCGGGGATCCGCTTCTCGAACTCGCGGCACAGGCGCGCACCCTCGAGGGCGATGTCGATGATGCCCTGCTTGTCGGTGCGGAAGACGACGTCGCGCTGCAGGATGCTCGTCGAGTTGTACAGGTGGACGATGGCCTGCTTGGCGCCCGCGATCGACTCGTACGTGCGCTCGATGAGGTGCTCGCGCGCCTGCGTCAGCACCTGGATCGTGACGTCCTCGGGGATGAGGTCTTCCTCGATGAGCTGGCGCACGAAGTCGAAGTCGGTCTGGCTCGCACTCGGGAACCCGACCTCGATCTCCTTGTAGCCCATGCCGACGAGCAGGTCGAACATGATGCGCTTGCGCTCGGGGCTCATCGGGTCGATGAGGGCCTGGTTGCCGTCGCGCAGGTCGACGGCGCACCAGCGGGGCGCCTTGGTGATCCGCCGGCTGGGCCACGTGCGGTCAGGCAGGTCTACGCTGATCTGCTCGTGGAACGGCCGATACTTGTGGATCGGCATCCCGGAGGTCTTCTGGGTGTTCTCCATGATGGTGTCGCTTCTTCTCTCGTCTGAGGTGATGCGGGCCAACCACAAGCTCCGCGACGAGGAAGGCCCTAGAACGAGGACTCGTCGCGGCGGCTAAGAAGGAGAAGCCGGCCGAAGCGCATGAAGTCAGGGTACACCCCGCGCGGCGGCGGGGCGAAACGGGCGAGATCGCCGGATGCTGAGACGATCGCGCCGCGCGGGACACGATGAAGGTATGAACCCTCTTCGTCGCACTGTCGCGGCCACCGCCGCCGCGGCATCCCTGATCCTTCTCGCCGGCTGCGCGACCTCTTCGGGCGGCAGCGCGCCCGCCTTCGGCGCGGCGTATCCCCAGCCGCCCGAGGGCGAGGTCATCGCGCAGGGAACCGTGATGGACATCGGAGGCGAGGCGGAGCTGTGCCTCGGGCCGGTGGCCGAGTCGTATCCGCCGCAGTGCTCCGGCATCCCGCTCGTGGACTGGACGTGGGACGGCGTCGAGGGCAGCGAGACCTCCGAAGAGACGACGTGGGGCGCGTATGCCGTGCAGGGCACGTACAACGGCGAGGCATTCACCGTGACGGCTCCCCCGATCATGCTCGCGCTGTACGACCCCATGCCGTTCCCCGACCCGACGAACGGCGAGCCCGGCGCAGGCGACGAGGCCGAGCTGAACGCCCTCCAGGAGGAGCTGCCCGACCGGCTCGGGGATCAGTACCTGTCGTCGTCGATCGAGAACGGCTACCTGTGGATCGACGTCGTGTGGGACGACGGGACCCTCCAAGATGCTGCCGACGCAGAGTTCGGCGAGGACATCGTCGTCGTCCGTTCGGCCATGCGCGAACTCGAGTAGCCGGGGCGGCCCCCTGGCGCGGGCGCGGACCGGTCCCGGTGCGCCGGGCTCTGGCGCGCCACCCGCGCGCGGTCTAGTGTGAGCGCCGGGCGCCCGGTCCGAGGCGCCGACCGGGACGCATGTGCGGGGCGACGATGGGTTCCAGCGAAGAGCGCGCGATCGAGGCGGTCATCCTCGCGAACAGCTTCACGCAGCCGCGCGGCCGCGAGTACGTCGTGGAGCTCTTCCCGCCCTCGGTGGTCGCGATCTACGACGCGGTCATCGTGCGGCCGGACTGGCAGAACGCCGCGACCCTCACGGAGCGCGCACTCGCCGTCATCGGTGTCTGGCAGGACGATCCGCAGCTCGACGCGCGATACCGGGCGGACGTCGAGGCGGGATTGCTCGGCTTCGGCGCCGGCGAGGACGAGGCGATCGACCTCGCAGTCCGCGAGGTGTCCGACGCGCTCGCTCCGGCGATGGCGGAGTCCGCCGGACCGGATGACGGGCTCCTCGGCGGAGGGCCGTCCGAGCCGTGGGCGCCCGGGCCGCCGGTGCTCATCCCGCGCGGCGAGGAGCCCGAGGAGATGCCGATGGCGGAGGCGCCCGGGGCCGAGATGCCCATGGCGGAGCCGCCCAAGGCTCCCGGCGACGGCGATGCGGCCTCCGGGACCGGCACGGGCTTCGGCAGCGGCGGCGCGGAGCTGCCGCCCAGGGACCGGGACGACGGGGCGGTCTCCGCAGAGCCGCCGGCCTCTGCGAACGGCGGCGGGGGTCCGGGCGCCGAGCCACCCGCGTCCGCGAACGGCGGCGGGGGTCCGGTCTCGGCGAACGGCGGGGGCGGTTCGGCGAACGGCGAGGCGGCCGCGACGGTGCAGACCTGGCTCAACGCCGAGGTCCAGGGCGATGACGAGGTGCTCGAGCCCCAGAACGAGTACATCCTCGCGGTGAGCTTCGGTGAGCAGAAGGCGACGGCCGACGGCACAGCGCAGGCGACGTTCACCTTCGCGGCGGGTCAGACCGCGGTCGACGTGACGGTGCAGCTCGTGAGCACGGACTTCACGGTTCCGCCGTTCCCGCAGCAGCTGCGCGTGGGCCGTGACGGAGCCTCGAAGGGCAGCGCTCTGTTCCCCATCACACCGCTGCACGACGGCCCGTCGACGCTCAGCGTGCTCGTCGACGTCCAGGGCAACTTCCTCCAGCGGCTCGAGCTCTCGTACGACATCGGCGCAGATGCGCATGTCGAGTCGACGAGCTTCGGCCGCCCCGCGGGGGCGGCGATGGTCATGGAGCCGCGCACGGCGTCGATGCAGTTCATGCCCGCGACCGGCGGCTACCAGCTGTTCGTCAAGGGCGTCACGGATGAGCAGGTCTTCATCGAGATGACCGACAACGAGATCGGCAATCGCATCGAAGACGTGCGCGAAGCGCTCTTGGCGATCGTCAAGGAGCCCGTCTTCGCCCTCGAGCTCGACATCCCCGACGACCTGAGGGCCGCGGCGCTCAAGAAGCTCGCGTTCGCGGGGTTCCGCCTCTATCAGTCGATCTTCGCCGGGTCGTTCGCCTCCGACGAGCTCAAGAAGGTCGGGACGTGGCTGCGCGAGAGTCTGGCCGACGACGTCGGGACTCTCCAGGTCGTGTCGAGGGGCTTCCCGGTGCCGTGGGCGCTCATGTACCTGACCGACAGATTCGACCCGGAGAAGCTCGACTGGAATAACTTCATCGGCATGCGCCACGTCGTGGAGCAGGTGCCCCTGCGCGAGATCCCCGCAATGCCCCCGGTCACGACGATCACCTCGACTCCGGATCTGAGCGTCCGGGTCCTCTTCAACGAGGGCATCGAGGCGCAGATGCCCTCCAAGCCCATCAGCGCGCAGCGCACCTACTGGTCGGGCCGCGGAGTCGCACTCGGGGAAGGCACGCGGGTGGACGACCTCGTCAAGAGCGCCCTCGCCACGACCGCGACCGACAAGGTGCTCTACCTCTACTGCCACGCGGTCGCGTCCGACAAGGACTCCGACGACTCCTACCTCGTCCTGA
Source organism: Microbacterium sp. NPDC019599 (assembly GCF_040632175.1). Taxonomy (NCBI): domain Bacteria; kingdom Bacillati; phylum Actinomycetota; class Actinomycetes; order Micrococcales; family Microbacteriaceae; genus Microbacterium; species Microbacterium sp. NPDC019599. The sequence continues at coordinate 512,636 of NZ_JBEYBL010000001.1, forward strand.
CAGGAGACGAGCGGATCTCGCTCGGCGAGCTCCAGGTGTACGCACCGATCCAAGACCAGCTGCCCACGCATCCGCTCGTCGTCATCAACGCGTGCGAATCGGGCGACCTCTCCCCCGACTTCTACGACGGATTCGTGCCGTACTTCCTCGCGAAGGGCGCGCGCGGCGTCATCGGCACGGAGTGCAAGACCCCCGGCCGGTTCGCGAGCGAGTGGGCGATCGCGTTCTTCGATCGCTTCTTCGGCGGTGAGCGGCTCGGCGACGCCGTGCTCGGCATCCGTCGCGACTTCCTCGACACGCACGGCAACCCGCTCGGCCTGCTGTACGGCGTCCACTGCGACACCGACACACGGGTCGACCCGGCGCTCACGGCGCGGACCGGCTGAGCACGATCGGACAGGAGCACGCATGTCACTTCGGCGGATTCCCGGGAAGTCGCAGTCGTACCACCTCATCAGCTACGACAAGAAGGGCCGCGAGCAACGCGACGCCGACGGCGGCGTTGCGAGCGATGCCGCGCTCGAGGCGGTCAAGGCCCCCGGTGTGACCGACGTGTTCATGATGAGCCACGGCTGGCAGGGCGACTACGTCGACGCCGTCTCGCAGTACGACCGCTGGGTGGGCGCGGCCGATCCGGACAGCGACACGGACGGCATCCGCCCCGTCGCCATCGGGCTGCACTGGCCGAGCAAGGCGTGGAGCAATCGCGAGCTCAAGGAAGGCTCGACGGGACTCCTGGGCGATGGGCCGAGCGGCGAGGACTCCGTCACGGTCGATGAGGCCGTCGACGAGTTCGCGGCCCAGCTGGGGGACGACGCCGAGACGCGCGCGGCACTGCGAGAGGTGCTCTCGTACGCGGCATCCGTCCCCATCGATCAGGAGGCCTCGGATGCCGACGAGCTCCCGTCCGAGGTGGCGGACGCCTATCGCCGGCTCGTCGAGCACCTCGGCGCGGGGGGCGACGACGGCGGGCTCCTGGGCGGCGGATGGGATCCGGATGCTGTCTTCGCCGACTCGCTGACCACGCAAGCGGACGACGGGCTCCTCGGCGACGGGTGGTTCAGCCGGCTGCGCGAAGCGGTGCTGACGCCGCTGCGGCAGCTCACATTCTGGAGCGACAAGAACCGCGCGCGGGAGTTCGGCGAAGGCGCGGCGGCGCAGCTCGTCAGGGCGATCACGGATGCCTCGGACGTGCGGGTGCACCTCATGGGACACAGCTTCGGCACGATCGTGGTGTCGAGCGCCGTCCGGGGTGCGAACGGGAGCCCCAAGCCACCATCCCGGCCCGTCTCGTCGCTCTTCCTCGTGCAGGGTGCCGTCTCGCTGTGGGCATTCGCGGAGCACGTGCCCGACAAGTTCGGCGGCGGCCGCGGCTACCTCGCCGACGTCGTGCGGCCGGAGTTCGTGTCGGGCCCGATCGTCGTGACGCGCTCGAAGTGGGACTACGCCGTCGGCAAGTACTACCCGCTCGCCGTCCGCCTCGCCGGCCAGTACCTCCTCGGCGAGGACGAGGCGCCCAAGTACGGCGGCATCGGCTCGTTCGGCGCGCACGGCGTCGCCGGATCGATCCAGCTCCCGCCCCTCACGTCCGGGTCGCGCCCCGATCCGGGCTTCGAGTCCGGGACGCTCTACAACATCGATGCGAGCGCCGTCATCGCCCGCCTCGACGGAGCCTCGGGAGCCCACAGCGACATCGGCCACCCCGAGCTCTCATGGCTCGCGTGGAACGCGGCAAAGGCCGGCGCGCGCTGAGGCCTCCGGCTCGCGCCGTCGCTGCTCGTTGAGCGCGCGGAGCGATACGAAACGCCCGACCAGAGCGCGCCCGCCCCCGGTCGTTGAGCGAGCGGAGCGAGACGAAACGCCCGAGCACGGCGTCGGCGTGGGGTCCCCCGTGGGCTCGCACCGTTTCGTCTCGGTCGCTGCGCTCCCTCGCTCAACGACCGAACCTCGACGGGCAGTTCAGGGCGGGGCGCCCTTCAGGCGTCGCACTCGCAGATGAGGTTGTACTCCACGACGCGGTCACCCTCCTCGGGGCGTGCCCATGCTTCGGCTGCCGCGCGGTCGGCGAAGCGCCGCGGCGCGAGCCGTCCGTTCGCCATGAGGACGCCGACTTCGATCTCGTCGCGAGGATCCGTCCAGGGCATCGTGGACATGGCTCGAGTCTACGACCGCGGGGGCCGCGCCGGCCGGTGAAGGTGCTCCTCGGCGAACCGGCGACGGGTCCGCAGAAGCAGCGCGATTCCGGCCGCGGCGAGCCCGATCGCCATCCCGCTCCACATGAGGTCGTACGGCAGGATGCCGTCGAGGTGCCGTGTCTCCTGGAAGCCGAGAAGCCTCGGCTGGACCGTGCTCGCCCACCCCTGCAACAGGCCCGCGCCGAGGAGCAGGCCCCCTGCCCACCTCTTCCACCAGAATCCGTGGAGGCGCGCGACGTCGCCGAGCACGAAGAGACCCGCGATCGCCGCGAGCCAGCCGATCGTCTCGACGAGTCCTTCCGCCAGCCCGCCCAGTTCGGCCGCCGCGAGACTGTCGAACCGATCCCGATTCGCGGCGGGCCCGAAGACGGTTCCGCCCGCGAAGGCCACGAGACTCACTCCGAGCAGCACTCCTGACCACGCGTTGCGGGCGGAGCACGCCGCTCGTGCGCCCCAGGACGGCGACCCTGTACCGGGGAATCGGACGGTGACCATGCCGAACGATGCGCCGCGAACCGGCGGTTCACGCAGGCCATGGACCGATGGTGCGTCGTGTGCTACGACGCGTGCAGCCGTCAGAACCCGAGGCGGCCCAGCTGCTTGGGATCGCGCTGCCACTCCTTCGCCACCCGCACGTGCAGCTTGAGGAAGACCTTCGTGCCGATGAGGGGCTCGATCTGCTCGCGGGCTCGGGCTCCGACATCCCGCAGCCGAGAGCCCTTCCGGCCGATGATGATCGCCTTCTGGCTGTCGCGCTCGACCACGATGTTCGCGTACACGTCCGTGAGCGTGCCCGTGTCGCGTTCCTCGATGTCCTCGATCGTGACGGCGATCGAGTGCGGCAGCTCGTCGCGCACGCCCTCGAGCGCCGCCTCGCGGATGATCTCGGCGACGCGGTCCTCGAGCGACTCGTCCGTGACGACGTCGTCCGGGTACAGCGCGGGGCCGACGGGCATGAGGGCGAGCAGCTCGTCGGTGAGGACGTCGAGCTGGTCGTCGGTGAGGCTCGAGATGGGGATGACGGCAGCCCAGTCTTCGCGAAGACTGTCGACCTCCATGAGACGCTCGGTGATCTGCTCGCGGGTCGCGGCATCCGTCTTGGTCACGATCGCGACCTTCTTCGCCCGTCCGTAGCCGGAGAGCGACTCGGCGATCCGCCGGTCGCCCGGCCCGACCTTCTCGGTCGCGGGAACGCAGAATCCGATGACGTCGACATCGCCCAGCACCTGCTCGACGAGATCGTTGAGGCGTTGCCCGAGCAGCGTCCGCGGCTTGTGGAGGCCCGGAGTGTCGACGATGACGAGCTGCCCTGCGGGGCGGTTCAGGATGCCGCGGATCGCGCGTCGCGTCGTCTGCGGCTTGTCGCTCGTAATGGCGACCTTCTCGCCGACGAGCGCGTTCGTGAGCGTGGACTTGCCGACGTTCGGACGCCCGACGAACGTAACGAAGCCGGACCGCCCCTCGACAGGCTCGGGGATCGGGGCGGAGCCGGGAACCTCGACGGAATCAGGCCCCTCGGAGGGCTCGGGGATCAGGGGATCGTCAGCCATTTCGCTCCTTCTTGGACTTCACCGGCTTCATCGCCTTGGTGTCGGTCTCGCTCGCCGGCGGCACGATCGCGATGGGCTCCGTGCGTGGACGTGCGAGCCGTACCTCGCCCGTGCGCGGGCGCGACCCGAAAGCGTCCTCGGCGGCCTCGAGAGACTCGGCGCGCTCGACGAAGACGGTTGCGAGCCCGCGACCCCGACCGCGCGACGCGCCGCCCGTCATGAGGAGGCCCGCGTACTCGACCGTCGCCCCGGGCTGCGGGACGCGGCCCAGTGCTTTTCCGAGGAGCCCGCCGATCGAGTCGACGTCCTCGTCGTCGAGCTCGAGGCCGAAGAGGTCGCCCACCTCGTCGAGCCCCAGGCGGGCGCTCACCTTGAAGCGACCCGGCTCGAGCTCGACGGCCTCCTCCGAACGCGGGTCGTACTCGTCGGCGATCTCGCCGACGAGCTCCTCGATGAGGTCCTCGAGCGTCACGAGGCCTGCGACGCCGCCGTACTCGTCCACGACGAGGCACACGTGCACGGCGTCGCGCTTCATCTGCTGCAGAAGCGTCTCCGCCTTCATCGACTCGGGCACGAAGACCGCGCGCCGCGAGATGCGCGAGACGGGCGCGTCGCGCCACCCCTTCTCGTCGCGGAACCCGAACTGCACGAGATCCTTGAGGTACAGCATCCCGACGACGTCGTCGGCCTCGTCATCGACGATCGGCACGCGCGAGACACCCTTGTCGAGGAAGACCGTCATGGCGTCGCGCGTCGAGGCTGCGGCATCGACCGTCACCATGTCGGTGCGGGGCACCATGACCTCGCGGACGATCGTGTCGGTGAACTCGAAGACCGAGTGGATGAGCTCGCGGTCGTCCTCTTCGATGAGGTCCTTCGACGCGGCTTCGTCGACCATGTCGAGCAGCTGCTCCTCCGACGCGAAGGACGTGCCGCGCGCGACGCCGGGGGTCACGCGGTTGCCGAGCGCGACGAGTCCGTGCGCGAGCGGGCCGAGGATGATGCGGACTCCGCGGATGACGGGCGCCGTCGCGACGAGCAGCCGCTTGGCGTGCTGCCTGCCCCACGTGCGCGGGCTCGCCCCGACGAGGACGAACGAGATGCCGGTCATGATGACCGCCGCGACGAGCATCGCCCACCAGATGTTGTCGATCAGGAGCATGAACGACACGGTGACCAGGACGGCGGCCGTCGTCTCGGCGAGGATGCGCATGAAGACGACGGCGTTGGAGTGCACCTCGGGGTCGATCGAGATGCGTCGGAGCGACTCGGCGTTGCGTCCACCGAGCGCGAGCTCGGCCAGGCCGCCGCGCGACGTGACGCCGAGCGCGGCGTCGATCGCGGCCGTGAGACCGCCGAAGCCGACCAGCAGCACCGCCGCGAAGAGCAGCAGGTAGGGCGTCATGCGCGGTTTCGTCGCCGTTCGGCGTGCTGGAAGCCCACGATGAGGTCCTTCTGCAGTCCGAACATCTCGCGCTCCTCCTCCGGCTCGGCGTGGTCGAAGCCGAGGAGGTGCAGGAGGCCGTGCGTCGTCAGGAGGATGAGCTCGTCGAGAGTCGAGTGCTTCGCCGCGACGGCCTGCGTCTCGGCGACCTGCGGACACAGCACGATGTCGCCGAGGAGGCCCGCGGGCGTCGGCATGTCCTCCGTGCCGGGGCGCAGCTCGTCCATGGGGAAGCTCAGGACGTCGGTCGGCCCGGGCTCGTCCATCCACTGCACGTGCAGCGCCTCCATGGCGCCCTCGTCGACGAGGACGATCGCGACGTCGGCGTCGGGGCTGACGTGCAGCTCGGCGAGGTTGTGCTCGGTGAGTCGCAGGAGCACCGACTCGTCGACCGGGATGCCGGACTCGTTGTTGATCTCGATCGTCATGAGCGGCCTCGCTTCGGCAGATGGTCGCGGGGTCCCCCGGACCGCGGCATTCCGGCGCGCCGCTCGGCGCGGTTGGCGAATTCGGACGCCTCGTCCCTCTCGCGGCGCGACGCGAGACGACGTTCGTCGTACTCGCTGTACGCGTCGACGATGCGGCCGACGAGCGTGTGGCGCACGACGTCGTCGCTCGTGAGGTACGAGAAGTGGATGTCGTCGATGTTGCCGAGGACGCGCGTGACGAGCCGGAGACCCGAGGCGCCCTGGGGCAGGTCGATCTGCGTGATGTCGCCCGTCACGACCATGCGCGTACCGAAGCCGAGGCGCGTGAGGAACATCTTCATCTGCTCGGGCGTCGTGTTCTGCGCCTCGTCGAGCACGACGAAGGAGTCGTTCAACGTCCTTCCCCGCATATATGCCAGCGGCGCGACCTCGATCGTGCCCGTGGCCATGAGCTTGGGCACGAGCTCGGGGTCCATCATCTCGTTGAGCGCGTCGTACAGCGGCCGCAGGTACGGGTCGATCTTGTCGGTCAGCGTGCCGGGCAGGAACCCGAGCCGCTCCCCCGCCTCGACCGCCGGCCGCGTCAGGATGATGCGCGACACCTCTTTGCGCTGCAGCGCCTGGACGGCCTTCGCCATCGCGAGGTACGTCTTGCCCGTTCCGGCGGGGCCGATCCCGAAGACGATCGTGTTCTCCTCGATCGCGTCGACGTACGCCTTCTGGCCGAGCGTCTTCGGCCGGATGACCTTGCCGCGCGACGACAGGATCGCCTCGCCGAGCACTTCGGACGGCCGCGGGCCGCCTTCGCTCTGAAGGATCCGATTCGACGATGCGACGTCGGACGGAGCGAGATCGTGCCCGGCCTTCGCCATCGCGAGGAGCTCGTCGACGAGCGTGCGCGCGGCGGCGACGGCCGCGGCATCCCCCGTCAGCGTGATCTCGTTGCCCCGTACGTGGACGTCGACCCCCGGATGCTCCTTCTCGACGACCCGCAGGAGGCGATCCTGCGGGCCCAGGAGCTGCACCATGGCGACGCCGTCCGCATGGACGCGATCGACTGTCGGGGTATCGTCAGGCACCGAGTGTCTTCTCCTTCAGTCCGCCGGCAAGGACGTGGGCGTGTACGTGGAACACCGTCTGGCCGGCATTCGGTCCGGTGTTGAAGATGAGGCGGAAATCGCCGTCGGCGTGCTCCGCCGCGAGGGAGTTGGCGAGGCCGACCAGCTCGCCGAGGAGGTCGGGATCGCCCGCCGCGAGCTCGACGACGTTGCGGTACTCGTCCGACTTCGGGATCACGAGCAGGTGCACGGGCGCCTGCGGGTGGATGTCGCGGATGGCGAACGCATTCTCGGTCTCGGCGATGATCTCGGAGGGGACCTCACCCGCGAGGATCCGCGTGAAGATCGAGGATTCGCTCATCGCATCAGTCTATCGGCGAGCCCTCACCACCGGCCGAGCATCGCGCTGACGACCGAGATCGCGGCGGGTCCCGCCGTCGAGGTGCGCAGGACCGTCTCGCCCAGCCGGACGAGGGTCGCGCCGGCCTGCGCGAGTCGCTCGAGCTCCTCCGCGGCGAAGCCGCCTTCGGGCCCGACGACGAGCACGAGGTCGCGCGTGTCGTGGCCGTCGAGGGAGAGCTCGGTGAGGCGCCGCGTCGCGGTCGGCTCGAGGACGAGGACGCGGGATGCCGCAGCCCGGCGGATCAGGTCGTTCGTCGTCGCGAGCGCCGAGACCTCGGGCAGCCACGCGCGGTGCGCCTGCTTCCCCGCCTCGCGCGCGATCGTCTCCCAGCGGGCGCGGCCCTTCTCCGCCTTCGCATCCCACCGCGAGACGCTGCGCGCCGACTGCCACGGGACGATCTCGTCGACACCGAGCTCCGTGGCCGCCTGGACGGCGAGCTCGTCGCGATCGCCCTTCGCGAGCGCCTGCACGAGCACGAGCCGCGGTGCGGCGGTCGGGGCGTCGGCACGCGCCGTGATGCGGACGACGACCTCCGCCGGCTGCACGCTCTCGACCTCGCCCGTGAGCCACGCGCCCCGTCCGTCGCCGACCGTGACCTCCTCGCCGGGCCGGACGCGCCGCACGACGGCGGCGTGCTTGGCTTCGGCACCTGTGAGGGTCACGGTGCCGCCGGGCTGGGCCGATGCGACGCCGGCGTCCTCGACGACGAAGTGCAGGGGCATCCCGTCAGCCGTTCCGGAAGCGGTCGCGCAGCTTCGCGAAGAGGCCCTGGTGGAACTCCGCGAGGCGCGGCGCCGGCGCCTTCGTGCGCTTGGCGAACTCCTCGATGAGCTGGCGCTCCTTGTGGTCCAGCCGCGTCGGCGTCACGACGTGGACGCCCACCCGCAGGTCGCCGCGCTGCGAGCCGCGCAGCGGCGTGATGCCTCGGCCCTTGATCGTCAGGACGTCGCCGCCCTGCACACCGGGGCGGATCTCGAGCTCGACGGGACCGTCGAGCGACTCGATCGTCGTCGTAGCGCCGAGGATCGCGTCGGGCATCGACACCTCGAGCGTCGCCAGGAGGTCGTCGCCGTCACGGCTGAACACCTCGTGCGGCTGCACCGAGACCTCGATGTAGAGGTCGCCGTTGGGACCGCCCGCAGGGCCCACCTCGCCCGAGCCGGGCAGCTGAAGGCGCAGGCCCGACTCGACGCCGGCGGGGATGTCGATCGCGACGGTGCGGCGCGCACGCACGCGACCCTGGCCCTGGCACGTCGCGCAGGGGTACGGGATCGTCGTGCCGTAGCCCTGGCAGACGTTGCACGGCTGGCTCGTCACGACGTTGCCGAGGAGGCTGCGCACCTGGCGCTGCACGTGCCCCGACCCGTGGCAGATCTCGCACGTCACGGGCGAGGTGCCCGGCTGCGTGCACGAGCCGTGGCACGTCTCGCACAGCACGGCCGTGTCGACCTCGAGCTCCCGATGCACGCCGAACACGACGTCCTTGAGCTCGAGCGTCACGCGCACGAGGGCGTCCTGGCCGCGCTCGCGGCGCGACCGGGGCCGGCCGGCGCGCGCGCCGCCCGCCGCGGCGCCGAAGAACGTCTCGAAGATGTCGCCGAAGCCGCCGAAATTGCCCGCGCCGCCGCCGAAGGGCGAGTCGCCTCCGCCCATGTCGTAGCGGGCCCGCTGGTCGGGGTCGTTCAGCACGTCGTAGGCGTGCGTCACGAGCTTGAAGCGCTCGGACGCCTCCTCGCTCGGATTCACGTCCGGGTGCAGCTCGCGGGCGAGCCGCCGGTACGCCTTCTTGATCTCGTCGGGGGTCGCGTCCCGCGAGACGCCGAGGACCTCGTAGTGGTCAGCCACATTCGCCTTCCCGCCCGCGCTCTGCGCGGGATCGTGTGGTCGAGGACGCCGTCAGCGGGCGTTCTCGTCGTCTTCGAGCATCCGGGTGAGGTAGCGGGCCACCGCCCGCACCGCCGCCAGATTGCTCGGATAGTCCATGCGCGTGGGGCCCAGCAGCCCCACGCGTGCGTGCGATCCGGTCGCGTCGTAGTCGCTCGCGACGACGGATGCCTCGCCCAGCCCGAAGGGCTCGTTCTCGCGACCGATGCTCGTGGCGAGCCCCTGCTCGTCGGCGACCATCTCGCTCATGAGCCGCAGCAGCGTCACCTGCTCCTCGATGGCCTCGAGGAGCGGATAGATGCTGCCGCGGAAGTCCGACTCACGCCGCGCGAGGTTCGCCGCGCCCGCCATGACGAGCCGGTCCTGGCGGAACTCCTCGAGCTCCTCGGCGACGATGCGCACGATCGCGACCGTCGCGGCGGGGATGTCGGGCTCGTCGGATGCCGTCGAGAGGAACTCGTCGACGCGCTGAGCGCCCTCGCGCACGGAGCGGCCCACGATGAGGTCCCCCACGACGGAGCGGGCGCGCACCATGGCGACCTCGTCGAGCTCGATGCGCGATGCGACGAGCCGCTGCGAGACGCGTCCCGTGTCGGTCACGAGGATCACGATGAGTCGCCCGCCCTCGAGCGCGACGAGCTCGACGTGCGAGACGCTCGCGCGCGCGAACGACGGGTACTGGACGATCGCGACCTGACCGGTCAGGTGCGTGAGACCGCGGACGGTGCGCACGAGCAGATCGTCGAGGTCGCCGGGGCCGTCGAGGAAGGAGGTGATCGCGTGACGCTGCGCGGGGCTCAGCGGGCGGAGCTCGGCGAGGTGGTCGACGAAGACGCGGTAGCCCTTGTCGGTCGGCACGCGACCCGACGACGTGTGCGGAGCCGCGATGAGCTCCTCATCCTCGAGGAGCGCCATGTCGTTGCGGATCGTCGCGGCTGACACGCCGAACGAGTGCCGCTCGACGATGGACTTGCTGCCGACAGGCTCGTGCGTGTCGACGTAGTCCTGCACGATGGCCCGCAGCACCTGGAGCCCCCGGTCCGTGACCATCCCGCCCTCCTCACGCCGATCCCGCCTTGGCTGGCACTCCCCTGATCTGAGTGCCAATTCTACCGGACGCGCTCGGGGCGGTGCTGGATGACGCGGGTCAAGGCGTTTCGTCTCGCTTCGCTCGCTCAACGACCGGATGCGCCGTTGCCGGTCGTTGAGCGAGGGAGCGAAGCGACCGAGACGAAACGCGCCGGACGCCGGGATGCTGTCAGTCCGTCAGCGCGCGGACCACGGCGTCGGCGAGCAGACGGCCGCGGCGGGTCAGGACGATCCGTCCGTGCAGGGCGGCGGGGCCCTCGATGAGGCCGTCGGCGATGAGCGCGGCGACCGCGTGGCGCCCCTCGCCGAGGAGCTCCGCGACCGGGAACCCTTCACGGATGCGCGTGCGCAGCAGGATGCTCTCCAGAGCGCGGGCTTCGGCATCCGGTCTCTCGCGTCCCGCTGCGGGCGACTCGCCGGCAGCCAGCCGCTGGGCGTACGCGGCGGGGTGCTTGACGTTCCAGAACCGCAGTCCCGCGATGTGGCTGTGGGCGCCGGGGCCGAACCCCCACCAGTCGTGACCCTGCCAGTACGCGAGGTTGTGGCGTGAGCGGTGCTCGTCGCCGCGCGCCCAGTTCGACACCTCGTACCAGTCGTAGCCCGCCGCCCCGAGCAGGTCGTCGGCGAGCTCGTACATGTCGGCCTGCAGGTCGTCGTCGGGCGCCGGGACCTCGCCGCGCCGGATCTGACGGGCCAGCTTCGTGCCGTCCTCGATGATGAGCGCGTACGCCGAGATGTGGTCCGGGGCCAGGGCGACCGCCGTCTCGAGAGACAGGCGCCAGTCCTCGAGCGACTCCCCCGGCGCGCCGTAGATGAGGTCCAGGCTCACGTCGAGCCCGTGCGCGCGGGCGATCGAGACGGCGCTCGCGACATTCACGGGGTCGTGAGTGCGGTCGAGCGCCGCGAGGACGTGCGGGACGGCCGACTGCATGCCCACCGACATCCGGGTGACCCCGGAGGCCGCGAGCTCGGCGGCGACAGCATCCGTCACGGTGTCGGGGTTCGCCTCGACCGTGACCTCGGCGCCGTCGGCGATGCCGAACACCATGCGCACGCCGTCGAGCATGCGTGCGAGATCGCCCGGCGGCAGGAGCGTGGGCGTGCCGCCGCCGAAGAAGACGGTGGATGCCGGGCGCAGCCCGCCCGCGTCGCTCAGGACGCCCTGCGCGAGGTCGATCTCGCGCAGCAGCGTGTCGGCGTACTCGTCCTGCCGCGCTCCGCGCAGCTCGCCCGACGTGTACGTGTTGAAGTCGCAGTAGCCGCACCGCACGCGGCAGAACGGGACGTGCAGGTACACGCCGAACGGCGTCTCCGGATCGATGCGCGTCGTCGGCGGGAGCGCTCCGTCCGCCGGCGCCGGCTCGCCGAGGGGAAGAGCGGAGCCCATCAGGCCGGCGTCGAGTAGAGGGGCGAGATCGCCCTCAGGTAGCGCGTGAACAGCTCGCGGCGGCGACGGCGCACCATGATCGGCAGCAGGCGGTACAGCATCCCGGCGGGGCGGTCGAACGCGCGGACGGTGAACCACACCTCGTCGTTGTCGTGCCAGTCGAGCATGAACGACTCCTCGCCGCTGACCTTCGACCCGTCGACGGTGCCCAGGGCGAAGCCGACGCGGCGGGGCTCCTCGATCGCGAAGATCACGCGCAGCTCGCCGTCGGCGTTGTAGCCCTTGACGCGGCCTTCGAGGGTGACGGTCGAGCCCGCCGCGACGTACGGCGTGCCGTCCGAGTCGAAGCGCTGCTCGGCTTCGGACCGGCTCGGTGCGACCGGATTGCCCTCGGCGTCGAAGCTCACGCCGGAGTACATCGGGCCGGAGGCGGGGCGCACGTCCTTGACCCTGAGACCGGCTCCGCGCTGCGCCGTCCAGGACAGCAGCGCCTCGCTCGCGGTTTCGAAGCGGGCGTCGCCGCTGCCGATGCGCCACGACTCCTCCGCCGGGAAGCTGCGCTCCGGCGGGTACTGCATGAGGTCCGGCGCCTGCGTCGCCCCGACGGCGGCGTAGTCGACGGTCTCGTCCTTGAACGTTCCGCGGCGCATGGGTCCCAGGCTACTTCTGCTTGCCCTCGACATCCCCTGAGAGGGCGGCGATGAACGCCTCCTGAGGGACCTCGACGCGGCCGACCATCTTCATGCGCTTCTTGCCCTCCTTCTGCTTCTCGAGGAGCTTGCGCTTGCGCGTGATGTCGCCGCCGTAGCACTTCGCGAGGACGTCCTTGCGCATCGCGCGGATGTTCTCGCGCGCGATGATGCGGGCGCCGATGGCGGCCTGGATGGGGACTTCGAACTGCTGGCGCGGGATGAGCTTGCGCAGGCGCTCGGTCATCATCGTGCCGTAGGCGTAGGCCTTGTCGCGGTGCACGATCGAGCTGAACGCGTCGACCTTGTCGCCCTGCAGGAGGATGTCGACCTTCACGAGGTCGGCCTCCTGCGAGCCGGCCGGCTCGTAGTCGAGGCTCGCGTAGCCCTGCGTGCGCGACTTCAGCTGATCGAAGAAGTCGAACACGATCTCGCCGAGCGGCATGTTGTAGCGCAGCTCGACGCGCTCCTCGCTGAAGTACTCCATGCCCAGGAGCTGCCCGCGGCGCCCCTGGCAGAGCTCCATGACCGTGCCCACGTAGTCCTTCGGCAGGAGGATCGCGGCCTTGACCATGGGCTCCGACACCGTCGCGACGCGCCCGTCGGGGTACTCGCTCGGGTTGGTCACCGTGACCTGCTCGCCCGTGTCGGTCGTCACCTCGTAGATGACGGACGGCGCCGTGGTGATGAGGTCGAGGTCGAACTCGCGCGAGAGGCGCTCCGTGATGATCTCGAGATGCAGCAGGCCCAGGAACCCGCAGCGGAAGCCGAAGCCGAGCGCGACGGAGGTCTCGGGCTCGTACTGCAGCGACGCGTCCGAGAGCTTGAGCTTGTCGAGCGCTTCGCGCAGGTCGCCGTAGTCGCTGCCGTCGATCGGGTAGATGCCCGAGAAGACCATGGGCTTCGGGTCGGTGTAACCCGGCAGCGCGTCGGTCGCGGGCTTGCGGAGGTTGGTGATCGTGTCGCCGACCTTCGACTGGCGCACGTCCTTGACGCCCGTGATGAGGTAGCCGACCTCGCCGACGCCGAGGCCCTTCGAGGGAGTCGGCTCGGGGCTCGAGACGCCGATCTCGAGGAGCTCGTGCGTCGCCTTGGTCGACATCATCTGAATGCGCTCGCGCGGCTCGAGCTTGCCGTCGACCATCCGGACGTACGTCACGACGCCGCGATAGGCGTCGTACACCGAGTCGAAGATCATGGCCCGGGCCGGGGCATCCGCGTTCCCCGTGGGGGCGGGGATGTCGCGCACGATGCGGTCGAGCAGCTCCTCGACGCCCTGCCCAGTCTTGCCGCTGACGCGGAGGACGTCGTCGGGGTCGCCGCCGATGAGGTTGGCCAGCTCGAGCGCGAACTTCTCCGGATCGGCTGCCGGCAGGTCGATCTTGTTGAGGACCGGGATGATCTGGAGGTCGTTCTCGAGCGCGAGGTAGAGGTTGGCGAGCGTCTGCGCCTCGATGCCCTGCGCCGCGTCGACGAGGAGGATCGCACCCTCGCACGCCGCGAGGCTGCGGCTCACCTCGTACGTGAAGTCGACGTGACCGGGCGTGTCGATCATGTTCAGCGCGAACGTCGTCCCCGAGCCCGTCGAGGGGTCGACGGCGGACCAGGGCATGCGGACGGCCTGCGACTTGATCGTGATGCCGCGCTCGCGCTCGATGTCCATGCGGTCGAGGTACTGCGCGCGCATGTCACGGTCGGAGACGACGCCCGTGATCTGCAGCATGCGGTCGGCGAGGGTCGACTTGCCGTGGTCGATGTGGGCGATGATGCAGAAGTTGCGGATCGCCTCGGGAGCCGTGGCGGACGGCTCGAGGGGCTTCAGGGCGCGCGGGGACATATCCGGCCCAGTCTACCGGCGGGTCATCCCCCGGCCTGTGCCAAGACGGATGCCGGAGCCGGGAGTCGGCTGAGTCCTTCGAGCAGGTGGTCCGGGCGCGCGGCGCAGCACACGCGGATCCATCCTTCCCCCGTGCGACCGAAGGCGCTCCCCGGCGCGACGGCGACGCGGTGCTCGTGGAGGAAGCGCTCCGCCCAGGACGCGACATCCCCGTCCGTCGCGTGCGAGACGTCGATCCAGAGGTAGAACGCGCCCGTCGGCGTCAGGTACCGGAGCCCGCGCTCCTCGAGGACCCGGGTCGCAGCATCCAGGTTCTCGCGATAGTGCGCGGCGGCGGTGCGGACGGCATCCTGCGGTCCCGAGATCGCGGCGAGCGCGGCATGCTGCGCGGGCATGTCGACGCAGGAGACGGCCGACTCCTGCACGCGCAGCATCGTGTCCCGGAAGCCCTTCGGCGTCACCAGCCAGCCGACTCGCGCACCCGTCATGGCGTAGGTCTTGGACGTCGAGAACACCGAGAACACGCGGTCGTCCTCGTCGAGGGATGCCGGGGACACATGCGGGATGCCGTACGTGAAGGCCTCGTAGCACTCGTCACTGAGCACCCACAGGTCGTGCCGCGCCGCGAAGTCCAGGAGCGCGCGGATCGTGTCGGGCTCGAACGTCGAGCCGAGGGGGTTCGACGGCGAGTTGATGATGAGCAGGCGCGTGCGGTCGGTCACGAGCGCCTCGAGCTGCGCGAGGTCGGGCTGGAAGCCGTGCGCCGGGCTCAGGACGTACGGCACGGGCACGGCCGACAGCATGTGCGCGTTCATCGTGAAGGTCGTGTAGCCGGGATCGGGCACGAGCACCTCGTCGCCCGGCGCGAGGGCCATCGCCATCGCCTGGTGCAGCGCCTGCGTCGCGCCGACCGTCACCCACACCTGCTCGACGTCGACGCGCACGTCGTTGACGGCGGCCAGCTTGTCGACGATGGCACGGCGGAGGTCCGGGATGCCGCCATTCGGCGCGTACCGGATGAGACCGTCCTGCCAGGCCTGCGCCGCCGCGGCCCGCACGGCGGGCGGTGCCATCTCGCCGGGCTCGCCCACCGCGAGGATGATGACGTCGTCGAGGCGCAGCGCCTGCTCGAGGATGTGGCGCACGCCCGAGCCGGGCATGCCGAGGATGTGGTCAGCGAGCCGAGGCATGCCCGCCAGCCTACGGACCGCCGGCCCCCAGGCCCTTGCGGCCCCTCCGCGAGAACGCGCTCATGTCCTCAACCGAGGCCGTTTCGAGGACATACGCGCGTTCTAGCGGGAGAACCCCGGGCTCTAGGGTGGGCGTCATGACGGTCCAGGTCGTGCTCGTGCACGGCATCCGCACGTCCGCCACGATGTGGCGCTCGCAGGTCGAGCATCTTGAGGGCCGCGGCATCCCGGTCACTGCGGTCGACCTGCCGGGACACGGCACTCGCATGAGCGAGGAGTTCACTCTCGACGGGGCGTTCGCGACGATCGACGACGCCGTCCGGGCGGCTGCGCAGAAGGGACCCGTCCTCCTCTCCGGGCACTCGATGGGCGGGCTCGTGTGCATCGAGTACGTCGGCGGCGAGGACCGGCCACCGGTCGCGGGGTTCATCGCGGCATCGTGCACCGCGATCCCGCGCGGGCTGGGACTGGCGACCTATCGCATGCTCGCCCGCGGGTTCGATTCGCTCCCCGACCGCGGCATGTGGCTCACCGACCGGATGCTGGACCGCATCCTCCCCGCTGAGACGCGTGCCGACTTCGGCGCCGGCGGGTACGCCCTCGACGCGCAGGACATCGCCCTGCGAAGCCTGTCCGTCCTCGACCTGCTCGCGGCGCTGCGCCGCATCGACGTGCCGCTGTGGTTCGTCAACGGGCAGTACGACCAGCTGCGCGTCAACGAGCGCCTCTTCTGCCGAGTCGCGCCGCACGCGGAGCTGATCCTGGTGCCCCGCACGACGCATCACGTCACGGTGATGCGTCCGCAGGTCTTCAACGCGGTCCTCGACCTCGCGATCGCGACGGTCGAGGCGGTCGAGACGTCAGAGGTGGTCGAGACCTCGGAGGCGGTCGAGACCTCGGAGGCGGTCGACGCGTCAGACGGCTGACTTCGCGCGGTGCGGGCTGCGGATCGCGAACGTCATGACGCCGCCGACGATCGACAGGATGCCGCCCACGAGGAACAGAAGCCAGAACCCGCCGACGAGCGCCACGAGCCCGGCGCCCAGGAGCGGGCCGATGAGCTGACCGAGGCTCGCCGACACGTTGACGAAGCCGAGGTCGCGCGCGTGGTCCTCGGGGTACGGCAGGAGGTCGGTGCCGAGCGCGAGCCCGACCGACATGTACGCGCCGTAGCCGACGCCCAGGAGCGCGGCGGCGACCATGGCGCTGGGCAGCGACGGCACGACGACGAGGATGATCGACGCCGCGCCCTGCAGGACGGCCGACCACACGACGAACGGGATGCGGTGCCCCGTCCGGTCGGAGATGCGCCCCGACACGACCGAGGCGACGACGACGAACAGCGTGTAGATGAGGATCAGCAGGAGCAGCTCGTCCTCCGCCGTCGAGGAGTCACGTCCGAGTCCGTAGAGCAGGAAGAAGAGCAGGAGCCCCGTGCCGAGCGCGTTGCCGATGTTGACCGTGAGCCGGCCCGCGAGCATCCAGGCGAAGTCGCGGTCGCGCAGCGCCGCGAGACGCTCACCCAGCGTGCGGACCTCGCGCGCGACGGCGGCCTCGGCCGGCGCCGGCGGGTCGGGCAGGAGGATGACGGCGAGGACTCCGACGACGAGGAGGAATCCGGCGAGCACGAGGTAGCCGACGAGCACCCCGAGCTCGAGAAGGACGATGACGCCGACCCCGACGACGATGCCCAAGGCCTGCGACGACGACACGGCGGCCGAGGCCGCGCCGCGCTGCGTCGTCAGCTGGTCGGCGATGAGCGCCGTGAAGGCCGCCGAGGCGACGGCCGCGCCGACCGACACCCCGATCCAGGCGAGGCCCACGCCCCACACTCCCTCGGCGAACGAGATGCCGACGAGCGAGGCCGTCGCGAGGAGTATGCCCGCGAGCGCCCACGGGCGGCGGCGGCCCCAGCGGCCGCGCGTGCGGTCGGACAATCCGCCCGCGAGGGGCGCCGCGATGACGCCGGCGATCCCGCCCGCGGCGAGGACCAGACCCGACGAGACGACGCCCGATACCCAGCCGTCGGCGTCGTCGGGGGTGTTCAGCTGCAGCGGGATGAGCAGCTGCAGCGGCGTGAGCTGGATCGTCCACAGCGCGAGCCATGCGAGCGTGAACAGGACGAACCAGGTCGCACCCACGCGACCATTGGGAGGGGTCATCGGCGTGCCTCCGAGATGAGCGAGCGGTACCAGTCGAATGATGCCTTGGGTGTGCGTGCCGCTGTGTCGAAGTCGACGTGGACGAGGCCGAAGCGCTGCGTGTAGCCGTCCGCCCACTCGAAGTTGTCCAGCAGCGACCACACCGTGTACTCGCGCACGTCGACGCCCGCGCGGAGCGCGGCGCCCACGGCGTCGATGTGACCGGCGAGGTACGAGATGCGGTCGGCGTCGTCGATCGGTCCGTCGACCCGCCCGGGCTCGGGGAACGACGCGCCGTTCTCGCCGATGACGACGGGCGGGAGGCGGTCGCCGTAGCGCTCGCGGAAGTCGGCGAGCAGCCCGGTGAGGGCCGAGGGCACGATGGGCCAGTCGGTCCCGAATCCCGTCGTGGGCGCGCCGTCGGTGGGGAGGATCTCGAACGGGACCGGGCTCTCGGGGTCGGCCGCGCCGATCGTGGTCGGGTTGTAGAAGTTGATGCCGTAGAAGTCGTTCGCGCCCGCGATGAGCTCGAGGTCGCCGTCCTCGACGGGCATCGGCGGCATGCCGAGAGCCTCGAGATCGGGGAAGGCGCCGGTGAGGACGGGGTCCGCGAAGATCCGGTTGTGCAGGACGTCGTAGACGGAGGCGGCCGTGAGGTCGGCCTCGGACTCGGACGCCGGGAGCACGAGCGTGTGGTTGTTGACGATCCCGACCTCTTCGGCGCCATGCCGGCGCAGCGCGTCGGCCGCGAGCCCGTGCGCGAGGAGCTGGTGGTGGACGCTCGGCAGCGAGCCGAACAGCAGCTGCCTCCCGGGAGCCAGCGTGCCGACGGCATACCCCTGCAGCGACGTCGAGACGGGCTCGTTGATCGTGTACCAGTTCCGGATGCTGTCCCCCAGCCCCGCCGCGACTGCTTCCGCGTACTCGGCGAAGCGGAAGGCGGTGTCGCGGGCGAGCCATCCGCCCTGTGCCTCGAGGACGCTCGGCAGATCCCAGTGGTACAGCGTCGCGAACGGGGTGATGCCGGCCTCGCGGAGGTCGTCGGCGAGTCGCCGGTAGTAGTCGAGTCCGGCCTGGAGCACGGGGCCGCCCGGTTCGGGCTGCACGCGCACCCAGGAGATCGAGAAGCGGTAGCGGTCGACGCCGAGCTCGCGCAGGAGCGCGACGTCCTCGCGGTGCCGCCGGTAGCTGTCGGGGCCCGGGTCGGCGGTCGCGCCGTCGCGGACAGCATCCGGTGTGTCGGTGAAGTCGTCCCAGATGGAGCGTCCGCGGCCGTCCGCCCTGCGGGATCCCTCGATCTGGAACGCCGCGGTCGCCGCCGACCAGCGGAACCCGCGCGGGAACGCCGAGAGGTCGGGCGAGGGTTGTTCGGGCACGCGGACTCCTTCGTCGCAGGCCGCGCGGACTCGGGACTTCCGCGCATGCTCGCTCGATCATGCATCATCGGAGGGCGGTTCTGGGACACCTGGCCGCTGTCGGTGGATGGATCCCCGACCTGGTAGACTCGGTGATTGGCTTGCGTGCGGGTCCCACCCCGCACACCGCCGGGGGCGCCCCTCTACCGCCCGACCGGCATTCAACCGATTCACTCCGAACGAAAGACGTCGAACGTGGCGAACATCAAGTCGCAGATCAAGCGCAACAAGACCAACGAGAAGGCGCACGAGCGCAACAAGGCCGTCAAGAGCGAGCTGAAGACCGCTGTGCGCCGCACGCGCGAGGCGATCTCGGCAGGCGACAAGGCCGCCGCTGAGAAGGCTCTCGGCACCGCGACCAAGAAGCTCGACAAGGCCGTGAGCAAGGGTGTCATCCACCAGAACCAGGCTGCGAACCGCAAGTCGGCCATCGCCAAGCAGGTTGCCGCTCTCTGAGCCGCACTTCATGAACAACGCCCGTCCCGCAAGGGGCGGGCGTTCTTCGTTCTCGGCGGGTCGGTGGGTCCTTCGTTCCGGCGCGACCGAGGTCAGGAGACGAAGGGCGCGCGCGTCGCGATGACCGTCACGAGGCGCTCGAGCGCGAACACCGAGTCGCGCGACCCGCCCTTGACCTCGGCATCCGCCCGCGCCGCAGCCTGGATCGCCATGCCGAGCGTCGCCTCGGACCAGCCCGACAGGTCGCGCCGTGCGCGATCCACCTGCCAGTCCTTGAGGCCGAGCCGCGAAGCGAGGGCGGCGGACGGCTCACGGCTGCCCGCGACGCGTGCCATCGTGCGCAGCTTCGAGGCGATCGCCGCGACGAGCGGCACGGGGTCGGCGCCCGACGCGAGGGCGTGGCGCAGGGCGATGAGCGCGTCGCCGTAGCGGCCCGCGATTGCGGTGTCGGCGACGGTGAAGGCCGACGTCTCGACACGGCCGCCGTAGTAGCGCTCGACGACCTGATCCGTGATGTCGCCCGGTACGTCGGCGATGAGCTGCTGACACGCCGCCGCGAGCTCGGTGAGGTCATCGGCGAACGCCGAGACGAGCGCCCGCAGGGCGGTCGGCACGATGCGCTTCTTCGCGGCCTGGAACTCGCCCGCGGCGAAGTCGAATCGGTCGCTGTCGCGCTTGACGGCGGGGCACGCGATCTCGACGCCGCCGCCCTCTCCGGCCCGGACGGCGTCGAGGAGCTTCTTGCCCCGCACGGTCGCCCCGGTGTGGCGCAGCACGACGGTCGCACCGTCCTGCGGGGCGGCGAGGTACGAGATCGCCTCGGCGAGGAACGTGTCGGAGCACTTCTCGACGCCTGACACGCGCACGAGCCGGGGCTCACCGAAGAGGGACGGCGACGTGACCGACAGGAGCGTGCCGGCGGCGTAGTCGTCCGCGCGGACGTCGGACACCTCGAGACTCGCGTCCTCGGCGCGCAGGTAGTCGCGGACGCCGGCGATGGCCCGCTCGGCGCACACCTCTTCGGGACCCGACACGAGCACGATCGGGGCAGGCTGCGGGGCGCGCCAGGACAGCTGCGGAATGGCGCTGCGCGACTTCGCGGGGGCGGATCGTCGCGGTGCCGTTGCCATGGAACCAGCCTAGCCAGCCGGTCCGACGCCCGGCGGTCCGACGCAGGCCGCGACGCCAGGCGGTCCGACGCCGGCCGCGACGCCCGCCGGTCCGACGCAGGCCGCGACGCCAGGCGGTGCGAGGCCGGCGGCGACGTCGCGCCAGACGTGGATCGACGAGCCGCCCCGCCATACGGCGACGACGCCGTCGCGGTCGGTCCGTGCCACGACCGCGCCGAACTCCTCGAGGAACTCGAGCGTCTCCTGCCGCGGATGACCGTAGTCGTTGCCGGCTCCGACCGTCACGAGCGCGACTGCCGGCGCCGCCAGGCGATACAGCGCCGGGTCCTGGTCCGCGCTGCCGTGGTGGGCGACCTTGACGACGTCGTACGGCGCGTCGAGGAGACCGGACGCCTCGATCGCAGCCTGAGGCGACGCCGACAGGTCGCCGAGGAACAGCGCCGCCGGCACGCCGCCGCCGCGGATGTCGACGACGACGCTCGAGTCGTTCCCCGGCGGATACGCCTTGCTCTCCGCCCGCGGCCACACGACCCGGTAGACCGCGTCGCCGAGGGCGCCCTCCATGCCGGTGTGCGCCTCTATGACCTCGGCGCCGGCCTGCTGGAGCCCGGCCAGCATGCGCTCGTGCGCATCCGAGCCGGGCGGTCCGTGCACGACGCGATCGACGCGACCGACCACCGACTCGACGCCGCCCGCGTGATCGGCGTCGAAGTGCGTGAGGATGAGCAGATCGAGGCGGCCGACCCCGGCGCGGGCGAGGCACGTGTCCAGCGCAGCAGGGTCGGGTCCCGTGTCGACGAGCGCCACCTCCGCGGCCGAGCGGACGAGGACGGCGTCCCCCTGCCCGACGTCGCATGCGAGGATCGACCACCGCGAGGGCAGGGTGAGCGGTCCTGCGACGCTCGTGAGCGCCGCACCTCCCACGCCTGCGCCGACCACGCCCGCAACGAGCAGTCCCGCGAGAGCCCGCACCCGAACCGTGCGCCGTGACGGGGAGCCGATCAGGAGGGCGATCGCCGCCCCGAGCAGCGCGAGGGCCGCGAGCCCCCACCACCCCTCGAGCCACGGCACCTGGCCGCCCGGCAGTCCGGCGAAGGTCCGGGCCGTCCCGGCGATCCAGGAGGCGGGAAGCCACGCGATCGCCGCAAGCCCCGACTGAAGGAGCGGGAACGGCAGCGCGAGGCACGCGGCCAGCCCCACGACCGTCGCGATCGGCGCAGCGGGCGCCGCCAGGAGGTTCGCGGCGACGCCGTACAGCGGAACCGTCGGCGCGATCAGGACGAGCAGCGGTCCGCACGCGAGCTGCGCCGCGAGCGGGACCGAGAGCGCGAGCGCGAGGGCGCGGGGCATCCACCGCGCCAAGCCCGCCGCGAGCGGCCGCGCGAGGAGGAGCAGGGATGCTGTCGCAACGGCCGAGAGCGCGAAGCCCAGCGACGTGGACAGCCACGGGTCGAACGCGAGCAGCAGCGTCACGGCGAGGCACAGGACGGCGACGCCGACGGCGGGGCGGCCCAGGGCGACGGCGAGCATCGCGACACCCGCCATGACGGCGGCCCGCGCGACGCTCGGCTCAGGTGTGACGAGCACCACGAAGCCGACGAGCGCCGCGACACCGGCCCCCACGCGCACGCCGCGCCGGGCGCCCAGGAGAGCGGACCCGGCGAACGCGAGGCCGACTACGAGCGCGCAGTTGGCTCCCGAGACCGCCGTCAGGTGCGACAGCGACGACGTCTTCATCGCGGCGTCGAGCGCGGCATCCACTCCCCTCGTGTCGCCGACGGCGAGCCCCGGGATGAGCCCGCCGCCCGGATCCGGGAGACCGTGCGTCGCGGCGACGAGCCCGTCGCGCAGCGTGCCCGCGAACGCCTCGACGCCCGAAGGCGCCGCGATGACCTCGAGACCCGCCGACGCGCTCACGAGCACGACGGCGCGCTCCCCGGGGTCGGCGGGCCGGGCTGTTCCGCGGACCACCACGACGGCCCCGACGTCCAGCAGCTCCGGCCGGTCGACGTCGTCGGGCGAGACGGTGATCGAGACCGGAAGGTCGACCTCCCGCGCGATCGGGCCCGTCGCGACGCGGGTCGCGACGGCGTCGAAGGCGAGCAAGCCCGTTGTGGCGCGGCGCTCCACCTTGCCCACGACGCGGGCCGTGACTTCGACGGCGCGGCCCCCCTCGACGGCGAGCGTCTTCAGAGCCGTCCGCGAGGGCTGGGCGAGCGCGACGTGCGACGTGACGACGGCGGCCGAGGCGCACGCGAGCACGAGGACGACGGCGAGGGACCGACGGCGGCCTGGGCGTATGAGTATCACGAGCGCGACCGCTGCCGCGGACCAGCCGGCGGCAGCGAGCAGCCCCGAAACGTCCGGCAGGATCGTCGCCGTCGCTGCCGTCGCCCACGCGGTCGCCGCGACGGGGACCAGGCGGAGCCTGCGCAGCCGGCGGCTCACACCGACACGAGGTCTCGGAGCGCCTCGAGCATCTTGTCGCCGATCCCAGGCACGGCCAGCAGGTCCTCGACGCTCGTGAAGCGGCCGTTCTCCTCCCGCCACGCGATGATGCGCTGGGCCATGGCCGGACCGATGCGCGGGAGGGTGTCGAGGGCCGTGGCATCCGCCGTGTTGAGGTTCACCCGCCCGTCGGTCTGCGCGGCGGCCTCGCCGGGGGGTGCCTCGCCCTGGACGGGGACGACGAGCTGCTCGCCGTCCCCGAGCGGCCGCGCGAGGTTGACCGCCGCGCGGTCGGCCTCCGGCGTGAACCCGCCGGCGGCGGCGATCGCGTCCACGACGCGCGCCGACTCGCCCAGGACGTACAGTCCCGGCGCGGCGACGGCTCCCGACACGTGGACGTAGAGGGATGCCGCGGGAGCCGCATCCCTCTCCGCCCGGTCCGAGACCGGGACGTCCTCGACGGGCGCACCGACGCCGCGCAGGATGCCGATGCCGACCGTGATCGCGAGGGCGGCCAGGACCACGACGACCGCTGCGCCCAGGCCGAGCCGTCGGCGGTCGCGCACGGGATCGTCGGCGGCGCTCACAGGCTCGACGCTAGGATCGCCCCTCACGACGGGCGGCCTCGCACCGGGATCCGTGGACGGAGCCGTCCTCGGCGCCGCGTGGGGAGGAGAGTCAGCGCGTGCTGAAGCTCACGACCTTGGGCGGGCGCACGATGGCGCGGACGATCTCGCGATCGCCGAGCGAGCGCTTGACCCGCTCGTCGGCGCGGGCGAGAGCCTCGAGCTCGGCGCCGTCGATGCGCGCGGGCACGTCCAACGTCGCACGCACCTTCCCGTCGATCTGCACGACGGCCTTGACCGACTCCTCGACGAGGAGCATCGGGTTGGCCTGACGCCACGGCACGAGGCCCACGAACGAGTCGTAGCCCAGCGCCTCCCACATCTCCTCGGCCGTGTGCGGCGCGAACAGATCGAGCACCATCGCGATGGCCTCGGCGGCCTCGCGGACGGCGGGGTCGCCGGGACCGGCATCCGAGTCGATCGTCTTGCGCGTCGCGTTGGCGAGCTCCATGAGACGGGCGACGACGACGTTGAACTTCGTCTGCTCGACCAGGCCCGGAGCATCCGCGAGGAGCCGGTGCGTCACACGGCGCAGCGCCGGATCGCCCTCGGCCCACACGACGTCGGGGCTGCTCGTGACCTCGTGGGCGATGCGCCAGACCCGCGCGAGGAACTTGGCCGCGCCGGTCGTCGAGACGTCGTCCCAGTCCTTGTCGTCCTCGACGGGTCCCGCGAAGGCCAATGCCACGCGCAGCGCGTCGGCGCCGTGCGCGTCGAGCTCCTCCTGGAACAGGACGAGGTTGCCCTTGCTCTTGGACATCTTCGCCCCGCCCAGGATCACCATGCCCTGGTTGATGAGGCTCGAGAAGGGCTCGGTGAACTCGACCAGTCCCATGTCGAAGAGCGCCTTCGTGATGAAGCGCGCGTACAGCAGGTGGAGGATCGCGTGCTCGACGCCGCCGATGTAGAAGTCGACCGGACCCCACTTGTTCGCCTCACGCGCCGAGAAGGCCTCGCCCGCGTCGCGCGGCGACAGGTAGCGCAGGAAGTACCAGGAGCTGTCGACGAAGGTGTCCATCGTGTCGGGGTCGCGCAGCATGGGCTCGCCCGACTCCGGGTCGGTCGTGGTGACCCACTCGGTCGCGCCGCCCAGGGGCGACGTCCCCTTCGGCTTGAGGTCGAGACCGTCCACCGACGGGAGCAGGACGGGGAGCTGCTCGTCCGGGACGGGGACGATCGTGCCGTCCTCCGCGTGCAGCATCGGGATCGGGGTGCCCCAGTAGCGCTGGCGCGAGATCAGCCAGTCGCGCAGGCGGAACGACTTCGCGGCCCGGCCCGTGCCGGCGGCCTCGAGCTGGTCGATGATGCGGGCGATCGCGTTGCGCTTGGACAGCCCGTCGAGCGACCCGGAGTTGATCATGCGACCCTCGCCGGTCAGCGCGATGCCCGTCTTGGCGGGGTCGATGGTGTCGAGGGTCAGCTCGTCGGCGCCCGGGTCGATCGGCACGCCGTTCTCGTCGAGCTCGATGACGGGGATCGCTCCGGTGAGCGGTGCGGTCGTGTCGACGACGACCTTGACGGGCAGGTCGAAGGCGCGCGCGAAGTCGAGGTCGCGCTGGTCGTGCGCGGGCACGGCCATGACGGCGCCGTGGCCGTAGTCGGCCAGGACGTAGTCGGCTGCCCAGATCGGGAGGCGCTCGCCGTTGACGGGGTTGATCGCGTAGCGCTCCAGGAAGACGCCCGTCTTGGGGCGGTCGGTGCTCTGGCGCTCGATCTCGGACTCGCGCTGGACACCGTCCAGGTAGTCCTGGAAGCGCGCGCGCACCTCCGGGGAGGAGCCCTCCGCAAGCTCCGCGGCGAGGTCGGAGTCCGGCGCGACGACGAAGAACGTCGCGCCGTGCAGCGTGTCGGGACGGGTCGAGAACACCGTGACGGCGCCCTCGCGCCCCTCGATCCGGAAGTCGATGTCGGCGCCCACCGAGCGGCCGATCCAGTTGCGCTGCATCTGGATGACCTTCTGCGGCCAGAAGCCCTCGAGCTGGTTGAGGTCGTCGAGCAGGCGGTCGGCGTAGTCCGTGATCCGGAAGTACCACTGCGTCAGCTTCTTCTTGACGACCTCGGCGCCGCAGCGCTCGCAGTGCCCCTCGACGACCTGCTCGTTGGCGAGGACCGTCTGGTCGTTGGGGCACCAGTTGACCGGGC
The DNA here is from genome assembly GCF_040632175.1 of Microbacterium sp. NPDC019599. NCBI lineage: Bacteria > Bacillati > Actinomycetota > Actinomycetes > Micrococcales > Microbacteriaceae > Microbacterium > Microbacterium sp. NPDC019599. The sequence continues at coordinate 538,148 of NZ_JBEYBL010000001.1, forward strand.
TCTCCTTGCGGTAGGCCAGGCCCTTCTCGTACAGCCTCTGGAACAGCCACTGGTTCCAGCGGTAGTACTCGGGGTCGCTCGTGTGCAGCACGCGCGACCAGTCGAACGAGACGCCGTAGTCCTTGAGGCTCTCGCGCTGCTGCGCGATGTTCTCGTAGGTCCACTTCACCGGGTCGGCGCCCCGCTTGATCGCGGCGTTCTCAGCGGGCAGGCCGAACGAGTCCCACCCGATCGGGTTGAGGACGTTGTAACCGCGGTGGCGCCAGAACCGCGCGACGATGTCCGAGTAGAGGTAGTTCTCGGCGTGACCCATGTGCAGGTCGCCCGACGGGTAGGGGAACATCGCGAGCACGTACTTGCGGGGGCGCGTGTCCTCGTCGCCTCCGGCGCGGAACGGGTCTTCCTCCGCCCAGCGCGCCTGCCACTTCGCCTGGACGGCGTGCGGATCGTACGCAGCGCTCTCGGCGGCGGGCAGGGAAGAAGAGCTCTGTGACACGTGAGGACCAATCGTGCGATGGGGGAAGTCGCGCAGAACGCGTCCTCCAGGTTACCGGACGGGCATCCGGGCGAACCGGGTCACCACCCGGGCGGGAGGAGCGCACCGACTGCCGCGAGGGGTCCGCGCGCCTTGATGCCGACCTCCGCGACCTCGGCCGCGGCATCCGATCGCCACGTGATCCCGCCGCCGGCCCCGACGTAGGCGCCACCGGGATGGACGACGATCGACCGGATGACCATCGCGAGGTCCAGCGCGCCGTCGTCGCCGATCCAGCCGAAGCACCCGGAGAAGACCCCTCGGGGCGCCGCCTCGAGCTCGTGCAGGATCGTCATGGCCGACAGCTTCGGCGCGCCCGTCATGCTGCCGGCGGGGAACGTCGCATCGAGCAGGTCGCCGACGGTCGTGCCGCCGACGAGTCGCGCCGAGACTGTGCTCACGAGCTGGTGGACGGCCGGATAGCTCTCGACGGCGAACAGCCGGTCGACCGCGACGGTCGAGGGATCGGAGACGCGCGAGAGGTCGTTGCGCATGAGGTCGACGATCATGACGTTCTCGGCCCGCTCCTTGTCGCTCGCCGTGAGCTCCGCCGCGAGCGCCGCGTCGGTCTCGGCATCCGTCCCGCGCGGACGCGTGCCCTTGATGGGGTGCGTGCGCACGACGCCGTCCTCGACCTCGAGGAAGAGCTCGGGGCTCGCGCTCAGCAGCGCGACCGAGCCCGCGCGGATCATGCCGCCGTGGTGGGCGGGCGTGCGCGTGCGCAGCCGCAGATACGTCTCGAGGGGATCGACCGGCGAATCGACCTCGAACCGCGTCGTGAGGCACAGCTGGTAGGCGTCGCCCTCCCGGATCGCGTCCCGGCACCGCTCGATGAGCGCGGCATACTCCGGCGGAGTGTGACGCGCGCGCACCCCCAGCGAGGTGGGCGCGTCGGCCGGCGCATCCACCGTCTGAGCCCGGGCTGCCGCGACCTCGGCCGCGAACGCGTCGACGGCATCGGCGGCGCCGAACGCCCACACCCGCCTGGTCGCATGGTCGAACGCGACGAACCGGTCGACACGCAGCCACACCTGGGGCGGGATGCCGTCGCCTCCGCCGCTCGTCGGCGCGCCCGCGCGTGCCGCACCGCCCTCGTAGCCGAGCCATCCGACCCAGCCGCCGGTGAACCGTCCGGGGGCCGCTCCCGCCGGCGCGGAGTCCGCGCAGGGGACGCGACGCACGGAGCCGGGATCGGCGTCGACGGCCCCGCCCCCGACCCAGCTCCAGCCCGTCGTCGCGGCCGGCCCGGCATCCAGCCAGAACGACTCGGAGAGGTCGGCGAACAGCGCGAGGTGGACGGCTTCGGGATCGATCCACTCGCCCAAGGGCACGGCGACGAGCGGATGGGACATTCTCCCAGGCTAGAGCCGCGGTCGGACGCCTAGGCTCATGGCGTGAACGAGTTCCTCTCGTGGCTGCTCGATGCCGTGCAGAGCGTCGATCCCGTCGCTCGCACGATCGCCGCGGGGGTCGCCGTCATGCTCGAGACGAGCGTCCTGATCGGGCTCATCGTCCCGGGCGACATGGTCGTCATCGTCGCGGCGACCGCCGTCGCGACCCCCTTGGAGGGCGTGTTCCTGGGGATCGCGGTCGTCATCGGGGCGCTCATCGGCGAGAGCATCGGATTCTGGCTGGGTCGCTTCCTCGGGCCGAAGATCCGCCATTCGAAGCTCGGCCAGCGTCTCGGCGACGACAAGTGGGAGCGCTCCGAGCGGTACCTGCGCCGCCGTGGCGGTCCGGCCATCTTCATCTCGCGCTTCCTGCCGGTCCTGCACTCGCTCGTCCCGCTCACGGTCGGCATGAGCGAGTACCCCTACCGTCGGTTCCTCGCCTGGACGACACCCGCCTGCATCGTGTGGGCGACGCTGTACATCTCCGTCGCGTCCGCTGCGGCGGGCACGTACCGCGAGCTCGCGGATCAGCTCCACTACGCCGGCTACATCTTCGTCGCCGCCATCGTCGTGTTCATCCTCCTGGTCTTCCTCGGCAAGAAGCTCCTCGAGAAGCTCGAGCACCGGCACCTGCACGAAGAGGAGCGGGAGCACGCGCAGGACACCCTCCCGACAGGACGTGTCCAGGAGGACATGGAAGACTGAGGGGATGCCCGCGACCCCTCCGCCCCGCACCAAGGTGCTGTGGCTTGCGCGTCTCGAGTACCGCCTGCACGCCTGGCGCGAGCGCCGGGCCCGCGCGCGCGGCCAGAAGCCGACCGTCATGCCCTTCCCCGGCTACGGCGGTGTGGACTGGGTTCGCGTCGTCGCCCGTGTCATGATCGTGCCCCCCGTGAAGCCGGTCGACACGGGCGAGTACGCGCGCGTACGCGGCTGGCGCAGCTTCGCGTCCGTCCCGATCGGCTTCGCACAGGTCAACGTGACGATCGCGGGCGTGACGCACGAGGTCGTCGCCGACCGCGGCGGCGTCGTGGACACCGTGCTGCCCGCTCGGATGGAGCCCGGCTGGCAGACGTTCGAGATGTCGGTCGAAGGCGGCGAGCCGGTCGAGACCCGCGTCTTCATCGTGGGACCCGAGGTGCGCTTCGGCGTCGTCTCGGACGTCGACGACACGGTCATGGTGACAGCGCTCCCCCGCCCGCTTCTCGCGGCCTGGAACTCCTTCGTCGTCGACGAGCATGCACGCCAGCCCGTCCCCGGGATGGCCGTACTGCTCGAGCGCATCGCGCGTGAGAACCCCGGTTCGCCGGTCGTCTACCTCTCGACGGGCGCGTGGAACATCGCGCCGACCCTCATCCGGTTCCTCCGCCGTCACCTCTTCCCGCCCGGATCCATCCTGCTGACCGACTGGGGTCCGACGCACGACCGCTGGTTCCGCAGCGGCAAGGCGCACAAGCTCTCCAACCTCGCGCGCCTGTCGAAGGAGTTCCCGCAGGTCCGGTGGCTGCTCATCGGGGACGACGGGCAGCACGACGACGAGATCTACACACGGTTCACCGCCGCGCACCCCGCCAACGTCGTGGGCGTCGCGATCCGCCGCCTCTCCCCCGCCGAGGCCGTGCTCGCCGGCGGCCGCACGGCCGTCGACGACCACTCCGCGGCCAAGGTGCCGTGGGTGACCGAGTCGGACGGCGCGGGCCTGCTCGAGCGTCTCGAGGAAGTGGGCGTCCTCCAGGCCTGAGCCCGGGCCGAGCCCGGCGCCCGAGCCCGGGGTCCGCGTCAGCAGCCCGATCCCACCCTGAGGCCCGGGCCTGATCCCGCGTCGGAGCCCCCGCGTAGGCTGGCGGCATGTGCGGAAGATTCGTCGTGGCGAATGTCGGCTCCGATCTCGTGGGGGTCCTCCGCGTCGACGTCGAGGCCGACGACCTGCCCGAGCCCTCGTACAACATCGCACCGACGTCGAAGGTCGCGATCGTACTGGACTCGGCCAAGACCGAGCCGCCCACGCGGCGGCTCGAAGTAGCGCGCTGGGGGCTCGTCCCGGTGTGGGCGAAGGATCTCTCGATCGGCGCACGAGCCTTCAACGCTCGCGCCGAAGAGCTCGAGGACAAGCCGATGTTCCGCAAGGCGCTCGAGAAGCGCCGCGCCATCGTGCCGGCATCCGGGTACTACGAGTGGAAGAAGGTCGGCGACGAGAAGATCCCGCACTACATCCACCCGGCCGCGGACGAGCCCATGTTCTTCGCGGGGCTCTACGAGTGGTGGAAGGATGCCTCGAAGCCCGACGACGACCCCGCCCGCTGGGTGCTGAGCTTCACGATCCTCACGCGCGACTCGATCGGCGCGCTCGGATCGATCCACGACCGGATGCCGCTGTTCCTCGACCCCGATCATGCCGACGCGTGGCTCGACCCGTCGACGGACAACGTGCGTGACGTCCTGGATGCCGCCATCGACGCCGCACCGGCGATCGCCGACGAGCTGGAGAACCACGTCGTCGGCAAGGCCGTCGGCAACGTGCGCAACAACTCGCCCGAGCTCATCGAGCCCGTCGACTGACCTGCGAGCCGGCGCCGCCCCGGGGCCTCTCAGCGCCGCCGCCTATCCTCGAGGGGTGACGACGCTCTCCCCCGCCCGCGCCACCCTCCTCCTGGAGGCAGGCGCGTGGCGCGCGATCGAGCAGGCGCACGAGGAGCGGGCCGACGCCTTGACGGCGGCGCACCGGGCGCGTGCGGCGCGCGGGGAGAAGCATCCCGTCGAGGACTTCCTCTTCACGTACTACTCGTACAAGCCGGCCGTCCTGCGGCGTTGGCACCCGGGCGCGGGCGTCGAGCTCGCCGACGCGGGCGCCACGCCGCGCGCGGCGTGGCGCTGGTACGCCCCCGGCGCCGAGCCGGGGTCGCTCGTCGTGGACGCACCGGCGTTCCGCGCCGAGAAGGCGCTGCTCGTGAGCGGCGTCGAGCGGATCCTCCGCGCGACCGCCGGCCGGGCGGGCGCCTTCGGATGCTTCGGCCTGCACGAGTGGGCCATGGTGTACCGGCAGGAGGACCACCGTCACGCCGTGCCGCTGCGCCTCGGTCAGGCGGGCACGGACGAGGTCGTCGAGGCGCACGAGCTGCGCTGCACCCACTTCGACGCGTTCCGCTTCTTCACGCCCGAGGCCGTGCCGCGCAATCGCGAGACGCCCACGCGCGAGCTCCAGGCCGGGATGGAGCAGCCGGGGTGCCTGCACGCCGGCATGGACGTCTACAAGTGGGCCGTCAAGCTCGGCCCGCTCGTGCCCGGAGAGCTCCTCCTCGACGCGTTCGAGCTCGCGCGCGACATCCGCGTCCTCGACATGCGGGCCTCCCCCTACGATCTCGCCGACCGCGGCTACGAGCCCGTCCGCATCGAGACCCCCGAGGGCAAGGCCGAGTACGTGCGCCGCCAGCGCGGCTTCTCGGAGCGCGGACAAGCGCTGCGCACACGGCTTCTCGACGTGCTCGACGCGGCCTGACTCAGCCCGCGGGCGCGCAGTCCTCGCACGGCACGAGCCCCCGACCGGATGCCGCGGCTTCCAGCCGCAGCGCCGTCACGCGTGTCGCGGCGTCATCGAGACGCTCCGACGGCACGTCCCCCGATTCGACGGCGGCGACGATGCCGTCGACGATGCGCGGCGCCGTGTCGGCCGTGGAGCCCACGACGGTCAGGAGCAGGTCGCTGCCTGCGGCGAGCGCCATGACGGCGTTGCGGACGGGATCCTGGTACTCCGGGATGCCGGAGGCTTGCAGCATCCCGAGGTCGTCCGTGACGATGACGCCCTCGAACCCGAGCTCTTCGCGCGCGATGCGATGCCACTCGGGCGAGAGCGTCGCGGGGGCGTCGTCGACGGAGGTGTAGACGAGGTGCCCGAACATGAGCAGCTCCGCGCCGGCGTCGATCCCGGCCTGGAACGGCACGGCGTCCGACGCCGCCCAGTCCTGCTTCGAGAGGTCCGTCGAGGGGATGACGGAGTGCGAGTCGCCGGGCGCCGCGCCGTGCCCGGGGAAGTGCTTGAGGGTGGAGAACGCCTGGCCCGCCTCGCCGGTCACCGCCGCCGCGACACGTTCGGCCGAGGCGTCGGGCGTCGTCCCGAGGGCGCGGCGGTAGATGAACATCGAGGGATCGTCCGTGACGTCGGCGACGATGCCGAAGTTGACGCCGATCCCCGCCCGCTGCACGAGCGCTCCGCGACCGGAGAAGGCATCGGCCGCGGCCTCGGCGGGCTCGTCCTTCAGTGTGAGCGCCGAGGGGAACGCGTCCCACGGCAGCCGTGACACATCGCCGCCCTCCTGGTCCACGGCGATGAGCGGGGGCAGCGACGGATCGATCGCGAGCGCCTCCGTCACGCCGCGCAGCGCTCCTTCGTCGGGCGGGATGTTCGCGCCCATGAGGATGAACCCGCCGATGCCGGTCCGCTCCATGTAGTCGCTCAGCGCCGCGGGATCGGTCGTCGGGATGTGCCCCATGACGACGGCGGCCGCCTTCTCGCGCAGCGACATGGCCCCGACAGCGGCAGCGGCGCGGGCCGGGATGCTGTCCTCAGGCGCCGCACTGACCTCGACGGTGGGCGCGGGCGCCGCGGCCCCCGTGGGCGCGGCGGAGGGCGCGCTCGCGCACGCGGTGAGCCCGGCGACCGCCGCGAGGGCGACGGCACCGGCGATCGCACGCAGCCGCCGATGCACAGTCATCACGCCAGCCTACGTCTCGCCCGCGCCCCTCTCGTCCCGCCGCGAGAGGGCAGGAATGTGCGCCCGCGCGCCCGCGAAGTGCACATCTTCGCCCTCTCGCGGAGACGATGGGACGGGGGCGAGGCGGGTTCAGTGCCGAGCGACGATCGCTGCGGCATCCGTCCCCCTCGGCAGGACGCCGTACTGGAACGCGCGATCGGCGCCGAGGCGCGCGCCGATGAACGCCTCGGCGTCGGTCGTCGGCGCGTGCCGCAGCATGAGCGAGGCCTGCAGGGCGAGGGCGAGGCCCTCCGTGAGCCGGCGCGCCTGTGTCGCGGCGAGGTCGGGCTCGCCGGCGACGCCGAGGAGCAGGTCGAGCGTGCGCGTCACGTGGGCGTCGAGGATGCCCGACGCGCCCTGGGTCGTGGCGAGCTCGTCGGCGAAGGCGTCGGCCGAGGCGGGATCGCGCGTCAGGGCGCGCAGGACGTCGAGCGCGATGACGTTGCCCGAGCCCTCCCAGATCGCCATGACGGGCTGCTCGCGGTAGCGCCGGGCCAGCGGGAACGACTCGGTGTACCCGTTGCCGCCGAGGCACTCGAGCGCCTCGTACGCGTGGTGCGGACCGCGTTTGCACACCCAGTACTTCGCGACGGGCGTCGCGAGGCGCCGGAGCGCGACATCCCGCTCGGACGCATCCGCCTCGAACAGCTGGGCCAGTCGCATGCCCGTCAGCAGCGCCGCCTCGTATTCGAGCGCGAGATCGGCCAGGACCGCGGTCATCGCCGGCTGGTCCACCAGGAGCGCCCCGAACGCGGATCGCCCGCGCGCGTGCCACACGGCCTCGGCGACGGACTGCCGCATCCCCGCCGCCGTGCCCAGCACGCAGTCGAGCCGCGTGCGCTGCACCATCTCGATGATCGTCCGGACACCTCGGCCCGGCTCGCCGAGGAGCGTCGCGACGGTCCCGTCGAACTCGATCTCGGCGGACGCGTTCGAACGGTTGCCGAGCTTGTCCTTCAGACGCTGGATGCGCAGGGCGTTCCGGTTGCCGTGCGAGAGCATCCGCGGCACGAAGAGGCAGCTGAGGCCCTCGTCCTCTCCCCCGCGTGCGGTGTGCGCGAGGACGAGGAAGCCGTCCGACATCGGCGCGGAGCAGAACCACTTGTGGCCGGTCAGCTGGTAGGCGTGGCCGCCGAGGTGGACGCCGACCGTCGTTCCCGCCCGCACGTCCGACCCGCCCTGCTTCTCGGTCATCGCCATGCCGACGAGCGCGCTCGCCTTGCCGCCCTCCACGACGAGCCGCGGCTCGTAGTCGCGCGAGAGCAGCCGGGGCATCCACTCGTCGGCGACCCAGGGCGACCCCGCGATCGAGGCGACCGCCGCGTGGGTCATCGAGACGGGGCACGCGTGGCCCGGCTCGATCTGCGCGAAGAGCATGAACTGCGCCGCGCGCGCGACCGCGGCACCGGGGCGGGGTTCGGCCCACGCGGACGTGTGGGCGCGGGCGGCGAGCGCAGCGCCGAGCACGCGGTGGTACGAGGGGTCGTACTCGACCTCGTCGATCCGGTACCCCCAGCGGTCGTGCGTGTAGGCGACGGGCGGGTGCACGTTCGCGCGCTCGGCATCCCGCTGGAATCCGAGCGAGCCGACGAGCGACCCCGTCTCGTGGAGCGCGTCGTCGGCCCAGCCGGCCCCGAACGCGCGCACGGCGTCGGCGAGGGGCCGATTCAGCCCGTACTCGTCGACGTCGACGCGCCACGGGGGCTGGTTCTCGACGTAGTGCGTCGCCGCCCCGATGACGCGCTTCCCCCGCGAGAACGTCGTCACGCCCGCTCCGTCTCCTGCGGGTACACGAGCAGGAACTGCTCCTCGGTCGTCAGCGGCGCGTGCGTGACGAGATCGTGCATGAACGCGAGCTTGTGCCGGACGGCGGGCGAGATCTCGAAGGGGTACAGGTCGCCGAAGCCCATCGCGCGGTTGATGCGGTTGAACGCCTCCGACATCCACTCCCAGTCCGACAGCAGCTGGGCGACGGGCTCGTCGCGGTAGGACCCGAGCGGCACGACGTCCGTGTCGCGCAGGTTCGTCCCGGACTCGTCGAGATGAATGCCGATCGCCGCCGCCGTCTGGAGGGTGCCGGTGATGTGCAGATAGTGCGCGAACGTCTCGGCGAAGTCCTCCCACGGGTGCATCGTGGCGTACTCGGAGATGAAGTTCTCGTGCCAGCCGTCCGGCGCCCCCATCGAGTAGTGGCGCTTGATGGCGTCCCGGTAGCTCGCGCGCTCGTCGCCGAACAGATCGCGGCAGCGGGCCCAGTCCTGGTCGTTCGTGAGCAGGACGTTCTGGTAGTAGTGCCCCGTCTCGTGGCGGAGGTGGCCCAGCATCGTCCGGTACGGCTCACCGAGCTTGATGCGCAGCGCCTCGCGGCGGTCGTCGAGGCTCTCGGCGAGGTCGATCGTGACGATGCCGTTCGCGTGCCCGATCATGACGGGCCGGCCGAGCGAGATGCTCGACAGCAGGTCGAAGCCGAGGCCACCGGGCTTGATGTCCCACGGCACGATCGGCAGTCCCAGGTCGCCGAGCTGCAGGATGAGCCGCCGCTTGGCCTCCTCGGTCTTCGCGAGCTTCGACAGCGCGATCGTGTCATCGGGGTCGGGCCGCGTCCGCGTGAGGCGGCACGAGAAGCACCGGCCCGCGGGGGCGTTCTCCCACACGAGCCAGTTGCACTCCCAGCCGCGGTTCGAGCACGTGTACCAGACCTGGTCGTCGATGACGGCCCGTCCCTTGCGGACGGAGAAGAACTGGCGGGACAGGATGTGGTAGCCGAGCTCGGCGTCGCAGAACGGACACACCAGTGTGTCGAGGTAGAGGAAATGCCGGCAGACGGGGCACCGGGGTTGAGCGATCACCCGTTCACCGTAACGCCCGGCCGGTGCCGCGGGAGCCTCTCCCGGCACGCCCTCAGCCGTGAGGGGCGAGGGCGACCTGCAGCAGGACGTCGTCGCCCTCACGAGGCGACCCGCGCCCGTCGGTGTTGTTGGTCAGCACCCACAGCGTCCCGTCCGGGGCGGCGACGGCATCCCGCAGCCTGCCCTGCTCCCCCGCGAGCGCCGCGACCGGCTCCGCCGCGATGCCCGGCGCGTCGGTGTCGACGGTCCACAGGCGCTCCCCGCGCAGCGACGCGATGAAGACCGTCTCGCCGACGGCGGCGATGCCGCTCGGGCTCGCCTCGTCGGTCGTCCACGTGACGACGGGATCGGCGTAGCGCTCGTCCCCCGACGTGCCCTCGTATACGGGCCAGCCGTAGTTCGCGCCGGCCTCGATCCGGTTGAGCTCGTCGAACGTGTCCTGGCCGAACTCGCTGGCCCACATCGTGCCGTCGCTCGTCCACGCGATCCCCTGCACGTTGCGGTGGCCAAGGCTGTACACGGCCGTGCCGAACGGGTTGCCGGGAGCAGGGTCGCCCTGCGGCGTGAGACGCAGGATCTTGCCGCCCAGGGATGCCGGATCCTGCGCCGACGGCCGGTTCTGCGCATCCCCCGTCGTGACGTAGAGCAGACCGTCGGGTCCGAACGCGAGGCGCCCGCCGTCGTGCGTCGAGTTGCGGGCGATGCCGGACAGGATCACCTCGGGCTCGCCGAGACTCAGGTCGCCGTCGCCGCCGAGGAGCGGCATCCGGACCACCCGGTTGTCGTCGGCCGCGCCGTGGTACGCGTAGAGCCAGCGCTCGCCGTCGTCCTCCCACAGCGCGAGCCCGTGCAGCCCGGACTCGCCGCCCGACACGACGCCGGGCACCGTGCCCGCGGTCCGCAGCTCGCCCTCGGGGGTCAGCTCGAGGACCGTTCCGTCGCCGCGCTGGCTGATGAGCGCACCGCCGCCCGGCAGCGGGGCGACCGACCACGGCGCCCGCAGACCGGACGCGAGCGTCACGGGCTCCCCCTCGGCACGCCAGAACCCCGTCGGCACGTCCGTCCCGCGCGGAGCCGGCGTCTCGGCACGAGTGGCAGGCGGCGGGATGCTGTCCTCCGGCGCCTGCGCCGTGCAGGCGGAGACCGCCATCAAGGCCGCGACGAGCACAGCCGCCGCTGCCGCCCGCCGCCGTCCGCTCATGCTCGCGCCGCGGCCGCCTCGACGACGTCGATCTCGATCTTCTTCATCTGCAGCATCGCCTGGACGGCCAGGTGCGATCGATCCGGATCGGGGTCGCGGATGAGTTCGATCAGCCGGTCGGGGATGATCTGCCACGACAGACCCCACCGGTCCTTGAGCCACCCGCACGGCTGCTCCTCGCCGCCCGCCGTGAGGGCTCCCCAGTACCGGTCGACTTCGGCCTGATCCGCGCACGAGACGTACATCGAGACGGCCTCGGTGAACGGGAACTGAGGACCTGCGTCCATCGCGTAGTAGTCGCGCCCCGCGAGGCGGAAGTGCGCGTGCATGACCTTACCGCCCATACCCGGAACGCCCTCGGGGTACCGGCCGACCGACACGATCTCAGAGTCCGGGATGAGCTGCGTGTAGAAGGTGATCGCCGCTTCGGCGTCGTTGTCGAACCACAGGAAGGGAATCACGTCGGTCATGGCGACAGACTCCCCCAGGTCCCCTGTCCTGACAAGGGCCGGTCTGGTCAGTCGGGCTTCGACCCGATCGCGCCCTCGAACCGTGCGGCGGCCTCGGGGTCGTGGGCGGCCGCGATGACGAGTCCCGGCAGATCCTTCCGAAGGCGGTTCACGCGGTCGGTCATGCTCTGCAGCTGCGCGCGGTCGCCCACGCCCGGCACGTGGTCGCGATCGAAGCGGCGCGCGTCGTAGGTCAGGTCGCCGACCAGGAGGATCGGGTCGAGTCCCGGTCGCGAGAGCAGGAGCGAGAGCGAGCCGGGCGTGTGGCCCGGCGTCGGGAGGAGGCGGAGCGAGCCGTCCCCGAAGAGGTCCTCCGTCGACGTGAACTCCCCGACAGGTCCGCCCCGCGCGGTGTCGAAGTCCACGAGCCGCCACCGCGCGCCCGGCAGGTCGATGTGCCGCTTCAGGTAGCCGCGGAGGACGGCGCCCGGGCGCCGGAGCTGCCGCCACTCCACCGCCGACACGACGAACTCGGCGTTCGGGAAGTCGCGGATGCCGCCGATGTGGTCGAAGTGCAGGTGCGAGAAGACCACCTGGGTCACGCGGTCTGGGTCGTAGCCCGCGGCCACGAGCAGCGCGGGGAGCGTCTCGTGCCGACCCACCTGGAGCATCGCCAGGCGGCGGTAGAACCAGCCGTTGAGGCCGGCCGGGAAGTACTCCGGGTCGACGACTCCCCGTCGATCCTGTCCCGCGTCGAAGAGGACGAGCCCGTCGGCATGCTCGATGACGAAGACGTTGATGGGAAGCTCCGACGTCCAGCGCCTCGACGTGAGCAGCCACAGAGCAAGCGGCTTCCACGTGCGTCGTGCGTGCTCCGGGCGGATGCGCACCGATCCCGTGCTCACGACCGATGCGCCCCGGATCGGGTGCGCGGACGCGGCTCCCATGCTTCGTACCTATACGCGGTGGGTCGGCCGGCGCAAGGGCGTGACCTTGCGACCTCCCGTCCGCGAGGTCCACGATCGTGCTGTGGACGCGGGCTCGGATCACCGCCGGTGAGTGCGTGGCACGTGCTCGCCGGTCCGCTGGCTCTGCGCGCGGGCACCGTCGATGTCGTGCTCGCACCGCTCTCCCACCGCCTCGACGATGAGAGCCTGCTCGACGCCGGCGAGCTGCGGCGTGCTGACCGTCTTCGCCGCACCGCCGACCGTGCACTGTTCGTGGCGACGCACGCGACGCGACGGCGCGTGCTCTCCTCGATGCTGGGCTGCGGTCCGGCGGAGGTCGTCATCACGACGGAGCCCGGGGGCAAGCCGCACCTGGCCGAGGACACCGGTGTCGTGTTCAACGACAGCGGCTGCGCGGACGCGGTCGTCGTGGCCGCCACCGTCGCCGCGCGCGGCGACGTACGCCTGGGCGCGGATCTTGAGCTGCCCGATCCCGGGCTGGACGTGCACGACCTGCTGCCGGTGGTCTGTGCGCCGGCAGAGGAGCGGGTGCTCCGCGAGACGCCGGCAAGCCTGCTGCCGGAGCGTTTCCTGCGTCTGTTCACGACGAAGGAGGCGCTGCTCAAGGCGGTCGGCGTGGGACTCACGATCGAGGTGCGGGAGGTCGTGCTCGACGTCGCCGGCGACCTCCGGCCCGTCGCGCTGCCTGCGCAGCTGGGGCACCCGCACTCGTGGTGGATCCGCGCGTGCGAGCCGCCCACCGGCCACGTGGTCATTGTCGCGGCGCACGGGTTCACGCGCGCCCCGGAGCTTCGCTGCTGGCTCCAGCCGAGCGGATCGCCCGCGCCAGGATCGTGAGGAACGGCACGGGATCGGTCAGGGGGAAGAAATGGCCCCCGGGCAGGGTCTCGACGGTGCAGCCGGCGGTCGTGTGGCGCGCCCACTCCGCTGCCTCGAACGGGAGGACTTCTCGATCGGCCCGGCCGGCGAGCACGAGGAGCGGCACGGGCGATGTGGGTCCCGGACGGTACTCGTACCGCTCGCTGATCCGGAAGTCGGCGCGGAGGGCGGGGAGGAGCAGATCCATCAGCTCATCGTCGTCGAGCACCGCCTGCGGCGTCCCCTCGAGCTCACTCAGCGCGCGCAGGAAGTCAGCACGGGGAAGGTGATGCACATGGGCATGCCGGGAAGGCAGGTGCGGCGCCCCCCGTCCCGAGACGACGAGCTGGAGGGGAGGCGTGCCGCCGGCGACGAGGCGGCGGCTGAGCTCGAACCCGGCGATGGCCCCGAGGCTGTGCCCGTAGATCACGAGCGGGCGGTCGGACAGGGCGTCCGCATGCGCGAGGAGCAATCGCTCCACGTATTCGTCGACGCTGGCCAGCGGAGGCTCGCGGATACGGCCGCCTCGCGCCGGCAGGTCGACGTCGACCACCTCGACGTCGGCGGGCAGCGCGGCGTGCCACCCGACGCTGATGGCCGAGCTGCCGCCCGCGTGCGGCAGCACGAGCAGTCGCAGACGACAGGACGGGTTCGGCCGGCGGATCGTCAGCGGGAGCGCACGCATCATAGGCGCGGCGACCGGCGTCGGTACGCCTCGCGATCGATCCGCGGGATGCGAGTCGTCGCAGGGGGCTCAGCCTCGATCCCCACCCCGTCGGCGCCGGCGCCCAGCGCGGTCGCGAGGCCGCGGATGGTCGGATGCTCGAACAGCAGCGGAAGGGGAATCGGACGAGCGAGCGCCTGGCGAGCACGCGAGACCACCTTGATGGCAAGCAGGCTGTGACCTCCCAGATCGACGAAGAAGTCGTCGTCCCGCCCGATCTCGGCGATGCCGAGCACCTCGCGCCAGATCGACCCCAGGAGCGTCTCGGTCGCGCCTTCGGGCGGGTCCCCGGCGCGGTGGCCCACACCCGCAGGGGCCGTGCGCGCCACGGCCTCCCGGTCGATCTTGCCGCTCGCCGTGCGCGGCAGGGCGTCTCGCGCCACGAACTGCTGCGGCACCATCGCCGACGGCACGAGCCCCGCGGTGTGCTCGCGCAGCATGCGGGCGTCCAGCTCGTCGTCCAGCGGTTCGTACCACGCCACGAGGCGCGACTCCGCGCCGCCGACGTCCCGCACCGCCACGCCGCCGACCCGGGGATGCGCCGCTATCGCCGCTTCCACCTCGTCGAGCTCGATCCGCACGCCGCGCACTTTGACCTGGCGGTCACGGCGCCCGAGCAGCTCGATGAGCCCGTCACCGCGCAGAACGGCGCGGTCGCCCGTGCGGAAGGCGCGGACACCTCCCGCAGAGTGATCGGGATGCAGGCGCACGAGGCGTTCCGGCTCGACACCGTCGAGGTATCCGTGCATCAGGCCCGCACCGGCGACGATCAGCTCCCCCGGCACCCCTGCCGGGACCAGCTGGTCGAGTTCGTCCACGATCCAGACGCGGACATTGTCGATCGGCCGGCCGATCGGCACCCGCCCCGAGGACAGGTCGATCGCCGAGGAGTCGCATATCGTCGCATCCCACACCTCCGAGGTCCCGTAGAGATTGAGGAGGGTTGCACCGGGCATCTCCCTGCGGAATCGGTCGTGCAGCTCGACCGGCAGGACCTCGCCGCTGGAGACCCACATGTCCAGTCGCGGCAGCCGAGTGCGCAGATCGCCCACGTGGTCGAGGAGAGCCCGCAGGAGGGACGGCACGAGCCAGAGCCTCGTCACGCCGCGTCCGCCGAGCCGATCCACGAGACTGTCGAGGTCGGCCGCACCGCCCTGCGGCACGATCACGGTGGGCACGCCCCGGAGAAGCCCGCCGAAGATCTCCCAGATCGAGTCGACGAAGCCGATCGACGTCGTCATGGCCCCCACTTCGCCCGGCTTCCAGGGGTATTCGCGCCACATCCAGTGCAGCCGGTTCAGGATCTGCCCGTGGGGTGCCGCGACGCCCTTGGGCCGGCCCGTCGAACCGGAGGTGAACAGCACGTACGCACGGTCGCTCGCGGCAGCCGGCGTCACCTCAGGCCGGCGGGTACGACCGGACCTTCGCCAGACGGCGTCCAGGTCGACGCGCGGCACGCCCTCGGGCACGCCGTCGTCCGGCGCGCCGTCTCGCTCATCGTCGTGTGGCCGCGCACGGGTCCCGGCATCCGCACTCGTGAGCACGAGCGACGCGCCCGCAGCGGCCAGCATCGCGTCGATCCGCCTGCGCGGCAGGTCGACGTCGAGAGGCAGCCATGCCGCACCGGCCATCAGGACACCCAGCACCGCCGCCACGGCCTCTGCCGATCGGGCGATCTCGAGTCCGACGACATCGCCCGACCCGATGCCGCGGGTATGAAGCGCGGCGGCGACGCGGGCCGCGCGCGACGCCAGAGCGGCGTACGTGACCCGTCCGGCCTCGGTCAGCAGAGCCGTGTCGCCGGGGTTCTGCTCGACACGCTCGTCGAACATCTCGATGAGGCCGCGGTGCCACGGGTGGCGGATCCCCGTGGTGTTGATCCGCTGCCACTCGTCCGCGACCGCCGCAGGTGGCGCCAGCGGGAGCCGCCCGACGGCGGTGTCCGGCTCGGAGACGGCGGCTCGCAGGAGATGGACGAACCGGTCCGCGAGCGCCTCGATCGTGGCCGCGTCGAAGAGGGACGTCCGGTACTCGATCTGACCGCCGATACCCGTCTCCGTGTCGAAGAGCACGACGGCGAGGTCGTAGATCGACGTGGCCCGCCGCGCGTCGAAGACGGCTTGCGCGGCCTGCTGCGGATCGACCGTCGGGGCGTTGTTGACCTGGAACACGACCTGGATCAGCGCACTGCGGCTCGGATCGCGCGCCGGGCGCAGGGCGTCGACGACGACCTCGAACGGCACGTCCTGGTGATCGAAGGCGTCGAGGGCCGTATCCCGCACGTCACGCAGCAGTTCGCGAAAGGATGCGCCCGGGTCGGTGCGGACGCGCAGGACCAGTGTGTTCAGGAAGAACCCCATCAGCGGTTCCCACTCGGGCCGCCGGCGGTTCGCGACATATGTGCCGATGGGCAGATCGCGTTCGCCGCTCCAGCGCGA
The DNA here is from genome assembly GCF_040632175.1 of Microbacterium sp. NPDC019599. Classification (NCBI taxonomy): domain Bacteria; kingdom Bacillati; phylum Actinomycetota; class Actinomycetes; order Micrococcales; family Microbacteriaceae; genus Microbacterium; species Microbacterium sp. NPDC019599. The sequence goes on from NZ_JBEYBL010000001.1 coordinate 554,309, forward strand.
CATCACCGCCGCGAAGGCGGCGAGGGCGGTGATGAAGGTCGTGGTGTGCTCGGCCGCGCCGAAGCGTCGGATCTGGGCGGCGAGCACCGCGTCGATGGTGAAGTCGTGACATGCTCCGTCGTCCCGCTGCACGGGTGGCCGGGGACGGTCGGTGGGCAGCTCGAGGGTGGGAAGCTCACGCAGCTGCTCGCGCCAGAAGTCCACCTGCTCCGTGAGCCCCGTCGTGGAAAGCCAGTCCTGCTGCCACCGTGCGAAGTCGGCATAGCTGACGGGCAGCGGAGGCAGAGCGACCGGTTCAGCCACGGCGCGGCCCAGGTAGAACGCCGTCAGCTCCCGGCCGAAGATGCCCATCGACCACCCGTCGACCGCTATGTGATGGAAGTAGCAGGCGAGGACGTGCTCGAACGCGCTGATGCGCAGGAGCGTGGCCCGGATCACCGGCCCCGTCGCGAGGTCGAACGGCCGCTTCGCCTCACGCTCCACGAACTGCTGCAGCTCCACGTGGGCGACGGCAGGCGGAAGGACGCTCAGATCGACGAGCGGCACGTCGAGCGGACCGGCGGCGTCCACGATCTGACGCGGTTCGCCCTGGACTTCGAGGTACCGCGTCCGGAGCACGGCATGCCGTGCCACGACGTCCGACAGCGCGCCTCGCATGGCCTCCGGATCGAATGCCCCGGCGATGGGGGTGACCAGTTCGACGTTCAGGGCTGCGCTGGACGGGTTCAGCTGGTGGAGCAGCCAGAGACGCCGCTGCGACGCGGAGAGCGGCGCACCGGGCCGGTCGTCAGCCCGCTCCGGTACGGCAACGGGATGCTCCGACTCACCGGCGGGCGAGCGTTCGGCCGCGCTCGCGCGGATGGCGGGCGGCGGTTCGGGGGGTGCGTCCTGGATGAGGTCGCGCGGATCGTCGACCTGCGCCTCCTCGCGGCGCGCCGCGATCAGGGCGCGGAGGAGTTCGCGCCGCTGCGCGGGATCGGCTCCGCCGGTCAGGTCCGCAAGCTCGCTCATCCTCTCTCCGATCCGTCCGCCTGCTGGCCGAGGAGGCGCAGCAGCATCGCATCCACTTCGTCATCGCTCAGCTCGTCGACGTCGACCAGCGCGGTGTCATCGGCATCCTTCGGCGCTGTCCTGGACTGTGCGACCCCGTCGCGCCCCTCGTCCGCGGCCAGCCGCTCGAGCTCGGCCGCCAGCGCGCCGAGTCGGGCATGCTCGAACACGGCCCGGAGCGGAAGGTCGATGTCGGTCCGGGTGCGCACCCTCGCGGCGACCTGGGTGGCGAGCAGCGAGTTGCCCCCGAGGTCAGCGAAGAAGTCGTCCTCGAGGCCGACGGCGTCGACGCCGAGCACGGAGGACCACACCGCGGCGAGCATCCGTTCGGTGCCGGTCGAGGGAGCGAGATACCCCGCGCTCATGCGTCGCACGGTCTCGTCCGGATCGGGCAGCGACGCCGTGTCGATCTTGCCGTTCGCCCCGATGGGCAGGGAGTCGACGAGCACGTATGCCGCAGGCTGCATGAAATCCGGCAGCAGGGACGCGGTGTGAGCGCGCAGCTCCGGGACCAGGCGGCGCAGGAAGGTGGCGCGCGGGGGATCCGTGGTGAGAACCTCGGCCGTCGTGATCGGGATGCGCGGGAACGTCGCGGGCTCCGCCGCCGCGGTCGGATCGTCGAGGCGGACATCGAAGGTCTCGGTCTCGTGCCCGGGGGTCCAGCCGAGCGTCGCCCGGTAGCCGAGCCGCTCCGCCAGCTCCCACACGTCTTCCGGATCGACGCCCGTCACCGGCATCAGCGCCCTGCGCACGTCGCCGACCAGCGCACCCGGTGCCGCTTCCCGCAGAGCTGCGGCGAGCGCGCGGTCCGCCGCCAGCCGGGCGTTCGGGACGTCGCCCACCCACACCGACGCGGGGTGATGCGACACGAGGTGCCGCTCCAGCTGATCCAGGAAGGCGTTCGGCTCCTCCACCGGCGGGGTCCATCGGTCCGGCGGGACCGCGGCTCGTCGGGACGCGTCCTGACGGCCGGCCGGGGTGTGGAGAGTCACGTCGCAGCGGTACTGCGTGAGCTCGGAGGCGGCGCGCCCGCGCTTCTGCTCCACGGTCACCTGCGAGGCCGCGCCGCGGTCGAGCCATCGCGCGAACAGCTCGGGCGCGACCACGAGCTCGTGATCCAGCTCGAGACCGGTCGTGGCGCGCCGTTGGAGCACGTCGACCGTGAGGTCGTCCGGCGCATGGTGGTGGGCGACGGCGAGGTGGAACGTCCGCAGCAGCGGAAGCGCCCGCACGTCGCCGATGAACACGCGCCCCCCGGGTGAGGTGGCCTGCAGCGCGCAGCCGATCACCCGTTCGAGGTACTCCCGCGAGGGGAAGTACTGCACGACGGAATTGAGGACGACGACGTCGAAGTCGCCACCCATCCTTCGGATCGCCTCCTCGTCGTCCGCGGCCGCGCAGGCGAGCTCGATCCGCCCGCTCGCCGGTCCCAGCGAGTCGAGGTGCGCGCGCACGTGCTCGACGGCCGCCTCGGAGAAGTCGGTGCCGGCGTAGTGATCCACATACGGGGCGAGGCGGAAGGCGAGCAGTCCCAGACCGCACCCGATCTCGAGCACCCGACGAGGTCCGCCGCGCAGGATCCGTGCGACCGTGGCGTCGACCTGTTCGCGCATGATCCTGGGGTCGAGCGGCTCATTCGTGAGCGAGCTCACCCACCCGGCGATGTCGAAGGTGGGATCCTCCGCAGGTCGGTCCGAGTAGAGGACCCGGTCGTAGTACTCGTGCCAGTGGTCCACCACCGTGCCGGCGGCATCGCGCCCACCTGCCTCGCCCTCGGGCCGCGGTCGGACATATGCCACAAGACGCGGATCGCCGGTGGGATACCGACGCGCGTCGACGACCACCTGCTCGACCAGCGGGTGGGCGGCGACCGCAGCCTCCACTTCGGCGAGCTCGATCCGGAAGCCCCGGACCTTGACCTGCCGGTCGATGCGCCCGAGGAACTCGAGCTGGCCGTCGGGGCGACTGCGCACGCGATCGCCGGTGCGGTACATCATCGCGCCGGCCCGGACGGACCACGGATCGGGGACGAAGCGGGCGGCCGTCAGGTCGGGGCGGCCGATGTACCCGAGCGCGACGCCGTCACCGCCCACCCACAGCTCGCCGGGCACGCCGGCGGGCACGAGCCGGAGACGCTCGTCCAGGACCCGCGCCGTGGAGTTGGCGAGCGGGCGCCCGATCGGCACGAGGCGCCGGTCACGGGGCGCGGAACGCAGCGTGGCCGTGGTCGAGAAGGCCGAGTTCTCGGTCGGGCCGTAGGCGTGGATGAACGTGTCGGGCCCGCCCGCTTCGAACAGCCGGTCGGCGTGCGCCGGCGTGAACGCCGAACCGCCCGTGACGAGCACCCGCAGGTCGCGGAACGCGTCCGGGCGTGCCGCCAGAGTCGCATCGAAGAGCGACGTCGTGAGGAACAGGACGGTGATCCCCGATGACCGGATGCTGTCGACCAGGCGATCGGGCGACAGCAGCGTGGCGTGATCGATCACCTCGAGTCGCGCACCGGCGGTGAGCGCCCCCCACACCTCGTAGGTGGACGCGTCGAACGACACGTTGGATGCGAAGGCGACGACGTCGTCGGGTCGCACGGCGAAGTCCCCTGGATCCGTCACGAGCCGGCAGATCCCGCGGTGCGGCACGAGGATCCCCTTGGGGGTGCCGGTGGAACCTGACGTGTACATGGCGTAGGCGGGGTCGTCCGGCTGTCGCTCGACCGACGGGAGGCGAGCCTGGGTGCCCGGATGGCGTCGTGCGCGCCGTCCACTCGGGTCGACGGTGAGAAGCGGGACCCCGAGCGCGCCGAACCGCTCGCGGTGCGCCTCGGCCGTGATGACGACGCGGGGCGCGGCATCCGCGAGCATGAGTCGCAGGCGGTCGTCGGGGTACGCCGGATCCAGCGGGAGGTATGCGCCTCCCGCGCGCAGCACGCCGAGCTCCGCCACCACGAGTTCGATCCCGCGATCGAGGCCGACGCCGACGAGGTCTCCCGGCACCATCCCGGCATCGAGGAGGTCGAGGTGCGTGGAAGCGGCTCGATCGATGAGATCGCCGAACGTGAGGGCGCGTGAACCCTCCACGATCGCCGGAGCCTCGAGCCGCTGCGCAGCCTGGCGTTCGACGAGCCGGGCCACGCCCCCGCCTGTGCCATAGGGGACCACCGGCCCCGTGCCCGCGGCGACCACGAGCTCGAGGGCAGCGGGATCGAGCAGCTGGAGGTCGTCCAGCGGTGCGTCCGGATCGTCGAGTCCACCGTCCAGCACAGCGATCCAGAGCGCGAGCCACCTTTCGGCGGTGTCCCGCAGGACGATGTCCGTGCTGTATTCGAACTGTCCGACGATGCCCTCGGCGGCGTCCCACGTGTCGAGTCGGAGGTCGAACTTGGAAGTGCCGCGTTCGACCGGGGCCAGCGCTCCCCCGCCTTCGTCACGACGGGGAGCACCGGAGGGCGCGGTGGCCGTCGTCGGCGCCACCTGGAAGTGCTGGGCCACGACCTGGACGATCGGGTTGCGGGCGAGGTCGCGATCGGGGCGGAGGTGGTGCACGAGCTGGTCGAACGGCAGGTCCTGGTGCACCGAGGCTTCCAGGGTGACATCTCGGACGCGTCGCACGAGCTCGCGCAACGACGGCTCCCCGGATGTCGAGGTGCGCAGGATCAGGGTGTTGACGAAGAATCCGACGATGCCCTCGAGTTCGGGCCGATCCCGGTTGGCCACCGGCGCGCCGACGACGACGTCCTCGGTGCCGCCCAGGCGTCCCAGAACCCACACGAACGCCGCAAGAAGCACCATGAATGTCGTGGCGCCCTCCTCCGCCGCCAGGGCTCGGACGCGATGAGTGACGTGCGGCGGCAGTCGCACCGGGATGAACGCCCCTCGATAGGATGCGACGTCCGGGCGCAGCAGGTCTGTCGGGAGCTGGAGTTCCCGCATGCCGGAGAGCCGTGCTTCCCAGTGCCCGAGCTCGTCCTCGAGCCGGGCCCCCGACATCCAGCCTCGCTGCCAGGCGGCGAAGTCGGCGTACTCGATCGGGAGCGGAGCGAGATCCGGCTCGACGCCGCGCATCTCGGCTTCATAGCAGGCCCACAGCTCGCGGGTGATGACCCCGATGGACCATCCGTCGCACACGATGTGGTGGATGACGAGGAGCAGCACATGGTCGACGTCGTCCAGCGTGATCAGCGTGGCTCGAACGAGCGGCCCGGAGCCGAGGTCGAACGGGGTCCGCGCGCGCTCGGCGATCAGGCGTTCCGCCTCGCCGGCGCGATCCGTCGGCGGCGACCGGCGGAGGTCCACTCGCTCGATCGGAACCGCTGCGGTCGGCGCGATCGACTGGTGCGGCTGACCATCGCTCTCGACGAACGAGGCGCGCAGCTGGTCATGCCGCTGCGCCAATCGCTCCAGGGCGCGTTCCAGCGCATCCGCGTCGATGGCGCCCGGGATCGGGATCGTGATGTCGCAGTTGTAGAACGGGTTGCCGGGCGCGAGCCGGTCGAGAAACCACAGGCGTTCCTGGGCGAAGGACAGGCGAGCACGCGGATCCGTTCGCCGGGGGATGCGCGCCTCACCGGTTCGCCCGAGCAGCCGGTCCAGGAGCGCCTGGCGATCGCCCTCCGACGCGTCCCGGCGCTCCTCATCATCCCGCGTCATCACACGTCCCCCCGTCGTGCGCTCATCGGTGTCTCCGCCGCTCCTGCCATCGGCGCGACCAGCGCCGCCGCCACTTCGTCATCCGTCAAGGACCGCACGCGCCAGGCGACGGTCGCGATCTGCTCGACCTCGGGGATGGTCGCCCGCAGGCGCTCAGCCATCTGCGCCACGGTCGGCGCGTCGAAGACGAGCCGCAACGGCACGTCCGTTCCGAACAGGGTGCGGATGCGGGCGATCAGCTGCGTGGCGAGGAGCGAGTGGCCGCCGAGCTCGGCGAAGAACTGATCCGTCGCACCGACGCGAGGTTCGCCGAGCACGTCCGACCACAGGTCCGCCAGCACCGACTCGAGCGGACCCGACGGTGCGACGAAACCCCTGTCGGATCGCGCAGCCCCGGGCATCGGAAGCGACGCGCGGTCGAGTTTGCCGTTGGGGCGGCGGGGAAGCTCGCGCAGGAGCACGAACCGATTGGGCACCATCGACGCCGGGAGCCGCTCGACCGCGTGGGTGCGCAGCTCGCGCGCGAGGTCGGCCGTCTGCTGCGCTCGTATGGGGTCCGTCGTCAGTGCCGCTTCCCCCGCGGCACGGCTCGCCCTCCCCCGCCTGGCCACCTGCACGCTCGGCCAGACGGGGCGCACGCCCCCCGTGGGCCACGTGATCAGATCGAAGGCACCGTCGTCGCCGTCCGCGGCGAGGGCGAGATCGGCCTCCCGACCCGCATCCCGTGCGAGGCGCAGCGCCTGACCGGGTTCGATCGGGTGGCCTGTCCCCTGCTCCGTGCGCACGGCGATCGCCCGCCGGACCGCTGCGACGTCATCGTCGGCGAGGAGGTCGAGGGAGCGCTCCGCATGCGTCCATCCGGCCACCTGGGGATTCGGGATGCCTGTCACCACGATCGGTCCCGGCGCGGTGGCCAGGCGCTCGGCGAGCAGCGGGAGCGAGCCCACACGGTGATACTCCACCACGGCGGCATCGGGTGGTCGGGGGTCTTCGGGCGCGGGACCCCCTCCCAGGACGACGTCGTACCGGAAGGCGGTCATCTCGCTCGCGACCGCGGCGGCCTTGGGACGGACCGACTCGATGTGACAGCGATCGCGCAGCCCGGGGTCGACAGCGAAGAACGTCGGGTCGATCACGAGTTCGCGCTCATCGTGGCTCCGGCGACGGACCTCTGCGCTGAGGGCGCTCACCCGGACCCCGTCGGGCGCCCCAGGAAGCAGCAGAGAGACGTGGAACGTGTCGAGGAGGCGGAGGCTGCGCACATCGCCGACGAACACATGTCCGCCGGGCAGCAGCCGGTCGAACGCCGCCGCGAGCACGCCCGAGAGGTACGCGGCGCTCGGGAAGTACTGGACGACGGAGTTCAGGATCACGAGATCGAACCCGCCCTCGTCGAGCTCGTGCAGCTCGTCGGCGCGCAGCTGTCGTGTGCGCAGCATCCTCATACCCGCGCCGGCCGCAGCGAGACGGGCGATCGCGTCGGACGAGAAGTCCACGGCGAGGTAGTCGTCGCACGACGGCGCCACCCGAAGTGCCACCAGGCCGGTCCCGGCACCCACGTCGAGCACTCGCCGCGGGCGCAGCGCGAGGATGCGTTCGACCGTCTCCTCGAGCCACGACCGCATGGCGTCCTCTCCGATGGGTGCGTGGTCGTAGCTGCTCTCCCAGCCGACGGTGTCGAACCGATCGTCGGCGGTGGGGTTGGGCCGCCGATAGACGTCGCCGTACAGGTCGAGCCACTGGTCGACGCGCCCCAGCTCGACGGCCGAGGCGGGGGCGGCCACCGCTGTCGCCGCGGCGCGGTCCGCATCGCCGTCGCGGTCGGGGCGAGCAGCGGGGACGACGAAGGCCACGAGGGAAGAGCTGCCACCGCCGGCCGCCTCCTCCGCGACCACGACGGCCTCCGCCACGTGGGGATGCTCCGCGAGCGCTCGCTCGATGTCGCCCGGTTCGATCCGATGCCCGCGGATCTTCAACTGGTGGTCGATCCGCCCCAGCAGCTCGAGGGCCCCGTCGAACCGGGGACGGGCGAGGTCGCCCGTGCGGAATCGGCGGCGTGGCGGGTGTCCGCTGAACCTGCTCGACTCGACAGGGTCGTCCGCGACGTACCCGTGCGCGACCCCGACTCCCTCCAGATGCAGCTCACCGGTGAATCCGATGGGCACCGGCAAGCCGTCCGCCCCCACGACCTCCGCGCGCATGCCGTCGATCGCGTGGCCGATGGGGACGCGTTGGCGATCGATGTCGTCCGCCCCGCACACCCAGTACGTCGCATCGATGGTCGCCTCGGTCGGGCCGTAGAGATTCACCAGCTCAGCCCGCGTGCGGTCGAGCACGTCGCGCACGAGCTCGGGTGGCAGCGGCTCACCGCCGCAGAACACGCGCCGGAGCGCGGTGGCCCGCCCGAATTGCGGCTCATCCACCACGAGACGGAGCAGCGAGGGCACGAACTGCACGACCGTGATGCCGTGCAGCGTCAGCGACTCGCAGATCGAGCGCGCATCCGCCGCGTGCTCGCCGCGGTGGATCACGACGCGAGCGCCCGCGATGAGCGGGGCCCAGATCTCCCACACGGAGGCATCGAAATGCGTCGGCGTCCGCTGAAGCACCCGGTCGTCGCCGTTCAGCGGAAAGCGTCGCTGCATCCACGACATGTGATTCACGATCGAGCGGTGGGTTATCCGCGCGCCCTTGGGCCTGCCCGTGCTTCCGCTGGTGAACAGCACGTAGGCCGGGTCGTCGGCACCGTGCACCGCGTCGATGCGTCCCGCCGCGGCATCCGTTCCATCGCCGATGGGGAGCACGACGACAGCGGACGCCTCGGAGATGCCGTCATCGGCGAGCATCACGCGCACGGACGCATCGGCGAGCATGCGTGAACGTCGGATCTCGGGGAGTTCGGGGTCGAGGGGCAGGTAGGCGGCACCCGCCCGGAGGACGCCGAGGAAGGCGACGATCTGCGCGACCGAGCGATCGAGCCGCACTCCGACGATGTCACCGGCACCGATGTCGGCATCGCGGAGCCTGCAGGCGGTGGCCCAGGCCCAGCGGTCGATCTGCTCGTAGGTCCAGGTCCGGTCATCGTCCACGACGGCCACCGCGTGGGGCGCAGTCTGCACGACCACGTCGACCATCCCGTCGAGCGTCGCCGGGACGGCGGCCAGGTCGATGCCCACCTGCGACGGGATCGGGTCCGGCGTGGAGGAGTCGGCCCCCGTCGGGTCGGCCGCACTCGGGTCCGACATGTACGCGTGGCCTGCCGCATCCGGATCCACCAGCCGCAGGCTGTCGATCGCGAGGTCGGGGCGGGCGACCATGTCGCCCAGCAGGCAGGCGTACGAGTCGGCGAGACTCTCGACCGTCGCCCGTTCGAAGAGGTCCGTGCTGTACTGCACCATCCCGATGAACGAGCCCGTCGTCTCCCACAGACTGAGCGCGAGGTCGACGATGGAGGTGCCCGGCGCGGGATCCAGCTCCACTGCGCCGTCGTCAGGGAGCGCCCCCGTCGCCGTCGGAGCGTTCTGGAGCTGCATCGTCACCTGCGCGAGCGGATTGCGGCTCAGGTCGCGCTGCGGCTCCAGCTGGTCGACCAGCTGTTCGAAGGGCAGGTCCTGGTGCGCATATGCGCCGAGTGTGGTGTCGCGCACACGGGCGATGAGATCGCGCCCCGTGACGTTGCCTTCGGCGCGCACGCGGACGGCGAGCGAGTTGACGAAGAACCCGATCAGCGGCTCGAGCTGGGCTTCCGTCCGGTTGGCGATGGGCACGCCGACGACGATGTCGTCCTGTCGGCTCGCGCGGTGCAGGAGCGCGACGAACCCTGCGAGCAGGACCATGAACGGCGTCGCGCCCACGTCGGCCGCGTGTCGCCGCACGGCGTGCGACAGATCACGCGGCAGGCGGATCTGCAGGTTCGCGCCGCGGAACGTCGGCATCGGCGGGCGGGCGCGGTCGGTCGGCAGGTCGAGTCTGGGAAGGTCACGCAGCTCTCGTCGCCAGTACGCGAGGTGCGACTCGAGCACGTCACCGGTGAGGTGCCGCCGCTGCCACTCGGCGAAGTCGGCGTACTGGATCTCCAGGTCCGGCAGAGGCGAGGGCCGGCCCAGCACGTATGCGCCGTAGAGCAGCATCAGCTCGCGGAGGAACACCCCCATCGACCAGCCGTCGGAGACGATGTGGTGCATCGTCAGCAGCAGGCTGTCCGCCGCGTCCGTGCGCACCAGGCGGGTGCGCAGCAACGGACCGGTCGCGAGCTCGAACGGCCGTCGCGACTCCCTGCTCGCCTCCTCGCGCAGGGTGCGCTGCTGCTCATCGGCGGCGAGATCTCGGAGGTCGAGCTCGTCCAAAGGGATCCGCAGCTCCGGAAGGACCAGCTGGACGGGCTCGCCGTCGACCGCCGGGAAGACGGTCCGGAGCGACTCGTGCCGCCGGACGATCTCGTTCACGGCGCGCTCGAGCGTGCGCGGGTCGACGATCGCGCCGAGGGGCAGCACGGCCGGGATGTTGTAGAAGGGGTTGCGGGGAACGAGCTGGTCCAGGAACCAGAGGCGCTGCTGCGCGAACGAGAGTCGGGCGGGTGCGGTGGCGAGGCGGGGCCGGATGCGCTGGCTCGTGGCCGCCCGCGCGGCCCGGTCGAGACGTGCTCGCAACGCCTCGCGCTGCTCCGGCCGCAGCGCGGCGCGGCGCGCCGCGAGCTCGTCGCGCGCCTCGTCGATCGTCATCCCTGCACAGCCCCTCCCTCGAGCGATTCGATCTCCGTGAGCAGGATGTCCTCGATCGCAGCCGCCATGCCCGCCACGGTCGGATGTTCGAACAGAGTGCGCAGCGGCAGTTCGATCTCGAACGCGCTCCGCAGTCGCGCGACCAGCCGGGTGCCCAGCAGCGAGTGCCCGCCGAGGTCGGCGAAGAAGTCGTCGTGCACCGACACCGCAGGGCGATCGAGCACATCCGCGAAGAGTGCTGCCACGGCCTCCTCCAGCTCGGTGCGCGGCGGCTCGGCCTCGCGCCCGCTCGTGGTCGTCCTCGCCAGCAGGGCGAGCCGGGTCCGATCGACCTTGCCGTTGGCGGTCAACGGCACCTCGTCGAGGATGTGGATGCGCGAGGGCACCGCGTGAGGGGGCAGATGCTGCTCGAGGTGACGTCGCAGCCCGGCGGGATCTGCGCCCGCCTCGCCGTCTCGGACGACGACGAAGCCGTGGAGCGTCCGGCCGTCGACCCCGTCCACGGCCTCCACGACCGCCTGGCGCACCGACGGGACGGCCAGCAGGGCGGCCTCGACCCCGGCGGGCTCGATCCGGAAGCCGCGCACCTTCACCTGCCGGTCGATCCGCCCGATGAACTGCAGGCTGCCGTCGCGCAGGAACCGGACGAGGTCGCCTGTGCGATAGAGGCGCGGAGCGCGGATGTGCTCGAACGGGCCGGCCACGAACGCGTCGGCCGCAGCCTCGGGGTCGCCGACGTAGCCGCGCGCGAGCCCGACGCCTCCGATCCACAGTTCGCCGGGGACGCCGATCGGCACGGGCCTGCGGCGCGCGTCCAGAACGTGGACGGTCGTGCCGCCGATGGGCCGCCCGATCGGCACGTCGTCGGGCACCTGCGCAGGATCGGTCATCACGTGGCAGCACGTGAAGGTCGTGTTCTCGGTCGGCCCGTAGCCGTCGATCACTTCTCGCGCGCCGGGGACCTCGAGGACCCGCCGGACATGCGCAGCCGACAGCACATCACCGCCGGCGAGAACCGTGCTGACGCCGGCGAAGGCCTGGAGCTCCTCGTCGACCATCTGATGGAAGAGACCGGCGGTCATCCAGAGGGTGTCGACATCGTGGCGCACGATCGTCTCGGCGAGCTCGGCCAGCGACGGCCCGGCGGGCTGGACGGCGAGCGTGCCGCCGTTCGTCAGAGGCCCCCACAGCTCGAGCGTGGATGCGTCGAAGGCCACCGGGGATGCGTGGAGCATCGTCTCGCCGGGCACGAACCGATGGAAGCGATTCTCCCGGACGAGGCGGCTCACGGCGGCGTGTGTCACGGCCACCCCCTTGGGCACGCCCGTCGACCCCGAAGTGAACGACACGTACGCGAGATCCTCGTCGGTCGCGCCGCGCCTGCGGCTCGGCCGTGACGCGGATCCGCGCCGCGGATCGGCGATCTCGAGCACCTCGGCCCGGGTGGAAGCGCATGCAGCGCGGCCGGCCGCGTCGGCGAGGACGATGGAGGCGCCGGCCCGCTCCACGAGATCGGCCACCCGCGCAGGGGGATCGTGTGGGTCGATGCCGACGTAGGCACCGCCTGCTTTCCACACCGCGAGCAGGGCGACCACGAGAGCCGGCGACCGGTCGGCGACCACGGCGACGCAGCCGTCACGGTGCACCCCGGCGCGGACGAGCCGGTGGGCCAGCCGATTCGCGCGTGCCTCCACCTCGCCATAGGTCAGCGGGGCGGCGCCGGTGCACGTGATGGCGATCGCCGCCGGGTCGCGATCGACCCACTGCTCGAACAGCTCATGGACGAGCGGATGCCCCGGTGGCCCGCTGCCGGTCGCGTTCCACGCGTCGAGCTGTGCCAGTTCGTCGTCGGAGAGCAGCGACACCCCGTCGATGTGCGCATCCGCGTCCGTGACCACCGCGTCGAGCAGGTGCTCGAACCGCACCACGAGCTGCTCGATTGTCGCCGCGTCGAAGAGAGCCGTCGCATAGGTGGCGCGCCCGTGCAGCCGCCCGCCGTGCCACCACATCTCGATCGCGAGATCGTAGTTCGTGGTCCGGCGTTCGGTCTCCGCGATCCCGCCGGTCGACGCCGTCGCCGCCGCGCCGTCAGCGATCGTCCTGGCCGCCTCGGCACCCTCGGCGCTCTCGTGGAGCTGGAAGGTCACCTGGAACAGCGGGTGGTGACTCACGTCCCGGTCGACCCCGACGGCTTCGACGATCCGCTCGAACGGAACGTCTCCGTGCGCGAATCCGCCCAGAACCGCGGTCCGCGTGCGTGCGAGCAGGTCGGCGAACGTGGGATTTCCGGACAGATCCACCCGGATCGGCAGGATGTTGACGAAGAAGCCGATCAGAAGCTCCAGCTCCGGGAGCTCCCGACCCGCCGTGGGCACGCCGACGACGACGTCGTCCTGCGGACCCACGCGGTGCGCCAGCGCGGCGAACGCGGCGAGGAGCACGACGAACGGTGTGCATTGATGACGCCGGGCGATCTCGCCGATCGAGTTCGAGAGTCCGGCGTCGAACCGCCAGCGGTGCGTCGCACCCGCGAGCGCGGGGACGTTGGAGCGCGGTCGATCGAAAGGCAGACGAATGGGCTCGGCGCCGAGGAGATGCCTCCGCCAGTGCTCGATCCCGACGCCGTCCGGGTCGGCGAGCTGCTCCTCCTGCCACACGGCGTAGTCGCAGTACTGAAGAGGGAGATCGGGCAGGTCCGCGGGGCGACCGGTCACGACGGCGGTGTACGCGGCGGTCACCTCGCGCAGCAGCACCCCCATGGACCACGCATCGGCGATGATGTGGTGCACCGTCAGCGCGAGCAGGTGCTGTGCGGGCGACAGGACGTGGAGGGTGATTCGCGCGAGCGGGGCCGCCGAAAGATCGAACGGGGTTGCGGCGTCGTCCGCTGCCTCTCGCAGCGCGTCATCCCTGGCGTCCGCAGCTCCGCGGTGATCGCACACGCGCAGCTGGAGGCGGGAGCTGTCGTGCACGATCTGGACCGGCACGCCGTCCCGCTCGTCGAACCCGGTGCGCAGCGTGTCGTGCCGTGACGCCACGGCGTGCACGGCGACGGCGAGTGCTTCGGCATCGACGGGCGCGTCGATCGGAAACGCGGCGTGGATGTTGTAGGCGGCGTTCCCGGGCAGCAGCCGGTCCACGAACCATAGTCTCTGCTGGGCGAACGAGGTGGGGAACTCGAACACGTCGTCTTCGACGGCCCCGCGGAGCAGGTCGTCGCCGGAGGACTCCTCCAGCCTCACGATCCGGCCGCCTTCAGCGCGACGCACCGCCCGGCGCCGGACGGGGTCCGTTCGTACACGTACCCCTCGACCTGCGGTTCGGCGGCCCCGGCCGGCCGCACCCGCAGCCCGCTCTGGATGGACGAGACGACGCCGTCGCGGGCGAACAGCTTGAGCATCGCGGGCCCATGCGTCTCGAGTTCGGGCGGGACGCGCACATCGACCCGCCCGACCGAGCCCCGGGCGTTGCGCGTCAGCGCGATCGTGGGCGCTTCGAGGTCGCGGGCGGCCGTGACGCGGCGGGGCGCAGCGGTGATCCAGTCGTCGAGCGCCGCCGCGATCGCGGTCACGTCGACCGGCATGACGGACAGATTGGCGAGCAGAATCGTCACGTTCGCGCGCGCGAACGCTATGGCTCGTCGCCCGGGCGCGGTGAAGGCGATGTCGCCGATCGCTTCGTCCGATTCGAGCACCATCGGCGATTCGAAGTTCGCCAGGGCGGCGGCGAGCGCCTCGTGCGCACCTTCGCGGTCGCGGTGCTCGACGAAGTCCACGCGCAGCGCGGGACCGCCGACGTCGCGCGCACCGCTCCACAGCGAGGTCGAGGCCCGCCGTCCGACCGGCTGCGTGCGCGACCGGAGCAGCTGCACCGCACCCAGCCGGTCGGGTGGGATGAACACATCGTGCACATGCAGGTCGCGGGCCAGCCGATTGGATCCGGCCCAGGCGTCGAACCGATACCGTCGCTTGGCGTCCTCGAGCGTCCCCACTTCACGCCACCTTCCGGCGTCGACGATCGACAGGTCGGGCCACGCACACCTGAGCCGATGACGGTGCTGCGAGCAGATCGCGATAGTCCCCCGACCCGGCCTCGCCGAATCGGATGTCGACGGGCACGGAGGTGGTCGGCGCGCCGAAGGGCCCGGGCGACGGGTCCACCACGCGGACGCACGCGTCGAACACGTGGTCGTCGTCACCGCAGGCGCCTTCCCACGCCACCTCGTGATAGGTGAACCCCAGTCCCCATCCGCACGGGCTCTGGTACGGCCCGGTGCCGATGGCCTGGATCGGGTTCGTCTCGAAGGGCGGATCGAGCATCCCCATCCGTGACTGCCAGAGGTCGCAGCCCACGAGATTGGCCAGTGTCGACACCATCGTGGCGCAGTCCGTGCAGTTGACATAGCGCCCGTTCCCGACACCGCCGTCGATCCGGTCGAGGAACGCCGTGAGGTCGAAGTGGTCCGCGCCGAACGCGGAGGCGTACATCGTCAATGCGCCGATCGGACAGCCGTACTCGAACAGGGCAGGTCCGAGACTGTTGAGCGCACCCGCTATAGCGCTGGCCGCCGCCGCCGGAGTCGTCGCACCGTCCGCCCATCGGCAGGCCACGTCGAGCGCATCCGCCCACGGGAGCTGGGTGTTCAGCGGCGATGCCGGCTGGTCCAGCCACGGTGCCGTCGGCGCGGCGAGGATGACATAGGCGCGATGCTCCGTGACCGCCAGGTCGGACCAGCCGGCCGACGCATCCGTGCGGGCCTGCCAGCGCCAGACGAGGTCGGTGACGCCGACCCCGCGACCCTGCAGGCTGTTCTGGTCCAGCGGCAGCAGGACCGTCACCTCGGTGTCGCCGGGAGGAAAGACCACCGTCGCGGGACGCAGCGGACCGAGCGGGCTGAGCTGAACCCGTCGACTGGCCTGCCAGGCGTCGTAGTAGCGCTGATACAGGACGGCCGACGTGTACTCCGCGACCGACGTGAACCACGTTCCCGCCGGCCAGAGCAGCTGTGGTGCGAGCAGCGACACGGGCGGCAGGGGTGAGCCCCCGACCGGCGGCGCGAGCGCACGCACCTCGAACCGCACGGGATCCGCCGGGGCCCGACCCAGCGTCACGGCGATCACGGGCGGTCTCGCGCCGAGGTCCTGCAGCGAATAGCACACCGGTGAGTCGGCGGGCGTCTGCGACCGCCCGGCCTGCCATTCCGGCCAATCGATCGGCGTCGATGCGTCACGGCGGAGCGTGACGACGCCGTCAGTGCGCGTCGGAGCGACGTTGAAGGTGATGGATCGAACGGTGAGCACAGGTCACCCGCCCAATCACGTTCAGCGCCCGGGCTTGCGCGCCGGCTGTCGTCCCGTGCCGGCGCGTCCGCTCGGCGGCTTCTTGGCCGTGCGTGGCGGCGCCTTGACGTCGCTGCGGGGTGCTGGCTCGCCGACCGAGGCGTCAGCGCCCTCCCCGGCCCCCGGCCACAGCAGCGAGTCGTCCGCAACCGTGCGCTGCACGCGCGCCTTGGGTGCGCTCGAGGCGGTGCGATGAGCTTCTCGACGAAGCTCCTGGCGCACGCCCAGCTCCTGCTGCAGCACCGATGCGAGATCCTTGTAGTAGTCGTCGACCGCGTCGGCGATCTCCACGTTCGCCGCATCCGACGACTGCGCCACGGTTCCCAGAGCCGCGAGATAGGCACCTTGCGCGTCGGACACAGCGGTGGCCACCGCCGCATTCGCGGCTCGCAGCGAATCGGTGTACGCCTCGGTGGCCGTCCGCAGCTGTTCACCCGCGGCCGGGTCCTGCGCGGCGGCAGCGGCCGCCCGGACGAGTTCTTCGTAGCGCTGCGCGCAGGCGATCACCGCCGGGGCTCGGCCGAGTTCGGCGAGCTGCGCCGTCCATTGCTGCTGGGCCGTGACGAGCTCATCGACCACGGATTGGTTCGCATCCTCGATGCGCCGGACAAGAGAGGCGTGCGCCTCCGCCGCAAGGTCCGCTCCGACTCCATCGCCCCCCGCTGCAATGCCCGCGGTGTGGGAATTCACCGTCGACACGGTCCGACCTCCTCCGCTGTCGCCTACACCCCCTGGACGGATGCTACCGATGCGCCGCGAGGGTGTCGAGAGACCTCCACGACCGGCCCGATGCGCACGCGAACGCCCCGCCGACGCGTCGAGCCGCGGAGCTCCGCCCCCTCAGCAGGAACCCCGCGTGGATCAGGCGGTGTGTCGGCAGAAACGAGAAAAGGCGCCCCCGCGGGGCGCCTTTTCTCGATTTGGTGGACCTGAGGGGACTCGAACCCCTGACCCCCTGCTGGGTCCCTCGGCGTGTCGCGAGGGTATCGATCTGGGATCATTCGGTTCAAGTTCGCCGGTATTTTCGCTGATCAGTGTAGATTTTTGAGCGATGTGTGGCTGTCTTCGCTCATGATACTACGCGCGGCTGGAGGCGTGTGAAGTGGCCCGTTTCTGGCCCCCCTGCGAGCTTCAAGAGAGCGCCGAGGTCGGCCTCGGGAAAATGATCTCTGCGATCGGCCGCGTGCCGGCCGCCAGCTCTGCCTCGAGCTCGTCAAGCTCGCGGCGGGTCAGGATGCCAGTGAGCTCGATTGCTCCCTCAAATCCGATGCGCGTTCCCGCGCGGCCAATAGCTTCGTTCAAGGCAGCGACGGCGACGTCCCTCAACTGACCCGCGAAACGTGCGAAACGTATCGCTCTCCATGCCTTCTCGGGGTCCAGGAGGTCCTCAGACAACGTGCCGCGGCCGACCCAACCGATCCCTCGCGTACCGCGAAGCACAATCTCGTTCGACATTCGCCTGTGCGTTCCGAAGTCGAATCCAGAATCAGCTCCGTGCTCACCAAGGACGAAACTGGATGCCACCTTGAAATCCGCATCCTCGGCGCGAATCAGCCCGAGCGCAGCATCAACGGTGTGCCGCAGCGTCTTCGGCAGAGCGGCCACGATCAGCTGCTTCCCATCGCGTTGAGGTTCGGACGCCCCAGACGATGATGAAGGTCGGCCGTTGCCCGCCCCCAGATACGCGTACCGACCCCATCGGCGAACTACGCGTTCAGCGTCGACGATCTCAACTCGGAATGCCGAAGGCTTCGACTCCGAGGCTGATGGATGCGCGAAGTACTGCAGTTCAAGGTGGAGGTTGCCGTCGACCAAGTGCCAGAGAGCACTGTCAACGTAGTCGCGCACCGAGTCAGCGAGCCTCCAATGCCTGTAGGAATGCGACGGGAGCGCATCGTGAATAAGCTTCGCCACGTCCGGATCGCCTGACGCCACGCGCGCTCCAAAGCCGTCGTTCTCATTATGGCCGTATGGCATCGCGCTCGTGCGTAGGTCCTGCAGCATCATGTGCTCGCCGGGGCCTGGATACGGGCGCTCCTCAGTGCGCCGTGATGACTTCGTCCACCGCCGGCGAAGCACATGGGGCTCCTCGACTCTGACCAAACCTTCAAATGGTTCCCTAGTCATCGCCGCTCGATTCGTCTTGGTCGTCCGGCTTGTCTTCAGACCCACTCGCGCGGCGGAACATCGCGATCTGATCGGCGATCATGTTGGCTTTGTGACCCAGGTTTGCATCCGCCGGCAGAAAGTCGACGAGGTACTCGGCGATGAACAACGCATATAGGTCGTCATGCACGCCATAACCTTCGGGCGCCAAAGCCGACACAATCGGGCTCGCATGCGGACGCCAACGGCTCCCGTCCCAGGTCCTTTGCGCAGATCCGATTTGGCGCTCTCTGAAGAGACGCTCAAGCGCAATAGAGCGCCTGCTTCGCTCGATACCGCCGACCGTCATCGCGAACGTGTTGTCAATGTAGGACGCCGCGGTCAACAGCAGGTCGGCCACCTGGGGTTTGTCTGTCAAGAGTAGGTCCCACATCTGCTTCACCTCTGGCCAGATCCCACTTCCGTCGAGCTCAAACATCAGCAAGGCATAGCCTGCGAGATCCATCGCCGTGATGATGGGCTCCATCGCATAAATCAGGCGCGTTCTAAGCTCCTGCGACTCAAGGTCAGACATAACGCGCGTCCGCGCGGTGTCCATCTCCAGCAGAGCGGCACGATACATGTCGAGGCCGCGAACGTTGTCGCCGGCTAGGATTGCGCGAAAGGCTCCATCAACCACGAATTGATACAGCTGGCCATAGAGATCAGGCTCGTGCGGCTCGAACCTGACCCGTCGCAGTTCTGGTAACAGGCCGGCGAGCTTCGCGAGCATTGCAGTGTGCGCGTCCGCCGGGTCAACCTGTGGCGGAGTCCGGACCGGCCACACGGGAACGCTCGCGTTCGAGTTCCTATAGGTCTCGAGCCTTTGCTGCGCAGTTCGAATAGTCGGCTGATGCGCCTCAATCTTGCTGAGAAGCTCCAGTGACGCCATCCCCGTTACCGCGGCGAGATCATGCCTGCCCAGTCCAACGAACTGAGTGACCTGGTCAGTAGTCCGACGTTCCACTTCGAGTAGCACACCAGCCTCCGTCGCGAGCAAGGCCTCAGCCATGCTTCTTGCGGCAAAGTGATCCACCCACCATCGGGGGGTGACGCGGCGGCCCTCGATCACCGTTTCGCGCCCGATGGCTACCGAGAAGTTCTCCAACATCTGTCGCGTCGTTGTGGGCAGGTTGCCGCGATAAAGCGCGTCGGGGTCCGAAAGCGCTGAGTCGACCTCGGCCGAAAGATCGCGACTCAGAATCGAACGGGCCGCGTACTCGAGACCCAGCACCATCTTTGTCAGTGGAAGCACGAGGCTTTGAGCTGCAGCCATCTGATTGACCCTGACTTGATGGTCAGCGGCGTCAACATCGGCAACTTGGGGAGTCGTGGCGACCCCCAGAATCACCCCATCCCACGCGGCTTCGACAGCAAGCGCCTCGTCGATCTGGAGTCGGGCGGTGAGATTCGCAACGAGATCCGCGACCGACTCCATCAGCCCCAATGCGTTGGCGCCACCTTGAGCTTGGAAGCCGACAGCCAGACTCCGCTTGAGCAGACGCACGACGCTGTTCTCGAACCACATGTAGTCGGGCTGAAGGTCGGGTGGGTAGGTGACTGACGTGTTGAGAGCCATTTCTAGCCGGCTGTGATCGATGGTCAGCCAATTGCGATAGGTGGGTACCCGTTCCCACCAATTGCTGTCCGTCGGAATCGTATACTTCCACGACGAGTAGTAGCTCAGCATGTTCAGCAACTGACGTGTGAGGGCCATCGACCCCGTGGCGTTGCGGAAGTCGGGATGATCTGAGAGGTCTACGAGGTGCCGGAATGAAGCGAGAGCCCCGTAAACCTTGTAGTGCGCCTCCGTCTGGCGGTGCGATAGCGCGCGAGTGCGGGGACCGGTTGCATCTCGGATTCCACGGGCAATATCGGCTAGGAGCTGCGCCGACAATTTGGACGGATCAAAGTAGTCGAATAGACGCTTGGTGAGGACTACAAGTCCCACAGCGGCGAACGCAGCGAGGAGTCCGACACCGAGAAGAGTCAGTCCGGTTACTGCCCACCCCAGGACGCCAGCAATAAGGACGACGATGCTCGTCGTAATCGCCAAGATCACGATCTTCAGGTACGCCTCGCCACTGCGTTCCGCGATAAAGAGGTCGCGGACGTCTCCCGGAACGGATCGATAGATTGTGGAGGCGATAACACCGACGGTGGCGTAATAGAGTCCGAGAAGCGTTGCACCGATGCCAAGCGCCCCGCCGACCAGTGCCGACACGGTTTCCTGAAGCGCGGCCGCGGGAGGCTCAAGAAAGGCCGACCACGAGCCACCTTGGGTCATCAGCGACAGCAACACCGCGAGGCCCTCAAGCGCTGCAACCAGGACGAGCGCAATTGCAAGCGTGCCGAGGCTCCTGACCACAATGCGCCACCCGGCCCTGGCGCCGACACGTTCGCTTGCGAGCCAACGTCGCATGCGCGCGACTGCCCTCGACCATCGCTGCGCGCGCCGATGCCTGAGTTGCCGGCGATGCCAGTACCGCGCGGACCCGATCCGTCTGAGACGGTTGATTTCTCGCCAGCTCATTTCGGTTCCGAGAGTCGCTGGACGTCTCGCGCGCGCGAGCATGCGTAGGACTTGCTCATCAGTAGTACTCCCTGACGTAGCCGAGCGCCTTCTCGTAGACGTCGTTGTCGCGGATCTTGAACTGCACGTAGAGCGTCTGCCGAAGCGCCTTCCGCACTTCCTGGTCGCCGGCGATCGTCGACTGCCACCCGTCGAACCGCACGGCCCGCACGACCTCGTCGATGCGGTCGACCACGTTCGCGACGATGATCGGCGTCTCGTCGCCCTTGAGGGCTTCGAACAGCTCGGTGAGCGCAGCCTTTCCCCGCTCCTCACGCGGGATCTCCTTATCTGCCTTCTCGGCAGCGACCGTGTCCTTGGCGAGCTCGAGGAGGTCGCGAAGGAAGTCGAGGCTGGACTGCTGGATGTCTGCGTACTTCTCACGGAGGGCGTTGAGTCGCTGTCCGAGTTCGATGAAGACGGGGTTGTTGAGGTGGCGTGCGATGCGGGCAGTGATCTGCTTCTCGATCTGCTCGGGCGAGACGTCCTTGCGCTTGCCGGTCATCAGGTCTTCGATCGTCTGTGCATCGAGAACGATCGTCTCGTCGCCATGCGGGATCTCTACGTGGACGCTCTCGTTGATCAGCTCAATCGTCTTCGCGCCGAGCGCATGCCAAACGAGACGACCGGTGATGTCGGCGGGCCGCACGGACTCGTAGACATCCGTGAGCCACTTGTAGTCGTCGCGGAAGTCCTTGAGCATCGGGTCAGGGCTGAGAGCCTCCCACAACTGCGAGACGACGCTGTACGCGAGCCCGAACGCGTCCTTTACTCCCTCGTTTGCGATCGCCGCCTGCGCCTGGATGAGACCCTCGTAGCCGCCGATCGACCGATCCACGCCAGGGAAGAACGAGATGGCTGCGGCCAGCGCCGGCGCAAGCTCCGACTTCAGCTCCTCGATGTTCGAGATCACCTGCTGGACTGCCGCCTCGTCGAATGCCAGCGACTTGGCGACGTCGTCGAAGATGCCGAGGTAGTCGACGATCAGCCCGTGGGTCTTGCTCGGCGGGTACACCCGGTTTGTGCGCGTGATCGCCTGAAGAAGTGTGTGCTCCTTGAGCGGCTTGTCGAGGTACTGCGTCTGAAGGATCGGTGCATCGAACCCCGTGAGCAGCTTCGCCGTCACGATGATGATCTTCAGCGGATCGGCTGGGTCGTTGAAACGGGCGACGACCTGCTCCAGCTCGTCGGCTCCAGGTGTCCATTGCGCCCATGACCCGGGGTCGGTGCGTGCCTTCGACATCACGATGGTGGATGCTTCGGGCGGCAGCATCGTGTCGAGCGCTTCCTTGTACGCAACGCAGGATGCCTTGTCGTAGGCCACTAGCTGCGCCTTGAACCCCTCCGGCTCGACCTTCTCCGTGAAGTGCGTAACCACGTCGTCGGCGATCTGTCGGATGCGCTCGGGGGCCTTGATGAGCACTTCGATGGACGCTGCCTTCTTCGAAAGGGTGATCTTCTCGCCCTCGGTGAGATTGCGCTCCGCGACGAGTTCCTCGAACGCGGCGTCGATCTTCTCTTGGTCGAGGTGGATTTCCGACAACCGCGGCTCGAAGTGCAATGGAAGGGTCGCACCATCGCGGATCGAGTCCTGGAACGAGTACCGCGACAGGTACCCGCCCTCGTCCTCGGGCGACCCGAACCACATGAACGTGTTGTGGTCGCGCTTGTTGATCGGCGTTCCGGTGAGGCCGAACAGGAACGCGTTCGGCAGCGCCTCGCGCATCCGCTGCCCGTAGTCGCCCTCCTGCGAGCGGTGGGCCTCGTCGACCATCGCGATGATGTTGTGCCGGTCATCGAGCACACCGTCGATCTCGCCGAACTTGTGGATCGTCGTGATGATGATCTTGCGCGCACCCTGGGTCAGCAGCGTCTGCAGCTCCTTGCGCGAGTCTGTCGAGACCAGGCCGGGGACGTCCGAAGCGTTGAACGTACCGGTGATCTGCGTGTCGAGATCGATGCGGTCGACCACGATCAGGATCGTCGGGTTCGTCAGTTCGGCCATCGCGCGCAGCTTCAGGGCTGAGAACACCATCAGCAGGGACTTGCCCGATCCCTGGAAGTGCCAGATGAGTCCCTGCTTGATCCGCCCGTGCAGCACGCGTTCCACGATGAGATTCGTCGCCTGGAACTGCTGGTACCGCGCAATCACCTTGATCTTGCGGTGCTTGGCGTCAGTCGCAAACACCGTAAAGAACCGCAGGAAGTCGAGAACGGCTGCCGGAGACAGCACGCCATTCACCGCGTCCTTCACGACCTCGAGGCCGACCTTCGCCGGTGCGTCGGGGTCGGTTTCCTCCTCGCGCCACGGGCCCCAGAGCTCGACCGGCATCCCGACGGAGCCGTAGCGGAAATCCTTACCCTCGGTCGCGAATGACAGCACGTTCGGCACGAAGAACTGCGGAACGCTCGCCTCGTAATCGTCGTGGATCTGCGCGGCCGCGTCGATCCACGAATACGCTGCACGGATCGGCGTCTTCGCCTCGCCCACCACAAGCGGAAGACCGTTACACCAGAGCACCACGTCGAACCGCTTGCCCAGCCGCCCCACCTGGAACGTCACCTCGGTCGACACGATCCACTGGTTCGATGAGCGGTCCCCCGGGTGGTCGAAGTCGATGAGGCGCACCGTCGTGTGCTCGCCGTTCGGACCGAATGGCATCGACTTCTGGCCCGTCAGCCACGCCATGAATTCTTCGTTCGCGACCAACGGATGCGGGCTGTTGCGTGCCGAGATCAGAACCGCACGCAACACGTGAACGACCTCATCCGCCTTACGCGGATCAGCCGCGATCTCAGGGTTTAGGCGCGTCAGCGCAGCCGTGACGAGGCCTTCCAGCAGCACCTCATCGGTGCGTCGTGGCAGCTGACTACCCGGCAGGAACTGCACGTCCGGAGACGCGATCAGGTCGCGGACGAAGTCACGAACGGAGTTCGCCTCGTTGAACTGTGCCATCAGTTGCCTCCGAGAGTCTCGGCGAGGATTGCGTTTCTGAGCCTGCGGAGTTGCGTTGCCTCCGCATGCGAGAGGCTGTTCGTGGATCGAACCAGTTCGACGCGATGAATGAGTTCCCCTTGTTCTTCGACCGAGAAGTGGGGAATCTGAAGCTTCTTGAGCGCACCAACGTTGAAGTGTTGCTGGGCTGTGCCCGCTGAGAGTCGTGCGATCTGTGCCCGCCCGTAGGTCGAGTTCAGGAACAGGGTGAGGAAGCCCGCCACCAGCTCAGGCCCCGGGCGCGCAATGATCAGATCGATGCAGTTGAAGCCCGCGACGTCGTCGGTGACCACGGCTGCGTCTCCCGGTCGCCCGGTCCGCACGATCGCGACGTCTCCGGAGACGAGAGTCGATTTCTTGAGTGCCGACGCGCTCTCGGGCCTGAACCGCACCAGGTCGGCGAGGTCAAATCCGCCGGGCGCGATGTTGAGCCCGCGGAGTGCGGGAACTCCGGCCGGGTCGTTTGTGTAGTACTGCGTCGGTCGAACGACGACGCCGACGGTCACCTCTTTCAGCAACTTCGGCAGGGCGACCCTTTCGGCGGGCGCGGTGGCAAGCTCGGTGCTGAAGACCTCCTCGGCTAGCTTCTCGGCGCCCGCTGCCTGTCCGCGAACAGCTTGTCTGTGGCGCTCGACCGACCACACGAGGTTGGCAATGCGCTTCTGCTCGTCGAGCGGCGGGAGTTCGAACTCGAAGTCTGCAAGTTCGCGCCAGTTCGTGCGCGGTGAGAGCGACCCCGCCGAGGTATCGAGCGCGTGGTCGAAGAAGGGGTCGGACTGCACGAGGAACGGCAGGAACTCCCCGAGAATCCGAGTCTCGTCCGCTTCGAACGTATAGATGTCGCCAGAGCAGATCGCGTCGAACTCGGCATATGCGACCTTGCGCTGGTAGGCGCGGCGCTTGCCGAACAGCGTTTGCCCCGGGCGTACGCGGCGCGTGAACGTCGTTCCGTTCGCGATATCGCCCCAGCGCTCGATCTTGAGCTCACCTGGATCCATGTGTTCCATCGCGATAAGCCGGTCGATGGCGCCGGCTCCGGCATCCTTCACCGTCTCATTGACATTGCGCACGACATCGCCGAACGCAACGCGTTGCCAGGTGGACTTGTCGATGCCGAGGCTCACGCGTTCGCCTCCGAACGAAGCAGCGCGAGCACATCTGAGAGCGCGTGCTCCGAGGCTCCCGCCGCCTGTCGCCAGCTCGCCAGCGCGTCGGCCACCTCAATCTGCTCTCCCGCGTCTGCGGCTTTCGCGCCAGCGACATACAGCGGGATCGCGAGACTGTAGCCCTTGTCGGCGATCTCGCCGACGGTGGCGACCGCCGCGAACTGCGGAACGTCGCCAAAGCCTCGGTACGCGTCGAGGATTCTCGTTTGATGCGAGTCGCGCAGGAAGGACTGAGCCTGCTCGCGCGCGACCTCATTGACAGCGTTGATGAACAGCACCTTGCCGCGATGCTCGGCGGGTTTGGTGGCGCGGAGCGTGATGACGACGGCCTCCATCGGAGAGTTGTAGAAGAGTCCCGCGCCGAGTCCGAGTACGCATTCGACGAGGTCGGACTTCACGAGCGCTTCGCGGAGTGCCGCCTCTTCGCGGCGGAACAGCACGCCGTGGGGGAAGAGGATCGCGGCGCGCCCGGTTTCGGGGTCGAGGCTCTTGGCGATGTGCTGGAAGAACGCGTAGTCGGCGCGGCCCTGCGGCGGCACGCCCCACACGTTGCGTCCGTACGGGTCTTTTGCGAAGGCATCCCGATTCCAGGTCTTGATCGAGTACGGAGGGTTCGCGAGCACGACGTCGAACATGTGCAACCCGCCCTTGCTGTTCAGGAACGCGGGCCTTGCGAGGGTGTCGCCGTGCGCGATCTGGCCGTCGGCGATGCCGTGCAGAAAGAGGTTCATACGGGCGATGGCCGAGGTTCCATAGTTGAGCTCTTGGCCGTACAGCTTGAGGTTGCGCCACTCCTTACCCTGGCGCTTCACCGCGGCCGCCGTCGAGATGAGCATTCCGCCGGTTCCGCACGTTGGGTCGTAGACCGATTCCCCCGGCTGGGGCTCGAGCATCAGCGTCATCAGGTGCACGAGCGTGCGGTTGGTGTAGAACTCCTGCGCGGTGTGGCCCGAGTCGTCGGCGAACTTCTTGATGAGGTATTCGTACCCGTTGCCGAGTTCGTCCTCGGGCAGGTTCGCGATCGACAGCGTCTGCGTCGAGAAGTGCTCGATCAGGTCGGCGAGAGTGGAGTCCGGCAGCAGGTTCTTGTTGCCCCAGTCCCCATCGCCGAACACGCCGGGAAGTGTGTCGGGGTTAGCAGACTCGATCGACCGCATGGCCCGCAGCACGGTCGCGCCGATGTTCTCGGTCACCGCGCGAACGTCGCGCCAGTGGCATCCGTCCGGAATCGCGAAGCGGTGGTTCTCGGGCAGGTCGGCGAGTTCTTCGTCGCCGTAGGTGTCGAGCGCCGCCGCGTGCTCTTCGTCGTAGACATCCGAGATGCGCTTGAGGAACACCAGCGGGAAGATGTACTGCTTGTAGTCGCCGGCGTCGATGAGTCCGCGCAGAACAACGGCGGCGCCCCACAGGTAGTTCTCCAGCTCGCGCTGGCTGATCTGGCCGGTCACGCGCTCAACCCCCACTTCGCGAGCTCCGCTTCGAGCGCTGCCCTGGTCTCTTTCGCGCGTTCGTGCGCGGCTTCGAGGTTCGCCAGCGCCTCGGCGAGTGTGATCTTCTCGCCGGCGTCAGCGGGTGCGACGTAGAGCGGGATGTTGAGGTTAAAGTCGTTGCCCTCGATCTCGACCAGGTCCGCGACGTGGGCCCGCCCCTCGATGTCTGCGAATCCGCGGTACGCGTCGAACAGGGCTTTCGCGTGCTCGGGTTCGAGAGTGTTCTGGTTGCGGCCCTTCTTCATCAGGTCTTCACCGTTGATGAACAGCACCTTGTTCTGCTGTTCGGCGGGCCTCTGGTGGCGCAGGATCAGCACGCAGGCCGCGAGCCCCGTGCCGTAGAACAGGTTCGGCGCGAGACCGATCACGGCTTCGACCTTCTTGGCCTTGAGGACGTGGGTGCGGATGCGCGCCTCGGCGCCCTGCCGGAACAGCGCCCCCTGCGGCAGCACGACCGCGACCCGACCCGTGTTCGGGTCGGCGGAGGTGAGCATGTGCTGCACCCACGCCCAGTCGGCGTAGCCCTTTGGCGGGACTCCGCCGAACTGATTGCGACCCCACCGATCGGAGGCCCACTCGACATCGCCCCACGCCTTCAGCGAGAACGGCGGATTGGCGACCACAGTGTCGAACTGCGCGAGGTGGTTGCCAGTGAAGAACGCCGGGCTGCGCAGGGTATCTTCGCGGACGATCTTGAAGTCCTCGACGCCGTGCAGCAGCAGATTCATGCGCGCGATCGCCGACGTCGCGAGAACCTTCTCCTGACCATAGAGCTTGCCCCACAGGGTCTTCGCGCTGCCGCCGGCCTCCTTCACATGCTCGATGACCTCGATGAGCATGCCACCCGTCCCGCACGCGGGGTCATAGACGCTCTCGCCTTCCTGCGGGTCGAGGATATTCACCAGCAGGCCGACCACGGAGCGCGGCGTGTAGTACTCGCCAGCCTTCTTGTTGGACTGGTCGGCAAACCGCTTGATGAGGTACTCGTATGCGTTGCCGAGAACATCCGGGGCGACGTTCGCGTTGCTCAGCGTCTTCGTCGAGAAGTGCTCGATCAGGTCGGCGAGCTTACGGTCGGGCAGCTTGTCTTTGTTCGTCCAGTTCGCGTTGCCGAAGATGCCGTAGAGGGTCTCGGGGTTGGCCTTCTCGATCTCGCGGAACGCGGTCTGCAGAGCGGTCCCAATGTTCTCGGTCTTCTCGCGCACGTCCGACCAGAGATTGCCGTCGGGGATAGCGAAGCGGTGGTTTTCGGCGAACGTCGCGAACTCGTGGTCTCCGGCGGAGTCGTCGAGCGCCTGCTCGAACTCCTCGAGGAAGACGTCGCTGATCCGCTTGAAGAACATCAGCGGAAAGATGTAGGCCTTGAAGTCAGCCTGGTCGATGCTGCCTCGCAGGAGGTCGGCTGCTCGGGCGAGGTATTGCTCGAGTTCGGGCAGGGTGCTGTGGGAGTCGCTCACCGCGGCATCACCACGTTCTCGACGCTTCGACCGGTGGATAGCGGCACGTAGGTATTCCTTTCGACTCCGGAAGCATCCGGCTGGACTGAATCAGACAACCGACGCGCTCCTAACGACAACCGATCCATTCGTCGCCGCCTCGGCTACTGCCTGGCGCGCTGCGAACACTTTCAAGATGGCCTCCTGGAGTTCGCGCGTGCGCTGTGCCGCGGTCCAGTCCAGTTCCGCAAAGGCTCGTTGGTCGCTGACTGGGGGTAGGAGCACGGTGAGATCCTCAATCTTCATCTTCGCCCTAAGGGTGCTGTCGATAATGTGTCGACGGTTTCGGGGGTGGCGCAGCGCCGCTGACAGAAAGACTGGATCAACGACGTCATAGTCACGAATACGAATCACGTCGACGTGCGAGCCGGCCGCCCAGCCGTCGCGATCCCAGATGTGAGCATTCACGCTTGTTGCCGTCGGGTAGACGATGACATCACCAGGCATCAGTCGCATCGACTCAGCGCGCCGTGGGTCTGCGACGCGCTGATCGTGCGCGTCGATGTCATAGCCGTCCGTGAACACGCGCGGATTCAGGACAAGTGGTCCCTCCGCATCGCTCGAACTCTCGAGATAGCGTCCCCTGATCACCTCAATCGCCTTCGAATCTCGAAGCTCGGCGATACTGACCCACCGCTTCTCGATGTCCGCCGGCACGACGTCGACTTGGCGAAGATGCGGCGCGGCACGCCCCAGCGACTGGTTTGCACTCTCAACTGCCGCATTGACCAGCTCTGCCCACTCCTCGGGAGCCTTTTCGTCTCCGGGTATGTCGGTCCACTTCGACGGAAGGAGGTTGACAGCCGGAGTGAGAAGGTCGAGCACGCGACGAGGCACCGCGATGGTCGGGTCGAGGTCATCGAACTTTCCAGACAGCCCAGCCTTGGTAATCGAGGCGAGTCGGCCCTCGGGGCCGAGTTCGCTCGAATCGAACTCCGAGCCATCAACCAGCAGCACCGTGCCAGGTGAAGTGCCAGCATCACCGAGGATCCATACGGCGAGCGGAATCGCCGTGTTGGAGCGCAACCTCGCCGGGAGTACAACGATCCCTCTGACGCGGTCATCGCGAAGGAGGCCGCTACGAATCTCCGCGTCCCGACCGAGACGATGCAACGCACCCAACGTCGTGACAACGAGAGCCGTTCCGGTAGGGGACAGATGATCGAGCGAGATCTGCACCCAGCCGAGGTCCGCGCTGCTGCTCTGTGGTTCCCCGTATCGCCAGCCACGTGCGCGCGGGTTGTCATTGCGCCACCAAGCTCCAAGCGGTGGATCGCACAACACCAAGTCGGCCGTGGGTCCCCGCTCGCCGACGACGTCAAAGCTGTCTCGCAAGGCAATATGTGCTGGCGCATCAGCCAGGAGGAAGAGTCGACGTGCGATTCGCAGGGCGCTTTCGTCGATCTCATAGCCGTCCGCGTACTGCGCGAGTCCGCGATCCAGCGCATCGAGGAGCAGTCCGCCAGTTCCCGCGGCCGGGTCAAAGACCAATCGTCCTCCCGTTGGCGCGATCGCGAGCATAAACTCGGCGAGCACGTCGGGGGTGGTGACCTCGGAGGCCTGCTGACCCTTTTGAGATCCTGCCCGGCGAATGACGTTGCGATAGAACTCTGCTGGCTCTTCGACAACTGAGAGCACGTCAAGCGCCCTCCGGAGCGTCACGGTGTCAAGGCGATCCCAGATCACTTCGGGGATCAGATCCTGGAGGTCGTTGGGAATCGAGTTGCGCACCTCGATCCATTCCGCACGATCCAAAGTACTAGCGACCGCTGGAGCGCTCCTGAGCACGATGAGCAGGCCACCGATGACGTCGGCGTACTGGTCCACCCTCAACTGTCCCCGGAGCGCGTCGTACACACGTGACTCTGCGTCGCCCAATTGCTGAACCGTCGCGAGTTGAGGGTTGGCGGCTAGCCAAGCCTCGATCGCGGCTCGCTCGTATCGCGCGCGCTTTCCGCCCTCAGGATCGGGTAGTTCAGGAGGGAACGAGTCGCGGAAGCGCTTCTTCCAATTGCTCGCGGTAGAGATCTTGACGCCAGCAATGATGGCGATGTCGCTCAGCGATACCAGGTCGTCGGGGTTCATCTTCTGTTCCTCTGTCACGCGGGCAGAGCCGCAGCGAACGGGTTGGCTGGGAAGTACAGGACGTGGTGGGCCGCCATCCGCATCGTCCGAGCAAGCTGGTGAGGTTCACTGACGACCGAGACTTCTGAACCATCTCCGGCGAGTCTCGCAACCTGCTCCGAGAAGATGTGGTCACCAGAGCCGACGTAGATCTTCTCGAATCGCTCCGCCAGATTCTCATCGATCATCACACCGAGGAGGCACAGGTCCGCGCCGTCGGGGCCGGACCCGATCAGCTGCCTGGCGCCTGACCACCCGCGATGAACGTTGACAGCGTTGGCGTGCGCAGATGCGATGATGACGAGGTCAGATGCGCTGAGTCCAACCCGTGAGACATACTCCGCGCGGACCCACTCGATCTGCTCGATCGTCGGCCGACCACAGGCACAGAGGTTCTCGATGTCGATGAGGTGGATCGCCCGACCGACACGATCGCTCTTCTCCTTCTGATGCACGTCGTCCTCCTTGCTGAAAAGTTCTTGCTCCCGACAACTACGAGCGTACACGGAAGTTGTCGGAGTGCAAAACTTTTCGTAGAGAATCTTGAAAATGAATCTGGCGAGGGATGAAGACCGTCATGCCGTCGGGGTAGCTCAAATCACCTCCCAGCGCCACTCATCGGAACCATTCCGCAATCCGCCCAGTCGGGCCTCCTTCCGTCGCTAACGTCCCGGCTGGACTCGAGCCGGCCGGCATCCGTCTCACCCCGCCCCGCGGATTTCCGCTCGAATCCCCACCCTTCACATCGTCACGTCCCACCCGCTCGTCTCGAACCACACGTCTTTCATCGCCGCGCCGACGGCTGATCGGACGCCTTACGGGGACGACGTGCGCACCTACCTGGTGACGGGCACACCGCGTGCCCGCGTGACAGGAAGGTGCGTGGCTGTGGTCGTAACGATGCACAAGATGACCTCGACGAACGGCGTCGATTACCTGCTGCGGTCGGTGGCCGCTGGCGACGGGCTGAGGGACCTCGGTACGCCGTTGACGCGCTACTACACCGAGGCTGGCACGCCACCGGGTATGTGGCTCGGCAAGGGGGTCGCGCTGCTGGGGCACGACGCGGTTGGGCGCCTCGCCGAGGGCGACACTGTGACCGAGGATGCACTCCGGCTTCTCGTCGGCGAGGGTCGCGATCCGCTCACACGATTGCTGCTCGGTAAGGCGCCGGCGACATACACAAAGCCGCCACGGCACCGCGCGCCTGACGGTCGCGACACGAGTCGAGGGGTTGCGGGGCGCGCGGAGCGTGCAACCCCGACTCGGCAGGCCGTTGCGGGCTTCGACTTCACGTTCTCTCCACCCAAATCCGTCAGCGTCCTGTGGGGTGTGGCGGATGCGGGAACGCAATCGCTCATTGCAGCAGCTCATCACGCGGCGGTGCGCGATATCGTCGACGCGCTCGAGCGGCGTGTCGCCGTGACGAGGATCGGCACGAACGGGTTTGCGCGGGTGCCGGTGCAGGGCGTGGTCGCGGCCGCGTACGACCACTACGACTCGCGCACGGGCGACCCGCAACTGCACACGCACGTCGTGATTGCGAATCACGTGATGGGTCCGGACGGGGTGTGGCGCACGTTGTTTGGCAACCCGCTGCACAAGGCGACGGTCGCCCTGTCGGAGATGTACGACGCGGTGCTGATGGATCGCCTGCGCGACGTGCTCGGGGTCTCGTGGGCGCTGCGCGACAAGGGACGCGACCGCAACGCCGGGTGGGAGATCGCGGGGGTGCAGTCATCCCTCATCGACGCGTTCTCGACACGATCACGCGGCTCGGAGGATGCATCGGGGATCGAGGCGCGCAAGAACCAACTGATCACCGACTACGCCGAACGGTACGGCCACCAGCCGTCGTCGCGCGTCGCGATCCGGCTCCGCCAGCAGGCAACACTCGACACCCGCCCCGACAAGACCCTCCGCTCACTGAGTGAGTTGACGGCATCCTGGCGCGCCAGCGCCACCGAGCTGCTCGGCGAGGATGCCACGACCTGGGCGCGCACGCTGCTCGAGACGGACGCGACGGATGCCGTGCTCCGCGCGGACGACCTCACAGCCCAGGTGCTCGACGACCTCGCGGTCGTCACGCGCATGGTCGTCGAAGACAAGCGCGCCGTGTGGGGGCGTTGGAACCTGTGGGCCGAAGCGGTACGTCAGACCAAGGGCATCCGGTTCGCGTCCGCCCTCGACCGCGAGATGGTGCTGGATGCCGTCGTCGGCCGCGCTGAAGATGCCTCGCTGCGGCTCACGCCGCAGTACGACCGACAGGTGCCGCTCGCGTTCACCCTCCCCGACGGGTCGCCCGCCTTCGCGCCCCGCGAAGAGGCCGCCTACTCGTCCCAGGCAATCCTCGACGCGGAAGCTCGGCTGCTCGCCGCGACGAGCGGAGGAGGCCCGGCACTCGAGCATAGGCACATGGAGCGATTCGCGCTCCTCCCCGACCTGAACGGCATCACTCTCGACGATGACCAGGCCCTCGCCATCACCCGGATCGCGACATCGGGTCGCCTGCTCGACGTGCTGGTCGGACCTGCCGGCGCCGGGAAGACCACCGCGCTGCGTGCCCTCCGCGCGGCGTGGGAGTCACGACACGGCGCTGGCTCTGTCGTCGGACTCGCGCCCTCGGCAGCCGCCGCCGACGTACTCGCCGACAGCATTGGCATCCACACCGAGAACACCGCCAAATGGTCGTTCGAGCACGCCGTCGGCCGCTGGAACCTCTCCCCCGGCCAGCTCGTGATCGTTGACGAAGCGTCGCTCTCCGGCACCCTGCTGCTCGTCCGACTCGTGCAGCACGCACAGGATGCCCGTGCGAAGGTGCTGCTCGTAGGCGACTGGGCTCAGCTCTCGGCTGTCGAGACCGGCGGCGCGTTCGGACTTGTCGCCCGGTCGATCGAGGACGCACCCGAACTCACCGACGTGCGACGGTTCCGGTTCGACTGGGAGAAGACCGCCACCCTCGGACTGCGCACCGGCTCCTCCGACGTGCTCGACGACTATGCGCAGCATCATCGCATCCACGAAGCGGAGGACCCTCTTGACCTCGCGTACCGCGCCTGGCGCACGGACCAGGAAGCGGGACGGTCGACGGTCATGATCGCTGCGGATGCCACCACGGTCGGGATGCTGGGGGCCCGCGCACAGGCAGATCGCGTCGCCACCGGCGAGGTCGCGGCCGACGGGGTGCCGTTGCACGATGGCAACTGTGCCGGGACCGGCGACGACATCGTCACCCGGCTCAACGACCGGCGACTCATCGCAGGATCCGGATGGGTCAAGAACGGTGATCGCTGGCGCGTCGTGCGGACCTTCGACGATGGATCTCTCGCTGTGCGGCGACTGTCACGCGGTGGCAAGCTCGGCGGTGCAGTTGTCCTGCCGGCGAGCTACGTCGAGGCGAACGTCGAGCTCGGATACGCGATCACCGTGCACCGAGCGCAGGGGATGACTGTCGACACCGCGCACGCAATCATCGACGGGGATCGCGCCACCCGCGAGCAGCTCTACGTCGCGATGACGCGTGGCGCGACCGCGAACCACATCTACCTGGACTCGGAACCGGGGACTGATCATCACGGCGATACCCTTCCTCCGCGCTCCACCGGGGCACGGCTGGCCGATGTCATGGCCCGCGTGGGTGCCGAACCGACCGCGACCGAGACTCTGCGCGTCGCGGTCGACGAGCACTGCTCGCTTCGGCGGCTCATCGCCGAGTACGAGACCATCGCCGCACACGCCGTGTCGATCGGCGCGGCCCGGTGGCCCGTCCCGGGCGGTCGCGATCGCACCACTGTCGTCGGTCTCCTCACGCGCCCGACGGGGCCTTTCACGGCGGAGTATGCCAGTGCACTTCAGGAACGCGAGCTCCTCATCGCGGACGCCGTCCGCGCCGAGGCGCACGCGGCGGTTGCATCCCGAGAGACCTGGACCCGGAACGTGCCACGCAGCGTCCTCGAGACGTTGGTCGCGTACCGCGCCAAGTACGACGTGACCGGACCCACCGCGCTCGGCGACCCACGCCAGATCACCGACCGCACCCAGGCGCGCGACTACCAGCGCGCGCGCCGCGCCCAGACCGCAGCCGAGGCCTTCATCCCCCGCCGGCGGTCACCGGAGAGCATCGTGGCGTCCCGCGGCGGCATCGGGAGATGACCCCACCCCTCCGCCCGGACCACCTTCCCATTGGTGTGCGGTGTGCGGGTGATGAGGAAATCCCGATCGCTCGCGACGCCCATGCGAGAGACCCTGGTTCTGGGCACTCCCCGTCAGAGGCGTTCAGAACGTTGCGAGCTATGACTCTTGCGGTCTACTACGGCCGAGTCTGCAGATGATCAACGACGGCGTCGAGCCGGCGCCTCACCCAGCCGCTCACGCCCCGGTACCTCGGCAGATGCCGCGCCAGTGTCGGACTGAGCGCATAGTAGGTCGCGATGAAGGCGCGTCCTAGCACTGTGTTCTCAAGGCGCTCATCTCGGAACTTTCTAAGCACCAGAACCTCTGGTGCGTCGTAGCTTCCATAGACGGCAGTTGCGACATAGCACCCACCAGACGATGTCTGAGAGGCGGATTTTGACGTCGCGGGAGTGGAGGCCAGTCCCTGAAGGTCAGCCCTCATCTCCCGATACGGTCGCGGAAGCACGTATGCGGGATTTCCGGAGAAGGCTTGAAGCCTAGCCTGGCACGATTGCTCCGTCGCCAGAGCCTCTAGTACGTCAGCCAAATCGTCCTGCGGCGGGTATGGCAGCTGTTCGTGGCGCCGCGCGATCTCGTACCGGTCATACGTTGAGACCGCCTTGTTGATCAGACCAATCGCGCCGCGCGCGTCACCGCCGCAGAGCGCGGTCTTCCAGAGATTCCGAAGGTTGACGAGGTCATAATGACCATCCAGCCGGAAAGACTCAATGGTCTTCTCCGCAGATTCGAGGTAGCGCCCACTTCGCTTCAGCGAGGTTGCTTCGAGCCTGAGTTGCGACGCTTGCCCCGGGTTGAGCACCGCGAATGGCTCTCCTCCGAGCGGGGAGTCTAGGGCGAAACCGGGCTTGCCCGCTTCTCTGTCGGCGTCGGACATCTGCGTCAGAGTCGCCGTTCCCAGTAGCCCTTCGTTCACGTAGGGCATGCTCGGTGTATCGAGCTGGCTCACGAAATTCTGGATCAGCCTCTTGAGCTGCTCGACCTGGTCACTCCCCTGTGCCACGTGAACTCCTTCTCTGCGCGACGCGCGCAGTTCCAAGTCTTGGCTCGGACGATGAGCCAAAGTTCAACCTAGCAATCCTCCGCGGATACCCAGAATTGCGGCGAGACGGGTGGCTTCCCCGTCTATTCGTAACATGACGGGCAGTAGCTGTCAGCGCCTGGCAGTCCCCGAACGGGACGACGAGCCCGGCTCAGGTGTAGGTGCCCGGGAGCGGCTCCTGGACTGGCCCGGCTATGGCCCTGCGACGGTCTCAACGCCGGGGAGGTCACTGAACCGCGCCTTGAGATCGAGTGAGACGATTTGACGGCCGGTCTGGCGTGCATGGGCGGCGACGATCAAGTCGTGGGCGCCTCGTGGCGTTCCTGTCCGGCGCACGTGGTCGAGCAGCGCCCCATGCTCTGCTGCGGTCGATTTCGTGTATGGGAGCACCTCGATCGTCTCTTCGACATCCTCCACAAACTTCTCACGAGCGGGCCTTCTGGCTGCGTCGGCGGCGAGGACCCCGTGACGAAGCTCGGCGAGCGTGATCGCCGCGATCGCGACATCGTCGGACTCGGAGATCCCGGTGGGACCACCGCCGTGGCGATCGAGCTGGATCAAGGCGTTGGTGTCGAGAATCAGTCGCGCCACAGAGTGCCCGTATCCGTCGTCAGGAGATGCTCAGCGCCGAGAGCATCGGAGGCAAAGTCATCGTCGATAGCGGCGCTTGCGGCGCGACGGGCGAGGAAGCCCCTGACAGTGCGCTCGCTCGCTGGCACGATACGGGCAATGACTTTGCCGTCACGCACGATGGTGTACTCCTCGGCGTCGTGCTCGACCCGATCGAGAAGCGCCGAGAACCCTCGGGAGGCATCGCGTGCGGAAACAGTGGTCATGACGACCATGATACACCTCCGTCAGACACGTCAGACATAGCAATCGCGCCGTGGGGCGCGTCGTCGGGCAGCACGCCGGCGGCGGGCGGGTCGGGTGCGGCCCAGAAGTCCTGGAACTGGATGCCGCGCTTCTCCCACCACTCGAATCGCTGGCGTTGGTGCCAGAACTCCTGTTGATCGGCGATGTCGGCAAGTCCGCGGAGATGTGTGTCGCGATCCGGGCTCTCAGCCCGCTCGAAGGCCGCCATGTGCGGTAGCCGTCCCGCTTGGTCCTGCATGGCCTCCGGCATCTCACCTCGCTGGGACACGGCGTCCGCGATCTGCTGCGACGTCCACCCCGTGATCCGCTGACGCGTGCGGTGACGGAGGAGCGGTGACATCCAGTCGCACAACCCTCCCGCGAGTTCCGCGATGAGCGCCCACTGCGCTTCGTTCGTGAGGCGGCGGCCCCGACGCGGATGCACGTGCTCCCAGATGCGGGCGTCGTCCACTGTGATCGCCCAGTAGCGCTTGCCCACGCGCGTCGCGGCCAGTTCGCCGCGCTCGATCAGCTCCCGCACCCGGCGGTCGCTCACGCCGAGGAACCCCGCCATCTGGCGCACGGAGTACTGGCCCTTCGGGATCATTCCGGCCATTGCACAATGCTTCCGCTCGTCGCGCCCGAGGCTACTCCTCGCCGTCGACCGCGTCACCGATGACGTCGATCAGCGCTTCCTCATCATCCGTGAGCGGTCGCGTGAGGACCGTGTGGTCCTCGGCGTCGGGCCGCAACACCCGGTCGAGCGCCGCTGCCGGCGTCAGATCGACCGTGCGGTCGGGCTGGATGTAGTAGCCCTCGGTGATGGCGGTGCTGGTGTGGCCGAGGAAGACGGCTGCCGCGTCGACCGAGACTGCCCGCGCGAGCACCGTCGCGCCGGTGCGTCGATACCAGCGGAATGAGATCCCCGAGCCCTCGAGACCGGCGAGCTCGAGGTACTCCCGGAAGGTACGGCGCAGGTTGTGCTGCGAGTAGGCGCCGCCGTTGCGGTTGTGGAAGACAAGATCCTCCTCCCCCAGACCGACCAGGCGCGGGCGGAGCACCGCCGCGGCGAACTCGGGAACCGCGATCTCGCGCACGCTCGCGTCAGTCTTGGGGTGATCCTGACGCACCCAGCCCTGCCCCTTGCGCGGTACGATCGTGCCGGTCACCCGCAGCGTCATCCCCCGCGGCCGGTCGACGACGTCGCATCGGCGCAGCGCCAGCGCCTCCCCCGGTCGCAGCGCCGTGCCGAGCAGCACCTCGATGAAGTCGCGCACGACGCCGTCGGGCTTCGGACCGTGCACGCCCTCGCCCGTGCGGTGACGTGCTGCGGCATCCCGGATCTTCTGCACCTGATCCCAGGTAAACGCCTGCGGCGTCCCCTTCGGGGCTTTCAGAGGACTCGCGCCATCGACCGGGTTCCGCGGGATCGCGTCGTGGCGGAGCGCGAACTTGAACACGAGGTTGAGCATCATGCGCGTCTTGCGCGCGCGGGGGTAGCCGATCCGATGCTGAGCGCGCAGCAGCGCGTCGACGCGGCGGGTCGTGATCTCGCCGAGCGTCAGGTCGCCGAAGGCGGGCAGCACCGTGTTGCGGACCATCTCGGCGTACCACTGCTTCGTCTTCGGAGCGAGATCTCGCGATTCGTTCTCCTCGAGCCAGGCCTGCACGAGGTCGCGGAACGGCGTGCGTACGGAGTACTCGGAGGCGGCCTGGGTCGGTCGGTCACGGATGCGCTCCTTCAAGCGCTGCATCGCCGCGCTCTTCGAGGGGGCTGTCGCCTTCACCCGCCGCAGCCGCCCGTCGTCGTCGCGGACGCGGGTCGCCGCTGTCCAGCCGCCGGGCGCTACCGAGAGTCCGATTACGCCGAACGTCCCGATAGTGGTGCGCGGGCGCCCGCCGCTCACCTCGCCACCATCCATGTTGCGAAGAGCACGAGATTCATGACAGATAGGTGCGCTGGCCCTCCCCGGGTGAGCAGCGAGGGCGCGCAGAAGGCGCGGTTTTCGGAATGCAAAGGGCGCACCGTCGCGTACGGCGACGACGGTGAAGTGGCCCGTTTCTGGCCCCGAGACACAAAATCCCCGATCGGTGAGGCTCGAAAACCTTCACTGATCAGGGATGTTGGTGGACCTGAGGGGACTCGAACCCCTGACCCCCTGCATGCCATGCAGGTGCGCTACCAGCTGCGCCACAGGCCCGGATGCTGCCCCGCGGGGCAACTCGACCAGCTTACAACACCTCGGACGGTGCCTTTGACCAATGCGGGGTCACTGGACGGGCGGGACCCTTTCCGGCAGCTCGATCGGCACGAGGGGGCAGTCCTTCCACAGGCGCTCGAGGCCGTAGTAGACGCGCTCCTGCTCGTGGAAGACGTGCACGACGAGGTCGCCGAAGTCCAGGAGCACCCAGCGGGCCTCCTGACGGCCCTCGCGCCGCAGGCGCTTGTATCCGGCCTCGAGGAGCTTGTCCTCGATCTCGTCGGCGATCGCGGCGACGTTGCGCTCGCTGCGCCCCGTCACGAGCAGGAAGATGTCGACGAGCGGCAGCGGGTCGGAGACGTCGAGGCCGACGAGATCCTCGCCGCCCTTCGAGTCCGCCGCGGCGGCCGCGATCTGCAGCATCCGTCGTCCGTTCTGCGTTGCCGTCATTCAGAACACTCCCGTCGCGAAGGCGAGGATGAGGACGCCCACGAGAGCCAGCGCCAGCACGCCGGCGGTGATCGCGAGCGTCAGCATGAGCCGGCCGCCCTTCTCGGGGGCAGGGGGCTTGATGATCTCGCCGGGGGTCTTGGTCGTGCTGACCGCCGAGCTCGCTGCGATCGGGGTCGGCGACGAGTGCGCGGGCAGCTCGCCGTCGACGAGCACTGCGTCGACCTCCTTGCCGTCGGCGACGCCGGGCGCGTGACCCGTCGAGCCGAGGCCCTCGGGAAGGTTGAAGGTGCCCGTGATGAGCACCTCGCCCGTCCCCGTGAGGGGGGCGACGATGGGGCCGGCATCCGGCGACTGCGAGATGATGAGGGCGTTCGGGGTCGCGATCGAACCGCTCGACGACCGTGTGACGAGCTCTTCGAACGACGGTGCGGCAACAGGCTCGTCGCCGCCGCCCGCGAGCAGCGCAGCGCCGAAGTCGGGGGCGACCGTGCGAGCCGGCTCCTGCGGAGCCTCCTCCGCCCCGCCGAACGCCTCGACCTCCGGCTCGGCTTCGGGCTCCTGCTCCGGCTCGGCCTCCGGCTCCGGCTCAGGCTGGGCCTCAGGCTCAAGATCCGGCTCGGGCTCCGGCTCGGGCTCGACCGCCTGCGGCACCTGCGAGATCGGCCCCGACACGACGCCCAGCGCGGCGAACGGATCCTCTTCCGCCTCGGGCTCGACGACCGGCTCCAGGGCAGAGGGCGGTGGCGCGACATCCCCCGCCTGCTGCGCGAGGTACGCCGCCGAGATGTCCGGCGTGATGACGGGCACGGATGCTGTGCGGATCCGCTCCTGCTGACGTGCCTGGCGGCGCGTCAGAGGCGAGACGCCCAGATCGACGGCGCGGTCGGGGCCCGGCGGTTCTGGGAGGACGACGGGCTCGGCCGGACGCGGAAGCGGGACGGCAGGCGGTACGGAGACGACGGGCGGCAGCGACGCTTCCACATGAGGAGGAGGAGGAGGCGTGGCGGCCTCGGACGGCGCCTCGGCCTCGTCGGCCGGTGCCGAGTCGACGGCGGGCGCGGGCTTGACGACCGGGACTGCTCCCGTGTCGATGACGGGGGTCGCACCGGTGTTGCGGATCTCCCGCATCTGCTTTCGTGTCAGCGGCGGAGAGTCAGGCTGCTCGGGTGTGCTCATTCCTTGCTCCGATAGAGATGATGCTTCGCAATGTATTGGACGACGCCATCGGGGACGAGGTACCACA
Organism: Microbacterium sp. NPDC019599; assembly: GCF_040632175.1. Classification (NCBI taxonomy): domain Bacteria; kingdom Bacillati; phylum Actinomycetota; class Actinomycetes; order Micrococcales; family Microbacteriaceae; genus Microbacterium; species Microbacterium sp. NPDC019599. The sequence continues at coordinate 594,035 of NZ_JBEYBL010000001.1, forward strand.
CGGGGTGCCCTCGGCGGACCCGCTCACGGCAGTCCGTCGATGAGATGGCGAGGGCAGGGACCTCGAGCTGACTGACGTCGTCGGATGGGAGCCCGTCGATGTTCAGGACGTGGCCAGGACGTGAGACGGCGACGAAGTGGGCGAGCTCCCACAGTTCATCATGGTCTCTCCAGCTGAGAATCTGCGCTATGGCGTCCGCGCCGGTGATGAAGTAGAGCTCGGCGTCGGGTCGCTCGCTCTTCAGGTCGCGCAGCGTGTCGATCGTGTAGGTCATCCCCCCGCGATCGACGTCGACGCGACTCACCGTGAAGCGGGGATTGGATGCTGTCGCGATGACCGTCATGAGGTACCGATGCTCGCTCGGGCTCACGTCGCTCTTCATCCACGGCTGTCCGGTCGGGACGAACACGACCTCGTCGAGGTCGAAGGACTGCGCGACTTCGCTGGCGGCGACGAGGTGTCCGTGATGGATGGGATCGAACGTCCCGCCCATGACCCCGATCCTCGGGGCTCGTGCCACCGTCATGCGGTGGGCCTCAGTGGCCGTGCCCCGCCTGCTGCACGTCGTTGGCGTGGGCCCGCGCGTACGCCTCCGCCTTGTGCGAATGGCGGTTGGCGACGTTGCGGTACGAGAAGGTCACGAGGGCGAGCGCGGAGAAGACGAGGATCGCCACGATCCCGTAGCCGACGGTCTCGAGGGCGACGTTTCCGGTGTGCTCGGACTCTTCGGCGGCGAGAGCGATCAGCGTGGCGACGGTCATTCGTACTCCGTTTCGTGATCACGCCCGGTCGCGGGCGCTCGCACCAGTCTAGGACCTCAGCCGCGGACCTGTCCGGCGCCCCGCGCGAGCCACTTGGTGCTCGTGAGCTCCGCCAGGCCCATGGGCCCGCGGGCGTGCAGCTTCTGCGTCGAGATGCCGACCTCGGCGCCGAAGCCGAACTCGCCGCCGTCCGTGAAGCGCGTGGACGTGTTGACCATGACGACGGCGGAATCCACCTCGGCGAGGAAGCGGTCGGCGTTGCGCCCGTCCTCCGTGATGATCGACTCGGTGTGGTGGGTCGAGTACTGCCGGATATGCCCCAGGGCGTCGTCCAGGTCGTCGACGACGCGCATCGAGAGGTCGAGCGACAGGTGCTCGATCGCCCAGTCCTCGTCTGTCGCGGCGACGACGCCTTGAGCGAGCCCTGCGACGGCCGGATCGCCGTGCACCGTGACACCGCGCTCCTGCAGGGCGGCGACGACCGGCGGGACGAGCCGGTCGGCGGCGTCGCGATGCACGAGCACCGTCTCGACGGCGTTGCAGACGCTGGGGCGCTGCACCTTCGCGTTGACGACGATGTCGCGCGCCCAGTCCAGCGGTGCGGAGGCGTCCAGCACGATGTGCACGACGCCGGCACCCGTCTCGATGACGGGGACGGAGGACTCGGTCACGACCGTCTCGATGAGCTGCGCGCTCCCCCGCGGCACGAGCACGTCGACGATCCCGCGCGCCTGCATGAGGGCGCGCGCACCGTCGCGGCCGAAGTCGTCGACCGTCTGGATGGCCTCGGGATCGATGCCCCGCTCGGCGAGGGCGCCGCGCATCGCGGCGATGAGCGCCGCGTTGGTGAGCTCGGCGGCCGAGCCGCCGCGCAGCACGACGGCGTTGCCCGAGCGCAGGGCGATCGCTGCGATGTCGACCGTGACGTTGGGCCGTGCCTCGTAGATCGAGCCGACGAGGCCGAACGGCACCGCGACCTTCGTGAGCTGGACGCCGTTCGGGAGCGTGCGCTCGTCGAGGACCCGGCCCACCGGGTCGGGAAGGTCGGCGATCTCGCGCACGGCCGCGGCGAGAGCCGCGACGCGGGGCTCGTCCAGGCGCAGGCGATCCTGCAGCGCGGCGGACAGGCCCGTGGCCCTCGCCCGCTCGAGATCCTCGGCGTTCGCCGCGACGATCTCGGGCGCGGCCGCCTCGATCGCGTCGGCGATGGCGACCAGCGCCGTGCGCTTCGCCTCGTCGCTCAGGAGTCCGATGGAGCGCGCAGCATCCTTCGCCAGCAGCATGCGCTCGCGCGGCGTCGTGGCGGTGGTGGTCATCCGGATATTTTACCGGGGCCTGACGAACCCGGCCGAGCCGATCGGGCGCCCCGTACGCCGAGGGGCGGCCCCTACCGGGGCGCGACGACCCCGGCTGTGCGGATCGGGCCCGTTGCGGCGGGCGCGGCCGGCTCGGGGTTCGGGTCGAACCACGTGCCGATGTCGGCTCCCGACAGCGCCTGGTCGACGAGATCGGCGCTCGTGACGAGGACGCCGACTCCGGATGCCGCGGCCAGCCGCGCCGCGGAGACCTTCGTCGCGGCACCGCCGGTTCCGACGCTGTTGACGACGACCGAGCCGAACTCGAAGCCGTGCAGATCGTCGCCGTAGTGGACGCGGTCGATCGGCCGCGCGCCCGGCTGGTCCGGCGGGCGCGTGTAGAGGCACTCGATGTCGCTGAGGAGCACGAGGCCGTCGGCGCCGATCAGCTCGGCGACGAGCGCCGCGAGCCGGTCGTTGTCACCGAAGCGGATCTCGTGCGTCGCGACGGTGTCGTTCTCGTTGACGATCGGGAGGATGCGCAGGCCGAGGAGGCGCTCCATCGCGCGACGCGCGTTCGAGCGGTGGGTGGCGTTCTCGAGGTCGCCCGCCGTGAGGAGCACCTGCCCCGCGACGATGCGGAAGGGCGTCAGCGACTCCTGGTAGCGGTAGATCAGGACGTTCTGGCCGACGGCGGCCGCCGCCTGCTGCGTCGCGAGGTCGCTGGGACGCTCCGCGAGCGAGAGGTACGGCATCCCGGTCGCGATCGCGCCGGAGGAGACGAGGACCACCTCCGTGCCGCGTGCATGGGCGGCGGCGAGAGCTTCGACGATCGGCTGGATCTTTCCCGCGTTCTCGCCGCTGATCGACGACGAGCCGACCTTGACGACGATGCGCCGGGCGCCGCTCAGGGCAGAGCGGTCGTGTGCCGTCACTCGTCGTCCTCCACGTCCCAGCTCTGCTCGGTGAGACGCTCCGCCTCCAGTTCGGCGCGAGCCTCCGCCTTGGCGTCCATGCGCTCGTGGTACTGCTCGCGGCGCTCGGACGTCGTGCGCCGGCCGGAGCCGTCCAGGCGCGCGTCGGTGCCGCGCGGCGCCGTGATGAGCTCGGCGGTCGAGGTGAGCGAGGGATCCCAGTCGAACACGACGCCGTCGCCCTCGCCGATGACGACCGTCGCGCCGGGCGTCGCGCCCCGGCGGAACAGCTCATCCTCGACGCCGAGCTTGTTGAGCCGGTCGGCGAGGTAGCCGACGGCCTCGTCGTTCTGGAAATCGGTCTGCTGCACCCAGCGCACTGGCTTCTCGCCGAGGATGCGGAAGAGGTCGCCGTACGTGCCGCCCTCGACGCGGATGCGGAAGTCGGCCTCGGCGCCCTTGGGGCGGATGACGATGCGCTCGGGCGCGGGTGCGGCCGCCGCCTCGACGCGGTGACGCGCGACGATGTCGGCGAGTGCGAACGTGAGCTGACGCAGGCCCTCATGGCTCACGGTGGAGATCTCGAAGACGCGATAGCCGCGCGCCTCGAGCTCGGGCCGGACGAGGTCGGCGAGGTCCTTCGCCTCCGGCACATCGACCTTGTTGAGGGCGACGAGCTGCGGGCGCTCGAGGAGCGGTGTCTGCCCCTCCGGGACGGGGTACGCGGCGAGCTCGGCGAGGATGACGTCGAGGTCGCTCAGCGGGTCGCGGCCCGGCTCGAGCGTCGCGCAGTCCAGGACGTGGACGAGTGCGGTGCAGCGCTCGACGTGGCGCAGGAACTCCAGACCCAGGCCCTTGCCCTCGCTCGCGCCCTCGATGAGCCCGGGGACGTCGGCGACGGTGAATCGCACGTCGCCGGCCTGCACGACGCCGAGATTCGGGTGCAGCGTCGTGAACGGGTAGTCCGCGATCTTGGGCCGCGCCGCCGAGACGGCGGCGATGAGGCTCGACTTGCCCGCCGACGGGTAGCCCACGAGGGCGACGTCGGCGACCGTCTTGAGCTCGAGGAGGACGTCGCCCTCCCATCCCGGCGTGCCGAGGAGCGCGAAGCCCGGCGCCTTTCGCTTGGGCGAGGCGAGCGCGGCGTTGCCGAGGCCGCCGAGTCCGCCCGGCGCGACGACGAAGCGCATGCCCGGCTCGACCAGGTCGACGAGCGACTCGCCGTCCGCGTCCTTCACGACGGTCCCGACGGGGACGAGGAGCTCGAGCGCCTCGCCCATCGCGCCGGAGCGGTTGTCGCCCATGCCGAAACCGCCGTTGCCGGCGTGGCGGTGCGGCGAGTGGTGGTACGACAGCAGCGTCGTGACCTGCGGGTCGGCGACGAGGACGATGTCGCCGCCGTGGCCCCCGTTGCCGCCGTCAGGCCCCGCGAGGGGCTTGAACTTCTCGCGGCGCACGGAGACGCATCCGTTTCCGCCCTTGCCCGCGCGCAGGTGGAGCGTGACCCGATCGACGAACGTGACCATCGCGGTCTCCTCCTGTGGTGCGTGCGGATAAAGGTGCGAGGGGCGAGCCGAAGCCCGCCCCTCGCGAAGACTGTGTGCGAGCCTCGGAATTACTCCGCGGCTGCGACCACGTTGACGACCTTGCGGCCGCCCTTGGTGCCGAACTGCACGGCGCCCGCCTCGAGGGCGAACAGCGTGTCGTCGCCACCGCGGCCGACGTTGGCGCCGGGGTGGAAGTGCGTGCCGCGCTGGCGGACGAGGATCTCGCCCGCGTTGACGACCTGGCCGCCGAAGCGCTTCACGCCGAGTCGCTGGGCGTTGGAGTCACGACCGTTACGAGTGGAGCTTGCGCCCTTTTTGTGTGCCATCTCTGCGTCTCTTCCTGGACTTACTTGATGCCGGTGATCTTGACGCGCGTGAGGTCCTGACGGTGGCCCTGGCGCTTCTTGTAGCCGGTCTTGTTCTTGAACTTCTGGATCACGATCTTCGGGCCGCGCTCCTCGCCGAGGACCTCGGCGGTGACGCTCACCTTGGCGAGCTTGTCGGCGTCGGTCGTGACGGCGTCGCCGTCCACGAGCAGCACGGCCGGGAGCTCGATCTTGTCGCCGACCTTGGCCGCCTGGCGGTCGAGGACGACGATCGTGCCGACCTGGACCTTCTCCTGCCGGCCACCGGCGCGCACAACTGCGTAAACCACTTCACACCTTGTTTCGTCTTGGGAGCGCACGGCTCCGGTTGTCTTTGTGAGACTGGGAAGTCTTGGTGCTCGGCGTCGCGGGAAGCGACACTCGCATAACTCTCCGCCATCACCTTGCGGAACGCGGCGCACCAAAGGACTACTTTACCGGATGCCTCGGCAAGCCGCAAAAGCGCGGGGACCGCGTGTCGCGAGTGCGCTGTGCCCACTCGCCCGCGGCTCCGCGCTCAATAGGATCGGCGTGTGGCGATCCTCATCGACGATCCGCGCTGGCCGGCCCACGGCCGGCTGTGGGCGCATCTCGTCTCGGACCACGATCTCGACGAGCTGCACGCCTTCGCGGAGGCGAACGGCATCCCCCGCCGCGGGTTCGACCGCGACCACTACGACGTGCCCGAGGACGCGCATGCGCGGCTCATCGCGGCCGGAGCCGAGCACGTCGACGGGCACGCGCTCGTCCGCCGTCTCATCGCGTCAGGTCTGCGCGTGACCGCGCGCGAGCGGCGCGGGCGCTAGCCCGCGGCGCTAGCGCGCCGCCTGTCCTGAGCCTGTCGAAGGGCGGGAGCGGCGCGGGCGCTGAGCCCGCGCCGCTGCGCACATCACTCCTGCGTGGGCAGGTGCGACACGGGTGTGCCCGTGAGCGCGGCCGTCGTGACACGGCGGCGCGAGCGTCCCTGGCCCGGCGCCTTCGGCTCGGGCAGCGCGTTGAGCACGGAGTCCAGGAGCATGTCCTTCTCCGTCTTCGGCTTGGCCGCCTCGCCGCGCTTCTTGCGGGGCTTCTTGGGCCGCTCCGGCGTCGCCTCGGCTGCTGCCGGCGCCGGCTGCTCGACCGGGAGGTCGACGTGCACGGGTGCGTCGTCGTGGTGGTGGATCGTGGATGCCGCGATCTGCGCCAGCGCGGACTTCACGCCCTCCGTGATGACGTGCGTGCCGTTCGAGGGGCCGCCCGAGGGCGCACCCTGGCGCGGTCCCCTGCGGCTGCTCTGCGGGCTCGGGGCTGCGGCCCGATGCTTCACGACGGGATCGTGGTGGACGATGATGCCGCGGCCGGCGCACACCTCGCACGACTCGCTGAAGGTCTCCAGGAGCCCGAGCCCGAGCTTCTTGCGGGTCATCTGGACGAGTCCGAGGGAGGTCACCTCGGCGACCTGGTGCTTCGTCCGGTCGCGGCTCAGGCACTCGACGAGACGGCGCAGCACGAGGTCGCGGTTGGACTCGAGGACCATGTCGATGAAGTCGACGACGATGATGCCGCCGATGTCGCGCAGCCGGAGCTGACGGACGATCTCCTCGGCCGCTTCCAGGTTGTTCTTCGTGACGGTCTCTTCGAGGTTGCCGCCCGAGCCGACGAATTTACCGGTGTTGACGTCGACGACCGTCATCGCCTCGGTGCGGTCGATGACGAGCGAGCCGCCCGAGGGCAGCCAGACCTTGCGGTCGAGCGCCTTCTCGATCTGCTCTGTGACGCGGAAGGCGTCGAACGGGTCGGCGTCGCCCTCGTACCGCTCGACGCGCTCCAGCAGGTCGGGCGCGACGCTTGCGAGGTAGTTGGAGATCGTGTGGTGCGCGTCGTCGCCCTGGATGAGCATCTTCGAGAAGTCCTCGTTGAAGACGTCCCGGACGATCTTGACGAGGAGGTCCGGCTCCGAGTGCAGCAGGGCGGGCGCCTGGATCGACTCGACCTGGGTCGAGATGTGCTCCCACTGGTTGGTGAGGCGCTGCACGTCGCGCGTGAGCTGGTCCTCCGTCGCGCCCTCTGCGGCAGTGCGGACGATGACGCCCGACGACTCGGGGAGCACCTCCTTGAGGATCCGCTTGAGGCGCGCGCGCTCCGTGTCGGGGAGCTTGCGCGAGATGCCGTTCATGGCGCCGCCCGGCACGTACACGAGGTACCGGCCCGGCAGCGAGATCTGGCTCGTGAGGCGCGCGCCCTTGTGTCCGACGGGGTCCTTCGTGACCTGGACGAGGACCTTGTCGCCCGTCTTCAGGGCGAGCTCGATGCGGCGCGGCTGATTGCCCGTCTCGACAGCATCCCAATCGACTTCGCCCGAGTACAGGACCGCGTTGCGCCCGCGGCCGATGTCGACGAACGCGGCCTCCATGCTCGGCAGGACGTTCTGCACGCGGCCGAGGTACACGTTGCCGATGAGCGACGCGTCCTGGTTGCGCGCGACGTAGTGCTCGACGAGGACGTTGTCCTCGAGGACGGCGATCTGGATGCGCCCGTTCTTCGAGCGGACGATCATCTCGCGGTCGACGGCCTCGCGGCGCGCGAGGAACTCCGCCTCGGTGACGACGGCGCGGCGACGACCGGCCTCACGACCGTCGCGACGGCGCTGCTTCTTGGCCTCGAGGCGCGTCGATCCCTTGATGCGCTGCGGCTCCGTGATGAGCTCCACGGCGCGCTGGCGCGGGTGGGCGGGACGCGACTGCTCGGTCGCCTGACCGGCGGGGGCGTCGGATGCCTCGTCCCTCGCCTCGCCGCCCCGGCGGCGGCCGCGACGGCGCGAGCTGCCGGCGGGCGCGTCCTCGGCGGGCGCCTGCTGCTCCTGCCGGCCCGGACGGGGCGGCAGCGCGACGATCTCGGGCGCGTAGAAGTGCAGCTGGGTCGAGACGGCTGACACGAAGACCTCGGGAAGGAGTCCGAGGGTCACGGCCGTGACCGGCTCGGGCTCGGCGGCCTCGGCGGGCGCCGGCTCGTCCTCGGGCCCCGCCGGCGGTTCAGCCTGGGGCTCGGCCGCGGCCGAGTCGCTCGTCTCCACGTCGGGTCCCTCGAGAGGCTCGGGGGCGGACGACTCGACCGGCTCGGCGTCGGCCTCGGTGACCATGGAGCCGCTCGTCTCGACGTCCGGTCCCTCGAGCGATTCGAGGTTCGGCGTCTCAGCCGCCTCGGGCGCCTCGGCGGCCGACTCTGGACCCTCGGGCGCCTCGGCGGCCGGCTCCGGACCCTCGGGGGCCTCGGGGGCAGCATCCGTCGCGTCTTCCTGGTTCGCGACCGGCTCGACGCCGCCCTCGACCTCGACGATCTCCACCGCTTCGACGGTCGCCTCGAGCTCTGCCGCGGCAGGCTCCGACTGCTCGCTCGTCAGAGGAGCGTCGGTCTCGGGCTGGGGTTCGAAGGGTGCGTTGTTCTCATCTGCCATCACCGGCGTACTCCCTGCGGGGCGACACCGCGCGTCGCCCGGCGAAATCTCGTGCGGCGCCGCACCTGCGGTGCCGCGAACTCACTCGGTCTGCAGCGAAACCCGGCTCTCCGGCGGGGCCTCTCGCTGCGAAGGGCGTTCATCGCCCTGAAGTCTTCTGTGTGATGCGCAGGCGGCGCGGCCGCGACGCATCGACATTCATTATCGCACTTTCCCCTGCCGAATGCGCGGACGCGGCATCCGTGCACTTCGCGGTGTCATAATCCCTGGCATGCCCACGCCCTCGTCGCACGCCCGCCCCACCGCGATGTCGGTCTGGCTCGTGATCGCCGGAGTCATCGGCTGGTGGGCGGCCTTCTCGCTCACGATGGAGAAGTTCCACGCGCTCGCCAACCCCGGCGAGGGCGCATCGTGCGACTTCAGCCCGCTCGTGCAGTGCTCGAAGAACCTCGACTCGTGGCAGGGCAGCGTCTTCGGGTTCCCGAATCCGATCCTGGGACTCACCGGGTGGGTCGCGCCGATCGTCGTCGGCATGGCGATCCTCGCCGGCGCGCGGTTCGCGCGGTGGTTCTGGATCACGTTCTGGGCCGGCATCGCGTTCGCGTTCGGCTTCGTCATCTGGCTCATCGGGCAGAGCATCTTCATCCTCGGAACGCTCTGCCCGTGGTGCATGGTCACGTGGGCCGTGACGATCCCGACGTTCTACGTCGTGACGATCCACCTCTTCCGGTCAGGCATCGTCCCCGTGTCAGCGGGAGTGCGCAAGGGCGCCGAGAAGCTCATGGGCTGGGTCCCGCTGCTCGCCGTTGCGAGCTACGCGATCATCGCGATCATCGCCCAGGTGCGCCTCGACGTCCTGGGCGCCCTGTTCTAGAGCCTTTCAGCCCGCTGCAGCCCGGCGTCGCGCCACAGCGTCGCAGATCACCGCAACGTCACAGAGACACGCCGATCGGCGTGCGTCGACGTGGTCATCGGTGACATTGCGGCGCGCGGAGCGGCACCCGCCGCCCGGCGTCAGAACCAGATGCCGAGCTCGCGCTGGGCCGACTCCGGACTGTCCGAGCCGTGCACGAGATTCTGCTGGACCTTCAGGCCCCAGTCGCGGCCGAAGTCGCCGCGGATCGTGCCGGGCGCGGCGGTCGTCGGGTCGGTCGTGCCGGCGAGCGAGCGGAAGCCCTCGATGACGCGGTTGCCCGCGACGCGGATCGCGACGGACGGGCCCGAGAGCATGAACTCCAGGAGCGGCTCGTAGAAGGGCTTGCCCTCGTGCTCCGCGTAGTGCTTCTCGAGCGTCTCGCGGTCGGGCTCGACGAGCTTGATGTCGACGAGCGAGTAGCCCTTGGCCTCGATGCGCGCGAGGATCGCGCCCGTGAGGCCGCGGGCCACGCCGTCCGGCTTGACGAGGACGAGGGTTTCTTCGGTGGCCATGTCAGTCTCCGTTCGCAGTCTCGGCCTCGGCGGCCAGTCGGGCGTTGCGCCTGTCCAGCGACGCCCCCTTGATCGTGGCATACGCCCACATGCCGCCGAAAATCATCCCGACGATCCACAGGGCCGGCAAGAGGAATCCGCCCAGAAGCAGGAGCACCTGCAGCGCCCAGCCCAGCCAGATGCCCCAGCGATAGCGCAGGACGCCGGCGGTGAGGAGCATGAGAGCCGCGAGCACGGTGCCCGCGACGACCCCCCACCACGGCTCGATGCCCGCAGGCAGCGCCTTGAGCCCGAACACCGTGAGACCGCCCAGGAACACGACGATCGACTCGAAGACCAGGACGATGGAGCCGAGCGATTCCGCGGCGCCCCGGCTGCGACGCGGCCGCGGCGCGGCGGGAGCGGTCACTCCGACCACCCGGACTTCCAGTCCTCGCGCGCGGCGACCGCGAGCGCCTCGCCGGCCAGGACGACCGAGCCCGCGATCACGACGGCGCGACGATCGGATGCCGCGGCCCACGCGCGCGCGGCCTCCGCGGCGTCCGCGACATCGCCGTGGACCGTGACGGGCAGTCCCGCGAGCTCGGCGAGATCCGCGATCCGCTCGGCGTCGTTCGCGCGGTCGGACTGGGGGGCCGTCGCGAAGACGTGGGTCGCGACGGGCGCGAGGGCCGACACGATGCCCGCGGCATCCTTGTCGGCGAGGATCCCGATCACGACGCCCCACTCGTCGAAGTCGAACGAGGCCTGCAGCGCCGAGACGAGCGCCCGAGCGCCGTGCGGATTGTGCGCGGCGTCGACGAGCACGGTCGGAGCCGCGCCGACGAGCTGGAGCCGTCCGGGCGAGGTGACCTGGCCGAGTCCCTCCGCGAGGATGTCGCCCGCGATCGGCTGCGTCGCGCCGCCGACGAGCGACTCGACGGCCGCGATCGCGAGGGCGGCGTTGAAGCCCTGGTGCTCGCCGTACAGCGGCAGGTACTCCTGCTCGTACACGCCCGCGAGCCCGCGCACCGTGATCTGCTGGCCGCCGACGGCGAGCCGGCCTTCGGTGAGCGCGAAGTCGCTGCCCTCGAACGCGATCGTGGCGCCCTTCTCGGCCGCCGTCGCGCGGAGGACGGACTCGGCTGCGGCATCCTGTCTCGCCGAGACGACAGCGGCACCGTCCTTGATGATGCCGGCCTTGACCGCGGCGATCTCGCCGATCGTCTCGCCGAGTCGATCCGCGTGATCCAGGTCGATCGGCGCGATGACCGCGACATCCCCGTCGGCCGTGTTCGTCGAGTCCCATGACCCGCCCATGCCGACCTCGACCACCGCGACGTCGACGGGCGCGTCGGCGAATGCGACGAAGGCGAGGACCGTGAGGAGCTCGAAGAACGTGAGCGGCGCGTCGTCCGTCGCGGCGAGCTCGGCGTCCACGAGGTCGACGAACGGCTCCACCTCGTCCCACGCGTCGGCGATCGCCGCGTCGGCGATGGGCTCGCCGTCGATCATGATGCGCTCCGTGAAGCGCTCCAGATGCGGGCTCGTGAACAGGCCCATGCGCAGGCCGTGGGCGCGCACGAGGCTCTCGATCATGCGGCTCGTCGACGTCTTGCCGTTCGTGCCGGTGACGTGCACGACGCGGTAGGTCCGCTGCGGGTCGTCGAGGAGCTCCAGGACACGGCGGGTGCGCTCGACCCTCGGCTGCACCCAGCGCTCCCCCTGCCGCTCCAGCAGGGCCGCGTAGACGGCGTCGGCACGCTGACGGTCGCGATCACTCACTTCGACTCGCTCCGCTCGCTCGGTGCAGGCATGGGCTCGCTCCGCTCGCTTTCCTGGACGACCTTCGTCACGGCGACGGCGAAGCCGCCCCGGTTGGCGAACGTGCCCTTCGCGAACTCCGCGACGTGGCCCGCCGCCGGCTCGGCGGGGAGGCTCCCCCGCGGGCCGTAGAGCGCGTGCTCGGTCGCGAGCGTCTCGCCCGCGACGTCCGCCGCGGCGAACGCCGACTCGACCGCGACGCGATCGTCGACGTCGTCGAAGGCGAGCTGGAGACGGATGCGGTCGCTCACGTCGAACCCGGCGGCCTTGCGGGTGTCCTGCACGGCGCGGATGACGTCGCGCGCGAGGCCCTCGGCCTCGAGCTCCGCCGTCGTCGTCGTGTCGAGCAGGACGAAGCCGCCCTCCGCGAGCAGCGCGATCGCCGTTCCCTCGTCGACGCCGCCGGCCTCGAGCGTCAGCTCGTACTCCCCCGGGTGCAGCGCGATGCCGTCGACGACGACGCCGCCGTCGACCTCTTCCCACACGCCGGCCTTCGCACCCGCGATGACGTGCTGGACCTGCTTGCCCAGGCGTGGACCCGCCGCGCGGGCGTTGACGCTCAGGCGCTGGCTGATGCCGTAGCGCTCCGCGATGCCGTCGCCGAGCTCGACGAGCTCGACGGCCTTGACGTTGAGCTCGTCCCGCAGGATGTCCTCGAACTGCGCGAGGGACGCGGCATCCGGAACCACCACCGTGAGGCGCGGAAGCGGAAGCCGCACGCGCTTGCCGACCTTCTTGCGCAGGGCGTTGGCGACGCTCGATGCCTCGCGCACAGCGTCCATGGCCGAGCGGATGTCGTCGGCCGCCGGGAACGCATCGGCGTCCGGCCAGTCGGCGAGGTGGACGCTGCGGCCGCCGGTGAGCCCCTGCCAGACGCGCTCGGATACGAGCGGGATGAGCGGGGCGGCGACGCGCGTGAGCGTCTCGAGGACCGTGTAGAGCGTGTCGAACGCCTCGCGCGAGCGCGGGTCGTCGTTCACCCCGACCCAGAACCGGTCGCGCGAACGGCGGATGTACCAGTTCGTGAGCGCCTCGGCGAAGTCGCGGAGCTTGGCCGCCGCCATCGTCGAGTCCAGGCCCTCGAGATCGGCCGCCACGTCCCGCACAAGGTCGCCCGTCAGCGCCAGGATGTGGCGGTCGAGCACGTCGGTGGAGTCTGTGCGCCAGGATGCCTCGTACCCGGAGCCGCCAGGACCGCCCGCGGCGTTGGCGTACGTCGCGAAGAAGTACCACGCGTTCCACAGCGGCAGGAGGAACTCGCGCACGCCGGCGCGGATGCCCTCCTCCGTCACGACGAGGTTCCCGCCGCGCAGCACGGAGCTGGACATGAGGAACCAGCGCATGGCGTCCGAGCCGTCGCGGTCGAAGACCTCGCTGACGTCGGGGTAGTTGCGCAGCGACTTGGACATCTTCTGCCCGTCGCTGCCGAGCACGATGCCGTGGCACGACACGCCCGTGAACGCGGGGCGGTCGAAGAGCGCCGTCGACAGGACGTGCATGAGGTAGAACCAGCCGCGCGTCTGGCCGATGTACTCGACGATGAAGTCTGCGGGCGAGTGCTCGTCGAACCACTCCTGGTTCTCGAACGGATAGTGCACCTGCGCGAACGGCATCGAGCCCGAGTCGAACCACACGTCGAGCACGTCCTCGATGCGGCGCATCGTGCTCTTGCCCGTCGGGTCGTCGGGGTTCGGCCGCGTGAGCTCGTCGATGTGCGGACGGTGCAGGTCGACTTCGCCGTCGCTGTTGCGCGGGAGCCGGCCGAAGTCGCGCTCGAGCTCCTCGAGCGAGCCGTAGGCGTCGACGCGCGGGTACTCGGGGTCGTCGCTCTTCCAGACCGGGATGGGCGAGCCCCAGTAGCGGTTGCGGCTGATCGACCAGTCGCGCGCGCCCTCGAGCCACTTGCCGAACTGCCCGTGCTTGACGTTCTCGGGCACCCACGTGATCTGCTCGTTGTTCGCGAGCATGCGGTCCTTGAAGTCCGTCACGCGGACGAACCAGCTCGAGACCGCCTTGTAGATGAGCGGGTTGCGGCACCGCCAGCAGTGCGGGTACGAGTGCTCGTAGCTCGCGAGGCGCACGAGGCGCCCGGCCTGCCGGATGAGGCGCACGAGCGGCGTATTCGCGTCCATCCACAGCTCGCCGGCGACATCCGTCACCTGCGGGAGGAAGCGTCCGCCGTCGTCCAGGCTCATGATGAGCGGGATGCCGGCGGCCTCGGTGACCCGCTGGTCGTCCTCGCCGTAGGCCGGGGCCTGGTGGACGATGCCCGTGCCGTCGCTGGTCGTGACGTAGTCGTCGACGAGGATGCGCCACGCCGTCGCGGTGCCCCAGGTCGCGGCATCCGCGTAGTAGTCGAAGAGGCGGTCGTAGTGGACGTCCTGCAGGTCACTGCCGAGCACGGTCTGCTCGACGGCGGCGCGCGCGGCATCCGCCGACTCGTAGCCGAGGTCCTTCGCGTAGCCGCCGATCAGGTCCTCTGCGAGGAGGTAGCGGTGTGCCGTCGCCTCGACGGGGTCGTCGCCGGGGTGCACGTCGGCGGCGCCCTCGGGGCCGCCCGGAACGACGGCATAGCGGATGCCTGGGCCGACGGCCAGCGCGAGGTTCGTCGGGAGCGTCCACGGCGTCGTCGTCCACGCGAGCGCCCGGACGCCGGTGAGGCCCAGGGCCTCGGCCTTCGCGCCCGTCAGTGGGAAGGTCACGGTGACCGACGGGTCCTGGCGCATCTTGTAGACGTCGTCGTCCATGCGCAGCTCGTGGCTGGACAGCGGCGTCTCGTCGCGCCAGCAGTAGGGCAGGACGCGATAGCCCTCGTAGGCGAGGCCCTTGTCGTACAGCGTCTTGAACGCCCAGAGCACGGACTCCATGTACGACGTGTCGAGCGTCTTGTAGCCGCGCTCGAAGTCGACCCACCGCGCCTGGCGCGTGACGTAGTCCTGCCACTGCTGCGTGTACTCGAGCACCGACTCGCGCGCCTTCGCGTTGAAGGTCGCGACGCCCATCGCCTCGATCTCGTCCTTCTCGGTGATGCCGAGCTGCTTCATCGCCTCGAGCTCGGCGGGAAGGCCGTGCGTGTCCCACCCGAAGACGCGGTCGACCTTCTTGCCGCGCATCGTCTGGAAGCGCGGGAAGAGGTCCTTCGCGTAGCCCGTCAGGAGGTGTCCGTAGTGCGGGAGGCCGTTGGCGAAGGGCGGCCCGTCGTAGAACACCCACTCCTCGGCGCCGTCGCGGTTCGAGATGGACGCGCGGAAGGTGTCGTCGTGCTCCCAGAACGCGAGCGTGTCCCGCTCGATCTCGGGGAAGCGCGGGCTCGGCACGACGGGCTGCGCGCCGTCGGCGGGTCCGACCCTTCGATCCGCGGCTTCGCCGCCACTCAGGGACCGAGTTGGGTAATGAGGATAGGTCATCAGCGTCTCGCAGGGTCTCGTCTCATCGGCTTCTGCCGGGACGACGCCGCCTGGACTGCTGACCAGGCGCACCGCGGTACCACCCTGCGTTGACCCGTGCGGGCCCACTCTCACTGCGGCTGTGACGGGCCTGCCCCGTTCGGTTCTAGTGAATCCCGGCCCTCGAGGGGTCGGGATCGTTCTTCCGAAGACTCCCCGGTGATGGCCGGATCGATGTCTGTCCGACGATTGTACCGGCCCGGAATCCGATATCCTCTCGACTGACCACCGTGGGAGCGCTCCCACGCGAGAGGGAGACATGCCCGAAGACGTGCCCGCCCGCCTGCCCGCCCGCTTCAGCCGTCGCACCCTGTTCGCGATGGCCGGCGGAGGAGCGCTCGCCGCCGCCCTCGCCGCGTGCGCGCCGGGGGGCAGCACGACCCCGACGCCGACAGCATCCGCCTCCTGGATGCCGCCGGCGAAGCCGATGGCCTTCCCACAGGGCTTCGTGTGGGGCGCGGCCACGAGCGCGTACCAGGTCGAAGGCTCCGTGACGGCCGACGGACGCCTCCCGTCGGTGTGGGACACCTTCGCGGCCCGCGCCGGAGCCATCCGGGACGGGTCGACGGGCGATCCCGCGGCCGACCAGTACGTCCGGTACGCGCAGGACGTCGACCTCATGGCGGGGCTGGGCCTGGGCGCCTACCGCTTCTCGCTCGCGTGGCCGCGGATCCAGCCCACGGGTTCCGGGCCCGCCAACGCCGCCGGCCTCGACCACTACCGCCGCGTCGTCGACGCGCTCGTCGAGCGGGGCATCCGGCCCGCGATCACGCTGTTCCACTGGGATCTCCCCCAGGCGCTGCAGGATGCCGGCGGCTGGGCCAAGCGCGAGACCGCCCTGCGCTTCGCGGACTACGCCGAGCTCTGCTTCGACGCCCTCGGCGACGTCGAGGCGGACTGGATGACGCTCAACGAGCCCAAGACCCACGCCTTCGTCGGGCACTGGTACGGCGCGCATGCTCCGGGCCTGCGCAGTCCCGACGTAGCGGCGGCGGCCGTGCACCACCAGCTGCTCGCACACGGGCTGGCGGTCGAGCGCTTCCGGGAGAGCGGCGCCGCGGGGCGCATCGGCATCCCGCTCAATCTCGTGTCGGCCTACCCGCTCGACGCTGGGCGGGCCGACGGCCTCGCGCGCCTCGACGCGCGGGAGAACCGCCTCTTCCTCGACCCCGTGCTGAAGGGGACGTACCCCGACGAGGCCATCGGCTCGCTGCCGGGCCAGCTCCCCGCCCGGCCCGCCGCGTGGATGACGGTGCAGGAGGACGGCGACCTCGAGACGATCTCCGCGCCGATCGACTTCCTCGCCGTGCAGTACTACGGCGTGACGGGCGTCGATGCGTCGGGCAATGAGACGTCGATCGCCCCGACCTCCGCCGCGACATGGCAGCAGATCAAGGCGGAGGGGCTGTACGACCTGCTGATGCGCATCGTGCGGGACTACCCCGCCATCCCGCTCCTCATCACGGAGAACGGCATCCCCGATCCGACCCCCGACCTGACGGTCGACGATCCGGAGCGCATCGAGTTCCTGCGAACCCACTTCCAGCAGGCGGCGCGGTCGATCGCGGACGGCGCGCCCCTCGAGGCGTACTACGTGTGGTCGCTGCTCGACAACTTCGAGTGGGCCGAGGGGTACCAGCAGCGCTGGGGCATCGTCGCCGTCGACTTCCAGACGCAGGAGCGGACGCCCAAGCGGAGCGCCGAGTGGTACTCCGGCGTCATCGCCGCGAACGCGGTCTCCGCCTCGTGAGCCGTCTTGCTGGACCCGGTCCAGCAACCCCTGAGCGGTGGCAGGATGGATGCCTGTGACCTCTGCACCACCCGCACCAGCACCCACAGCATCCCCCGCCCGCCGCGTCGCGTGGGCGTCGATGGTGGGAACCTCCCTCGAGTCCTTCGACTTCTACGTCTTCGCGTACTTCGCCGCCTTCTTCGTCGGCCCGCTCTTCTTCGACCCGCTCGGCGACCTGGGCGGGACCCTCGCTGCCTTCTCGACGATCGCGCTCGCGTTCGTCGTGCGCCCGATCGGCGCCGCGATCTTCGGTCACATGGGCGACCGTCTCGGGCGCCGCGCGACCCTCCTGTGGACGGTCGGCATCATGGGCGTCGCGACGGGCCTCATCGGCGTCCTGCCCACGTACGCGCAGGCCGGCTGGATCGGCGCGTTCCTGCTGATCCTCCTGCGCATCGCGCAGGGTCTGTCGCTCGGCGGCGAGTGGGGCGGATCGATCCTGCTCGCGACGGAGCACTCCGGGCCGGTGAAGCGCGCCTTCTACGCCGCGATCCCGCAGCTCGGCTCGCCCGTCGGCTCGATCCTGTCGGCGGTCGTCTTCATCGCCATGACGTTCATCCTGCCGACGGAGGAGCTCGTCGCGTGGGGCTGGCGCATCCCGTTCCTCCTCGCCTTCCCGCTCCTGCTCGTCTCGCTCTACCTGCGCTGGTCGATCAGCGAGACGCCGGTCTTCGAGCACGTGCTCGCGGAGGGCCGGCGCGACCGCATCCCGTTCCTCACGATGTTCAAGCAGCGCCCGGGCGCGCTCGCCATCGCGATCGGCGCCGCGCTGCTCGGCATCGGCTCGTACTCGCTGATGAACACCTACACGATCAACTACGGCGTCGAGCAGCTGAGCTTCAGCTTCCAGGACCTCCTCGTCGCGACCACGATCGGCGCCCTCCTCCAGCTCGTGACGATCCCGCTGTTCGGTGTGTGGGCGACCCGCATCGGCTCGGCGAGGGTCGTCGCGTGGGGTGCGCTGGGAACCCTCCTCATCGCGTTCCCGATGTACTGGCTGCTGCAGTTCGCGACCTTCCCGATCCTCGTCGCGACCATGATCATCGGCGGCATCCTCCCGACCATGTCGTGGGCGGCGCTCGGCGGTCTCATGAACGACCTGTTCCCCGACCACTTCCGCTACTCGGCGCTGTCGATCGCGTACGCCATCGCGGCGACCGTGAGCGGCTTCGTGCCGCTCGTGACCGTCGCGCTCGGCGGCGCGACGGACTTCGCGTGGTGGCACCCCGGCATCGTCCTGGTGCTGCTCTCGGCGATCACGCTGGTCTCGGCGTGGGCCGCCGCGCGGCGCCGGCCGGAGCCGGAGGAGGGCCTCGGATCCGAGTCCGGGCACGGCGAGGAGATCGTCGAGGTCCGGCCGTGACGGTCGCTTCGGTCCCGCCCGCCGAGCGGCGCGCGCGCAAGCCCGAAGAGCGCTGAGTGGTGCGCCCACGCGGTCCGCTCGCGCCGCGCACCTCGGCCCCCGACCTGCCCTCCGCGCTGGAGTCGGTGTCGGGGCTCGAGCGGCGCGCGGACCTCGTGGGCGCCCGCATCCACGACCTGGCGGATGAGACGGATGCTGCGCACACGCGTCTCACGGAGTGCGCGGTGGACGCGGCATCCGTCTCCCGCCTCGACCTCACGGGCGCGACGCTCATCGACGTCGACATCGCGGAGCTGCGCGCGACCGAGCTCGTCGCACGCAACGCCACGTGGCGCACCGTGCGACTGACGGGCGGCCGGATCGGAACGCTCGACCTCAGCGGCGCCGAGCTGAGCGGCGTGGAGCTGCGCGGCATCCGCATCGACTACCTCTCGCTGCGCGGCGCGCAGGCGTCCGACGTGCTCGTGTCCGGCTGCTCCATCGGGGCGGTCGACCTGCCGCTCGCGACGCTGTCGCGCGTCGCCTTCGCCGACTCGCGCGCCGACGAGGTCGAGACCCAGGGCCTCAAGGCCGAGCACGTCGACCTCCGCGGGCTCGAGGCCCTCGCCTTCACCCGGCCCGACACGCTGCGCGGCACGACGCTGTCCGAGCGCCAGGTCGAGACCCTCGCGGTGTCGCTCGCCCTGGCCCTCGGCATCGACGTCCGCGGCTGACCCGCCGGGGTGCGCAGAAACGAGGAGATGGGCAGAAACGAGGATGCCTGAGCGCCTTCTAGTCCTCGAAATCGCCCTTCTCCTCGCTTCTGCGCAATAGAGCAGATGCGAAGTCGGCGGAGGCGGCTCGGCGGTCAGGTCGCGCGGTGCAGGCCCTCGGCGACCGCGCGCATGATGAGCGCCTGGACGCCAGGCCAGTCGTCGACCACCTGCCCATACCCGACCCGGATGACGTGGTATCCCATGAGCATCAGGCGCGCGTCATGCGCGATGTCGGCTTCGCGCTGCGGACCCACGTGATGCCCGCCGTCGATCTGGAGGACGAGTCGCTCGCCGATCAAGAAATCGACGGGCCTGCCCGCAAGCCAGGCCTGGGGAACGATCCGCAGGCGCATCCACCTCAGCCGCGGAACCACGAATGACTCCAGCCCAGAGTCCGAATACGGACTCGCCTCCTCCCGGAGCTGACGCGCCCGCCCCGTGAACGGGAGTCGCTTCAGCGCAAGCGAATCGACCATGCCCCTGTTGAGTGCGGACTCCCATATCGCGAGCGCCTCCTCGTGAGGCCGACACACCGCGACGGTGGCGAGCACATTCTCGATCGGGTCGACGAGCGCGCCAGGATGCCTCGGCACGACCGGGTGGTTCCAATGGACCGTGGCCTTCCGGGAGCCGTCGGATCCGACTTCGATCCGGACGGTGCCGGAATGTGGTGGAGCGGCGACGTGAGGTCGGTCTACTTCGAGCACCCACAGACCGAGCCTCGCGGCCTCGGTCACGCATGTGAGGACGACGCCCGCCCTCGCCGCCGCGAAGAGGTGCGGATCAACGCTCGGGACGGCGAGCCATCCATTTCGCGGGCGCTGAAGGATCCCGTGAGCCACCGCCGAGGACAGCGCCCGGCCACTCCATCCAGCCCGCCGCAGATCGGTCGACCGGACGATGCCGCCCCGGTCCCACACCCACTCCTGGATCAGCACGCGACGAGTGTGGCGGATGAGAGACGCTCGCAGCGCGGACGCCGGATCTCAGGTGGACACGCGCTCGACAGCATCCGTTGTGGAGAAGCGCGCGGCGGGCAGAAACGAGGAGATGGACAGAACTGAGGATCAATCTTCCCTACAGCGTCCTCGTTCCTGCCCATCTCCTTGATATTGCGCACCGCAATGACTCGCGACGGATGCTGCGATTCGGGCAGGCACGCAGGCCCGGCCGGTAGAATCGTCCGGCATCCCACACTCAGGCACGCTCACACAGTGCCGCACATATCGCACAAGGAGACCCCATGGCCGATGCGCTGATCCCCGACAAGCCCGCACTCGAGGGTCTCGAAGACAAGTGGGATGCCGCGTGGACCGAGCAGGGCACGTACCTGTTCGACCGCGCCAAGGCGGCCGAGGTCGGCCGCGGAGGCATCTACTCCGTCGACACTCCCCCGCCGACGGCGTCCGGGAGCCTGCACATCGGCCACGTGTTCAGCTACACGCACACCGACGTCAAGGTGCGCTACGAGCGCATGCGCGGCAAGACCGTGTTCTACCCCATGGGCTGGGACGACAACGGCCTGCCGACCGAGCGCCGCGTGCAGAACTACTACGGCGTGCGGTGCGACCCGAGCCTGCCGTATGTGGCGGACTTCACTCCCCCGTACGAGGGCGGCGACAACAAGAGCAGCAAGGCCGCCGACCAGGTGCCGATCAGCCGCCGCAACTTCATCGAGCTGTGCGAGCGCCTCACGGTCGAGGACGAGAAGCACTTCGAGGCGCTGTGGCGCAAGCTCGGCCTGAGCGTCGACTGGACCCAGACTTACCGCACGATCTCGGACGACACGATCCGCACGAGCCAGCTCGCGTTCCTGAAGAACCTCGAGCGCGGCGAGGCGTACCAGTCCCTCGCGCCGACGCTCTGGGACATCGACTTCCGCTCGGCGATCGCGCAGGCCGAGCTCGAGGACCGCGAGCAGCCGGCCGCATACCACCGCGTCGGCTTCCACAAGACCGACGGGTCGGGCGACGTCCACATCGAGACGACGCGTCCCGAGCTGCTCGCGGCGTGCGTCGCGCTCGTGGCGCACCCCGACGACCCGCGCTATCAGTCGCTCTTCGGCTCGACGGTGCGCACGCCGATCTTCGACGTCGAGGTCCCCGTGCTCGCCCACCCGCTCGCGCAGCAGGACAAGGGCTCGGGCATCGCCATGATCTGCACGTTCGGCGACGTGACCGACATCATCTGGTGGCGCGAGCTCGACCTCCCGAACCGCACGATCCTCGGTCAGGACGGCCGCGTCATCGCCGAGGCTCCCGAGGCGATCGTGACCGACGGGGCCAAGGCCGCCTACGCCGAGCTCGCCGGCAAGACCGTGTTCAGCGCGAAGAAGCGCATCGTCGAGCTGCTGCAGGAGTCGGGCGAGCTCATCGGCGACCCGAAGCCCTTCACGCACCCCGTCAAGTTCTACGAGAAGGGCGACCGCCCGCTCGAGATCGTCTCGACGCGCCAGTGGTACCTGCGCAACGGCGCTCGCGACGAGGCCCTGCGCGACCGGCTGATCGGGCTGGGCCGCGAGATCTCGTGGCACCCCGACTTCATGCGCGTGCGCTTCGAGAACTGGACCAATGGACTCACGGGCGACTGGCTCGTGAGCCGCCAGCGGTTCTTCGGCGTGCCGATCCCCGTCTGGTACGCCCTCGACGAGAACGGCGAGCGCGACTACGACCGAGTCCTCGTGCCGAGCCGCGACCAGCTGCCCGTCGACCCCTCGACCGACGTGCCGGACGGCTTCACCGCCGATCAGCGCGGCGTCGCAGGAGGCTTCGAGGGCGAGACCGACATCTTCGACACGTGGGCGACGTCCTCCCTCACGCCGCAGCTTGCGGGCGGCTGGGAGCGCGACCCCGAGCTCTGGAACCTCGTGGCACCCTTCGACCTGCGCCCACAGGGCCAGGACATCATCCGCACCTGGCTCTTCTCGACGCTGCTGCGCAGCGCGCTCGAGGACGGCCGCTCGCCGTGGTCGGATGCCGCCATCTCGGGCTTCATCGTCGACCCGGACCGGAAGAAGATGTCGAAGTCGAAGGGCAACGTCGTCACGCCCGCCGACATCCTCGTGCAGCACGGATCGGATGCTGTCCGCTACTGGGCCGCCTCGAGCCGCCTCGGCACGGACGCGGCCTTCGACCCGCAGAACCCGACGCAGATCAAGATCGGGCGCCGCCTCGCGATCAAGGTGCTCAACGCGGCGAAGTTCGTGCTCTCGTTCCCCGTGCCCGACGGCGCCGAGGTGACGCACGCGCTGGACGCCTCGATGCTCGCGACCCTCGACGGCGTCGTGCGCGAGGCGACGAAGGCGCTCGACGCCTACGACCACGCGCGCGCGCTCGAGATCGCCGAGTCGTTCTTCTGGACGTTCTGCGACGACTACCTCGAGCTCGTCAAGGAGCGCGCGTACAACCAGACCGACGTCGGCCAGGCGTCGGCGGCCCTCGCCCTGCGCATCGCGCTCGAGACGCTCCTGCGCCTATTCGCACCCGTGCTCTCGTTCGCGGCCGAGGAGTCGTGGTCGTGGTTCCACGACGACTCGATCCACACGTCGGCATGGCCCGAGCCGCTCGGCATCGACGGCGACCCCTCCGTCCTCGTCGCCGTGAGCGAAGCGCTCGTCGGCATCCGCCGCGCCAAGACCGAGGCGAAGGCCTCGCAGAAGACGCCAGTCAACCGCGTCACGATCTCGGCGCGGACAGCATCCGTCGAGGCCCTTCGCCTCGCGGAGGGCGACCTGAAGGCCGTCGGCCGCATCGCTGAGATCGAATACGCGGATGCCGAGACCACGACGGTCTCGGACATCGAACTCGCCCCCGTGGAGGTCTGACATGCAGCTCGGAACACGCTGGACCTCGGGCGACGAGCCGCCGGCCGCCGTGCCGGCGGCGCTCGCCAAGGGCATCCGTCAGGTCGACGATGCGACCCCCGGTGACGAGCTCGGTCAGCCGCGACCCCGATGGACGCTCACGTGGCTCGAGGGCAAGCCGATCGCGGAGCTGGACACGGGCGTCATCGTGACGCTCGGGCCCGACGGCGAGCCCGTCGTCGGGCACGACGATGACACGGGGTTCGGCGGGCACTGACCGCGGCTGAGGTCGCGCCGGGCTCGATAGGCTCGGCGGCATGGTCTCCGACAACCCGCTGCTGACGCCGAGCTCCCTCCCGTACCGGCTTCCGGACTACGCCGCGATCAAGCCCGAGCACTACCTGCCCGCCTTCGAGGCGGCCTTCGACGAGCACAAGGCGGAGATCGCGGCCATCACGCGGGTGCGGTCAATGCCGACGTTCGAGAACACCATGGCGCCGCTCGAAGCCGGCGGCCGGCTGCTCGGCGACGTCTCGCGCGCCTTCTATACGGTCTCGTCGGCGGACGCGACGCCCGAGATCCAGGAGATCGAGGAGACCCTCGCGCCGCTGACGTCCGCGCACTACGACTCGATCCAGCTCGACGCGCAGCTGTACTGGCGGATCAAGACCCTGCACGATCAGCTCGACGACCTGGGCCTCGATGCCGAGCAGCGCTACCTCGTCGAGCGTCACTACACCGAGAAGACGCAGGCCGGCGCGGGGCTCGATGACGTGGCGAAAGCTCGGCTGACAGAGATCAACCAGCGGCTGTCGACCCTCACGACGACGTTCGAGAAGAACCTCCTCAACGACACGAACGAGCTCGCGGTCGTCTTCGAGTCTGAGGAGGAGCTCGACGGCCTCTCCGAGGGCGAGCTGTCCGCCGCCGCGCAGGCCGCCGCCGACCGCGGACTCGACGGCTCCTTCCTCGTGAGCCTCACGCTGTTCACGGGGCATCCGTATCTTGCGAGCCTCACGAACCGCGACAGCCGGAAGAAGATCCTGGATGCTTCGCGCTCGCGTGGATCGCGCGGCAACGCGTACGACAACCGTGAGGTGCTCCTGGAGATCGTGCGCCTGCGCGCCGAGCGCGCGGCGCTTCTCGGCTTCGACACGCACGCGGCGTTCGTGACCGCCGACGAGACGGCCGGCTCCCCCGAGGCCGTGCACGCGCTGCTCCGCGAGCTCGCCGCACCCGCCGCCCGCAACGCGCACCGCGAGCAGGAGGCGCTGCAAGCCCTCATCGACGCCGGACCGGAGCCGTTCCCGCTGGAGGCCCACGACTGGGCCTTCTACACCGAGAAGGTGCGCCAGGCGGAGTACGACCTCGACCGCGCCGCCCTGCGCCCGTGGTTCGAAGCGGAGCGCGTCCTGCAGGACGGCGTGTTCCACGCTGCGACCGAGCTCTACGGCACGACCTTCACCGAGCGCCCCGACCTGCAGGCCTACCACCCCGACGCGCGCGTCTTCGAGGTGCACAACGCGGACGGCTCGGCGCTGGGCCTGTTCATCCTCGACCTCTACACGCGCGACACGAAGCGCGGCGGCGCGTGGATGAACTCGATCGTCACGCAGTCGCGCCTGCGCGAGACGAGCCCCATCGTCGTCAACAACCTCAACGTCCCCAAGCCCGCCGCCGGCAAGCCCACACTGCTCTCGCTCGACGAGGTGACGACGCTCTTCCACGAGTTCGGCCACGCCCTGCACGGGCTCTTCGCGACCGTGACGTACCCGCACTTCGCCGGGACGGCCGTCTTCCGCGACTTCGTGGAGTTCCCGAGTCAGGTCAACGAGATGTGGATCTACTGGCCCGAGGTGCTGTCGCGCTACGCGAAGCACATCGACACGGGCGCTCCGCTCCCGGCCGACGTCATCGAGAAGCTCGCGGCGTCCGAGACGTTCAACCAGGGGTTCGCCACGAGCGAGTACCTCGCGGCCTCGTGGCTCGACCAGGCGTGGCACTCGCTCACAGCGGCTGAGGCCGCAGCAGACATCGATGTCGCCGCGTTCGAGGCATCCGCCCTCGCCGACATCGGGCTCGACAACCCCGCCGCACCGACGCGCTACTCGTCGACGTACTTCGCGCACGTCTTCTCCGGCGGCTACAGCGCCGGCTACTACTCGTACATCTGGAGCGAGGTGCTCGACGCCGACACCGTCGAGTGGTTCCGCGACAACGGCGGCCTCACGCGCGGCAACGGCGATCGGTTCCGAAAGCGCCTTCTCGGGGTCGGCGGCTCGAAGGATCCGCTGGAGGCCTACCGCGACTTCCGGGGACGGGATGCCGAGATAGGGCCTCTGCTCAAACGACGGGGCCTCGCGGCCTGATCAGGCGGCGGGGGTTCAGGGCGGGTCGGCGAGCCCCGCGCGTCAGGGCCGCCAATCCGGCTTCCAGCTGTACAGAGTATCCGTCAGCTGTATTCGAGCCTCGCCGTCGGCGTCAATCCGGAAGATGTCCTCGCCGGCCTCCGTCTGACTGGAGAAGGCGATCTGTGCACCGAGCGGACCCCACGTGGGGAATCTGTCACCCTCGGCGGTGTTCGGCAGGTGCCTGAGGCCGGAACCGTCCGGACGGATCGTGAAGATGCCGCCGCCGAACTCCTGCGAGGTGAATGCGATCTCTCGACCGTCGGGTGACCAGTCGGGACCGTAGTCAGCGAGCGATGGCGTATCGGTCAGCCGCAGCTGCTCGCTGCCATCGGGGTTCATGGTCCAGAGGTCCACCGAGCGCACGAACGCGATCTTGCCCGTGCTCGACCAGGACGGCTCCTGTTCGAAGGCCGGCGACGTATTGGTGAGGTTGACTTCACCGGCTCCGTCGGCGTTCATGACGTAGATGTCGGGACCCTCGATGGAGAACCTTGTGAAAGCGATCTGCCGGTCATCGGGCGACCACGTCGGATCGCCGTCGTCCACGTCGTTGTGGGTGAGCTGCGTGACGTGGCGGCCGTCGGCGTCCATGACGAAGATCTCCTCGTCGCCGTCACGGTTGTCATAGAACGCGATGCGTTCACCGTCGGATGACCAGGCAGGAGCGTGACCGCTGCCGAGCCGGATCTCGACCATCCGATTCGATCCCTTCCGGAGCCCGAGCACGAAGATGCCGCACTGGGACGGCTTCGCGCATCCGAGTCTCTCGAATGCGAGGAATGACCGGATGCTCTCGGTGGGACCGGCCGCTGATGCCCCGACCGGGGCGGCGACGGTGACGGCACTCAGCATGAGCGCGGCGGCCAGAGCCCGCCCCCATTGCGCTGAGCGAAGTCGTGTGCCCGCCCGCCTGCGCTTCGGCACTCTGCTGCTCGGCTCGACCATGTGCATGGCAGGACCCCCCAAACATCAGGCCCCTTTGCACGCCCCCACGGCGACTGGGGCGAAACGTACCACGATGAGCCGCCGCTGGGAAGCCCGCCTGCACGACCGGATGCTGCTGCATGGCCGCTGCTCGAACGCAGGGGCCGCGCGCACTGATCACGGGGACAATAGAGCCATGGCGAAACGGTTCGAAGAGAACATGGGCGATGACGCCATGCGCGCCGCGACGGGGCGCGGCCACGCCGAATGGCACGATCTGCTCGACTCTGCGGGCGCGCGCGCCTGGACGCACGCCGAGACGGCGCGCTGGCTGACCGACGAGCAGAGCGTCGCGGCGTGGTGGGCGCAAGGCATCACCGTCGGCTACGAGCAGGCCCGCAAGGGACGCGTGCCCGGCCAGCGGGCGGACGGGACGTTCAACACGCAGAAGGCGAAGACGATCCCGGGCACGCGGCTCGAGGCTCTCGCGGCGGTGGGCGAAGCCCTCACCGCTCGTTACGGCGCACCGCACGGCCAGAATCTCACGGCCGCGATGCCGGTCATGCGCTGGCGGCTCCCCGACGGGACGCGACTCTCGGCGGCCGCGGGGCCAGAGAACGCGTCGGGGGCGCCCATCACGATCACGTGCGAGAAGCTGCCCGACCAGGCCGCCGCAGACGAGGCGAAGCAGGCGATCACGGATCTGCTGGAGGAGGTCGCCCGCGGCTGATGCCCCGGGTCGAGCCCCTGGGCCCGGTCCCCGAAGCCGCAGGCGCGCCTGCGGCTCTCGTCAGCCCAGTGCCCCGATCTCCTGCGCGAACGCCCGCACTCGCGCGGCCATCGCGTCCGGGACCTCGGCGATCGCGAAATGACCACCCTCCTCGAGTCGCTCGAAGGTGCGCAGATCGCGGTAGTACGAGCGTGCGAGCGACTCGGGGTAGTCGCCCTCGTGCTTCTGGATGAACACGGCGGCGGGCACGTCGACCGGAGGCATCGGGTCGGGCTGATCCGCGCCCTCGTAGTAGGGGCGGAACGACGAGCCGATGCTCTGCGTCGTCCAGTAGATCATCGCCTCAGTCATGATGCGCTCGCGTGAGATGCGGCGCTCGACGAGCCGCGGGTCACCCAGCGGGGTGTCGCTCCACTCGACGAGCTTCTCGGCGAGCCAGGCGACCAGGCCTGCGGGCGAGTCGTTGAGGCCCGCAGCGAGCGTGTCGGGGCGCGTCGCCTGGATGTGGCCGTAGCCGCCGTTCGGATGGTGCTCCGCCGCGAGTCGTTCGAAGAAGGCGACCTCGTCCGGCGCGGTCAGCCGCTCGCGCTCGGCATGGGACGGGAAGTGCGAGTGCGTCGCGACGATGCCCAGTACGTGGTCGCCGTGCGTCGCGGCGATGAGGTCGTTGACGTTGGCGGACACGTCCTCGCCGTAGGTGAGGTACGAGTCGTAGCCGAGCACCTCGGTCATGAGCACGTGCATCGTGTGAGCGAGGTTCGCCTCGGTCATGGGCCGGTCGGAGTACGGGGTCGAGAACGCGAAGCCGGGGAAGCTCGGCACGACGACGTGGAAGTCGGGGAGGAGATCGGCGAAGTCGAGCTGCAGCGCGAAGGTGTGCGGCCAGCCGTGCATGACGAGCAGCGCGGGCGCCGAGGCATCCTTCGATCTCAAGTGGGCGAAGTGCACGGTCGCGCCGTCGACCTCTGCCGTGGACTGTGGGTGCGCATTGAGCCACTGCTCCCTCGCCCGCCAGTCGAAGTCGCGCCACGAGTCCACGAGCTGCGCCAAATACTCGCGCGTCATGCCGGCGGGGATCCGGCGCGGCGAGTCCGGCGCGAGGCGCGTGCGCTCGAGGCGCTGCCGCAGGTCGTCCAGCTCGGCGTCGGACACCGCGATCGTGAAGGGCGTGGGGACCATGGCCACACGCTAGGACGGGCCACCGACACCCCCGGCGACGGGTCGGGGTTCGGTCAGGCGCTCTTGCGCTTGTGCCGCAGCACGAGCGTGGGCGGGGCGCCCTCGTCGACGGAGGCCCGCGTCACGATGACTTTGTCGACATCCTCCGCCGAGGGGATCTCGAACATGATCGGCCCGAGCACGTCCTCGAGGATCGCGCGCAGGCCGCGCGCACCCGTCTTGCGCAGCACCGCCAGGTCGGCGATCGCCTCGAGCGCGTCGCGCTCGAACTCGAGCTCGACGCCGTCGAGCTCGAACATGCGCTGGTACTGCTTGACGAGCGCGTTCTTCGGCTCGATGAGGATCTCCATGAGGGCCTCGCGGTCGAGCGGCGTGACGGAGGCGACGACCGGCAGACGCCCGATGAACTCGGGGATGAGTCCGAACTTGTGGAGGTCCTCGGGCTGCACCTCGCTGAAGAGGTCGAGGTCCTTGCCCTTGTCGTGCAGCGGTGCGCCGAAGCCGATGCCGTGCTTGCCGACGCGCGACGAGATGATGTCCTCGAGCCCCGCGAACGCACCCGCCACGATGAACAGGACGTTCGTCGTGTCGATCTGGATGAACTCCTGGTGCGGGTGCTTGCGGCCGCCCTGCGGCGGCACCGAGGCCACCGTCCCCTCGAGGATCTTCAGGAGCGCCTGCTGGACGCCCTCACCCGAGACGTCCCGCGTGATCGAGGGGTTCTCGGCCTTGCGCGCGATCTTGTCGACTTCGTCGATGTAGATGATCCCGGTCTCGGCGCGCTTCGTGTCGAAGTCCGCCGCCTGGATGAGCTTGAGGAGGATGTTCTCGACATCCTCGCCGACGTAGCCGGCCTCGGTGAGCGCCGTGGCGTCTGCGACGGCGAACGGCACGTTGAGGCGCTTGGCGAGGGTCTGCGCGAGATACGTCTTGCCGCAGCCTGTCGGCCCGATCAGCAGGATGTTGCTCTTGGCGATCTCGACCTCGTCGGCGCGCTGCTCGGCCGGCTGGAGCGTGCCGTGGGCGCGGATGCGCTTGTAGTGGTTGTACACGGCCACCGAGAGCGCCCGCTTCGCGGCATCCTGCCCCACGACGTACTCCTCGAGGAAGGAGTAGATCTCGCGCGGCTTCGGGAGGTCGAACTCGGATACGACGCCGGCGCCCTGCTCGGCCGCCCGCTCCTCGATGATCTCGTTGCACAGCTCGACGCACTCGTCGCAGATGTAGACGCCGGGGCCCGCGATGAGCTGCTGGACCTGCTTCTGGCTCTTTCCGCAGAAGGAGCACTTGAAGAGGTCGGCGCTCTCACCGATGCGGGCCATGTGGCTCCTCCTTCTCGCCGACGGCTGCTGCCGGATGACTCCGAGCCTAACCTCTGACGCGGACATGGGGTGGGATTGCGACACGCTCTGTGGAGCGGGCCGCGCGGTGTCCGCTCACGGCGGAACGCCGGGCACGACGGAGCCCCGCTTGTGACGAAACCGCGGACCGATGGGAGCCCCCGCGCACGAACGGAGCCCCGCCGTCCGTGCGGACGGCGGGGCTCGGTGCGATGGTCAGCGCGTGATCGCGGCCTGCCCGCGCTTGCGCGTCGTCAGTACCTGATCGACGAGGCCGTACGCGACCGCCTCCTCCGCGGAGAGGATCTTGTCGCGGTCGATGTCCTTGTTGACCTCTTCGACGGACTTGTTCGAGTGCTTCGAGAGGGTCTGCTCGAGCCACGTGCGCATGCGGAGGATCTCCTGCGCCTGGATCTCGATGTCGGACGCCTGCCCGTGCCCCGCCTCGCCCATCGCGGGCTGGTGGATGAGGATGCGCGCGTTGGGCAGCGCGAGGCGCTTGCCGGGGGCGCCGGCGGCCAGCAGCACGGCCGCGGCGGACGCTGCCTGCCCGAGGACGACCGTCTGGATCGACGGCGAGACGTACTGCATCGTGTCGTAGATCGCCGTCATGGCCGTGAACGAGCCGCCGGGCGAGTTGATGTACATGATGATGTCGCGGTCGGGGTCCTGGCTCTCGAGGACGAGGAGCTGGGCCATGACGTCGTCGGCGGACGCGTCGTCGACCTGCACACCGAGGAAGATGACGCGGTCCTCGAAGAGCTTGTTGTACGGGTCCTGACGCTTGTAGCCGTAGGCCGTGCGCTCTTCGAACTGGGGCAGGATGTACCGGCTGTTCGGGACATGCAGGCTCTGGGGCGCGCCCGCGAGCCGGGGGTCCGGGGCGGAGCCCCAGTGGGCGCCGGCCGGGATGCCGAAGGTCGGGGTGTTCATTCGGATGATCTCTCTTTCGCCTTCGGCCGGGTCAGTTCGCGGTTCCGCCGCCGCCGTGGACGTCCACGGCGTGCTCGCGGATGTGGTCGACGAAGCCGTACTCGAGCGCCTCCTCGGCGCCGAACCAGCGGTCGCGGTCACCGTCGGCGTTGATCTGCTCGACGCTCTTGCCCGTCTGCGCCGCCGTGATCTCGGCCAGGCGGCGCTTCATGTCGAGGATGAGCTGCGCCTGCGTCTGGATGTCGCTCGCCGTGCCGCCGAAGCCGCCGTGCGGCTGGTGCAGCAGGACGCGCGCATTGGGCGTGATGTAGCGCTTGCCCTTCGTGCCGCTCGTGAGGAGCAGCTGGCCCATCGAGGCGGCCATGCCGATGCCGACCGTCACGATGTCGTTCGGGACGAACTGCATCGTGTCGTAGATCGCCATGCCGGCCGTGATCGATCCGCCGGGCGAGTTGATGTAGAGGTAGATGTCCTTCTGCGAGTCCTCGGCCGCGAGAAGGAGGATCTTCGCGCAGATCTCGTTGGCGTTGTCGTCGCGCACCTCCGAGCCCAGCCAGATGATGCGGTCCTTCAGCAGCCTGTCGAAGACGCTCGTCGCGACAAGGGGTTCGGCCATGTTCACTCCTGTTTCCGTGGTCTGCAAAGAATCTACCGGGGCGCCGCGGGCGACCCGGCCGTGTTCGCCGTGGGCAGAGAAGAGGCGCGTCAGACCAGCTCTCGGGCGTAGCCGGTCACCGATCGCGTGTAGCGCGGAAGATGCGGCGCGAGCGCCTGAAGGGCGACGGACGCCGCCCGCACAGCATCCCCGGACGACACCAGCGCGAGCGCATAGAAGGCCGCCGCCGCGTCGTGGAGCGCAGCATCCGACCCCTTCTCGTACTCGGCGCGCAGGAGGGCGAGGCTCTCGTCGACCTTCCCCAGGTTGCGGATCGTGCTCGCGAGCTGGATGACGGCCTGCACACGCCGGTCCTCGTCGAGCCCGGCGTCGAGCGCCCGGCGGTACAGCGGCTCCGCCTCGGCCTCGAGGCCGGCGGAGTCGCGCGCTCCGGCGCGCTCGAACAGCGCCACGGCGTCCCCTTCGGGCCGCTCCGCCGCGAGGGCGTCGATCAGCGCGATGCGCTCCGCATCGGTGACATCGGCCGCCCATGCGGCGGCGACGCGGTCTTCCCAGTCCACAGGTTCTCCTCACAACGAGGAAGGGGACGGATGCTGTCCAGCATCCGTCCCCCTCGGGTCAATGGTTCGCCTTACTCGGCGTCCTTCTTGGTGGTCTTGCGCGCCTTCTTGGCGGGCTTCTCCTCGGCGACCTCGGCCTCTTCGGCCTCGATGATCTCGTCGGCCTCGGCGGCGGCGTCGGCGATCTCCTCGGCCTCCTCGACGACCTCGTCCTCGTCATCGACCGCGACGAAGCCCGTCAGGTCGACAGCGGCGCCGTTGGTGTCGACGACCGAGACCTTGCCGAGCGCGACCGCGAGGGCCTTGTTGCGGGCGACCTCGCCGACCATTGCGGGCAGCTGGTTGTTCTCCTGCAGCGCGTTGACGAAGTCCTGCGGGGCCATGCCGTACTGGGCGGCGGACTGGATGAGATACTGCGTGAGCTCGTCCTGAGCGACCTGGACCTCGTACTTCTCGGCGATCGCGTCGAGCAGCATCTGCGTGCGGAACTGCTTCTCGCTCGCCTCGGTCACCTCGGCGCGGTGCACGTCGTCCTCGAGACGGCCCTCGCCCTCGAGGTGGTTGTGCACCTCGTCCTCGACGAGCTGCGCGGGAACGGGGATCTCGACCTGCTCGAGGAGCTGCTCGATGAGCTTGTCGCGAGCCGCGGCGCCCTGCGTGAACGCCGACTGCTGGCCGACGCGCTCCTTGAGGCTGTCACGCAGCTCGGCGATGGTGTCGAACTCGCTCGCCATCTGGGCGAAGTCGTCGTCGGCCTCGGGAAGCTCGCGCTCCTTGACGGCCTTGACGGTGACCGAGACCTCGGCCTCCTCGCCGGCGTGGTCGCCGCCGACGAGCTTCGAGCGGAACGTCGTGTCCTCGTCCGCGGTGAGCGAGTCGATCGCCTCGTCGATGCCCTCGAGGAGCTCGCCCGAGCCGACCTCGTAGGAGACGCCCTCGGCGCGGTCGATCTCGTTGCCGTCGATCGTCGCGACGAGGTCGAGCTCGACGAAGTCGCCATTCGCGGCGGGACGGTCGACCGTCACGAGCGTGCCGAAGCGGCCGCGCAGGCGCTCCAGCTCGGCGTCGATCGCGGCCTCGTCGACCTCGGCGGCGTCGACGGTGACCGTCGTGCCCTCGAGCTCGGGGAGCTCGAACTCGGGACGGATGTCGACCTCGACCTCGACCTGCAGGTCGCCCGAGAAGTCCTTCTCGCTCGGCCACTCGGTGACCTCGGCCTTGGGACGGCCGAGGACCCGCACCTCGTTGGCGGCGACGGCTTCGCGGTAGAAGGTGTCGAGACCCTCGCTCACGGCGTGCTCGAGGACCGCCGTGCGGCCGATGCGCTGGTCGATGATGGGCGCGGGGACCTTGCCCTTGCGGAAGCCGGGGATCTGCACGTCCTGCGCGATGTGCTCGTACGCGTGCTTGATGCTGGGCTTGAGCTCATCCGGGGTGACCGTGATGTGCAGCTTCACCCGGGTCGGGCTGAGCTTCTCGACGGTGCTGTTGACCATGCCTGTTCGTTCTCCTCGTGTGTACCGCGCACACGCGCGGATGAAGGTCTGGGTCGTGAGTTCTGAGGGGCCGTGATGTCGGGGCGACAGGATTTGAACCTGCGGCCTCCCGCTCCCAAAGCGGGCGCTCTACCAAGCTGAGCTACGCCCCGGGCGGGTGCGCACGCGCGCGTACGCCGAACGGCCCCCAGAAGTCTAGCCGACTCGCGTGGGCCTCACCTGAGCGCAGGTCATCGGCCGGGAGTTGACGAGCCTCGCGCCGGGTGGGACGTTCTTCTTCGGGGACCGAAAGGACGCGCAGGATGAGCCGCATCGACGACGCACCGAACTACCGGCATCGCAGGCGGATGCATCCGCGTCGCCCGCAGACGACGCTCGCGGAGCGCTGGACGCTCGTCGACGGCATCGACGTGTTCTATCGCGAGTCGGTCAACCCGCCGGACGCCCGCGTCATGATGCACGTGCACGGATTCGGCCTGTCCGGTCGCTATCTCCTTCCGACGGCCGAGAAGCTCGCCGACGAATTCCACACGCTTGTGCCGGATCTGCCCGGCTTCGGGCGCAGCGGCAAGGCCCCGAACGCGCTCGACGTCCCCGACCTCGCCCACGCCGCCGCCCGATTCCTGGACGATCGGGGAGTCGAGAAGGCCACGCTCGTCGGCAACTCGATGGGATGCCCCGTCATCTGCGAGTTCGCACACCACTACCCCGATCGCATAGAGCGCGCCGTGCTCGTCTCCCCCGCAGGCGGCATCCACAATCAGCCGCTCGCGCGGGCCATCGGCCAGCTCAGCAAGGACGGCGGGCGGGAGCCCGTCAAGATGGTCGGCGTCGCAACCCCCGACTACCTGCGGTTCGGCGTGCCGAGCACCTTCAAGATGTTCAAGGCCCTCACGCAGTACCCGACGCTGCAGCGGCTGCTGGAGCTGCGCCTGCCGACTCTCGTCGTGCTCGGCGAGCGGGACCCGCTGCTGCCCGGCGCCGCCCGCGTGCAGGAGGTCGCCTCGCAGACCGACAACCACGTGCTGGCGGTGTCGATGGAGACGGCTGCGCACGCCATCAACTTCAGTCACCCCGACGAGCTCGCGCACGTCATCCGCCTCTTCATGGACGACAAGCCCATCGTCGACCACAGCGAAGGCATGAAGCACACGCGCATCTACGAGGTCCATCGGGGGGTGAACCACCCGCCGGTCCAGGGCGACTGATTCCCGTGTATTAGAATCGACCGGTGCGCCTGGCGCACTCGGGGATGTAGCTCAATGGCAGAGCCTCAGTCTTCCAAACTGATGGTGCGGGTTCGATTCCCGTCATCCCCTCCAATGCCCCCGCGGACGGCCGAAGGTCGTCCGCGGGGGCTTTCGCGTGGATGCCGTCCGAAGCGACACGCTCGCGGGCGGTCCCGCTCCGCCAGAGGCTCCGCGCGACGACGAAGTCGGCGCGTGGAGGGGCGGAGTGGCCGATTCCCGTCATCCCCTCCAATGCCCCCGCGGACGGCCGAAGGTCGCCCGCGGGGGCATTCGCGTGGATGCCGTCCGAAGCGACACGCCCGCGGGCGGTCCCGCTCCGCCGAACAGGGCTCAGCCGGCGGCGAGCAGCGACGCGAGCCACCACACGAAGATGCTCCCCGCGATCGTGAGGAGGGCCACACGCCAGCCGCGACGGCCTCGGAGCACCCTGACGACGGCGGAGACGACACCCACGAGCGTCACGAGGACCGGCCCGACGATGCCGAGGGCGATCGCCCAGTTGTCGGCGTCGCCCTCGTGTCCGGCCCAGACCAGGGCGAACAGGATGAGGACGGCCGACACGAAGCCGGCGCAGACGCACAGGATGATCGTGAAGAAGATGTCGGCGAGGCGTGTTTCGGACGCTTCGGCCTGATGGGACATGCGGGGCCCCTTCCTGACGGGCGGTACCCACCGCGGATCGTCAGGCTAAGCGGACGCTCCCGTACCCCCGAGGGGCTTGCGCCCGCGCCCCTCATGCGCTCGCGGAGCCGAGCACCTTGGCGAAACTCTCAGGCAGCACGACGTTCTCCGGGGCACCGCGGAAGAAGCCGGCGACCTCCTCCGGCGTGTAGCCCGCGATGCCGCAGCCGACCTCCGTCACGAGGAAGCGGAGCTCGGGATGCTCGCCCGCGAAGGCGACGAAACGCACCGCCTGCTCCTCGAACACGGCGAGGCCCGACATCGTGTCGATGCCGTACGACTGTCCCTGGAGGCCCTCGGACTGCCCCCACACGGCGCCGAAGCGGTCGTACGCGAATCGCGCTGCTCCCCCGCCGTGCGCCCCCTGCGCGTTGGAGCCGAAGACGAACACTTCGCCGGGCTGGAGCGAATCGATGCGCATGTCAGGCCCCGGCGTCCGTGGCGGACTCGTGCGTCGCGAGATGCGCGCGATAGGTCTCGGCATTGCGGAGGATCCCCGCCCGCTCCTCGGCTGTCAGCTCGCGCCGCACCTTCGCCGGGACGCCCGCGACGAGCGAGCCGGCCGGGATCTGGGAACCCTCCAGCACGACGGCGCCGCCGGCGACGAGGCATCCCTCACCGATGACGGCGCCGGACAGCACGACGCTGCCCATCCCGATGAGCGAGCCGTCGCCGATCGAGCAGCCGTGGACGACT
The DNA here is from genome assembly GCF_040632175.1 of Microbacterium sp. NPDC019599. NCBI lineage: Bacteria > Bacillati > Actinomycetota > Actinomycetes > Micrococcales > Microbacteriaceae > Microbacterium > Microbacterium sp. NPDC019599. Next base: position 629,555 of record NZ_JBEYBL010000001.1, read on the forward strand.
GCGTTGTGGCCCACCGAGACGTTCCGACCGATGACGGTGGGATGCCCCGCATCGACGTGCACAGCGACGTTGTCCTGGAGGTTGCTGCCCTCCCCGACAGTGATGGCGTCGCTGTCGCCGCGCACGACGGCGTTGTACCAGACGCTCGCTCCCTCGCCGAGGGTCACGGCGCCGACGATGCGAGCACCGGAGGCGACGAATGCGGTCGGATCGATGGACGGCGTCTTGCCGGGCAGCGAGAGGACGGAGGCGTCTGCGGCGATGCTCATGACCCGACATTACGGGAGGCGTCGAGGCTGAGTGAGCCCAGCCTCAGCTTGCTTGCGGAATGCATCGTGCTGAGTAGCGTTGGCACAGACGACACAGGAATCGTCCACTTTCGGAGGGATTGACATGACGAAGACCCACACGACTCCCGCCACCGCGGCAGGCCCCGAGGTCGCCGCCGGCACCGCCCAGTTCCTCACGCCCGTCGCGCTCGGGCTGCAGGCCCTGGCCGTCAACGGGAAGCAGGCCCACTGGAACGTCCGCGGCGCGAACTTCATCGCGATCCACGAGGTGCTCGACTCGGTCGTGGCGCACGCGCAGACCGGCGCCGACGACGCGGCGGAGCGCATCGTGGCGCTCGGACTGCCGATCGACGCGCGCCTGGCGACCGTGAACGACAAGGTCAAGGCCACCGCCGTCCCGGCCGGCTTCGCCCAGTGGGAGGACGTCGTCCGCGCGATCATCGCCGACATGGACGTCGTCATCGCCGACGTGCAGGCCGCGATCGACGGTCTCGACGAGATCGACCTCGCGAGCCAGGACATCGCCCTGGCGATCAAGGAGTCGCTCGAGAAGGACCGCTGGTTCCTCTTTGCGCACCTGGCGGAGTAAGCAAACCGCACGCGGCGGTGCGGGCCCGGTCCCTGAGTAGGCCGCTCCGCGGCCGTATCGAAGGGTGCGCACCTCGCGGAGTAAGCAAACCGTACGCGGCGGTGCGGGCCCGGCCCCTGAGTAGGCCGCTCCGCGGCCGTATCGAAGGGTGCGCACCTCGCGGAGTAAGCAAACCGCACGCGGCGGTGCGGGCCCGGCCCCTGAGTAGGCCGCTCCGCGGCCGTATCGAAGGGTGCCCACCTCGCGGAGTGATCCGAGCAGACGCTGAACGACGAAGCCCCCGGACGACCCCGGGGGCTTCGTCGCAGCCGGATGCCGTCGCTCAGCCGTGCTGCAGGAACGCGAGCACCGCGAGCACGCGGCGGTGCTCGGTCGCGGACTCCTCGAGCCCGAGCTTGGCGAAGATGGCACTGATGTGCTTCTCGACGGCTCCCACTCCGATGAAGAGGCGCTGGGCGATGGCGGAGTTGCTGCGTCCTTCGGCCATGAGCTCGAGGACCTCGCGCTCCCTCGGCGTCAGCCGCGCGAGCGGATCCGGGCGAGCCGCGAGGAGGCCCCGTACGACGAGCGGATCGAGCACGGTGCCGCCCGTGCGGACGCGCTGGACAGCATCCGTGAACTCCTCCAGCGACGTGACGCGGTCCTTGAGGAGGTAGCCGATGCCGCCCTCGCCGCCGGCGAGGAGCTCGCGGGCGTAGACGCCTTCGACGTACTGGCTCAGCACGAGGATGCCGAGATCGGGGAGGGCCGCGCGCAGCGCGACGGCGGCGCGGATGCCCTCGTCGCGGAACCCTGGAGGCAGCCGCACGTCGAGCACGGCGACGTCGGCCGCGGCATCCCGCACGCGCGCGACGATGTCGTCGGCGTCGCCCCACGCGCCCGCCGTCGTGTACCCGGCCTCGTCGAAGAGCCGGACGAGTCCCTCGCGCAGCAGGACCGAGTCCTCGACGAGCACGATGCGCAGCGGATCCGTGGGCACGGGCTCAGGATAGGCGGCGCTCATGATGCGCTCCGCGGCGAAGGCGCAGTTGCGGGGATCGGGATGTGCACGCCGACGGTGGTCGGTCCGCCGAGGGGCGACTGGAGCTCGAGTTCGCCGCGCAGGCCGTGCGCGCGATCACGCAGGCCCTCCAGCCCGTGGCCGGGCGAGAGCCGCGCGCCGCCGCGCCCGTTGTCGACGAGCCACACGTCGAGCGTCGTCGGCTCACCCGGATTCGCGGGTCGCACCCACGCCCGCAGCGTCGCCGCCGAGGCGCCGGAGTGCTTCGCGACATTCGTGAGCAGCTCGGCGACGATGAAGTACACGGTCCGCGCCATCTCGGGGGATGCGGCGGCGTCGACGGCGGGATCGAGTTCGATGCGCGTCGGGACCGCGCTGCCCATCGCGAGCGCCTCGAGCGCCGCCGCGAGGCCGCGGTCCTGGAGAAGAGGCGGGGCGACGCCGGACGAGAGGGCGCGCAGCTCGTCGAGTGCGGCCTTCGCGTGACCGCGAGCCTCGCGGGCGAGCTCGGCCGCGGCATCCGCATCGCCCGCCTCGGCCCGCCGCTCGAGGGACGCGAGGTCCATCTGCAGGCGGACGAGACGCTGCTGCGGACCGTCATGGATGTCGCGCTCGAGCCGGCGCAGCGACATGTCCTCCGCGATCACGGCGGCGCTGCGCGCGGCCGCCTCGGCCCGCACCTCTGCGGCGAGGTCGTCGGACTGCCAGCGGCCGAGCATGCCCTGGGCCACGCCGTGGTGCGCGAGCGAGAGACCGCGGAGCACCCACGGCAGGGTGATCGCGAACAGGATGCCGGCGACGAGGTACAGCGTCACCTCGACCGCCCACGACGACCAGCCGCCGAAGACGCGCGGCATCGCCTGCGCGACGTACTGTCCCCACTCGTTGCCGTCGCGCGGCAGGAAGAGGCCCCAGAACCAGTAGGTCAGACCGCCGAGGCTCACGCTCAGCCACACGACCGTGAGGGTGAACGAGATGATGCTCAGGATCGGGCTCACGATCATGCCGTGCACGAGATAGAGCCAGTAGTGCGCGTTCCGAAGCGGTCTGCTGAGGACGGCCCAGAAGCCGGTGCGCTCGACCGAGTCGCGGTTCCACTCGGGCTCGGGGATCTCGGGGAGGCCCGTCAGGAGCAGGAGGAACCGGTCCGCCACGCCGAATCCGCGTGCGACGAGCAGCGCGCCCACGACGAGGGGCAGGCCGATGACGAGGACGAGGAGCCCGACGCCGGTCCAGAACAGGCTTGCGAGGACGCTCAGCGAGGTCATCGCGAGCACGAACACGGCCAGCAGGTACACGGCGTTGCCCGGCACCCGCTTCCAGAGTTCTCCGTACGCGGCCCAGAATCCCCTGCTGACGGCGGGGACACCCGTCGATGTGCTCATCTCAACTCCTCGGTCTCCCCCAGCCTCCCGAATCGCAGTGTGGTGCGGCATCCGACCCGCTCCCGGAACCACCCGGGGGCTGGCCCCCGTATCAGCCGACGTGGGTCAGGCGTCCGCCGAGGAGGGTCGCCGCGACGCGCGTCGATCGAAGCGCGCTCTCCCCCGCCGTGAAGGGGTCGGTCTCGCACAGGGCCAAGTCCGCGAGGGCACCCGGCGCGATCGTCGCGGCATTGAGCGATCCGCCGTGCGTCGAGGCGGCGAGCGCCGTCGTCGGGTCGAGCGCCTGATCGGGATGCCACGGCTCGCGGCCGTCGCGCGTCCGGTGGACCGCGGCCGCGAGCGCAGCCCACGGGTCCAGCGGCGACACCGGCGCGTCCGAGCCGAGCACGAGGTTCGCGCCCGTCGCCGCGAGCGCTGCGAGCGGATACGGCATCGCCGTCTGCCCCGCCCAGATCGTGTCCGTGAGGTCGCGGTCGTCGACGGCGTGCTCGGGCTGGACGCTCGCCGTGACGCCGAGGCGACCGAACCGCGGGATGTCGGCGTGCGCGACGAGCTGCGCGTGCTCGATGGTGCCCACGGCCCCCGTCACGGAGTACGCGTCGAGGGCGTGCGAGTTCGCGACGTCGCCGATCGCGTGGATGGCGCACGCGAGGCCCCCGCCCGTCGCCTGCGTCATGAGGTCGACGAGGCTTGCGGGGTCGACCGTGAGGAGTCCGTGGTTGTGCGGGTCGCCCGGATACGAGTGCGAGCACGCGGCCGTCCGCGTGCCCAGCGACCCGTCCGTGATGACCTTGAGCGCCCCGACGCGGGCGAGGTCCGATGCCGCTCCCCGCGCGACATCGCCGGTCTGCAGTCCCTCGGCGAGGGCGCGGGCGAGGTGCTCGGGGTAGATCCCGAATTCGACGCGCAGCGTGTCGAAGCCGCCGCGCGTCCGGCGCGCCCACGGCTCCTCGTTCCACGCCATGTCGAGGTCGACGAGCCCCACGATGCCGCGGGACGCGGCATCCCTCGCCATCTCCTGGACGAGCCGGTCACCCGTCGCGGGATCCACGAGGTTGAGCCGTCGCGAGATCTCGAACGCGGGCTCCTCGCGCAGGAGGCCCGATCCGTCGGACTCGAATCCCTCGCGGCGCAGCGCCGCGGAGTTGAGCCACACGCTGTGCACGTCGGCGTTGATGAGGTAGGCGGGCGTATCCCCCGTCGCGGCGTCGAGGAGCTCGAGCGTCGGCTCGTCGCCCCAGAAGGCGTCGCGGAAGCCCATCCCGACGCGGCGGCCCTCGATGACGGGGGCGTCGGCCATGAGCGCCGCAGCGTGCGCGGCCGAGGTCGCGGGACCGAGCGGGACCCGCTGCGACACGAGCGCCCACTGCATGACGTGGACGTGGTGGTCCCACAGCCCCGGGATGAGCGTCCCGCCGTCCCCATCGACCACCGCACCGCTCGGGGCGAGCGCGCCGGCCGGGGCGATGTCGGCGATGACGCCGTCCGCCAGGAAGACGTCGAACGGACCCTCGTGGGGCAGCAGCTCACTGCCGGGACCCGCGATGCGGACCCCCGTGATCGTCCCGACGGACTGGCCGACCGCCGTCACGCCGGCTTCCGCATCGCGTCGTGGGCGCGCCGCATCTCGGCCGCGAGGGACGGGTTCGCGTATGCGCCGTCTCCGCTCAGCTCGGCGATGATCGTCTCGACGACATCGGGCGTCTTGTTCTGACTCAGCTTCCGCTTCGCCACGACCCGCGTCGGCGTCAGCCGGAAGCCGACCGTGCCCTTCTCGAGGCGCTCGACGTAGGCAGGATCGTTCGGCGGCTTCCACAGGAGGCGGGGCTCCGGCATCCGGTTCTCGAAGCGCGCGACGAGCCGGTCGAGGACCCGGAGGTTCTCCTCGCCGCTCAGGATCTCGGGCACGCCCGACAGATGCGCCGACACGAAGTTCCAGGTCGGCACCTGGGTCCCGTCGCCGTACCAGCCGGGCGAGATGTAGCCGTGCGGACCCTGCACGACGACGAGCAGCTCGCGCTCCCCGAGGCCGTGGATGAGGTCGTCCGGCCTGCCGACGTGACCGACGATCGTGAGGTCGTCGCGGTCCTCGTCGAGGAGGACGGCGTAGTGCGAGGCGACGAGTCCCTCGTCGGTCGAGCTGACGAGGGTCATCCACGGATTGCGGTCGATGAGGCGGCGCAGCTCGGTGACATCCGTCATCGCGAAGCTCGGGTTCTGGCGCATGGCTCCAGCCTAGGATCTCGGATGCCGTCCTCCGGCGCCGCGGTCAGGTCAGCCGCGCGCGAGCGTCAACGCTGGCAGTAGGGGCACCAGTAGAGCTTGCGCGCGCCCATCTCCTCCATGACGATCGCCGTGCCGCACGTGCGGCACGGCAGGCCCGTCCGGTGGTAGACCCAGTGGCGGTCGTCGCGGCTGGCCATCGCGGCGCGCCACGCGTCGGGATCGAGGTCGTCCATCGTCATCATCTGGCCGGTCTCGACGCCGATCGACAGAAGCCGCACCCAGTCGCGCCACAGCCCGCGCACGACTTCCTCCGGCACGTCGCGGCCGGGAGTGTGGGGATCGAGCCGTGCGCGATACAGGAGTTCGGCGCGGTACACGTTGCCGATGCCGCTCACGACGGTCTGGTCCATGAGGAGGAGCCCGATGGGCGTCGGCTTGCGCCGCACGAGCGCGGTGAACCGCTCCTCCCCCTCCGCGATGTCGTCGACGAGGGGGTCGGGGCCGAGCTTCGCGATCGTCGCGGCGACCTGGTCCGGCGACTGCAGCTCGCACGCCGTGGGGCCCCGCAGGTCGGCGCACGTGACCTCCGTCAGCAGCCGCAGCCGGACCTGCCCGACGACGGGCGGCGGCCACTCGCCGTCGTCCTCGGGGAGCCCCGTCGTCTGCTCCGACATGCGCACGTGCACGCGGGTGCGCCGCGGCGCGCCGATCGAGGTCAGCGAGTTCTCCCCCGCGGAATCCAGGATCGGCTCGTCTTCGACGATCGTCCCGCGCTGGTTCGTGTGCCCTATGCGCCCGTTCGACGACGCGATCGTGGGGTCGATGATGATCTCGCCCGCGAAGTCCCACGCGCCGTACATGCCGAGGTGCACGCGCAGCCACAGGTCGTCCTCGAAGGCGAGGAACATCTGCTTGCCCACCGCCCGGACCGACACGGCCTCGCGACCGTCGAGGAGCGCGGCACCCTCGACGAAGCGCCCCTGCGGGCTCGACGCCAAGACGGGCCGGCCGACGAAGTTGCGGTCGAACTGGCGCGCGATGCGGTGGACGGAATGACCCTCCGGCATCAGCCGGCTTCGGGGTCCATCGAGTCGGACGACTCGCCGCCCGTGGGAGCGTGCAGGCCGTTCGCGGGAGTCGCACGGGGGTCGGGCTCGAGGCTGCCGTCGGTCTCGTACGCGCCGACCTGGCGGATGCGCCGTGCGTGCCGCTCCTCGTGCGAGAAGGGGGTCTCGACGAAGCGGTCGATGAAGGAGGCCGCTTCCTCGAACGTGTGCTGGCGGGCGCCGATCGAGATGACGTTCGCGTCGTTGTGCTCGCGCGCGAGCTCGGCCGTCGCGATGTTCCACACGAGCGCCGCGCGGATGCCGCGCACCTTGTTGGCCGCGATCTGCTCGCCGTTGCCGGACCCGCCGAAGACGACGCCGAGCGCCTCGACCCCGGCCTCCTGGTCGCGGACGACGGCCTGGGCGGCGCGGATGCAGAACGACGGGTAATCGTCGAGCGCGTCGTAGTCGAGCGGGCCGTGGTCGATCACCTCGTGCCCCTGCGCGGCGAGGTGGTGCTGCAGCTGCGTCGAGAACTCGAGGCCGGCATGGTCGGTCGCGATGTGGATGCGCATGGGTCCAATCCTAGGGAGCGGGGCGGAACGGGGATCGGCGCGTGACGTCAGGGGGCGATGCCGGCGGCCGCCGGCTTGAAGCCCGCGCGGACGTTCTCGCAGCATGCGGGGCGGCACACGTCGAACCACGGACCGAGCGCCGTCTCGTGCGGTCGCTCGCTCACGGGCGTGCCCGCGACGCGTTCCAGCACGAGGTCGATGAGTCCCGCCACGTAGGCGGGGTCGACGCCGGGGGTCGGCGTGCGGACGGCGCGGATCCCGGCCTCGCCCGCGGCTTCCATCGCCTCGGTGTCGAGGTCCCACAGGACCTCCATGTGGTCGCTCACGAACCCGAGCGGGACGATCGCGACCGCCCGGATGCCGGCATCCGGAAGCCCCGCGATGACGTCGTTGATGTCGGGCTCGAGCCACGGCTGCGACGGCGGGCCCGACCGCGACTGGTAGACGAGCTCCCAGCCGACGTCGGCGATCGCGGGATCTTCGTCGGCGAGGGCCGTCATGATGCGCTGCGCGACCGCGAGGTGCTGCGCGGCGTAGGCTCCGCCCTCGCCCCAGTCGACGTCGCGCGGGCCGGAGCGCTGCGCGTCGGCCGTCGGGACGCTGTGGGTCGAGAACAGGACGCGGATCTCGGCGGGCGCGACGCCGTCGGCGCGGAAGCCGCCGATCGCGTCGCGCACGCCCGCCTCGAACGGCGCGACGAATCCGGGGTGGTCGAAGAACTGGCGCACCTTGTCGATCGTCACGGTGCCCGCGAGTCCCGTCTCGGTCAGCACGCGCGCGAAGTCCTCGCGGTACTGCCGGCAGCTCGAGAACGAGCTGTACGCGCTGGTCGCGATCGCGATGAGGTTCGTGTGACCGGCTGCCGCGGCATCCTTCACCGCCTCGTCGAGGTACGGCGCCCAGTTGCGGTTGCCCCAGTAGACGGGGAGGTCGATGCCCCGCAGGGCCAGCTCGTCCTCGAGTGCGGCCTTGAGCGCGCGGTTCTGCTCGTTGATGGGACTCACTCCGCCGAAGTGGCGGTAGTGGTGCGCGACCTCCTCGAGGCGCTCATCGGGGATGCCGCGGCCCCGCGTCACATTGCGGAGGAACGGGATGACGTCCTCCTGCCCCTCGGGGCCGCCGAAGCTCGCGAGGAGGATCCCGTCGTAGGCGACGGGGACCTCGATGTGCGGGGCACCGGATGCCGCGGCATCCGAGGCGAAGGGGACCGTCGCCGGTCCGTGTGCTGTCACGTCATGCTCACCGGAAGTCACTCTTCCATCCTCCCACCGGCGCGGCGCGCGTCGTGACCGCTCATGTCGAGCGGCGGGGGCGAGCGCGTAGGCTGGAGCGGTTGTCGCCGGCGCCAGCAGCGTCGATGCGACCACGGATCGAACAGCGGCGTCTGCCGCGGATCGAGATCGTCCCACCCCCATCACGAACGGGAGCAGAGCGAAGTGCCTGGAGAGAACCTCACCCGCATCGAGGCGCAGGAGCGCCGTGCGGTCGTCGAGACGCACTCGTATGAGATCAGCCTCAATCTGACGCAGGGCGAGGAGGTCTTCGGGTCGCGCTCGGTCGTGCGCTTCTCGGCGACCCCCGGCGCCTCCACCTTCATCGACCTCATCGCGCGAGAGGTCCGCGAGATCACACTCAACGGCCGCTCGATCGACCCTGCGACGGCGTTCGCGGACTCCCGCATCGCGCTGGACGGGCTCGAGGCGGACAACGAGCTGGTCGTCGACGCCGACGCCCTGTACACCAACACGGGCGAGGGCCTGCACCGGTTCGTCGACCCCGTCGACGGCGAGGTGTACCTGTACTCGCAGTTCGAAGTGCCGGATTCGCGCCGCGTCTTCGCGGTGTTCGAGCAGCCCGATCTGAAGGCGACGTTCCAGTTCACAATCACGGCTCCGGAGCCGTGGAAGGTCGTCTCGAACTCGCCGACCCCCGAGCCCAAGAAGCACGGCGACGGCGCGGCGACGTGGGTCTTCGAGCCCACCCCGCGCATCTCGTCGTACATCACGGCGCTCGTCGCGGGGCCCTACGAAGAGACCCGCTCCGAGCTCACGAGCTCGTCGGGACGCGTCATCCCGCTCGGCGTCTTCGCGCGCAAGAGCCTGTGGCAGCACCTCGACGCCGACTACGTCTTCGACATCACGCGCAAGGGCTTCGCCTACTTCGAGGAGAAGTTCGGCTACCCGTACCCCTTCGCGAAGTACGACCAGCTCTTCGTGCCGGAGTTCAACGCCGGCGCCATGGAGAACGCGGGCGCGGTCACCTTCACCGAGACGTACGTCTTCCGCTCGAAGGTGACGGATGCTGTCCGCGAGCGCCGCGTCGTGACGATCCTGCACGAGCTCGCCCACATGTGGTTCGGCGACCTCGTCACGATGAAGTGGTGGAACGACCTGTGGCTCAACGAGTCGTTCGCCGAGTGGGCGTCGACGATCGCCACGGCCGAGGCCACCGAGTGGACCGAGGCGTGGACGACCTTCAACGCGATGGAGAAGACCTGGGCGTACCGCCAGGACCAGCTCCCCTCGACGCACCCGGTCGTCGCGACGATCAACGACCTCGAGGACGTGCAGGTCAATTTCGACGGCATCACGTATGCGAAGGGCGGCTCGGTCCTCAAGCAGCTGGCCGCGTGGGTCGGCGTCGAGGCCTTCTTCGCCGGTGTCGCGGCGTACTTCAAGAAGCACGAGTTCTCGAACACCGAGCTGTCGGACCTCCTCACCGAGCTCGAGACCACGAGCGGCCGCGAGCTTGCGACCTGGTCGAAGAAGTGGCTCGAGACGGCGGGCGTGAACACCCTGTCGCCCGAGATCGCGACCGGTCCTGACGGCGTCATCACGCGCTTCGCGATCGTCCAGACGGCTCCCGCCGACTACCCGACGATCCGTCCGCACCGCCTCGGCGTGGGCTTCTACAGCCTCCAGGGCGACGCCCTCGTGCGCGTCCACCGCGTGGAGCTAGACGTCGACGGCGATCTGACCGAGGTCCCCGAGCTCAAGGGCCTGCAGCGTCCCGACCTCGTGCTGCTCAACGACGAGGATCTCGCCTACGCCAAGATCCGCCTCGACGAGCGGTCGCTCACGACGGCGATCGAGCACCTCGCGAAGATCAGCGACCCGCTCGCGCGCTCGCTCGTGTGGGGCGCCGCCTGGGATCAGACACGGGATGCCGAGGCCTCGCCGAGCGACTACATCGATCTGGTGCTGCGCAACATCGGCGCCGAGACCGAGTCGACGACGATCCGCACGACCCTCGCCCAGCTGCAGCTCGCCGCGAACTCCTACGTCGCCCCCGAGAAGCGGACGGCGACTCGCACGCGGGTCGCGGACGGGCTGTGGGAGCTCGCGCAGGCCGCCGAAGCCGGCAGCGACAGCCAGCTTCAGCTCGTGACGGCGTTCGCGAGCGCGGCGTCGACGAGCACCCACTGGGACAAGGTCCGGCAGGTGCGCGACGGAGCGGTCTCGTTCGACGGGCTCGACATCGACACGGACCTCTCATGGCAGCTGCTCGTGTCGCTCGCGGCGGGCGGGGTCGTGACCGAGTCCGACATCGAGGCGGCGCTCGCGGCGGACAACACGGCGAAGGGCGGCGAGTTCGCGGCTCAGGCCAAGGCCGCGCTTCCGACGTCGGACGCGAAGCAGGCGGCGTGGTCGTCGCTCATCGACGACGACAGCCTGCCGAACACCATCGTGCGCTCGGCCGCGCTCGGCTTCGTCCACCCTGCAGGTGTCGAGGTGCTCGGCGACTTCGTCGCACCGTACTTCGACATGCTGCTCCCGGTGTGGGAGTCGCGCAGCTACCAGATCGCGCAGTACCTCATCGTCGGGCTGTATCCGGCACCGCTCGCGAGCGTCGCGCTGCGCGACGCGACGCGCGCGTGGCTCGCGGCGAACGGCGAGGCGGCTCCGGCTTTGCGTCGCCTCGTGAGCGAGAACCTCGCGGGCGTCGAGCGGGCCCTTGCCGTCCAAGAGCGCGACGCGCAGTAGTCCACACACCTGGATGCCCCGCCCAGGTCGGGCGGGGCATCCGTCGTTAGGATCGGGATGATGCGACTGGAAAACGCGGAAGAGAGCACGAGCACGCTCGACTGGGCGCAAGTCGGAGAGAACCTCCTGGGATTCCTCCAGACGGTGGGCACGAAGCTGCTCTGGATCCTCGGCATCATCGTCTGCGCGATGATCGTCGTCTGGATCATGCGGCGCCTCATCGACCGGATCGTGAACCGCATCGTCTCGGGTGCCAAATCCAAGGCGCAGGTCGCCGACACGCAGGCGCTGGACCGCTCGCCGCTCGCTCAGGTGCGACTCGTCCAGCGCACCCGGACCCTCGGGTCGATCCTGACGAACATCGTCAACACGACGATCGTCATCCTGGCCGTCGTCCTCATCGTCTACGCGATCAGCCCGGACGTCCTCGGCTCGTTCACGCTGCTCACGGCGGCGATCGGCGCGGGGCTCGGCTTCGGGGCGCAGAACATCGTCAAGGACGTCCTCAACGGCATCTTCATCGTCGCGGAGGACCAGGTCGGCATCGGCGACGTCGTCGACCTGGGCCTTGCGACGGGCATCGTCGAGTACGTGAGCGTGCGCGTGACGCACGTCCGCGACGTCAACGGCACGCTCTGGTACGTCCGCAACGGCGAGATCACGCGCATCGGCAACATGTCCATGGGCTGGTCGCGCGTCATCATCGACCTCGCCGTCCCTGTCGACGCCCACATCGACGACGTCGAGTCGGCGATGCTCGAGGCCGCGAAGAGTCTGGCCGCCGATCCCAAGTGGCGCAGCCGCATCATCGAGAAGCCCGAGGTGTGGGGCCTCGAGTCGGTGTCGGGCGACGCGCTCGTCATCCGCGTCGTCATGAAGACGCGCGCGAACGCGAAGGACGACGTCGCCCGCGAGCTGCGGATGCGCCTGAAGCATGCGATCGACGAGCTGGGTCTCACCCTCCCCCAGCTGAACTCGATCACGCTGACGGGGCTGGAAGCGGCGCAGCGGGTGCGCGGTGCGAACCCGCCCAAGACGAAGCCCCACCCCATCGCGCAGCAGGTCCCCGAGAAGCCGGTGTGGAAGCCGCGCAAGCCGCGCCGGCCGAAGGCGGAGACACCGAACGCCGAGCGCGCGGACGGGGAGCCGACGCCATGACGGATGCCGCCACCCCGGCTGCCGAGCCGACCCCCTCGCCGCTGAGCTTCTACGACGAGGTCGGCGGTCACGCGACGTTCGCGAAGCTCGTCGAGAGCTTCTACAGCGGCGTCGCCGACGACGAAGTCCTGCGGCCGATGTATCCCGAGGAGGACCTCGGACCTGCCGCGCACCGCCTCCTGATGTTCCTGGAGCAGTACTGGGGCGGCCCCACGACGTACGGCCAGGAGCGCGGGCACCCGCGCCTGCGCATGCGCCACGCGCCCTTCCACGTCAATCCCGAGGCCCGCGACCGGTGGCTCGCGCACATGCGCGAGGCTGTCGACGGCCTCGAGCTGTCGCCGCTGCACGAGGCGACGCTGTGGGACTACCTGCAGCGCGCCGCCCACGCCATGGTGAACACCTTCGAGCCGACGGGCATCGGACCCTCCTCGGGCGGCCGGGACGCGGCATCCCGACCCGACGTGCGCGAAGCCGGCGCGCCCCGGACCTCCATCCCCCTCACCGCGTCGCCACCCGACGGCGCACCCTCCTGACAATCCCCCCGAACGACGAAGGAGTCGTCATGCCCCTCGCCACCACCCATTCCGCCGATGTGCTCGTGATCGGCTGGGGCCTCGCCGGTCTCGTCGCCGCGAGCGAAGCCGCCGCGGCCGGCAAGAAGGTCGTCATCGTCGACCAGGAGCCGCGCACGAACCTGGGCGGGCAGGCATGGTGGTCGTTCGGCGGTCTGTTCCTCGTCGACTCCCCCGAGCAGCGTCGCATGGGCATCAAGGACTCGCTCGACCTCGCACGGCAGGACTGGTTCGGCAACGCGGGATTCGACCGCGAGGAGGATGCCTGGCCCAAGCGCTGGGCCGAGGCCTACCTGCAGTTCGCCGCCGGCGAGAAGCGCTCGTGGCTGCGCGAGAAGGGCGTCGGCCTCTTCCCCGTCGTGGGCTGGGCCGAGCGCGGCGGCTACGGGGCGACCGGCCCCGGCAACTCCGTCCCGCGGTTCCACATCACGTGGGGAACGGGGCCCGGGATCGTCGCGCCCTTCCAGGCGGCCGTCGAGGCCGCCGAGACCGCCGGACTCATCACGATCCTGCCGCGCCACCGTGTGACGTCGATCGTGACGACCGACGGCGCCGTGACGGGCGCGGCGGGCGATGTGCTCGCCCCCTCCGGCTCGGCGCGTGGCATCGCGAGCTCGCGGGAGGTCGTCGGCTCGTTCGAGGTCTCGGCGTCCGCGACGATCGTCTCGTCGGGCGGCATCGGCGGCAACCACGACCTCGTCCGCGCGCAGTGGCCGTCGCGACTGGGGCCGGCTCCCTCCACGATGGTCACCGGCGTCCCGTCCTACGTCGACGGCTCCATGTACCCCGTCGCGGAGGCCTCGGGCGCGCGCCTCATCAACGGCGACCGCATGTGGCACTACGTCGAGGGCATCCAGAACTGGGATCCGATCTGGCCCGGACACGGCATCCGGATCCTCCCCGGCCCGTCGTCGGTCTGGCTCGACGCCACGGGCAACCGCCTGCCCGTCCCGCTGTACCCAGGCTTCGACACGCTCGGCACGCTCGCGCACCTGCGCGCCACCGGCTACGACCACTCGTGGTTCGTGCTGTCGAAGAAGATCATCGAGAAGGAGTTCACGCTCTCGGGCAGCGAGCAGAACCCCGACCTCACCGGCAAGGACATCAAGCTCCTCGTCAAGTCCCGGCTGATGAAGGGCGCGGCCGGGCCCGTCCAGGCGTTCATGGACCACGGGGCCGACTTCGTCGTGCGCGACAACCTCGACGACCTGATCGCCGGGATGAAGGAGCTGCCGGGCGGCGAGTCGCTCGACGGCGACCGTGTGCGCTTCGAGCTCGAGGCCCGCGACCGCGAGATCGACAACGCGTTCACGAAGGACGCCCAGGTCGCCATGCTGCGCTCGGCGCGCGCCTACCGCGGCGACAAGCTCGTCCGCACCGCCAAGCCGCACCGCATCCTCGACCCGCAGGCGGGTCCGCTCATCGCCGTGAAGCTGCACGTCCTCACGCGCAAGTCGCTGGGCGGCATCGAGACGGATCTCTCAGGGCGAGCGCTCGGCGCGTCGGGTGAGCCGGTTCCGGGCCTGTACGCGGCGGGTGAGGCCAGCGGCTTCGGCGGCGGCGGCGTGCACGGCTATCGCGCGCTGGAGGGCACGTTCGTCGGCGGATGCCTCTTCTCGGGCCGCGCCGCAGGCAGGGCTGTCGCGGCGTCCGTCTGAGCGCGATCGCGGTCCGGCGAGGGCTCTGGCTGCCCCTCGGCGGTCAGAGCCACTTCCGCGCGCGGAACACGAGGAACAGCACGACCGCCGACAGGGTCATGAGCAGGAGTGCGAACAGGAAGCCTCCGCCCCAAGTCACCCCGGGCATCGCGCGGAAGTTCATCCCGTAGATCGCCGCGACCAGCGACGGCGCGAAGATGACGGCAGCCCAGGCGGAGATCTTCTTGGCCTGCTCGGACTGCGCGAGGCTCGTCTCGGTGAGGATGCGCATTTCGTCGTTCTGCTGCTGGGCGACGAGCGTCGTGTGGGTCATGAGCGCGTTCGAGAGCGTCTGACGGAACTCGTCGACCTTCTCCGTGATCGAGATGACGTGATCGAGCACGTCGCGGAACGACCGGCGGAGCTCGAGCGCATGCGGATCCTGGGGCAGGTCGGCCTGGAGATCCTCCCGAACCGTCGACAGGATCTTCACGAGCGGCCGGATGGCGCGCTGCAGCTCCATGACCTCGCCGGAAAGGTCATAGATGCGCCGGGCGACCGCGCGATCGCCGCCGAAGAGCTGGAACTCGATCTCGTCGATGTCGTTCTCGAGGCCCGCCACGACCGGCTCGTACTCGTCGACGACCTGATCGACGATCGCGTACAGGACGCCCAGGGGACCCCGCTCCAGCAGGTCGGGCCGGCTCTCGAGGCGCGCGCGCACCTTCGCGAGGTTCGGCGACTCCGCGTGCCGGATCGCGATGACGAAGTTCCTGCCGACGAAGACGTGCACCTCGCCGAACTCAACCTCCTCGTCCGCGTCGAGGTAGCGCGCGGGGCGGAGGACGACGAATCTCGTATCGCCGTAGCGATCGAGCTTCGCGCGCTGATGTCCCGTGAGCGCGTCCTCGACCGCGAGCTCGTGCAGGCCGAACTCCGTCGCGGCGAGGCCGAGCTCGTCCTGATCAGGCCGGTAGAGGCCGATCCACGCGAATCCGCCCGCCTCGTCGAGCGCCTCGAGCGTGCCGGTGAGGCTCGCCGGGCTCGCGACCCGCCGTCCGTCGACGTAGATGGCGTCATCGATCAGTGTCACGGCGTCAGTCTGGCACCGCTACGCGGGGATCGCCGGATGCTGTCGCCTCCCGTCAGCGAGCCGCCCCGGTCTCGCGGACAGGCGTGAGCCCGCTGCGCACGGGTCCGCGGACGAGTACGTGCCCGCGCCTCAGCGTGATGCGCGTCCACGGCCCCGACGAGAAGACGCGAGCCTCCTCTTCGCCGACGATGAAGCCGAGCGCGAAGGCCGCGAACGCGGCACCGAGCGGAAGGCCCCGGAGCGTGTCGTCGGGCGCTGCCCACACCGTCGCCCGGACGGCGCGGACGACGTCCTCACCCGGGTCGGCGGGCATCGACTCGGCGACCGACGCGATGCCGAACTGGGCGCGCGACGCGAGGTCCGCTGCAGAGATCGTCCCGGACGCCTCCCAGCCGGTGCGGGGCGGCGCGACGCCGGCCCACGCCGGCGAAAGGCCCGTCTCGGGCAGCTCGACGGCTCGGCTGTCGTCGGGCGCCTGAGCGAGCTGGGTCGCCTCGACGACGATGTCGCACAGAAGCTCGGGATCCACCGGGAGCGCGCGCAGAGCCAGGACCGTGGGCGTGGAATCCAGCAGGCCGCGCGGGGCGAGCGGAGCCGACGTCATCGCGAGGGTGCCGTTCGCGGCCTGCAGGCGCACTCCACCGTCGCCGACCATCGCGGTCCGGCTGGCGAATGTGAGAGCGTCGGCGGCGGCCTCGGCGTCGGGGAAGATCAGGCGCTGCGACATCCGCCCTAAACTACCAAGCGTCGCGGGACCCCTCCCGCAGAGTTCGAGAGGATGCCGTGACCGACGCCGCTCAATCCGACGAGGCGAAGCCGGACGCCGACCCGATCGCGTCGCTGCTGGCAGTCCTCGATCTCGCCGACTCGCAGGCGCGGACCACGGAGGACATCTTCACGGGGGTCTCGCAGCCCATGCCGCTCGGGCGGGTCTACGGCGGCCAGGTCCTCGCGCAGTCAATCGTCGCGGCGGAGCGGACGATCCCGGACGGCCGCAACGTGCACTCGATGCACGGCTACTTCCTGAGGCCGGGCGACTCCTCGGAGGGCATCACCTTCGCCGTCGATCGCATCCACGACGGCCGCTCCTTCTCGACTCGGCGCACGCAGGCGTTCCAGGAGGGCGTCCCGATCTTCTCGATGATCGCGTCGTTCCAGGACGAGGACCCCGGCATCGAGCATCAGGAGCCGATGCCGGACGGCATCCCGCGCCCAGAGGAACTCCCCGACCTCGAGGACCATCTGACGGGCCTGCACCCCATGAGCAAGCGTCTGTTCCTCGATCGACCCGTCGACCTCCGGCACGTTCCGTCGCCCATCTACCTGTCGGTCGAGGGCGGGCACGAGCCGAGGCAGGCGGTGTGGATGCGGGCGCGCAGCCCGCTGCCGGACGATCCGGCGGTGCATCGGGCCGCCCTCGCCTACATCAGCGACCTGACGATCCAGGAGTCGATCCTGCGGGCGCACGGGATCGCGTGGACGCGGCCGGGGCTCAAGGTCGCGAGCCTCGACCACGCGATGTGGTGGCACCGTCCGGGCCGCGTCGACGAGTGGCTGCTGTACGTGCAGACGTCGCCCAGCGCCCGGGGCGGGCGGGGGCTCGCGACGGGCCGGATCTACACGTCCGACGGCGTGCTCGTCGCCAGCGTGGCGCAGGAGATCATGGTCCGCATCCCGGACTGAGCTCGGTTCAGCCGTGGCCTTGCGGCAGGCGCGGCCGTCCGCCGCCGGCTCAGGCGCGGTCCGCGTGCGCCTCAGCGCCTGTGCGCGAGTGCTCGCTCAGGCGCGGTGCGCGTAGACGATCGGCGGGCCCTGATACGGCTGCCAGGCGGCGCGCTCCTCGGGCGAGAGCCGAAGCGGGCGGCCGGTCTCGGCATCCACTTTCACGACGACCGTCGTCGCCCGAGCGTAGACCATCTGGCTGCCATCCTCGTCGGCCGTCTCACGAGGGCTGCACACCTCGTAGCAGACCTCGATGCTCGAGCCGCCGAGCTTGCCGAACCACATCTGCACGTCGAGCGGATGCCGCTGATACGGCACGGGAGCGAGGTACTCGATCTCCTGCCGCGCGATGAGGGTCAGGATGCCGCTGTGCAGGCCGGATTCGAGCACCGCAGTCGAGGGAGCGGCCTCGCCGGGGGCCGGCAGCCAGAACGCGCGCACGCGCGCCTCCTCCAGCAGCTTGAGCATCGACGTGTTGTTGACGTGGTTGAACGCGTCGAGGTCACCCCAGCGCAGCGGGATCGGGATGTGGAGGCGAGCGCCGTCCGGCGTCGCCTCCACCTCTGCGACAGGGTCGTCAGTCACGAGTGAGCTTGCGGTAGGTCGAGCGATGCGGCTTGGCGGCCTCGAGGCCCAGGCGCGCGATCTTGTTCTCTTCGTAGGCCTCGAAGTTGCCCTCGAACCAGTACCACTGATCGGGGTCCTCGTCGGTGCCCTCGTAGGCGAGGATGTGCGTCGCGATGCGGTCGAGGAACCACCGGTCGTGCGTGATGACGACGGCACAGCCCGGGAACTCGAGGAGCGCGTTCTCGAGGCTGCTGAGCGTCTCGACGTCGAGGTCGTTCGTCGGCTCGTCCAGGAGCAGCAGGTTGCCGCCCTCCTTGAGCGTCAGAGCGAGGTTGAGGCGGTTGCGCTCGCCGCCCGAGAGGACGCCGGCCTTCTTCTGCTGGTCGGGACCCTTGAACCCGAACTTCGAGACGTAGGCGCGCGAGGGGATCTCGATCTTGCCGACCGTGATGATGTCGAGTCCGTCCGACACGACCTCCCACAGCGTCTTGTTGGGGTCGATGTTCGCGCGGCTCTGGTCGACGTAGCTGATCTTGACGGTCTCGCCGATCTTGAGATCTCCGCCGTCGAGCGACTCGAGGCCGACGATCGTCTTGAAGAGCGTCGTCTTTCCGACGCCGTTGGGACCGATGACGCCGACGATGCCGTTCGGCGGCAGGCTGAAGGTCAGCCCGTCGATGAGCGAGCGGCCGTCGAAGCCCTTCTGCAGCTTCTTGGCCTCGATCACGACGCTGCCCAGGCGGGGCCCCGGCGGGATCTGGATCTCCTCGAAGTCGAGCTTGCGCGTGCGATCCGCCTCGGCCGCCATCTCCTCGTAGCGCGCGAGGCGCGCCTTCGACTTGGCCTGGCGGCCCTTCTGGTTGGAGCGCACCCACTCGAGCTCCTCCGCGAGGCGCTTGGCGAGCTTCGCGTCCTTCTTGCCCTGGATGTCGAGGCGCTCGCGCTTCTTCTCGAGGTACGTGGAGTAGTTGCCCTCGTAGCCGATCAGCCGGCCGCGGTCGACCTCGGCGATCCACTCCGCGACGTTGTCGAGGAAGTACCGGTCGTGCGTGATGGCGATGACGGCGCCGGGGTACTTCTGCAGGTGCTGCTCGAGCCACAGGACGCTCTCGGCGTCGAGGTGGTTGGTGGGCTCGTCGAGGAGCAGCAGGTCGGGCTTCTGGAGGAGCAGCTTCGTCAGCGCGACGCGGCGCTTCTCACCACCCGACAGGACCGGGATGCTGGAATCCCCCGGCGGCGTGCGCAGCGCGTCCATCGCCTGCTCGAGCTGCGAGTCGAGGTCCCACGCGTCAGCCGCGTCGATCTCCTCCTGGAGCGTGCCCATCTCGGCCAGCAGCGCGTCGAAGTCGGCGTCCGGGTCGGCCATGAGACCCGAGATCTCGTTGAACCGATCGAGCTTCTCCTTGATCGCGATGCCGTCCTGGATGTTCTCGAGCACGGTCTTGGTCTCGTCGAGCTCGGGCTCCTGCATGAGGATGCCGACGGTGAACCCCGGCGTGAGCTTCGCCTCGCCGTTCGAGGGGTGGTCGAGACCCGCCATGATCTTGAGGATCGTGGACTTTCCCGCCCCGTTCGGACCGACCATGCCGATCTTGGCGCCGGGGAGGAACGCCATCGTGACGTCATCGAGGATCAGCTTCTCGCCGACCGCTTTGCGGGCACGGACCATCTGGTAGATGTACTCAGCCATAACCTGTCCAGTCTACGGGCCGAGTCGCGGGTTCCACTCTGCGGGGCGGGTGTGACCGGCATCATCCCGTCGCCGCACGACACGACGTCCTCTCTAGAGGACTGGGAGTCACCAGTCGATGGGACGCGTGCTGCCGATCAGGCACGAACCGTCGCCGACGACCGGCAGGACGACGGCGACCGGCTCGCCCGTCGCGGGTCCTACCTGGCCGACGAGGCACTCCCCCGCCCACAGCACGGAGAACTGGATGCTCTCGGCCGGGTTGCCGACGGTGGACAGGTCGTTCGTGACCTGCATCGCGCCCTTGTCGAAGCCGCCCGCCACCAGCGCGTCGATGTATGCGCGGCCCGACACCTTGTCGGGGCCTGCCCACACGCTGTCGACGATGGCCGCGAAGTAGTCGAGGTTGTCCTCCGCGGTCCCGGCCGGATCCAGGGTCGGCGTGGTCTCCGTCGGCGTCGGAGAGGATGTGGGCGACTGGGAAGCCGTCGGGCTGGGGGTGCCCGTGGAACTCGGAGACGACTCGCCCGGCCCTGCGGGCGCACAGCCTGCCAGGACGCCGGCGGCGAGGATCACCCCCGCAGCGAGCGCGGCCGAGGTTCGCAAGCGGTGGTCGGACGCGGCCACGGCTCGGCGGCGCGATGGGCGTCGGGAGTGCTCGGGTCGTGACACAGGGAGAGTCTAGGCGGCGTCCCCGAGCACTCGCCGCGCGTCAGAACGGGGTCTCCACGTCCTCGGGTACGGCCTCGTCGGGCACCTGTGCGGCCTCGTCGGCGAGCAGCTGCTCGAGCTCCTCCGTCCCGGGGACCGCCCATGCCTCCGGCGTCGGCGGAGCGGTCCAGCTCGCCGGAGCCGCACCGGCTACCCCGGCTCCCCGCTCGAACCGCGTCGTTCCGAAGAGGAGGTCGTGGCCGATCGCATCCGCGTCGATCTCGGCGGTGATGCCCTTCTTCGCGCCGGTGTCCCATTCCCGCAGTCGCAGGCGCCCCGTGACGATCACGCGGTCGCCCTTGTTGAGCGACGCCATGGCATGCTCAGCGAGACTGCGGAACGTCGAGACGGTGTACCAGTTGGTCCCCGAATCGACCCAGCTGCTGGTGTTCCGGTCGAACCGGCGGAGGCCGCTCGCGACGCGGAACGTCGTGATGGCGACCCCGCCTGGCGTGCGCTTGTGCTCCGGCGGCGTCGCGATGTTGCCGGTGACGGTGATGGTGTCGGTCATTTCGCATCCTTCTCTCTTGCCCGAGGCCGATCCTCGGATCCGCGCTGCCGCCCGAGTGCCCGTCGGGTGGCAGCGACCGCATCAGGATGCCGCGCACCGCCCGGCTCTTCGTCGCCCAAATAGGGCTGTGGGGACAGCGCGGGAGGTGAGCCCCGGTGGGGAGGAGCGGACGGTCGCGGCCCCCGGACCGGAGCCGCGGTCGATGTCGGAGGTCGCACATATCTTCGAATGTGAGAGGAGCACCATGACGATCATCGACCGACCCGCACCCTCGGCACCGCGTCTGCGACGCGGGTCTCACGTACGACTGGCGGCCGCCGCCACGGCGCTCTGGCGCGTCATCGACGACCGCGGCCGGATCATCGGCCACTTGGAGGCCCTCGCCGTCGACGGCGGCGGCACGCGATTTCGCGCGCGACGGTTCCACACAGCATCCGGAGCCTTCCGCGATCTTGGAGAGTTCTGGTCGGCGGACGACGCCGTCGATTGCCTGCGGCTCGGGCGATGAGGGGTCAGACGAGGGCTTCGAGCTGCTCCGTGACCGCGACGGGAGCACCCGTGCGCACACGGCGCCAGGAGTCGGCGAGGATGCCGACCGCGCGTTCCAGCTCGTCGACGGGCGCCGTGAACGGGAGCCGAAGGTGTCGGTCGTGACCGCCGTCGACGGAGAAGCGCGGACCAGCCGAGAGCAGGAGCCCTCGGGACCGAGCATCCATGACGAGGGCCGAGCTCAGCGGGGCGTCGAGCTCGATCCACAGCGAGACACCGCCGTGCGGGCTCGGCACGGTCCACTCCGGGAGCACGGCGCGCAGCGCGCCCACCGCGGCGTCGCGACCCTCCCCCAGGAGGTGCGAGCGCTGGGCGAGGATCTCGCCGAACCGCGGCAGCAGTTCGGCGGCGACGGCCTGCTCGAACTCGGGCGTCCCGAGGTCGTGCGATGAGCGCGCCGCGACGAGCCGGCGGACGAGGTCCGCGCCGGCCCGGATCCATCCGACACGCAGCCCGCCCCACACCGACTTCCCGAAGGAGCCGATCCGCACGATCGAACCGTGCTCCGCGCCGCCGAAGCCCGGCGCGACGCGGCCTCGGTCGATGTCGAGGTCGGCCGTCGTCTCGTCGAGCACGAGCACCGTGCCCGCGCGTTCGGCGGCATCCAGGATCGCGTCGCGCTCGTGACCCGTCATGCTCCGACCTGTCGGATTCTGGAAGTCGGGCATGAGGTAGGCCGCGACCGGGAGCGTCCGCGCGAGTGCCTGTTGCGCTCGATCGACGTCCCAGCCGTCCGAGGTCGTGACGGGCAGACCGACGAGCCGCGCGCCCGCCCCGCGCAGCGAATCGGCGGCGTGCGGGTACGTCGGGGTCTCGATCAGGACGCGGTCGCCGCGTCCGAGCAGCACGGAGGCGAGGAGGTGGATCGCTGCCTGGGCTCCCGTCGTGACGAGGATCTCGCCCGGATCGGTCAGGATGCCGCGGGCGGAGTAGCGCTCTGCGATCGCGGCGCGCAGCTCGAGCCGCCCGAGCACGTCGTAGCCGGTGCGCCCGACGAGCGCGGCGGCACGTCCTGCGACATCGCCGATGACGCCGGCGAGGCCAGGCCAAGACGGCGGACTGGCCTGCTGCAGATCGATGGCGCCTTCGAAGGAGGCCGAGCCCGGGTCCCGTCGCCCCAGCGGAAGCGTCACGCTCCCCGACCCGCGCGTGCTCGAGATGTGGCTCGTGTCGCGCAGACTCCGGTACGCCGCGGCCACGGTGCTCCGGCTCACATGCAGCGCGGCGGCGAGCTCCCGCTCGGCCGGGAGAGCGGTCCGCGGCGCGAGGCGGTTGTCGAGGCAGAGCAGACGGATGCTGTCAGCCAGCGCTTCATACGCCGGCTCGCTCGTGCGCCACCCACCGAGCGCCGCTGTGAGGGCGCGAGCCGAGATGCGGGAGTCCATGAGGCCAGAATAGCCGAATTGGACTGCATAGCTCAGTCCAATCTTGCGATTGGATCAATGCATGACCCGCCGCATCACCCAGCTGCTCATCGGCCTCTTCCTCTACGGCGTCGGTTGCGCCCTCACGGTCGAGGCGGGCCTCGGCGTCGACCCGTGGACGGTCTTCGCCGAGGGCCTGTCGGTCCACACGGGCATCGGCATCGGCTGGGTCGCGAACATCATCGGGTTCCTCGTGCTGCTGTTCTGGATCCCCCTACGCCAGAAGCCCGGGATCGGGACGATCGCGAACATCCTGCTCGTGGGCACGAGCATGCAGTTCGCGCTCTTCGTCATCCCGCCCGTGAGCGGGATCCTCCTGCAGTTCGCGGTGCTCCTTGCCGGCATCGCGGCTGTTGCGGTGGCGTCAAGCCTCTACATCGGCGCGCAGTTCGGCCCCGGTCCACGCGACGGCCTCATGACGGGCATGCACAAACGCCTGGGGTGGCCGGTCTGGCTGTGCCGCCTGCTCGTCGAGGCCACGGTCCTGTTGCTGGGGTGGCTGCTCGGAGGCACGGTAGGCATCGGCACGGTGCTCTTCGCGGTACTAATCGGACCGCTCGTCCACCTCGCGCTGCCTGTCTTCGACACGAGGCGTCCGTCACGCGCCGGGCGGCGCGTCGGAGTCAGTGCTCGCGGAACTCAGGCCGATCCGAACCCGGCTTGAGGTGAGAGACCAGCGCGCTCTTGGCGACCTCGAGGGCGGGATACGTGCCCACTGGGGCGTCGGCCCCGACCATCTTCACGGTGAAGGCGTCCTCCGCGCTCTTCTCGATCGACCCGACCGCGCCCGCCGGTCCGTACGCCACCCAAAGGCGACGTGTCTGCGTCTCACTCATGTGGAACTCCTCTCCGCATCGCGTTCCCGACGCTACGCCCGCCTCGGCACCGTGGCCAGCGCTTGACAGGCAGTTCACGGAATCCATCCGAAGAACGCCGCGAACGCCGATTCCTGACCGGACCTGTCGCCCGGTAGCCTGTAGGCATCCTTCCCTCCGTAGCTCAGGGGACAGAGCGAGCGGTTTCTACCCGCCAGGTCGGGGGTTCGAATCCTCCCGGAGGGGCCCTCTGACCTCCTCGCGCGCTCCGGCGACACTCGCGGAAGCTCTCTGCTCCGCCGGACAGGAAATCCTCGCCGACCAGGGCCGCCAGAGCGTCGCCGGCCGTTATTAGGATGGTCGGCATGGTGGGCGCTTCCGGGAACGATCGGCTCGTGTGGATCGATTGCGAGATGACGGGCCTCGATCTAGACCAGGACGAGCTCGTCGAGATCGCCGTCGTCGTGACCGACTTCGAGCTGCGACCGCTGCATCCGGGCTTCGAGATCGTGATCAAGCCCGACGACTCGGCGCTCGCCCACATGAGTGAGTTCGTGCGCGACATGCACGCCAGCTCGGGACTGCTCGACGAGATCCCCAACGGCGTGAGCACGGCGGATGCCGAGTTCCAGGCCCTGGAGTACATCCAGCAGTTCGTCCCGCTCGAGGGCAAGGCCCCGCTCGCCGGCAACACGATCGGCACCGACCGGATGTTCCTCGCGAAGTACATGCCGCGCATCGACCGCTGGCTGCACTACCGCAATGTCGACGTGTCGAGCGTCAAGGAGCTCGCCCGCCGCTGGTACCCGCGCGCCTACATCCACGCCCCCGCCAAGGGCGGCGGTCACCGCGCGCTCGCCGACATCCGCGAGTCCATCCGCGAACTGGCGTACTACCGCCAGGCGGTCTTCGTCCCGCAGCCCGGTCCGACCAGCGATGGCGCACGCGCCGCCGCGGCCTCCGTCGTGTCCGCATTCGCTCCCGGGGTGTGAGAGAATCGTCTGGTTGCCCGCTCACGCGGGAGACATGGTGGGTATAGCTCAGTTGGTAGAGCACCTGGTTGTGGTCCAGGGGGTCGCGGGTTCAAGTCCCGTTACTCACCCCATGTGGTGCGATGCGAGTCGCGCATGATCGAGATGGATGTCGAGGCGTTCGAATCGCTCGTCGTCGACGAACTCGATCTGCTCCCCGACGACATGGTCGACGGACTCGACAACGTCGTGTTCGTCGTCGAAGACCGTCCGGAGGACGGCAGTCTCGACCTGTTCGGTCTCTACGACGGATGGGCGCTCACCGAGCGCGAGCGGTACGGCGTGGGTGAGCTCCCCGACCGCATCATCGTCTACCGCGAGCCCCACCTCGCGGCCTGCGAGACGGAGGACGAGCTGCGCGACGAGGTGCACACGACTCTCGTCCACGAGATCGCGCACTTCTACGGCATCGACGACGATCGGCTCCACGAGCTCGGGTGGGCGTGATGGCCGGCGTCGCGACACCCGACACCCGCGAAGACGTCGATCTCCATTCCACGACCGACTCCGCCCGCGTCTGGCAGACAGTCGTCTGGAACGATCCCGTCAACCTCATGAGCTATGTCGTGCACGTCTTCCGCGAGTACTTCGGATTCCCGCGGGCCACGGCCGAGCGGCTCATGCTCGCGGTCCACCACGACGGGCACGCCGTCGTGGCCGAGGGCGCGCGCGAGCAGATGGAGCTCCACGCGCGGGCGATGCACGACTACGGGCTGTGGGCGACAGTGAGGGAGGCACCCCGATGACCGAGAGACTCGTCGTGCTCGAGATGGCCCACGTGGAGGCGCGGCACCTCGCTCGCCTCGTGGAGCAGTTCGCCGAACTCCTCGCCGAGACGGCCGAGGCTGGCGAGGCGACCCCCGACGATCCCGCGGTCGCCCGCCTCGTGCCGGACGCGTACGCGGACGATCCGGACGCGTCGCGTGAATTCCGCTCGCTGACGCAGCGCGAGCTCCTCGACCGCCGGTCGACGGATGCCGCGACCGTGCTCGCGACCCTCCACAGCGCGGCCGATCCCGCGCTGGCCGACGACGAGCACACGCTCACGCGGATGTCGATCGTCGAGCTGGATCCGGAAGCGCTGTACGCGTGGCTTCGCACGCTCGCGGCGCTCCGCCTCGTCCTCGCCTCGCGGCTCGGCATCCAGGATGAGGACGACCACGACGACCAGGACCCGCGCTTCGGGATCTACGACTGGCTCGGCTACCGCCTCGACGGACTCGTGAAGGCGGCCGAGGGCGCGTAGGCCGTCAGGGCACCTCGAACACGAGCGTCGCGTGCCGGCGCGGATCGTCGAGGGCGATGTGCCGTGCCTCCTGCTCTGCCCAGCGATCCCAGTGGGGCCGATACGTCTCTCCGTCGCGCGTGAGCGCGCGGCGCTTGCGTGACGTCGCCGGCGACTCGAGCCACACCCGCACGTCGCCGAGCTTCGCCGTCGCTTCCGTGAGGAGCCCTGCTCCCTCGACGATGAGGGCGAGCGACGGATCCACGGCGTGGGCTTCGGCGTGGGTCGAGGCATCCCAATCCCACCGTTGCCAGACGCCGATCAGCCCGCGCGCGTGCGGATGCAGGACCTGGCTGCGCGCCGCCTCGACGCCTTCGGTCAGCCCGTCCCAGCCCGGGTACAGATCGTCGAGCGCGACGAGCTGCACCCGTCCGCGAAGGGGCCAGCGTGCGATCAGCTGGCGGGCGAGCGACGTCTTGCCGGATCCGCTGCGCCCGTCGATGAGGACGACCGGATTGGCCGCGCGCAGCTCTCGGACCGCCGCGACGACCTTGGCCGCAGCGATCTCGAGTGCGTCGGCGACCGGGTCCGCGCTACTTCTTGAGGGCCCGGATGACACGGCTGAGCGTGCGTCCGGCGACCCAGACGAACGGAATCGCCACCGCGAGCAGCGACACGAGGTTCGGCTCGAACCGCAGGTCACCGCCCTTGCGGATGTATGCGCCGAGGGGAACCGACCAACCGCCGCCGCCGCCCCCGCCGTTGCCCGCTTCGTCCGATCCGCCTCCGAACCCGGACCAGGTCAGGGCGACGGGGATGACTCGGATGCCGTCGACATCCTGCTGCTCGCCATAGGCGCTGTGGACGCCGAAGGTCGCTGACTGCTTGCCGAGCTCGAGTGCGATGTTGGGCATACGCCCACGCTACCCGTCGGAGCCGACCCCTGCCCAGGCCGACATCACCCTTTGCGTCGGATCAGCGATCAGTCGGGTGACGGCGTTCGCCGGTTCACCGGAAGCGCGCCGCCGTCGCGGGAACGACCGATCAGCGTGGCCCGCGTCACGGCGCCGCGCCCGAATCTCGCCGCGGCATCGTCGAGCGCGCCTTCGAGGCTGCGCCAGTCCTCGTCGTCGTCCCACAGCGTGGGCAGGTCGCCCGCGACGGGGCGGAGCCTCTCGCCCCGGACGCCCACGAGTCGCACGGGCTGCCGGCGCTCGACGGCCTCGAAGAGCTCGAGCGCGGCCTCGCCGATCCGCCTGCCGACCGACGTCGGCTCGGGCAGCGTCTGCGAGCGCGTGATCGTCGTGAAGTCGGCGAAGCGGACCTTGATGGAGATCGTCGACGCCTCCCACGCGTGCTTGCGCAAGCGGGTGCCGACCCGATCGGCGAGCCGCCGGAACTCCGTCCGCAGGATCGCCGGATCGTCGATGTCGCGGAGGAACGTCTCCTCGTGCCCGACGCTCTTCTCGACGCGCGCGGTCTCGACGGAGCGTGCGTCCAGTCCGCGCGCGAGGTGCCAGACCCGGTCACCCATCGCGGGCCCGAGCGCACGGTCGAGGACGGACCGCGGGGTTTCCAGGATGTCGGCCACGGTGTGGATGCCGCGTGCCTCGAGCGCCTCGCCCGCCTTCGGCCCGACGCCCCACAGGGCGCGCGCCGGCAGTGTCGCGAGGAAGGCCGCAGTGTCGGGCCCGGCGACGATGAGGAGCCCGTCGGGCTTGCTGAGCGTCGACGCGATCTTGGCGACGTGCTTGGTCGCCGCGACGCCGACGCTGCACGTGAGCCCGGTCTCCTCGAACACGCGCCGGCGCAGCAGCACCGCGATCTGCCCGGGACTGCCCCACAGCCGGCGCGCTCCGCGCACGTCGAGGAAGGCCTCGTCGATCGAGAGCGGCTCGACGAGCGGAGTGAAGTCGTCGAAGATGCCCATGACCTGACTCGACAACTCGTTGATGCGGTCGAAGCGCGGCTGCACCGTGATCGCCGTCGGACATAGGCGGAGCGCCTGCGACACGGGCATCGCGGAGCGGACGCCGTACCGGCGCGCCTCGTAGCTCGCGCTCGCGACGACGCCGCGACCTTCGGGCGAACCCGTGATGACGGGCTTCCCCTTCAGCGACGGGTCGTCGAGGATCGCGACGGACACGTAGAACGCGTCCATGTCGACATGCAGGATGCCGGTCCCCGTGTCGTCGGCGCCTTCGGGCGAGACGACACGGCCCGTCCCGTCGCCGCGTCCCATGTCAACGATTCTCCCCGCTGCCGCCGACGCGGCGCGAGTTCCCGCAATGACGAGGGGGCAGGACGGATCCGCCTGGACCGTCCTGCCCCTGCGAGAGCGCTCGCGCTTACTGCGCGGCGCGCTCGAGGATCAGCTCACGGACGCGCGCAGCATCCGCCTGTCCCTTCATCGCCTTCATGACCGCGCCGATGACGGCACCGGCCGCCTGCACCTTGCCGTCGCGGATCTTCTCGAGGACGTCGGGCTGCGCGGCGAGCGCTTCGTCGATGGCCGCGACGAGCGCACCGTCGTCGGACACGACCGCAAGGCCGCGCGCGTCGACGACCTCCTGCGGAGTGCCTTCACCTGCGATGACGCCCTCGAGCACCTGGCGCGCGAGCTTGTCGGTGAGGGTGCCGGCGTCGATGAGGCCCTGCAGCGCGGCGACGTCCGCGGGCGTGATGAGATCCGACGCATCGCGGCCTTCGGCGTTCGCGATGCGCAGGATCTCGCCCGTCCACCACTTGCGCGCCGCGGTCGGCGAGGCGCCGGCGGCGATCGTCGCCTCGACCTCGGCGAGGAGCCCGGCGTTCACGACACCCTGGAAGTCGATGTCGCCGAAGCCCCACTCCGCCTTCAGCCGACGACGGTGGACGGCGGGCGCCTCGGGCAGGGCGGCGCGCAGCTCCTCGATCAGCTCAGCGGCCGGCGCGACCGGCAGGAGGTCGGGCTCGGGGAAGTACCGGTAGTCGTCCGCATCGGACTTGGGACGTCCGGGCGACGTGGTGCCGGTGTCCTCGTGCCAGTGGCGCGTCTCCTGCGTGATCGAGCCGCCGGCGTCGAGGATCGCGGCCTGGCGCTGGATCTCGTAGCGCACGGCCCGCTCGACCGAGCGCATGGAGTTGACGTTCTTCGTCTCGGTGCGGGTGCCGAGCGGCGCGGCGGGCTCGCCGGGCGCGACGCGCGGGCGGAGCGAGACGTTCGCGTCGCAGCGCAGGTTGCCGCGCTCCATGCGGGCCTCCGAGATGCCCAGCGCGATGACGATGTCGCGGATCGTGCGGACGTACGCGGCCGCGAGCTCCGGCGCGCCGTGCTCCGCGCCGAAGATGGGCTTCGTGACGATCTCGACGAGCGGCACGCCCGCGCGGTTGTAGTCGACGAGCGAGTACTCGGCACCCTGGATGCGACCCGTCGCACCGCCGATGTGGGTCAGCTTGCCGGCATCCTCTTCCATGTGGGCCCGCTCGATCGGCACCTGGACGATCGTGCCGTCCGGCAGCTCGACCTCGACCTGACCCTCGAACGCGATGGGCTCGTCGTACTGCGAGATCTGGTAGTTCTTGCCGAGGTCGGGGTAGAAGTAGTTCTTCCGGGCGAAGCGGCTCGAGGGCGCGATCGAGCAGCCGAGGGCGAGCCCGAGGCTGATCGAGTGGCGGACGGCCTGCTCGTTGACGACCGGCAGCGAACCGGGAAGACCCATGTCGACGGGAGCCACGAGCGTGTTGGGCTCGGCGCCGTGGTTCTCGGCGTTGGCGGGGTTGCCCGCCGCGGAGAACATCTTCGTCTTCGTGTTGAGCTCGACGTGGACCTCGAACCCGAGCACGGGCTCGAAGAGCTCGAGGGCCTGGTCGAAGTCCATCAGCTTGTCCTTGGCCATCAGCGGACTCCTCCCCTCGCACCGACCGCGGGTGCCCTGTCCAGCAGCGGACCGCCCCACGAATCCTCCAGCGCCGCCTCGAGCGCGGCTCCGACCCGGTAGAGGCGGGCGTCCTCGCGCGCGGGGGCGAGGAACTGGATGCCGACCGGAAGGCCGTCCTCCTCCGCAAGACCCGAGGGGATCGAGATGCCCGGAACGCCGGCGAGGTTGGCGGGGATCGTCGTGACGTCGTTGAGGTACATCTGCAGCGGGTCGTCGATCTTCTCGCCCAGCTTGAACGCCGTCGTGGGCGCCGACGGCGTCGCGATGACGTCGACCTGGGCGAATGCGGCGTCGAAGTCGCGCTGGATGAGCGTGCGGACCTTCTGCGCCGAGCCGTAGTACGCGTCGTAGTACCCGGCCGAGAGGGCGTAGGTGCCGAGGATGATGCGTCGCTTGACCTCGTCGCCGAACCCGGCCTCACGGGTGGCCGCCATGACGTCCTCGACCGTCGAGTTCGCGTGCGGCGTGACGCGCATGCCGAAGCGGACCGAGTCGAACTTCGCGAGGTTGCTGGATGCCTCGGCGGGCAGCACGAGGTAGTACGCGGCGACGCCGTACTCGAAGTGGGGGGCGCTGATCTCGACGATCTCGGCGCCGTGCGCCTCCATGACGGCAAGCGCCGAGCGGAAGGATGCCGAGACGCCGGCCTGGAAGCCGCTGTCGGGGAGCTCGGCGATGACGCCGACCTTGAGGCCCTTCAGCACGTCGCCGCGGGCGCCCTCGCGGGCAGCCTCGGCGAAGGACGGCCACGCGTCGGTGAGCGACGTCGAGTCGTGCGGGTCGTATCCGCCGATCACGTCGTGCAGGAGGCCTGCGTCCAGGACCGTGCGCGTCACGGGCCCGACCTGGTCGAGGCTCGACGCGAGCGCGATCGCGCCGTAGCGGCTGACGCCGCCGTACGTGGGCTTGATGCCCACGGTGCCGGTCACGTGCGCGGGCTGGCGGATGGAGCCTCCCGTGTCGGAGCCGAGCGCGAGGGGCGCCTCGAAGGCCGCGACCGCCGCGGCCGAGCCGCCGCCCGAGCCGCCGGGGATGCGGTCGAGATCCCACGGGTTGCGCGTCGGCCCGTACGCCGAGTGCTCCGTCGACGAGCCCATCGCGAACTCGTCCATGTTGGTCTTGCCGAGCGGCACGAGGCCCGCGGCGCGCGAGCGCGCGACCACGGTCGCGTCGAAGGGCGACATGTAGCCCTCGAGGATCTTCGAGCCGCTCGTGGACGGCATGTCCGTCGTCACGAGGACGTCCTTGATCGCGAGCGGCACGCCCGCGAGGGCGCCGAGCGACTCCCCCGCGGCACGGCGACGGTCGAGGTCCGCCGCGACGTCGAGGGCCTGGTCGCTCACGTGCAGGAAGGCGTGCACATCGCCGTCGACCTCGGCGATGCGGTCGAGGTGGGCCTGCGTCGCCTCGACGCTGGACACCTCGCCCGAGGCGAGCTTGTCGGCGAGGGCTGCGGCCGTCAGGCGGATCAGGTCGCTCACTGCTCCTCCCCCAGAATGGCGGTCACGCGGAAGCGGCCGTCGGCGGAATCCGGGGCGTTGGAGAGGGCCTGCTCGGGGGTGAGCGTCGTGCCCACCTCGTCGGCACGGAAGACGTTCTCCATCGGGATCGGGTGGCTCGTCGCGGCGACGTCGGGCGTCGCGACCTGGGACACCTTCGCGATGTTGTCGACGATCACGTCGAGCTGTCCGGTGAGGCGCTCGACCTCCTCGTCACTCAGCTGGATCCTGGCGAGCACACCGAGATGGCGCACGAGATCGGGGGTGATTTCAGACACCACGACAGTCTAGTTGGGCTCTGTGCGCCGCCCCGGCCGGGCACTAGTCTGAGCCCCGTGACGACCACCTACGACCCGCCGCGCCCTTGGATCGCCAGCTACGCAGAGGGAGTCCCCGACGACCTCGACCCCGTGAGCGGGTCGCTCGTCGACATCGTGGAGGCATCCGCCCGCGACTATCCGGATGCTGCAGCACTGCAGTTCTTCGGGAAGGTCACGACCTACCGGCAGCTGCACGAGGCCATCGACCGCGCTGCCGCGGGTCTCAAGGAGCGCGGCGTCGGGCCCGGAGACCCCGTCGCGATCGTCCTGCCGAACTGCCCGCAGCACATCGTCGCCTTCTACGCGATCCTGCGGCTGGGCGCCGTCGTCGTCGAGCACAACCCGCTCTACACGCCCCGCGAGCTGCGCAAGCAGTTCGAGGATCACGGCGCGAAGCATGCGATCGTGTGGAGCAAGGTCGTCGCGACCGTCCAGGACTTCCCCGACGACCTCCGCGTGCCGAACCTCATCTCCGTCGACGTCATCCGCGCGATGCCGTTCCTGACGCGGCTCGCGCTGCGCCTTCCGATCGCCAAGGCGCGCGAGGGACGCGAGGCGCTCTACTCCCGCGTCACGGGCGCGACGTCGTGGGAGGACGTGGTAGGCGCCGATCGGCTGCCGTCGACGCACCCGCGGCCGGGTACCGACGATCTCGCGATCATCCAGTACACCAGCGGCACGACCGGAACGCCCAAGGGCGCGTCCCTCACGCACCGCAATCTGATCTCCAACGCAGCGCAGGCGCGGTCGTGGGTCCCGTCGATCGTCCGCGGAGACGGATGCGTCGTCTACGCCGTCCTGCCGATGTTCCACGCCTACGGGCTCACCCTCTGCCTCACCTTCGCGATGTCGATGGGCGCGCGACTCGTGCTGTTCCCCCGCTTCGACCCCGACATGGTGCTGAGCGTCACGAAGAAGCACCCCGCGACATTCCTCCCGCTCGTACCGCCCATCGCAGACCGGCTCCTGAAAGCGTCGAAGGAGAAGGGCATCCCCATCACGGGCACCCA
Source organism: Microbacterium sp. NPDC019599 (assembly GCF_040632175.1). Lineage (NCBI taxonomy): Bacteria > Bacillati > Actinomycetota > Actinomycetes > Micrococcales > Microbacteriaceae > Microbacterium > Microbacterium sp. NPDC019599. The sequence goes on from NZ_JBEYBL010000001.1 coordinate 662,106, forward strand.
GGTCGCGATCTCCGGCGCGATGGCGCTCCCCCACGAGCTCGTCGTCCCGTTCGAGGAAGCCAGCGGCGGATACCTCGTCGAGGGCTACGGCCTCTCCGAGTGCTCGCCCGTCCTCATGGCCAATCCGGTCGCCGACAATCGCGTGCCCGGCACGGTGGGTCTGCCTCTCCCTGGGACCGAGTGCCGGGTCGTCGACCCCGACGATCCGACGACGGATGTCGCTCCCGGCGACCGCGGCGAGCTCGTCGTACGCGGGCCGCAGGTCTTCCAGGGCTACTACGGCAAGCCCGAGGAGACGGACGCGGTCTTCGCCGACGGCTGGTTCCGCACGGGCGACATCGTCACTATCGACGAGGCGGGCTTCGTGCGGATCGTGGACCGCATCAAGGAGCTCATCATCACGGGTGGATTCAACGTCGCCCCGACCGAGGTGGAGAACGCGCTGCGCCAGCACCCCGACGTCGACGACGCCGCCGTCGTGGGCCTGCCCAACGAGCGCTCGGGCGAGGAGGTCGTCGCGGCCGTCGTCCCGGCGGCCGGCCGCGAGATCGACGTCGAAGCCGTCCGCGAGTTCGCGCGCGGCATCCTGACCCCCTACAAGGTGCCCCGGCGCATCTTCGTCGTCGATGAGCTGCCCAAGTCGCTCATCGGGAAGGTCCTGCGGCGCCAGGTGCGCGAATCGCTCCTGAAGCTCACGAGCGGCGGCGCCTAGGAGGTCGCCCCACACGCCGCCGAAACCACTCACTCGGCGCGGAACGTGCCGGGCCGCGGCTGGATCCACGCCGCGGTCTCGTAGCCCTCCTGCCACGGGAACCGCCCCTGTCGATCGTCGTAGGTCACCTGGAGCACATCGACGGACACCTCGTCGGGGCGTTGATAGAACCGGTTCGCCGCGAACACGATCTCGCCTGGGTTGGGCACCGCCTCGAACGTCACGCGATGGCCCCATCCGTCGAAGCGGGCCACGTCACCGGGAGCGAAGTCGCGGCCGCCGCGGACGCGATCCCGCAGGTCGTTGAGCAGGAGGCTCGTCGTGCGCGGGTCGAGCCCGAAGACGAGCAGCTCGGGATGGGCCATGCCGAACAGCCCGACGGTGTATGCGAAGGGCGTCAGCCGTCGCGACGGATCGCCGAAGACGTACTCGATCGTCGTCCCGTGCTCGCGGATCGTCTGGGCGGTCCGCTTGTCCTCCTGGTCGAGCCAGGCGATCGTGGCGGGGTCGGGGGTCATTGTCATCGCGGGTCCTTTCCTCGAAGGACTCTGACATTAGAACATAGCTACGACATCCCGGCTCGCGCGCACAGCGCCGCCATCACCCCGCGTCGAGCGCCGCGGGACCCTGCTCGACGAGGACGCGGAACTGCGCCGCGTCGAGGATTCGCACGCCGAGCTCCTCCGCCTTCGCGAGCTTCGACCCCGCCCCCGGGCCGGCCGCGACGAAGTCGGTCTTCTTCGAGACGCTCGATGCTGCCTTGCCGCCGGCGCGGATGATCGCCTCCTGCGCGCCTTCGCGCGTGTACCCGTCGAGCGATCCCGTCGCCACCACCGTGAGACCCTCCAGCACGCCGCCCGCGACGACGGCGGCGCCGGGACCTGGGTGACCCGGAGTCGCGAGCTCCGCGCCCGCTGCCTCCCAGCGCTCGACGATCTCGCGGTGCCAATCCACGTCGAACCAGTCGGTGAGCGAGTCGGCGATGATGCCGCCGACGCCCTCGACGGCTGCGAGCTCGTCCCTCGATGCGCTGCGGATCGCGGCCACCGAGCCGAACCACTGCGCGAGCGCGCGGGCGGCGACAGGACCGACATGGCGGATGTTCAAGGCCACGAGGAAGCGCCACAGCTCCTTCGTCTTGGCGCGCTCCAGCTGGTCGAGGAGCGTGACGGCCTGCACGGACGGCTGGGGACCCGTGAGCCCGTCCTTCTTCTCGGCGGCGCTCGGGTTGCGGCGGAACGGCGAGCGACGCACGAGCTCGCCGGTCCTCTCGTCGACCTTCATCTCACCCGTCTCGGGGTCGCGCACGACGACCTCGATCGGCACGAGCTGCTCGATCGTCAGCTCGAACAGACCCGCCTCGGTCTCGAGGGGCGGCCGTTCGGGCACGGACGGCTGGGTCAGCGCAGCAGCCGTCACCTCGCCGAGGGCTTCGATGTCGAGGGCGCCGCGCGACCCGATGTGCTCCACGCGTCCCCGCACCTGTGCGGGGCAGGCCCGCGTGTTGGGGCAGCGGAGGTCGATGTCGCCCTCCTTCGCGGGCGCGAGGCGCGAGCCGCACTCGGGGCAGTCCGCCGGCATCACGAATTCCCGCTCCGTACCGTCGCGCAGCTCGACGACGGGCCCGAGGATCTCGGGGATGACGTCACCGGCCTTGCGCAGGACGACGGTGTCGCCGATCAGCACGCCCTTGGCGCGGACGACGTCCTGATTGTGCAGCGTCGCCTGGCGGACGACGGAGCCGGCGACGCGCGCGGGCGCCATGACCGCGAAGGGCGTCGCCCGGCCCGTGCGGCCGACCGATACGACGATGTCGAGAAGCTTCGTGTTGACCTGCTCGGGCGGGTACTTGTACGCGATCGCCCACCGTGGAGCACGGCTCGTCGCGCCGAGCTCGTCGTGCAGCGCGAGCTCGTCGACCTTGACGACGACGCCGTCGATCTCGTGCTCGACGTCGTGCCGGTGCTCGCCGTAATGGGTGACGAAGTCCAGGACGCCCTCGATGTCGTCCGACGTGCGGAAGTAGGGGCTCGTCGGCAGGCCCCACTCGGCCAGGAGCGCATAGATCTCGCTCTGCGACGCGACAGGCGGGTTCGTCCAGGCGCCGATGCCGTGGACGAACAGCCGCAGCGAGTCCAGTCGGGCCTGGCCGGCCTCGCGCTCGAGTCCGTCCTTCTTGTCGAGCTGCTGCCGGAGGCCGCCCGAGGCAGCGTTGCGGGGATTGGCGAAGGACGGGAAGCGCCGCTCGGCGCTCAGCCGCGCCCGCGCCTCGTCGAAGGACCTCGCGCGTGCCCGCGACTCTTCGACCGCTCGATCGCGCATGCTCGCCTGCAGCGCATTGAGACTCTCGAACGCCGCGACCGGGATGAACACCTCGCCGCGCACCTCGACGATGTCGGGATGTCCCGTCCCCGACAGCCGCTCCGGGATCCCCGCGACGCGCAGGGCGTTGACCGTGACATCCTCACCGACGCGGCCGTCTCCGCGGGTCGCGGCGGAGGTGAGCACACCTCGTTCGTAGCGCAGGCTGATGGCGAGGCCGTCGATCTTCAGCTCGGTGAGCCAGCGCACCTCGCGGCCGGCCGCGCCCTGTGCCTTGGCGCACCACTCGCGCAGCTCATCGAGACTGAAGACGTTGTCGAGGCTCAGCATCCGCTCGGCGTGCGTCACCGGCGCGAACAGCGAACTCTCGGCAGCACCGACGGTCTGCGTCGGCGAGTCCTGGCCCTGCAGCTCGGGGTGCAGGCGCTCCAGCTCCTCGAGCCGCCGCATCCACGCGTCGTAGGTCGCATCGTCCACGATCTCGGCGTCGCGGCCGTAGTAGGCGTCGCGGGCGCCGAGGATCCGCTCGGTCAGCTGCTGTGCTTCGTCGCGCGAGGCCTCGAGCCCAGGGTCGTCGGGAAGCGCGGTGTCGGCCGATGAGCGCGAAGTGTCCGTCACCCCGCCAGTCTAGGGAGGGCCTCCGACGCTCAGACCCGCTCGGCGACCGCCGAGACCGTCCGATCGATCGTGAACTGCCCGATCACGCGCGTGCCGTCGTACAGCACGGCGGTCTGACCCGGCGCGACCCCGTCGAACGGAACCTCCGGCCGCACCGTGAGAACTCCGTCGACGAGTGAAGCCGCAGCCGGCACGGGGTCTGCGTGGGCCCGGATCTGCACGTCGCACGCGAACCGGGACGCCTCGGGGGCGCGCCCCGACCACGTGTACCGCTCCCCCGCGATCTCGGCCGTCGCCAGCGCCTCCTTCGGCCCGACCACGACGGTGTTCGACACGGGGCGCACCTCGAGCACGAAGCGCGGTTTACCGTCGGGCGCGGGCACGCCGAGGGAGAGTCCGCGGCGCTGCCCGACCGTGTAGGCGTGGGCGCCTTCGTGCGAGCCGACGACGGCTCCCGTCCGGTCGACGATGTCGCCGGTGGCCGTGCCCACCTTCTCGGCCAGCCATCCGCGCGTGTCGCCGTCCGGAATGAAGCAGATGTCGTGGCTGTCCGGCTTCTGCGCGACCGTGAGTCCGCGCTCCGCGGCCTCGGCGCGCACAAGTGCCTTGGACGGCGTCGACCCCAGCGGGAAGTACGTGTGTGCGAGCTGTTCGGCCGTGAGGACGCCGAGCACGTAGGACTGGTCCTTCGCGGCATCCGATGCTCGGTGCAGCTCCAGGCCGTCCTGGCCGTCGACGAGCGTCGCGTAGTGGCCCGTGCACACGGCGTCGAACCCGAGCTCGAGCGCGCGCTCCAGGAGGGCGGCGAACTTGATCTTCTCGTTGCACCGCATGCACGGATTGGGCGTGCGACCGGCCTGGTACTCGGCGATGAAGTCGTCGATCACGTCGTCGCGGAACCGCTCGGAGAAGTCCCACACATAGAACGGGATGCCGAGGCGGTCCGCGGCGCGGCGGGCGTCCATCGCATCCTCGATCGTGCAGCATCCGCGGCTGCCCGTGCGAAGCGTCCCACCGGCCCGCGAGAGCGCGAGGTGCACGCCGACGACATCGTGACCCGCCTCGACCGCTCGCGCCGCGGCCACGGCGGAGTCCACTCCACCGCTCATCGCCGCCAGGATCCGCATTGCTCCAGTCTACGAGCGGGCCGCTGAGCGAGTCCCGGATGCCGCAGCCCTCGCCCGCTCGACGGCTCCGGGCAGCGCCGCCAGCGCCGCATCGACATCGTCCTCGGTCGACGTGCGCCCCAGAGTGAACCGCAGCACCTGGCGGGCCTCGGCATCCGTCCTCCCCAGCGCGAGCACGACATGCGACGGCTCGGGGACGCCCGCCTGGCACGCCGACCCCGTCGAGACGGCGATCCCCGCCTGATCGAGCAGGAACAGCAGCGTCTCGCCGCTGGCCCCGGGGAAGAGGAGGTGCGCGTTGCCGGGCAGTCGGTCGGTCGGGCTGCCGAGCAGCTCGGCGTCCGGAACGGCCGACAGGATGCCGCGCGCCAGCCGGTCGCGCAGCTGGGAGAGCCGCCGGTCCTCCGCGTCGAGTTCGGCGATCGCCTGCTCGGCCGCCGTCGCGAACGCCGCGGCACCCGCGACGTCCTGCGTTCCGGCGCGGAGCCCGCGCTGCTGGCCGCCGCCGTGCAGGAGCGGCGCGAGACCCGCGTGGCGGGACACGACGAGCGCCCCCACGCCGACGGGCGCGCCGATCTTGTGCGCCGAGACGCTCAGTGCGACCAGGCCCGCCGGGCCGACGGCATCGGCCCGCCACCGCGCGAAGGAGACCGGGATGTGCCCGAACGCCGAGACGGCGTCGAGGTGCAGCGGGGTCCCCGCCTCGGCCGCCGCCCGCGCGAGCGACGCGGCGTCGTTGATCGTGCCGACCTCGTTGTTCGCGACGAGCGCCGTCGCGAGCGCCGCGCCGTCCAGCTGCGTGGCGAAGTCGGCGACGGGAACGGCCCCGACGGCGTCCAGGGCGACGGGACGCAGCTCCGCCCCCTCGCGCTGCACGAGCCAATCGACGGCGTCGAGGGTCGCGTGATGCTCGCCGTCCGGGAGCACGACCGCATCCGCAGCGGAGCGTCTGCCCCACCAGAGGCCCTTCACAGCGAGGTTGATCGACTCGGTTCCACCCGACGTCAGGACGACCTCGATGGGATCGCACCCGAGGGTCTGGGCGAGGCGCTCCCGCGCGTCCTCGAGGAGCCGGCGAGCCGTCTGACCCGGGCCGTGGATCGACGAGGCGTTGCCGAGAGACTCCGTCGCACGGATCCAGGAATCGCGTGCCTCGGGCCGCAGCGGCGTCGTCGCGGCGTGATCGAGATAGACGCTCATGCGCTCCACCCCGATTCCTGGTGACACCTGCGACTCTCGCGCTTATTACTGTAGATCGCATGTCCCCCACGGGCTCCCTCGCAAAAGCCGCCTCGATCGGCCTCCTCAGCCCTGCTCTCGACGACCTCGGCGTCACGCACACCCCCGACGGCGGGCGCGTGCGCGTCTGGTCGGGAACCGCCGACGCGGTCGAGCTCGTCATCTTCGACGGCAAGGATCTCGACTGGATCACCCGCGAGATCCCGCTCGAACCCGTCGGCGGCGGAGTGTGGGAGATCACGACGCCCCACCTGCGCGTGGGATCGCTGTACGCCGTCCGCGTCGACGGACCTCACGTGCCGGGGAACACCTTCAACCCGCGGACCCTCCTCATCGAGCCGTACGCGAAAGGTCTCGTGACGGGCGGGCTCGGCGACTGGCGCTCCGTCGCGGTCGATGAGTCCTTCGATTGGGGCGGCGTCGCCAAGCCCGCCGTGCCGCTGGACCGCACGATCATCTACGAGGGCCATCTCAAGGGCCTCTCGAAGCGGCATCCTGACGTCCCGCCGGCCCTTCACGGCACGTATGCCGGTCTCGGTCACCCCGCGATGATCGAGCACTTCCTGTCTCTGGGCGTCACGACGATCCAGCTGCTGCCGATCCACGCGTTCGCGTCGGAGCGCCGTCTGCTGCACCACGGCCTGGCGAACTACTGGGGCTACAACACCGTCAACTTCTTCTCGCCGCACTCGCCCTACGCGACCGTCGCCAGCCGCATCGAAGGCGCGTCCGCCGTGCTGCGCGAGGTCAAGCAGATGGTCAGGTCGCTCCACGAGGCGGGACTCGAGGTCGTCCTCGACGTCGTCTACAACCACACTTCCGAGGAGGAGATCGGCGGGCCCCGCACGAGCCTGCGCGGCATCGACAACCGCTCGTACTACCGCCAGCACGCCGACGGCGCGTACATCGACGTCACCGGCTGCGGCAATTCGCTGGACACGTCGACGGATGCCGCGGCCCGCCTCGTGCTGGATTCGCTGAGGTACTGGGCGAACGAGGTGCAGATCGACGGCTTCCGCTTCGACCTCGCGGCGACGCTGGGACGGGATGCCTCGCACGCGTTCACCCCGGACCATCCCCTGCTGCGCGCCATCGTGGACGATCCGCAGCTCGCGGGCGTCAAGAAGATCGCCGAGCCGTGGGATGTCGGAATGGGCGGGTGGCAGACGGGCAACTTCGGCGACGGCTGGCACGAGTGGAACGACCGCTACCGCGACCGGGTGCGCAACTTCTGGCTGAGCGACGTCGACTACGCGCGCCGCGCCTCGACGCCGCCCGTCGGCATCGGCGGGTTCGCGACGCGCCTCGCGGGCTCGTCGAACACCTTCAGCGCCGAGCGGGGACCGCTTGCGAGCATCAACTTCGTGACGGCGCACGACGGTTTCACGCTGCGCGACCTCGTCTCGTACGACGTCAAGCACAACCTCGGCAACGGCGAGCACAACCGGGACGGCAGCGACACGAACCGGTCGTACAACCACGGTGCCGAGGGACCCACCGATGACGAGCGGATCCTCGCGACGCGCCGCAAGGCGATGCGCAACCTCATGGGCACGCTCCTGCTGTCGGCCGGCATCCCGATGATCACGGCCGGTGACGAGTTCGGCCGCACGCAGCGCGGCAACAACAACGCGTACTGCCACGACTCCGTGCTCACCTGGCTGCCGTGGGAGCACGCGCAGTGGCAGCGCGACCTCTTCGCGCACGTGCGGAGGCTCATCGCGCTGCGGCAGGAGAACCCGGCGCTGCGGCCGAGCCGCTTCGCGCGGCTCGATCAGCACACGCCGTCGGCATCGGTCATGGACTGGTACGACGAGCACGGCGAGACGATGTCCGGCGAGCGGTGGACGAACCCGAGCCACCGCACGATCCAGTACGTCGCGACGTCGACCCCCGAACTCGAGCAGCACAATCGCACCCTGCTCATGGTGCACGGCATCGAGCGTCCCATCGCGGTCACGCTGCCGCAGATCGACGGCGTCGAGCGCTACGTCTCGCTGTGGTCGAGCGCTGACGAGACCCCCCGCCACGACGAGCGGGCATTCGCGCCGGGTGACGTCGTGCCGCTCGTGGGCACGTCGATGCATCTGTTCCGCGCCGAATGAGTCGCCGACTGTCAAGGGGCGCGCCGCCGCCTGTCGCCCTGGTCGGGGTCACGGTAGGTTCGGATCGTGGTCACGTCGAAGCGCGCTCCGCGTTCCCGTCCCTGGCGGAGCTCCTCCGCCCTTCCGCTCCGGCCAGCCAAGGCGTGGCAGAGCACTCGAGACACCGAGACGGGCCGCATAGCGCTCGCGCTGCCGTCTCCGACGACTCCCGGCGGCCGGTTCCGGCCCAAGGCGTTCTCCGGCGAGGTCGTGCCGTTCCGCACGACGGCCTTCCGCGAGGGGCATGACCGCATCGGAGTGCACGTCCGGCTCTACTCCCCCTCGGGCGATGAGTCGCTGCACCGGCTCTCCGCTCTGAACGACGGGTTCGACCGGTGGGCGACGCTCATCGCTCCCACCGAGCAGGGCGTGTGGAGATTCCGCTTCGAGGCGTTCGCCGACGACTTCGCGACCTGGGAGCACGCCGCCGACCTCAAGATCGCGGCGGGCGTGGACGCCGCCCTCATGCGCGAGATCGGCGCGCAGCTGTTCGACCGGGCCGTCGCCGAGAGGTCGCGTCCGGTCGCGCAGCGCCGCGTGCTGACGGATGCCGCCGCCCGCCTGCGCGACATCGGCGTCTCGGACGCCGATGCGCTCGAGATCGTGCGCGACCCCGCGATCGCCGAGTTCTTCGCCCAGCGACCGCTCGCCTCCCTCGTCACGATCGGGGAGCTGCAGGAGCTCCTCGTCGAGCGCGAGCGCGCAGGCGTCGGCGCGTGGTACGAGTTCTTCCCGCGCTCCGAGGGTGCGCGGAGGCTCAAGGACGGGACGGTCAAGAGCGGCACGTTCCGCACCGCCGCCAAGCGGCTGCCGGGCGTGGCCGCCATGGGGTTCGAGGTGCTCTACCTCCCGCCCATCCACCCGATCGGGCGCCTCAATCGCAAGGGACGCAACAACACCCTCGACGCGCAGCCCGGCGACCCCGGCTCGCCGTGGGCGATCGGCACGACCGAGGGCGGGCACGACACCGTCCACCCCGAGCTCGGCACCCTGGCCGACTTCCGCGCCTTCGTCCGGGCGGCAGGCGCCCTCGGCATCGAGGTCGCTCTCGACCTGGCTCTTCAGGCCGCACCCGACCACCCCTGGGTCGCCGAGCATCCGGAATGGTTCACGACGCTCCCGGACGGCTCGATCGCCTACGCCGAGAACCCGCCGAAGAAGTATCAGGACATCTACCCCGTCAACTTCGACAACGACCCCGAGGGGATCAAGGCCGAGGTGCTGCGGGTCGTCCGGCTGTGGATCTCGCAGGGCGTCAAGACCTTCCGGGTCGACAACCCGCACACCAAGCCCCTGCAGTTCTGGGAGTGGCTCATCGCGACAGTCAACGCGGAGGACCCCGACGTCGTCTTCCTCGCGGAGGCGTTCACGCGCCCCGCACCCATGCAGGCGCTTGCGATGGCCGGCTTCCAGCAGAGCTACTCGTACTTCACGTGGCGCAACACGAAGGCGGAGCTCGAGGAGTTCCTCGGCTGGATCGCGAACGACACCGCCGACTTCATGCGGCCGAATCTCTTCGTCAACACCCCCGACATCCTCACCGAGTACCTCCAGTTCGGCGGACGTCCGGGCTACAAGGTCCGCGCCGCGATCGCCGCCACGGCGTCTCCGCTGTACGGCGTGTACGCGGGCTACGAGCTCTACGAGAACGTCGCGCGCCCGGGGTCGGAAGAGAACATCGACAACGAGAAGTTCGAGTACAAGTTCCGCGACTGGGGCGGCGCCGTCGACCGCGGCGAGTCGCTGGCGCCCTACCTCACGCGCCTCAACGAGATCCGCCGCGAGCATCCCGCCCTGCGCCAGCGGCGCAACTTCAGCGCGCACTGGAGCGATGACGACGCGATCCTCGTCTACTCGAAGCACCTCGCCGCCGACGTGTCCCCCACGGGCCGCAGCGACACCATCATCGTCGTCGCGAACGTCGACCCGCACTCCGTCCGCCAGACCATGGTCCACCTCGACACGCGCATCTGGGGCGTCCGACCCGGCGACGCGTTCGAGGTCGAGGACCTCGTCACGGGCGACCACTGGACCTGGTCGGATCACAACTTCGTCCGGCTCGACGCCTTCCATGAGCCGGTCCACATCCTCCACGTGAAGGAGTCCTGATGACGCCCCTCGACGATCAGCTGCTCGACACCGTCGCGGCCGGCGCCTACCACGACCCGCACTCGGTCCTCGGCATCCACCAGGGGACGGATGCCCGCGGAGACGCCGAGTGGACGGTCAGAGCCCGCCGCCCGCTCGCCAAGAGCGTCACGGCCGTCTTCGCAGACGGCACCGAAGTGCCGCTCGAGCACGTGCGCAGCGGCATCTGGGAGGGCTCGCGCGCGGGCGACGCGGGTCGATACCACCTCGTGACGACGTACGAGCACGGCTCGGACTTCATCGCCGACGATCCCTACCGGCATCCGCCCGTTCTGGGCGAGCTCGACCTGCACCTCATCCGCGAGGGCCGGCACGAGCAGCTGTGGCAGGCGCTGGGCGCACACGTGCGCGAGCACGACGGCGCGTGGGGCACCTCGTTCGCCGTGTGGGCCCCCAACGCCCGCGCCGTCCGCGTCGTGGGCGATTTCAACACCTGGGACGGCCGCGGCCACTCGATGCGCTCGATGGGCGGGAGCGGTGTCTGGGAGCTGTTCATCCCCGCGCTCGGACCCGGCGCGAACTACAAGTACGAGCTCCTCACGCGCCACGGGAACTGGGTCACGAAGGCCGACCCCCTCGCCCAGTTCGCCGAGGTGCCGCCGGCGACAGCATCCGTCGTCGTCCAGTCGCAGTACGACTGGAAAGACGGGGAGTGGCTGGCCCGTCGAGCCAAGTCGCAGCCCGTCTCGAGCCCCGTGTCGATCTACGAGCTGCACTTCGGATCGTGGCGACCGGGGCTGTCGTACCGCGACGCCGCGGACCAGCTCATCGAGTACGTCACAGCACAGGGCTTCACCCATGTCGAGTTCATGCCGCTCGCCGAGCACCCGTTCGGCGGGTCGTGGGGCTACCAGGTCACGGGGTACTTCGCGCCGACGAGCCGCTTCGGGCATCCCGACGACCTGCGCTATCTCATCGACCGGCTCCACCAGGCCGACATCGGCGTCATCATGGACTGGGTCCCCGGGCACTTCCCCAAGGACGCGTTCGCACTCGCCCGATTCGACGGCGAGGCCCTGTACGAGCATCCCGATCCCCGCCGCGGCGAGCACAAGGACTGGGGCACGTACATCTTCGACTACGGCCGTCGCGAGGTGCGCAACTTCCTCGTGGCCAACGCCCTGTACTGGTTCGAGGAGTTCCACGTCGACGGACTGCGCGTCGACGCCGTCGCCTCGATGCTGTATCTGGACTACTCGCGCGAGGAGGGCGAGTGGACGCCGAACGTCCACGGCGGCCGCGAGAACCTCGAGGCGATCTCGTTCCTGCAGGAGGTCAATGCGACCGCCTACAAGCGGTACCCGGGCATCGCGATGATCGCGGAGGAGTCTACGAGCTTCCCCGGCGTCACGGCCCCGACGAGCGGAGCGGGCCTCGGGTTCGGCTTCAAGTGGAACATGGGCTGGATGAACGACTCGCTCCAGTACATCAAGCGCGACCCGATGTACCGGTCGCACCACGAGGGCGAGCTGTCGTTCTCGTTCGTCTACGCCTTCAGCGAGAACTACATCCTGCCCATCAGCCACGACGAGGTCGTGCACGGCAAGGGCAGCCTCTTCGCGCGGATGCCCGGCGACCACTGGCAGAAGCTCGCCAACATGCGGGCGTTCCTCGCCTATATGTGGGGGCACCCGGGCAAGCAGCTGCTGTTCATGGGCCAGGAGTTCGGGCAGATGTCCGAGTGGTCCGAGGGCCGGGGTCTGGACTGGTGGATGCTGGACCAGCCGTCGCACGCGCAGCTCCAGTCCTTCGTGGGCGTCCTGAACCGGACTTACCGGGCCCACTCGGCGCTGTGGGCGCGGGACTCCGACGGCGCCGCGTTCTCACGACTGGGCGCGCCGAGCTGGAACCCCAACGTCATCGCGTTCTCGCGCCGGGACTGGCACGGCAATACCGTCGTCGTCGTCGCGAACTTCTCGGGAGTGCCGGTCTACGACTACGAGCTCGACATGCCCGAGAGCGGCGTGTGGAACGAGGTGCTCAACACCGACGCGCAGGACTACGGCGGCTCCGGCGTCGGCAACATGGGGGTCGTGAACGCGAACGACGAGAAGCGCGCCCGCATGGTGCTGCCGCCTCTGGGCGTGCTGTGGCTGCAGCACGGCACGGAGGCGCACATCCCCTCACCTACTCGGGGCTGATTGACGGCGTGGAGGTCTCTGAGCGGCCTCCACGCCGGACCCCGCTGGCCGGGTCGCTGCGCGGCGGGCCCGGATAGCCGAGTCGGGTCAGAACAGGAGCGAGGCGAGACGTCCTCGCGCGCGCAGGACGCGCGGGTCCTCGTCCCCGACGACGCCGAAGAGCTCGAGGAGTCGCTCGCGCACGGGGCCGCGCTCGTCGGCGGGAAGCGCTGCGAAGAGGTCGAGGAGCCGGCCGAAGGCGTCTTCGACGTGGCCGCCGGCCAGGTCGAGGTCGGCTACGAGGAGCTGCGGGGCGATGCCGGTGGGTGCCGCAGCGGCGGCGGCACGCGCGGCCTGGAGGTCGGCATCCTGGATGCGGTCGAGGAGACGGACCTGACCGAGGCCGGCCTTCGCCTCGGCGTCGCGCGGATTCTCGACGAGCGCCTGCTCGTACGCGGCGATCGCCCGGGGGTAGTCGCCCGCCTCGATCGCTTCGTACGCCTCGGCGTGCAGGGGCGGCAGCGCCGGCTCGGCGGGCGCTTCGTCCTGCTCGCCGTCGGCGGGCTGCACCTCGAGGCGGCCGCTCACGCCGTTCTGCGCCGCGAGCTGGAGCAGCTGCGCGAAGACCTCGCGCACCTGCTGCTCGGGGACGGCGCCGGTGAACAGCGGGACCGGCTGGCCGCCCACGAGCGCGACGACCATCGGGATCGACTGGGCCCGGAACGCCTGCGACAGCTGCGGGTTGGCGTCGACGTCGACGCGGGCGAGAACCAGGCGGCCGTCGAGCTCTGCGACGACCTTCTCGAGGATCGGGGTGAGCTGCTTGCACGGCCCGCACCACTCGGCCCACAGGTCCACGACGACGGGCACCGTGCGCGAGAGCTCGAGCGCCTGGCCGAAGGTCTCGTCGGTGACGTCCATGAAGAGCGTGGACACCGCGCCCACGGGGACCGGGTCCTGGGCGGGGGCGGCGGGCGTCGTAGGACGGTTGCGCAGCGCAGAGAGGTCGACAGCGCCGCGGAGGACGGCGCCGGGTGCCGGATCGGTCACTTGATGACTTTCGCGTCGAGGATGTCGGAGGCGTAGCCCAGCAGCCGGATCTTCTCCGTCGAGCCCTGACTGGGCACGTAGAAGAAGAGCTGATCGCTGTACGTCGTCGTGAACCCCTTCGCGGACTCCTCGACGCCTGTCAGCGACTTGGTGGCCAGGTTGTTCGGGACCTTGATGACCGCTTCCGGGTCGGTCGACGTGGCGGTGTCGGTCTCGGTGAGGCTCACGGCGACGATCGCGCCGCTCTCCAGCGTAGCGAGCGCGAGCGGGTCGGAGGCGCCCGGCGCGGAATCGAACGTGAGGCTTCCCGTCTTCGCGCCCGTCGAGTTGAAGTCCTCGAGACGCGCCTGGCGATCGGCCGCGACACCGGTGCGGAACTCGTCGCCCTGCGCCTCGAAGAGGTCGTAGAACTCGCTGTCCTCGCCCTTGTTGAGGATGTCGGCGTAGGCCGCCGCGAGGTCCTCCGGCGGGAGCACGAGGAACGGCGAGTCCGGCTGCACGCCGGGCGCGCCGATGTAGGCGGGCGCGAGGTCCGGCAGGTCGGTCTCGGCCTCGAGGCTCGACATGTACGAGAGCTTGTAGTCCGACCACTGGTCCTGCTGCGTCATCATCATGATGCTGGCCGTCTTGTTCGCCTCGTCGGCGACGACGGCGAGGACCGTGCGGGGCCATCCGTCGATCGCCTGCGGCAGCAGGGGGAACACAGGCTTGGTCGGGATCGCCGCGGGCGCGTCGTACTCGGGGACGAGGTCGCGCAGCTTGTAGTTCGTCTTGCGCTCCTCCAGGACGGTTCCCGACAGACGGGATGCCGCGAGCTTGGTGGAGAGCTTCTCGTCGGCCTTGGCGACCGTGGAGGCGATGCGGGCGAGGATGCGGGTGGCCTGCGCCTCGGTGACGGCGGGTGCCTGCTGACCCTCCGGGACGACGACGGTCTCGGTGGGGGTCGGAGTCGGCGAGCCGGCGAGGTCGGGCCAGGCGTCGGCGCTGCAGCCCGTGAACAGGAGCGCCGAGACGGCGACGGCGGGCACGAGCACGAACGACCGCCTGCCGCCGGAAAGAGCGCGGCGGGTGGGCGCGCCGGAGCTGATGACGCCCTTGGACGCGCCGTCGACCGCGAGATCGATCGGCTCGGTGACGGGGAGCGGAAGGCCCTTGCGCCGGGGCCCGCGCGAACGGCGGACATGGCGGATGCCGAGGATGTAGAGCACGATGCCCGCGGCCATGAGGATGCCGCCGCCCACGATGAGGGGCCCGGCCCACGGCGTCGAGCTCGTCAGGCGCCACGACACCGAGACGTCGTCCGGCGCCGCGGCGGTGCCGTCGGTCGCCAGGATCAGGCTCATCGTCTCGGGGAGCTCTTCGCGGACGATGAGGAGGTCGTCCTGCGAATACTCGTCGAGCCACAGGTCGGAGCCGGCCGGGTCGCGCCCTTCGGGAGCCGCTTCGTCGCCCTCCGCCGCGGCGTCGGCCTCGGCATCCGCTTCCTCGTCCGCGGGAGCCTCGACGAGCGCGGTCTCGATGCCACCGTCGGAGTCGACGGACACCTCGTTGTACGTCGCGTCGGAGAGCCACGCCTCGAGGTCGGCGGTGCGCCCGTAGGCGGCGAACACCGTGCCGTCGGCCGCCGCGCGGATCGTCTGCGTGCCGGGCATCGAATTGAGCACAGCGCCGTCGATGAGCGTGTAGGGCGCCTCCTGCTCGACCGAGATCTCGGCCGTCTGAGCGGTCGGTCCCTGGAAGACCGTACGCTGGGCGATCCCCGCCCCGATCATCACGGCCGCGAGCACGAATGCCGCGACGGCCCACACGAAACGCACGAGATGAACACCTTCCTGAGGTCCGCTCAAGGGCACGCGGACCGACTACTCGACGTTTCAGACTAGCGAAGACCACCTGAAAGGGGCCCGGGAGGGGTCATTGCCGGGCCTGGACGCCTCCTCTGCGTATCCTGACGGAACACAACACGCGCCAGGGAGGCCCCGTGAAGGTACACAACCCGTTCCGCGTCGCGTTCGTCGCCACGCTGGGCGTGGGACTGGGTCTCCTGCTGATCACGAGCATCCAGACCCTGTCGACGATCCTGCTCTACGTCGGCACGGCGCTGTTCCTGTCGCTGGGCCTGGATCCCATCGTGGCCTGGCTCGAGAGGCGCCGGCTCCCCCGGTGGCTGGCCGTGCTCATCACGCTCCTGACGGTCCTGCTCGCCTTCGCCGGCATCGTCGTCATGGTGCTCCCGATCATCATCGATCAGGTGACGCAGCTCGTCACGGAGGTCACGAAGCTGCTGAGCCGTCCCGAGTTCTTCGACGACATGCGCGAGTGGATCAGCGGCATCTTCCCCAACCTCGATCTCGAGGCCGTCTTCGAGCAGGTGCAGCAGTGGGCGATCGACAACGTCGGCGCGATCACCGGCGGCGTCATCGGCGCCGGCATCGCGTTCGTCTCGGGCCTTACGGGCGCCTTCATCATCCTGATCCTGACGATCTACTTCACGGCCGCGACGCCGGCCCTGAAGCGCTCCGTCTACCAGCTCGTGCCGGCGTCCAAGCGCCCGCGATTCGTCGACCTGAGCGAGCAGATCACCGACTCCGTCGGGTACTACGTCATCGGGCAGCTGAGCCTCGGCGTGATCAACGGCATCCTGAGCGCGATCTTCCTCTCGATCATCGGCGCCCCCTTCCCCGCGGTCCTCGCCGTCATCGCGTTCTTCTTCTCGATCATCCCGCTCGTCGGAACGCTCACCGGCTCGACGATCATCGTCCTCCTGTGCCTCGTCCCCGGGCTCGGCGGCTCGACACAGACGGCGATCATCGCGGCGATCTACTACCTCATCTACATGCAGATCGAGGCGTACGTGATCTCACCGCGCATCATGAACCGCGCCGTCTCGGTGCCCGGCGCCGTCGTCGTCATCGCAGCCCTCGCGGGTGGTTCGCTGCTCGGGCTGCTGGGCGCGCTCATCGCGATCCCCGTGGCGGCCAGCATCCTAATCATCTACCGGCAGGTCGTGATCCCGCGGCAGAACGAGCGCTGACGCGGCGCGGGTCGATGCTGCGAATCGGCCTCGACGCGGGCCGGGTCGCGGTTGAGCGAGCGAGACGAGACCACTCAGCCCGCGGGCTGGACGGCGCCTGTGCCGTGCCATTCCTCGGGCAGCGGCAGGGCGTCGGGGTTGACGGCCGCGACGACCTCGGTCAGGACGCGGCGCGTCTGCGCCTCGCCGACCCACAGGTGCTTGCCGCCCTCGACCGGGACGAGCACGGCGTGCGGGATCGGCGCGAAACGATCCGCCGCCTCGTCGGGCCGGAGGTAGTCGTCGAACTCCGGGACGAGGACGATGACGCGGCGCGGATCGCCCGACCACGCCGCGACGTCCTCGTCCGTCGCACGATGCAGCGGAGGTGAGAGCAGGATGGCGCCCTCGACGCTGTGATCGCGCCCGTACTTGAGGGCAAGCTCCGTGCCGAACGACCAGCCCAGCAGCCACGGCCGCGGCAGGCCGCGCTCGCGGACGAAGTCCATCGCCGCGGCGACGTCGAAGGCCTCGGCGCGACCGCCGTCGAACGAGCCCTCGCTCGTCCCGCGCGGCGAGGTCGTGCCGCGCGTGTTGAAGCGGAGCACCGCGAGGTCGGCGAGCGCGGGAAGCCGTGCGGCGGCCTTGCGGAGGATGTGCGAGTCCATGAACCCGCCGGCCGTGGGAAGCGGATGCAGCGTCACGAGCGTCGCGACGGGCTCCGTGTGCAGCGGCTGGGCGAGTTCGCCCACGAGCGTCAGCCCGTCGAGCGTCTCGAGCTCCACGTCCTCCCGGCGCGCGGGCAGCATGAGCGGTCCACGGATCTCCATGTCAGCTCCTGCTCCGATCCATCAGCTGATCCTCCAGCAATGCGAATGCCAATGCCTGCGCGCAGCGAGGTCCGCCCGCTCGCCGAGCACGCCGTCGGCCCGCCAGGCGACGAGGTGGGCGACGCCCGGCTCGATCTGCCGACCGCAGCCCGGGCAGACGTACGCCTTCTGCGCCTGCGCGGCGCTCACCGGCTGGACGATCCACTCGGTGCCCCGACGGGTCTCGCTGCGCTTCCATCCTGCCAGCATCCGCTCGAAGGAGTCGTCCCCGCCGGACTCGGGCCGCCGTCGATTCGACCGCGGCATGGCGTCAGTACCAGCCGGTGCTCTGCGAGTGGCCCCAGGCCCCGCACGGGGTGCCGTAGCGGCCGCCGATGTAGCCCAGACCCCACGAGATCTGGGTCGCGGGATTCGTCTCCCAGTCGGCTCCGGCCGAGCCCATCTTGCTGCCGGGGAGAGCCTGCGGGATGCCGTACGCACCGCTGCCCGCGTTGTAGGCGTTGACCCGCCAGCCGGACTCCTTGTTCCACAGCGCGACGAGGCATGCGAACTGGTCGTCGCCCCAGCCGCGGGCGATGACCATCTGGTACGCGATCGCCTGCGCCGATCCGGGGTCCGGGGTCACGAACGGCGGAGTCCACACGGCGCCGCCGCCCGATGACGACGAGGCCACCGCGACGGGGGTCGGCGTGGGGGTGGGCTTCGGCGTCTTGTAGACGGTGTACCCGCCGCGGTCGAAGCTCGCGGCATCCGTCTCGTCGTCGACCGCGGCCAGCTCGAAGGACTGGATGTCGCCGAGGCCCGTCGCGTAGAGCGTGATGGGCGCCGCCTCGTCCGCCTTCGCCTCCGACAGCGCCGAGCCCATCGGGCCGATGTAGGCGGCCGCGAACCCCACGACGGCCAGCCCCGCGAAGACGCCCAGGACGCCACGACGGCGTGACCAGCGCGGCTGCGCGGCACGGGCGGCGGCTCTGGATGCTGCGCCGCCTCGTGCGGCGGCAGCGGCCGATTCGTGACGACGCATCCGTCGGGATGTTGCGGGAATCATCTCGTTGCCGGAAGTCACAGTCCCCCGAGTCTAGCCGCCCGCCTGTGGGCGTGCCATTCGGCGGTCGCGGCCCCGCAACGGGGTCAGGACACGGCGAGCATGACCTCGACGACGGCGTCGAGGACGGCATCCACCTGCGTCTCGGAGTAGCCGCCGCGCTGCATCCGGAACGCCACGGATCGGACCTGCTCGACCGTGACGGGCTCGCCCGCCTCGAGATACCCGGCGATCTTGTCGGACACGAGGTCGACCTCGTCGACACGGTAGCCGTAGCGGAGGACGCTCACCCGGTCGAAGCGGTGGCCGCGCGGACGCGACAGCCGGTCGAGTACGACCTGCGCCGTCTCCTTCGAGCGCCCGACCCATTCCCGCGCGCCGGCGCGAGAGACGACGGACTGCCGCTCGCGGGCCGCGAAGGCGTCCTCGATTCGGCCGAGGGCCGCATCGACAGACGCGATGGCGTACCCGTTCCTGACGAGCGGGAAGGCGACCTGGCGGATGTCGAGCGCGGTCAGAGACTCGTCGGCGGGGCGTTCGAACGAATCCTTCGCACGCGCGAGGAAGTCGTCGACGGTGCGCTTTTCGTAGCCCTTCGTACGGCGAGGGGCGTCGGGGAAGGGCGCGGGGGACTCAGGTGTGGCGGGGGATGTCATCGGGTTCAGGCGACCAGGGGGGTGAAGAGGTAGTACAGGGCGAGGGTCGCGATGATCGAGAGCAGGATCGAGTCGAGCCGGTCGAGCACGCCGCCGTGCCCGGGGAGCCACGAGCTCATGTCCTTGATGCCGAGATCGCGCTTGATCATCGACTCGGCGAGATCGCCGACCGTCGCGGTGATGAGGATCACGATGCCGAAGACGAGGCCGGCCCACCAGGGCAGGCCCATCGTGAACAGGCCCAGGAGGAGTCCTGCGACCAGCGCCGCAGCCGCCGCGCCGGCGAAGCCCTCCCACGTCTTCTTGGGGCTGATGCGGGGAGCCATCGGGTGCTTGCCGAAGGCGAGCCCCGACGCATACGCCCCCGTGTCTGCGGCGACCGCCGTGACGATGAAGGACAGCACCCACCACTCGCCGCCCTCCTGCCGGAGCAGGACGACGCACAGCGCCGCCAGGAACGGCACGTAGAGCTGCATGAACCCGGCGACGAGCACGTCGCTGAGCACCGCCCCGTACGTCCGGCCGTCGCGGGCGGCCATCTGGGCGATGAGACGCCACACGATGACGAGGGCGACCGCCGCGAACGTCATGACCCACAGGAACCACGAGTCCAGGAAGAAGCCTGCAAGAACGAGCAGCACGCCCGCGCCGATCTGCGGGACGAGGTCGACCTTCCGCCCCGCGACCGTGAGCGCCCGACCGAACTCGAACAGACCGAGCACCGCCGCCGCGAGGGCGAAGAGGACGAAGATCCACTTGACGAAGATGAGCGAGGCTATCAGCGCCGCACCGAGCGTCAGCCCGATGAGGGTCGCGACGATGAGGTCGCGGCCGGTCCGCTGCTTGATGCGCTCGTTGGCCTGGTCGAACTCGGCCCGGGCGTGGGCGATCTGGCTCTCGAACTCGCTGCGCGCGGCGCGCACCTGCGACTGGAGCGCCGGCCCGGTGTCCGGCGTCTCGTCGCGGCGGGCGCGTGCGGCATCGCGTCTGCTCTGCGGCGCGCCGGGCTCACCCGGCGACGAGCCGGGCACGTCACCGGATGCGTCGGACATGGGCTTGATCAGACCTCGAGGAGTTCGGCCTCTTTGCGCTTGAGCGCCTCGTCGATGGCGTCGACGCGCGAGCGCGTGATGGCGTCGAGCTCCTTCTCGGCGCGGGCGAGCTCGTCGTCGCCGACCTCGCCCTTCAGCGCGTCGATGTCGTCCTTGGCCTTGCGACGGATGCCGCGCACGTGGACTTTCGCGTCCTCGCCCTTGCTGCGCGTGAGCTTGACGTATTCCTTGCGGCGCTCCTCGGTCAGCTCAGGCATCGTGACGCGGACGAGGTTGCCGTCGTTGGTCGGGTTGACGCCGAGGTTCGGGATGTCGCGGATCGCCTGCTCGATCGCCTTCAGCGCCGACTTGTCGTACGGCGTGACGAGGAGCGTGCGCGCCTCCGGGTTGTTGATCGAGGCGAGCTGCGCGAGGGGGGTCGGGCTGCCGTAGTAGTCGACGAGGACCTTCTGGAAGAGCTGCGGGTTCGCGCGGCCCGTCCGTACGGTTGCGAAGTCATCCTTCGCGGCCTCCACTGCGCGGTCCATGCGCGCTGCGGCATCGGACAGAACGTCGGCGATCACTGTGTCTCCCATCGTGGATCGAAGAGCACCAGTCTAGTCGGCGACACCCGCTCAGACCGTGACGAGCGTGCCGATCCTTTCGCCCAGAAGCGCCCGGGTGACGTTGCCCGCGGGCTCCATCCCGAAGACCCGCATGTCGATGCGGTTGTCCATGCAGAGGCTGAACGCCGTCGAGTCGACGACCTTGAGTCCGCGCAGCAGGGCGTCGGAGTACGTGAGCTCGTCGATACGGGTGGCCGAGGGGTCGAGGCGCGGGTCGGCGGTGTACACGCCGTCGACGCCGTTCTTGGCGACGAGGATCTCATCGCACTTGGTCTCCAGCGCACGCTGCGCCGCGACGGTGTCGGTCGAGAAGTACGGCAGGCCGGCGCCGGCGCCGAAGATGACGACGCGGCCCTTCTCCATGTGACGCTCTGCGCGGCGCGGGATGTAGGGCTCGGCGACCTGGGTCATGGAGATGGCCGACTGCACGCGCGTGGCCGCGCCGGCCTGCTCGAGGAAGTCCTGGAGGGCGAGGGCGTTCATGACGGTGCCGAGCATGCCCATGTAGTCCGCGCGCCCGCGGTCCATGCCGCGCTGGCTGAGCTCGGCGCCGCGGAAGAAGTTCCCGCCGCCGACGACGACGGCGACCTCGACCCGGTCGACGGCCTCGGCGATCTCACGCGCCATCTGGCTCACCACGTCGGGATTGACTCCGAGCTGCCCTCCCCCGAATGCTTCACCGGAGAGCTTGAGGAGGACGCGGCGGCGTCCGGTCGCTTCGTCGATCAAAGTGGGATCCTCTCGTCGCGATTGCAGACTATAGGTTCGGGTCGGGCATGCGCCGCCGAAGACGGGGTCCGGACCCCTCCGATGGAATCCGCCACCGGTGGGCGGCGGTCCGAACTCATGGAAAAGGCCCGCATCGGCAATCGATGCGGGCCTTCCCGGTGAACTACGCGCCGACCTTGAAGCGGGCGAAGTCGGTGAGCGTGAGACCGGCGTCCTTCGCGACCTGCGCGACGGACAGCTTGTTGTCCTTCGCGTAGTCCTGGTCGAGCAGGGCGACCTGCTTGAAGAAGGCGTTGACGCGGCCCTCGACGATCTTCGGGAGCGCGGCCTCGGGCTTGCCCTCGTTGCGCGAGATCTCGGTGACGATCTGACGCTCCTTCTCGACGTCCTCCGCCGGCACGTCCTCACGCGTGAGGTACGAGGGGTTGGCGAACGAGATGTGCTGCGCGAGGCTGCGCGCCGTCTCGGCGTCGTCGCCCGAGTAGGCCAGCACGACGCCGACCTGGGGCGGGAGGTCCTTGCTGGTCTTGTGCAGGTAGATCTCGAACTTGTCGCCCGAGAGCGTGCGCACGCGACGCAGCTCGACCTTCTCGCCGATGATGGCGGCCTCGTCCGAGATGAGCTCGGCGACCGTCTGCGTGCCGGCGGGCGCCGCGAGGGCGGCCTCAGCCGAGTCGGCCGACACGGCGGCCGCGGCCTCGAGGACCTTGTCGGCCAGCGCGATGAAGCGGTCGTTCTTCGCGACGAAGTCCGTCTCGGTGTTCAGCTCGAGGATCGTGACCTTGCCGTCGCGCTCGGTGGCGGCGATGAGGCCCTCGCTCGTGGAGCGGTCGGCACGCTTGGCGTTGCCCTTCGCGCCCTTGAGGCGGAGGATCTCGACGGCCTTCTCGAGGTCGCCGTCGGCCTCCTCGAGAGCCTTCTTGGTGTCGACCATGCCGGTGCCCAGCTGCTCGCGCAGGGCCTTGATGTCGGCGATCGTGAAGTTTGCCATGGGTGGCGGCTCCTTGCTTGTGAGAGTTCTCGTGGATGCCTCGGCGGGATCGACGCGTGCCGGGCGGGCATGCTCGACCCCGCCGGGACGGAATCCTGCAGGACGAACCTGCGTGCGGGTGAAGCGGGGGTTACGCCTGTGCGGCGTCGTCCGCGACCTCGGCTGCGGCCTCTTCGGCGGCCGGCGCGGCCTCGACGGCCTCTTCCGCGACCGGTGCGACCTCGACGGCCTCTTCGGCGACGGGCTCAGCGGCGGCGGTCTCGGCCTCCGCGGGCGCACCCTGCTCGAGCAGCTCGCGCTCCCACTCGGCCAGCGGCTCGGCGTCCTCGGCCTCGTCGGCGGCCGGCTGGTGACGCTGGATCAGGCCCTCGGCCGCGGCGTCGGCGATGATGCGCGTGAGCAGGCTCACCGAACGGATCGCGTCGTCGTTGCCGGGGATCGGGTACTGGAACTCGTCCGGGTCGGCGTTCGTGTCGAGGATGCCGATGACGGGGATGCCGAGCTTCTTGGCCTCGTCGATCGCGAGGTGCTCGCGCTTGGCGTCGATGACCCAGATCGCCGACGGCGTCTTCTGGAGGTTGCGGATGCCGCCGAGCGACTTGTGGAGCTTGTCGAGCTCGCGACGCTTGAGGAGGAGCTCCTTCTTGGTGAAGCCGCTCGCAGCCGGGTCGTCGAAGTTGAGCTCCTCGAGCTCCTTCATGCGCGCGAGGCGCTTGGAGACCGTCGAGAAGTTCGTGAGGAGACCACCGAGCCAGCGCTGGTTGACGTAGGGCTGGCCGACGCGCGTCGCCTGCTCGGCGAGCACTTCCTGGGCCTGCTTCTTCGTGCCGACGAAGAGGATCGTGCCGCCGTGGGCGACCGTCTCCTTGACGAACTCGTACGCCTTGTCGATGTAGGTCAGCGACTGCTGGAGGTCGATGATGTGGATGCCCGAGCGCTCCGTGAGGATGAAGCGCTTGACTTTCGGGTTCCAGCGGCGGGTCTGGTGCCCGAAGTGGACGCCGCTGTCGAGCAGCTGGCGAATCGTGACGACGGCCATGGCCGTTCTCCTGTTCTGGCGCTCGCGCGCCATGTTGCGGTTGTTCGCGCCGGTCCGGACGGCCGGCGAGCCTGGTGCCCGGCACACGCCCGCCCGCTGAGTTCTCAGTGGGACCGTTGGGAGTGGATGCCGCGCGACACACCCTTCGACAGGCTCAGGGATTCGTCGCGCTCTGGGCACGCGGAGTCACCCCGACGAGCGGGGTGCCGTACCAGTGTATCAGTCACGCCTCCTCCCCAATGCGGCAGGCGCCCGTCGGAATGCACGGTTCCTGCGCCGTCGGCGATCAGCGGTGCGGGCGGAGGAAAGGATGGCGGGATGCCGAACCTCAGCGCAGCGGCGATGGCGGTGCTGATGATCATCGCGCCGCTCCCAGCCGACGCGGCGCTCCCGCGCGCCCTCGATGCCTCCTCGATCGGCGTCGGCGCGGCCGCCCGGGAATGGATCTGGCCCGTGGCCGCCTTCCGGCTGGAGCGCGGCTACGCCGCGCCGGCGCACCGCTATGGGCCGGGGCACCGCGGTGTGGACGTGCGACCGCTCGACGACGCGGCCGTGCGAGCGCCGGCGGACGGCGTCGTGGCGTTCTTGGGCATGGTGGCGGGCCGAGGCATCCTCACGATCGACCATGGAGACGGATTCGTGACGACCTTCGAGCCGATCGACTCGGCGCTCGAGGAGGGCACCGCCGTGACGCAGGGCGAGCGGGTCGGGGCGGTGTCGCGCGGCGGGCACACGGCGCCGGGGGCACTGCACTTCGGCGTGCGGTATCTCGGCGAGTACGTCAACCCGATGCTGCTCCTGGGCGGGGTGCCGCGAGCGGTGCTCCTGCCCTGCTGCTGACGCCGTCCGGCTCGTGCCCTCGGCGGCGTCAGGCGCGCGGATGCGCGAGCCGATACGTCGCGGTG
Organism: Microbacterium sp. NPDC019599; assembly: GCF_040632175.1. Taxonomy (NCBI): domain Bacteria; kingdom Bacillati; phylum Actinomycetota; class Actinomycetes; order Micrococcales; family Microbacteriaceae; genus Microbacterium; species Microbacterium sp. NPDC019599. The sequence continues at coordinate 686,451 of NZ_JBEYBL010000001.1, forward strand.
AGCCGCTCGCTCGAGACGTGCGTGTAGATCTGGGTCGTGCCGAGGCTCGCATGCCCGAGGAGCTCCTGTACCGTGCGCAGATCCGCGCCGCCGTCGAGAAGGTGAGTCGCAGCGGAGTGCCTCAGTGCGTGCGGGCCGACGGTCGCTCGGGCGACGGGACCCAGGGTCCGGGCGACGATGTCGTAGGCCGCCCGAGGGCCGAGCCGGCGTCCCCGGGCCCCGAGCAGGACGGCGTGCTCCCCCGCGCCGTCGTCGCGTCGTGCGAGCAGCGCGGGTCGTCCCCGCACGAGGTACGCGTCGAGGGCACGGGCCGCCGCGCCGCCGAAGGGGACGACCCGCTCCTTGGATCCCTTGCCCAGGACCCGCACGGTGCGCCGCTCGCGGTCGACGTCGTCGAGGTCGAGGCCGCAGAGCTCCGAGACGCGCACCCCCGTGCCATAGAGCAGCTCGAGCACGGCGTGATCGCGCAGCGCGACGGGATCGCCGTCGCGGGCGCGCGTCTCGAGCTCGTCCAGGAGACCGGCGAGCGCATCGGCGGGTGCGACCGCGGGAAGAGATCGCCCCCGCTTGGGAGCGACGAGCCGGAGGCTGGGGTCCGTCGCGATTCCGCCGTTCTCCACGGCCCACGCGAAGAAGCCGCGAGCCGCCGCCGTCCGCCGGGCGATCGTGGACTTCGCGTCGCCGCGCTTGGTGGCCATCCACAGCCACTCGCGCAGGCGCTCGAGGTCGATCTCGGCGACAGGCACTCGTCCGACCGACGACTCGAGGTCGGCGAGATCGGATCGGTACGCACGCACCGTGGCAGGCGCGAGCCGTCGCACGTCGGCCAGGTGGACCGCATAGCGGTCCGCGGCCTCGTCGATCCTCATCCCCCAAGGATGCCCGCCCGCGCACGCCGCTCGGCCGAGCCGCACCGCGGCCCGCGCGAACCGGCGCGAGTCAGCTCGCGCCGATCCTGCGCCACGCTCCGGCCTCGCGGGCGACCTCGCCCGCGAGCTGGAGCAGCCCAAGCAGGCTCTCGACCTCTTCGACGGCCATTCCACACCGTCGCGCGAGGTCGTCGGCCTCGCGCCATACCCGCGTGCTGAGCGCATCGCGGACCCGGGTGCAGTCGTCGGTGAACGGCCGGTCGCCGCCTTCGGCGCGCGGGAACGGCAGCCGACGGTCGTCGATCATCCCGAGCAGCTCGCGGACGTCCGTCGCGCTCGTGATGCAGTGCGCGCCGAACTCCGCGAGCAGCTCGCGGACGTCCGTCGCGCTCGTGATGCATTGCGCGCCGAACTCCCTCAGGAGACGGTGGGTGCCTGCCGAGGCCGCGCTCGTGACGGGTCCCGGCACCGCCCCGAGTCCGCGGGACAGCGCCGCGGCATGACCCGCGGTGTTGATCGCGCCGCTGCGCCAACCCGCCTCGACGACGACGGTCGCGGCGGTCAGCGCCGCGATGAGACGGTTGCGCTGCAGGAAGCGCCACTTCGTGGGCGTCGAGCCGCACGGCACCTCGCTGACGACGACGCCGTGGTCCGCGATGCGTCCGATGAGCTGGGCATGGCCGGCCGGATAGGCGCGGTCCGCCCCGCCCGCCAGGAACGCGACGGTCAGCCCGCCGACCGCCAGGGCGGCGCGATGCGCGGCGCCGTCGATGCCGTAGGCCCCGCCCGAGACGATGGGCGTGCCGCCGCCCGCCAGGTCTGCCGCGAGCTCCATCGCGACGTGCTCGCCGTAGGACGTCGCGGCGCGCGCACCGACGAGGGCTGCCGAGGAGCTCAGCTCGCTCAGCCGTGCGGCTTCGCCTCGCACCCACAGGCACAACGGGGCGTGCTCCTCCAGATCGCCGAGCTGATCGGGCCAGTGCGGGTCGGCGGGCGTGACGATCGTCACACCCGTCAGCGCCGCGGTGCGCAATGACGAGGTCGCGGCGTCCGGCGAGAGGCGCGGCATCCATCGTCTCCGGCCCGCCGAGAAATCGGCCGGCGTGAGGCTCTGCAGGGACGGCGGAGTGCTCTGCATCATCGCGCGGAGGGCAGAGGCCGGCCCGAGCTCCGCGACGAGTCGCCCGGCCGTGCCGTCGCCCGGCTCGGTGAGGTGGCTCCACACGATCCGCGCATAGCGGTCGGCGACGGCGTCGTCATCGTCGCCGTCGGCGAGTGCTCCTGTGCTCGCGAGAGCGCGGCGGGCGGCTTCGGGGCTGAGGTCGAACGCGTTCACGCGGCGATTCCCTTCTTGAGATAGAGGGCCCTGCCGACGTCGTCGAGCTCGAGCCGGTCGTGGCCTGCCAGGTCAGCGACGCTCCATGCGACGCGGAGCACGCGGTCGTAGCCGCGCAGCGTGAGGGCGCCGCGATGCAGCGCCGCGTCGAGCGGTCGGCGGACGTTCGGCGCGGGTGCGAACGGTCCGTCGCGCAGCCATGACCCGTCGACCTCGGCGTTGACCGTCCAGGGGGTCGCCTCGAGTCGCCGCTCGGCCCGTGCCCGAGCATCCCGGACCCGGGCCCGGGCGTGTGCCGAGCTCACGGGCACCCGCTCGGCGGCCTGGCCGTGGGCGACAGACACGCGGGCGAGAGCCAGCTCGATGTCGATGCGGTCCAGGAGCGGACCCGACAGGCGCCCCAGGTAGCGCCGGATCGCCATCGCGGGGCACGTGCACGCACTTCCCACCACCCCATACCCGCCGCACGGGCACGGATTGGTGGCGAGCACGAGCTGGAACCGCGCGGGGTACGCCGCGGAGGAACCCGCGCGATGGATCACGATCGTGCCGCTCTCCAGCGGCTGCCGGAGCGCGTCGAGCACGCTCGCGGGGAACTCCCCCGCCTCGTCCAGGAACAGCACGCCGTCGCTGGCCCGCGCGATCGCCCCGGGGCGGATCTGCCGGCTGCCCCCGCCCACGAGCGCCGCGATGCTCGCGGAGTGATGCGGGGCCTCGAAAGGCGGTGTGCGTGACAGGACCGTGACCTTCTCGCCGGACAGCGACCGGACGGATGCTGTCGCGATCGCCGCGCGGTCGTCCAGGTCCGGCAGGATGCCGGGGAGCCGCCGCGCGAGCATCGTCTTGCCCGCGCCTGGCGGACCGCACATGAGCAGGTGGTGGCTGCCGGCGGCGGCCACGATGAGGGCATCGACCGCCTCGCGCTGGCCGATGACTTCGCTGAGGTCGGGTGCCGGGGGCGCATCCGCCTCGGGGATCGACGCCGTGACGGGTTCGAGGTCCGGCACCTCGACGTCCAGCCCGTGCCAGCGCACGACCTCCGCCAGAGTCGCCGCGCCGAGCACCGTGACGCCGTCGACGAGCCTGGCCTCATCGAGATTCGCGCGCGGCACCACGACCCGGCGGATCCCTTCCCGCGCCGCCGCCACGACGGCCGGCAGCACACCGGGAACGGGTCTCAGGCGCCCGTCCAGACCGAGCTCGCCCAGATGCACCGTCGCGGCGAGGGATCCGGCATCCATCGGCGCCTCGGTCGCGAGCGACGCCACCGCGATCGCGACGTCGAAGCCCGATCCGCTCTTGGGCAGGCTCGCGGGCGACAGGTTCACGGTCAGGTGCCGCCGGGGAAGCTGAAGTCCGCTGTTGCCGCACGCGTTGTGGACGCGGCGCGCCGACTCCCCGAGCGCCTTGTCGGGCAGCCCGATGATCTGGAAGCCGGGTGTCTGGTTCGACAGGTCGGCCTCGACCTCTACGAGCGCGCCCTCGAGGCCGGAGAGCGCGACGGACCAGGTGCGCGCGACGCTCACACGATCCCCGCAAGGTGCTCGAGCACGCCCTCAGCCGGGTCGTCCCCGACGATCCCGACGGCGTCGATCCGCAGCCGCCGCCCTTGGGCCTCGGCGGGATGCGCCGCGATCCATGCCATCGACAGCCGCCACAGGCGCGCCTTCTTGACATCGCCCACCGCCTCGAAGGGGTGGCCGAAGCGCTCGGAGCGCCGGGTCTTCACCTCGACGACGACGAGCTCGCGCGCCGTCGCGACGACGAGGTCGAGCTCACCCTCCCGCGCTCGCCAGTTGCGGTCGAGCACGACGTACCCGAGCGATTCGAAATGGCGCGCGGCGCGGTCCTCGCCCGCGCGCCCCAGAACGTCCTTGTCAGCCATTCCGGCATCGTCGCGCGCGTCCGGGCCTCGGCGAGGGCTGAGCTCGGCATCCGTGAGCCAGCGCCCGGAACGACCTCCTGGGGAGGACCGGGCGGGACCGCGGTCCGACCCTGGCTGTCTAGGATGGATGCACCATGGATGACGAAGTCTTCGAAGACTACGACCGCGAGCTCGAGCTGGCGCTGTACCGCGAGTACCGCGATGTGGTCTCGCAGTTCCAGTACGTGATCGAGACGGAGCGCCGCTTCTACCTCGCCAACGAGGTCAACGTCGTCCGCCGCGACACCGAGCACGATTTCTATTTCGAGATCTCGATGAACGACGTGTGGGTCTGGGACATCTACCGGGCGGACCGGTTCGTGAAGTCCGTCCGGGTCCTGACGTTCAAGGACGTCAACGTCGAAGAGCTCTCGCGCCGCGACTTCCACCTGCCCGAAGAGCTCTCGCTCGACACCTGAGCGCGAGCGAGACCGAGCTTCAGAACAGCATCGGGAGGCTTCTGAGCGAGGTCTGCCCCGACCCCGAACAGGGCCTGGCCCGATCAGAACAGCATCGGGGGCTCGTAGATCGACCACGACGCGCGGTGGTGCCGGCTGATGCCGTGCGCGCGGATGGCCTCGCGATGTTCGGGGCTCGCGTAGCCCTTGTTGCTCGCCCACTGATACGCGGGCAGTTCGTCGTGCAGTCCCGTCATGACGCTGTCGCGAGCCACCTTCGCGATGACGGACGCCGCGGCGGCGCTGGCGCAGTCGCGGTCGGCCTTGATGACGGGGCGGACCAGGAGGTCCGTCGCGCCGGCCGGAGTGATGTAGTCGTAGTTGCCGTCGAGGATCACGATCGCGTCCTCGGGCACGACCCCGTGCGCGCGCAGGTCGGCGAGCGCGCGGATGGTGGCCAGGCCCAGCGCCCGCATGATGCCGATCTCGTCGATCTCGACGCTGCTGGCCCACCCGACGGCGCTCACCTCGACCCAGGCTGCGGCGCGGCGCGCGACATCCGCCCGCTTCGGCTCGGGGACGAGCTTGGAGTCCCGCAGTCCCTGCGGGATGCGGCGTCGCGCGCCTGCGGGCGTCATGACGGCGGCCCCGACCGCGACGGGACCGGCCAGTGCGCCGCGACCCACCTCGTCGCACGCGATGACGATCGGCCGCTCCTTCAGGAGCCGGCGCTCCAGTGTCAGTCGCGGCTCGACGACGGTCACGGCCCGGCGTCCTCCGCGGGTGCCGCCGACTCCCCTGCTCCCGTGTCCGCCTCGCCCGGATCGGGCACTCCGGCGAAGACTTCGGGATGGAAGTCGATCACGCCGAACCGGTCGAGGGGCCACGTGATGAGGAACGCGCGGCCCACGACGTTGTCGATCGGGACGAACCCGCGGCCGGGCTGGTCCTGGTTGTAACGCGAGTCCTTGGAGCGGTACCGGTTGTCGCCCAGGACCCAGAGGCTGTCCTCGGGAACCGTCACGTCGAAAGGATCGGCGGATGCCGCGGCCTCGCCGGTCGGCAGCTTCAGGTAGTCCGTCTCGTCGATCGGCACTCCATTGACGGTGATCTGGCCGATCGCGTTGCAGCACACGACGTGGTCGCCCGGGAGGCCGATGATGCGCTTGACGAGGTGGTCGTCGCTGTCAGGTGCCGAAAGGCCCACCAGCGCGAGGAACCAGTCGATCGCCTCGACGACGGCGGGACGGGTCTCCGGCGGCGACGGCGGAAGCCAGCCGCCCGGGTCGCGGAAGACGACGACCTCGCCGTGGTCGTAGCCGGTGAAGCGGGGCGTGATCTCGTCGACGAGGATCCGGTCGTTGACCAGGAGCGTGTCCTCCATCGACCCGGACGGGATGTAGAAGGACCGGACGAGGAACGTCTTGACGAGGAACGACACGAGCACCGCGATGAGCACGATGACCAGCACGTCGCGGAGGAAGAGAAGCCAGCCGCGGCGCCGAGGCTGCTCGCGTGCGGCCGATCGAGGCGTGGGCACCGGCTCCGCGGATGCCGTCTGCTCGGTCGTCATGTGGTTCCTCACCGGGCTCGCCGCGTGTGTCGGAGTGCCGTACGTCAAGGGTCGCATATTCGGCGCCTGTCGGCGGCGACGAAGTCGTGTCGTCGCGGCGGCACTCGGGGTCGATGCCGGGACGACGATGCCCCGGGGCGCGAACCCCGGGGCATCGGAAGAACGAAAGCTCAGCTCTCGCGCTTCTCCTTGATCTTGGCCTTCTTGCCGCGGAGGTTGCGCAGGTAGTACAGCTTCGCGCGGCGGACGTCACCGCGGGTCACGACCTCGATGTGGTCGATGACGGGGCTGTGCACGGGGAACGTACGCTCGACGCCCACCTGGAAGCTGATCTTGCGGACCGTGAAGGTCTCGCGCACGCCGTCGCCCGAGCGTCCGATGACGACGCCCTGGAAGACCTGGATACGGGACCGGTTGCCTTCAGTGATGTTGACGTGCACCTTGACGGTGTCGCCGGGAGAGAAGACGGGGATGTCGGAGCGGAGCGAGGCCGCGTCGACGGCGTCGAGGATCTGCATGATCGTCACTTCCTGCGGCCGCCACAGGTCGACCGCGAAAAGAATGGAAAGGTTGTCGTGTGCCCGAGGCCGCGGGAATCTCTTCCGTACGGCGGGCTCCCCTGAGGCAGAACCTGGTCAGGGCACAAACATCCATTCTGCCATGGATGCCGCAACCGGCCAAAACGCGCGCGTCAGCGTGCTTCGGGGTCGCGCTTCTCCGTGATCACGAAGACCTCCGGGTCGGCGCTCTCGGTGCTCCGGCCGGGCTGCTCGCCCATCGTCGGCTCGGCCGGGATGTAGGCGACGCCCTCGGTGGTGTACATGACCATGCGCCCGGGCTTGGCCTCGCGCCACAGCTGCCAGAGCGTGAGCCAGAGCAGGCCGATGCCGACGAAGATCGTCACGACCATGGCCGGCGCCCACCACGACTGGTTGAAGAAGCCCAGGGCGATGATGAGCACGTGCCACACGGTGAAGCCGAGGACGTCCCACCATGAGACGGCGCGCGACGCGCGGACGGTGCCTCGCGCCCGGACGAGCATCGTCAGCACGAGCTGACCGATGAAGACCGCAGGGATGGCGAGGAAGAGGACCCAGAGGAAGGCCCAGCCTCCCGCGCGGAACACGGCCCAGCCGATCAGCAGCCATGCCGGAAGGAGGAATGCGGCAGGAATGAGCCAGCCGTAGAACACGCGACGCAGCCACATGGGACTGATGCTACGCCGTCGCGGAACGCCCAGGGGCCTGCGAGCGCGTCACGGCGGCATCCTCCCAGGCTCGTGCGGATCCATCAGAGAGAATGGACCGACGAGAGGAGCAGGATGATCGAGCTGCGCACGCCCGCCGAGATCGAGGCAATGCGACCCGCGGGGCGCTTCGTGGCGGAGGTCCTCGCGACTCTTCGCGACGAGACGAAGGTCGGGACGAACCTGCTCGCCCTCGACCGCCGTGCGCACGACATGATCCGTCGCGTGGGAGCGGAGTCCTGCTACATCGACTACCACCCCTCCTTCGGCGCGCGCCCGTTCGGCAAGGTGATCTGCACCTCCGTCAACGATGCCGTGCTGCACGGCCTGCCGTTCGACTACGCCGTGCGCGACGGCGACCTCGTGTCTCTCGACTTCGCCGTCTCGATCGACGGCTGGGTCGCCGACTCGGCCGTGTCGTTCGTCGTCGGCACGCCGCGGGACGAGGACCTCGCGCTCATCGAAACGACCGAGCGGGCGCTGGATGCCGCGATCTCGGCCGCCGTCGTGACCAACCGCATCGGCGACATCTCGCACGCCATCGCGCAGGTCGCCCACGCGGACGGCTACGAGATCAACACCGACTTCGGCGGCCACGGTGTGGGACGCGTCATGCACGGCGACCCGCATGTCCCCAACGACGGCAAGGCGGGCCGCGGGTACCCCCTCCGCGCGGGACTCGTCGTCGCGCTCGAACCATGGTTCCTCGCGACGACCGACGAGCTCGTGACAGACCCCGACGGGTGGACGCTGCGCAGTGCCGACGGTTCGCGCGGCGCGCACTCCGAGCACACCGTCGCCGTCACGGACGAGGGACCGATCGTCCTGACCGACCGTTCGTTCCTCGGCGTCCGCTGAGCCCGCACCGCTACACCCCGGGCGCGAGCTCGACGACCGCTGCCGCGTCCGGCGGCAGCACGAGAGCGTCCTCCGCGACGGCGGTCGCGGCATCCGTTGCCAGAAGGACGTGCCCTGCCTCCGGGAACCGCGCATCACCCGAGCCGAGGTTGACCAGCACGGCCAGGCCGCCGCGCAGGAGCCGGTACACGCGGCCTCCCTCGACCTCCTCGGCCGACGCGTCGAGCGCCGCGAAGGAGGGGTCCGTGAGCTCCTGCCGCTGTCGGCGGAGGTGCGCGAGGCTGCGATAGAGGGCGAGGAGCCTCGCGTGATCACCCTCGGATGCCTCGTCCCAGTTCAGCTTCGAGCGCTCGAACGTCGCGGGGTCCTGGGGGTCGGGGACGATCGCGGGGTCCCAGCCCATGCGGGCGAACTCCGCCATGCGGCCCTTCGCCGTCGCCTCGCCGAGCTCGGGCTCGGGGTGCGACGTGAAGAACTGCCACGGCGTCGACGCACCCCACTCCTCGCCCATGAACAGCATCGGCGTGCCGGGCGCGGTCATCGTCAGGACGGCGGCGACTGCGAGACGCCCGAAGGAGAGGGCCGCCGCGAGGCGGTCGCCCGCCGCGCGGTTGCCGATCTGGTCGTGGTCCTGCGCGAAGGTCACGAGGCGCCACGTCGGAACCTCGGACGGGATCGACAGGCCGTGATCGCGCCCTCGGAACGACGAGTGCGTGCCGTCGTGGAAGAACCCCTTCGTCCACGCCTTGGGGAGCGCGTCGAGGGCCGCGAAATCGGCGTAGTAGCCGTCGGTCTCGCCCGTGAGGGCGACGTGGACGGCGTGGTGCCAGTCGTCGCTCCACTGCGCCGCCAGCCCGTAGCCGCCCGCCTCGCGCGGCAGGATGAGCCGAGGGTCGTTGAGGTCGGACTCCGCGATGAGCGTGAGCGGCCGGCCCAGCTGCGCCGAGAGGGCATCGGTTGCCTCGGCGAGCTCCTGCAGGATGTGCACGGGCGCCTCGTCCTTCAGAGCGTGCACGGCGTCCAGCCGCAGGCCGTCGACGTGCAGGTCGCGGAACCACATGAGCGCATTGTCGACGATGTAGGAGCGGACCGCGGGCTCGTCGAGGTTGACCGTCCAGCCCCACGTGCTCCGGGTCGTGTCGCGCAGGTACGGGCCGAACTCCGGCAGGTAGTTGCCGCTCGGGCCGAGGTGGTTGTAGACGACGTCCTGGACGACGGCGAGCCCGGCCGCATGCGCGGCGTCGACGAACCGCCGATACGCCGCCGGACCGCCGTACGCCTCGTGCACGGTGTACCAGAGGACGCCGTCGTAGCCCCAGTTCCAGACGCCGTTGAAGCCGTTGACGGGGAGGAGTTCGACGTGGGTGATCCCCAGCTCGACGAGGTGGCCGAGCCTGCCGATCGCCGCATCGAGCGTGCCCTCGGGGGTGAACGTGCCGACGTGCAGCTCGTAGACGACGCCGCCCGCGAGCTGGCGGCCCGTCCACGCGGCATCCGTCCACGCGAACGAGACCCCGTCGACGTGCGCCGAGGCCTCGTGGACGCCGCGCGGCTGCCGGCGCGAGCGCGGGTCGGCACGCAGCCGGTCGGAATCGCCGAGCACGAAGCCGTACTCCTCGCCGTCGGCGAGCACGGCGGAGGCACGCCACCAGCCGCCGTCCGCGGCGGCGAGCTCGACGTCCTCTCCCCCGGCCGGTCGCCGGAGCCGGACCCGCTCGGCGCGCGGCGCCCACACCTCGATCACGTGTCCTCCTCCGTCGCCAGCAGCGCCACCGGATAGATCGCGAGCAGCTCCGCGAGCGCGATCCGGGACCCCTCGAACCGGCGACCCGTCAGGACGTCTACGGTCGGCCCGGAGTGCCTCAGCAGCGCCGTGTCGCCCCATCCTCCGCGCCGCGCGAGCCCGGCCGGCAGGCGGGTCGCGACCGCGAGCGCACCGCCGCGGTCGAACGCGACGGCGTGATCGGATGCCTCCCCCACGACCGTCATCGGCGTGTAGCGCGTGAAGAGGTCGGGCCGGTCCCGGCGCAGCCGCAGCGTGCGCGAGACGACGAGGAGCTTCGCGGCGCCCGCTGCGTCGACAGTGGGATGCTCGCCCCGCTCGAAGCTCGCATCGACCTCGGCCAGGAGGGTGCGCCGCGCGTCGAAGTCGACGGCCCGCCGGTTGTCGGGGTCGGCGAGCGAGGTCTCCCACAGCTCGGACCCCTGGTACAGGTCGGGCACGCCGGGTCCCGCCAGCTGCAGGAGCTTCGCGCTGAGCGAATTGGACCAGCCGAAGGCGCGGATCTCGCGGACGAACTCGTTCACCATCGCGACGGCGCGGCCGAACGCCGCGTCCACGACGCCGTGCACCCGCGCCTCGAACGCCGGGTCGGGGTCCCACCATCCCGTCCGCTCACCCGCCTCGCGCGCGGCCTTCTGGGCGTAGACGTGCAGCCGCTCGGGGGTCGCGGGCCACGCGCCGACGATCGCCTGCCACAGGAGGCTGTCGAAGGGACCGTGTCCCGTCGTCGCGATCCCCCGAAGGCCGGTGAGGATCTCCGCCCAGCGCTCGGGCAGCTCCGCGAGGACCGAGAGCCGCGCCCGGACGTCCTCGCCGCGCTTGGTGTCATGTGTCGAGAGCGCCGTCATGGCTCCCGGCCACGACGCCTGGCGACGGGCGAAGGCCGCGTGGAAGTCGGGGACCGGCAGCGCGAAGAGGCTCGGGTCGCCGCCCACCTCGGTGAGCGTGCCCAGGCGCGTGTACCGGTAGAACGCGGCATCCTCGACGCCCTTCGCCATGACGGGGCCTGTCGTCTGCTGGAACCGACGGGCCACCTCCTGCGCCGGATCGCGCAGCACCGGCACGAGCTGCCCGATCGACGCCGCCAGCTCGGGCCGCCTCGCAGACGCGTCGGCCGCGGCCGCCTCGAGATGCTCCACGCCCGCCGGCAGATACGAGCGGTACACCGGGAAGCACGCGAGCAGCTCCGCCAGGGCGTGCGCGGCGCGGTCGACGGGCTCGGGCAGGCAGCGCACGAGCCGCGCGACCTCGGAGCCCTGGATCGTCTCGGCGACCGTGCGCTTGGCCGCGTGGCTGAGCTCGGCGTAGCTCACGGCATCCGGCAGGCCCGTGTCGGCGCGGAGCCGGGCGTCGAGCGCGTCGAGGGCCGCCTCTCCCTCCGGATCGACGAGGACGCGGTCGATCTCGGCCAGCGCGTCGTATCCGGTCGTGCCGTCCGCCTCCCACCACGCTGGGAGCGACTCGGGCTCGCCCGTCGCGGAGTGCTCGAGGATCTTCTCGACGAAGACGGGGACCCCGTCCGACGCGTCCGCGAGTCGCTCGAGGTAGCCGCCCGGGTCGAGGAGGCCGTCGGGGTGGTCGATTCGCAGGCCGTCGACGAGCCCCTCGTGCACCCAGCGGAGGATCTCGGCGTGACTCGCCTCGAAGACCTCGGGCACCTCGACGCGCACCCCGGCGAGACTCGTGACGGCGAAGAAGCGCCGGTAGTTCAGCTCCGACGCCTGACGCCGCCACAGCATGAGCTCCCAGTGCTGGCGATCCAGGATGCCGCGGAGGGACGCGGCATCCGTCGTCTCCTGCTCGGGCGCGGTCCCTTGGGCCAGCGGCAGCACGTGGTCGAAGTAGCGCAGCTCGCCGAACGGAGTCCGGCGGCCGGTGCGCGGATCGGCTGTCAGCTCCCCCGAGGCGAGCGCCTCCTCGAGCTCGGAGCCGAGGATCGCCAGGCGGATTCGCCCGCCGCCGAGGTCCCAGTCGATGTCGAAGGCGCCGGCGTGAGGCGAGCCGCGGCCCCGCAGCAGGACGTCCCACCACCACGGGTTCTCGGCCTGACGCGCGATGCCCATGTGGTTGGGGACGATGTCGACCAGGATGCCGAGACCCGCGCGCCGCGCGGCGGAGGAGAAGCGTGCGAGCGCCTCGGGTCCGCCGCGGGCCGAATCGACGCGCGTCGGGTCGACGACGTCGTACCCGTGGTCGGATCCGTCCGCAGACTGCAGGAGCGGCGACAGGTACGCCCACCCGACCCCGAGATCGCGGAGGTAGCCCGTGACGGCGGCCGCGGCATCCAGATCGAACGCGCGCCGGAGCTGCAGTCGATACGTCGAGGACGGGTGCACTCCGCTACCTCTGGACCTCGATCTTGGGCGCAGCGGCGGGCACCTCGTCGACGGCGGTCGTGCCCGCCGCGAGCGACGCAGCCACCGAATGGTCGGCCTCGACCTCGGGCTCGACGTGCTCGCGCAGCACGACGAGCGCCTTGGCCTCGACCATGACGGTGGAGCCTGGCTTGATCGGGTCGCCGCCGGCCTGCTTCCCCGCGGTGTCGACCATCAGGTCCCAGCTGGGGCTGAACTCGACATCGGGGATGAACATGTCGATCGGCTCGTCCCCCGCGTTGAAGAGGATGACGAAGTGGAGGTCGTCGATGGGCTGGCCCCGCCGATCCCGCTCGCGGATGCCGTCGCCGTTGAGGAAGACCGTGATGGCCCGGCCGAAGCCGGAGTCCCAGTCCTCGGGCTGCATCTGCGAGCCGTCCGGGCGGGCCCACGCGATGTCGGGGACGGGGGCGCCCTCCTCGCGGCGCACCGGCCGGCCGTTGAAGAACCGCTGCCGCCGGAAGGTGGGGTGCTCGCGGCGGAGCTTGGCGAGCGCCGCCGTGAACTCGATGAGCGGCAGATCCGCCGACTCCCAGTCCACCCACGTGAGCTCGCTGTCCTGCGCGTAGCCGTTGTTGTTGCCGTTCTGCGTGCGGCCGAGCTCATCGCCGTGCAGGAGCATGGGGACGCCCTGCGAGAGCATGAGGGTCGCGATGAAATTGCGCTGCTGGCGGGCTCGCAGCGTCAGGACCTTCTTGTCGTCGGTGGGGCCTTCGACGCCGCAGTTCCAGGAGCGGTTGTGCGATTCGCCGTCCTTGTTGTCCTCGCCGTTGGCATCGTTGTGCTTCTCGTTGTACGACACGAGGTCGCGCATCGTGAAGCCGTCGTGCGCCGTGACGAAGTTGACGGATGCCACGGGCCTGCGCCCGGAGTGCTCGTAGAGGTCGGCGGACCCCGTGAGCCGGGAGGCGAACTCGCCCAGGGCCTGCGGCTCGCCGCGCCAGAAGTCGCGGACCGTGTCGCGGTACTTGCCGTTCCACTCCGTCCACTGGGGCGGGAAGTTGCCGACCTGGTAGCCGCCGGGGCCGACGTCCCACGGCTCGGCGATGAGCTTCACCTGTGAGACCACGGGGTCCTGCTGCACGAGCTCGAAGAAGGCGGCGAGGCGGTCGACGTCGTAGAACTCGCGCGCGAGGGCCGCGGCGAGGTCGAACCGGAATCCGTCCACGTGCATCTCGAGCACCCAGTAGCGCAGCGAGTCCATGATGAGCTGCAGGGCGTGCGGATTGCCGACGTTGAGGCTGTTGCCCGTGCCCGTGTAGTCGGTGTAGTACCGCTTGTCCTTGCGCTCGAGTCGGTAGTACGCCGCGTTGTCGATGCCGCGCATCGACAGGGTCGGCCCCAGGTGGTTGCCCTCCGCGGTGTGGTTGTAGACGACGTCGAGGATGACTTCGATGCCGGCGGCGTGGAGGGCGCGCACCATGCCCTTGAACTCCTGGACCTGCTGCCCGCGGTCGCCCGTGGCCGAGTAGGTGTTCTGCGGCGCGAGGAACGCGATCGTGTTGTAGCCCCAGTAGTTGGAGAGGCCCTTGTCCTGCAGCGTCGAGTCGTTGACGAACTGGTGCACGGGCATGAGCTCGATCGCCGTGACGCCGAGCTTCTTCAGGTGTTCGATGATCGCGGGGTGCGCGATCGCGCTGTAGGTGCCGCGGATCTCCTCCGGGATCGCGGGATGCCGCTGCGTGAGGCCTTTCACGTGCGCCTCGTAGATGAGGCTCTCGGAGTACGGGATCTTGGGCTGGCGGTCGCCGCCCCAGTCGAAGAAGGGGTTGATGACGACGCCCTTCATCATCGAGGTCGCCGAGTCGTCGTCGTTGCGCGCCTCGCGCTTGTCGAGGTCGTAGCCGAAGACCGACTTGTTCCAGCGCACCTGACCTTCGACGGCCTTCGCGTACGGGTCGAGGAGCAGCTTCGACGCGTTGAACCGCTTGCCGGACGCCGGGTCGTACGCGCCGTGCACGCGGTAGCCGTAGCGCTGGCCCGGGCCGATGTTGGGCAGGTACGCGTGCCACACGTGCGCGTCGACGTCGATGAGATCGACGCGCGTCTCCTTGCCGCGGTCGCCGAAGAGGCAGAGCTCGACGCGCTCGGCGCCCTCGCTGAACAGCCCGAAGTTCGTGCCGTTGCCGTCGTAGGTCGCACCCAGCGGGTACGCGGATCCTGGCCATGCCTGCACAGGCAGTCCTCCCTCGGGGTGGGGCTACCCACCTTAGTGGAGCGGACGAACTCGCTCGGGGGGCTTGCGTGACAAGCATCCCGTCCGCTCCGGATGCCGCGGCCGCCGCGGCGCGTCAGCTCAGGACTTCGGAGCCGCCGGTGCCGACCGTGTGGACACGCACGTTGTTCGTCGATCCCGCGATGCCGGGAGGGGCGCCGGCCGTCACGACGACCTTGTCGCCCGGCTGGGCGCGGCCGCCGGTCAGCAGCGTGTCGTCGACGATGTCCATGAGCGCGTCGGTCGTCGTGCCCCGCTCCACGAGGAACGTCTCGACGCCCCACAGGAGCGCGTTGCGCGATCGCGTCTCGGGAAGGTCGGTGAACGCGATGATGGGCACGGGGTGGCGCAGCCTGGACATCCGGCGCGCCGAGTCCCCCGACTGGCTGAAGACGCACACGTATTTCGCATCGACGAAGTCGGCGATGCTCGCCGCCGCGAGAGTCATGGCGCCGCCCTGGGTGCGCGGCTTGGTGCCGAGCGGGGCGATCCGCTCGAGACCGTGCTCCTCGGTCGACTCGATGATGCGCGCCATCGTCTCGACGACCGTCACGGGATGCGCGCCCACGCTCGTCTCGCCCGACAGCATGACGGCATCCGCTCCGTCGACGACGGCGTTCGCGACGTCGCTGGTCTCGGCGCGCGTCGGCACGGGGTTGTCGATCATCGACTCGAGCATCTGGGTCGCGACGATGACGGGCTTGGCCCACCTGCGCGCGAGCTCGACGGCGTGCTTCTGAACGATGGGCACGGCCTCCAGCGGCAGCTCGACGCCCAGGTCGCCGCGCGCGACCATGACGCCGTCGAAGGCGTCGATGATCTCCTGCAGCTGGTCGACCGCCTCGGGCTTCTCGATCTTCGCGATGATCGGGATGCGGCGCCCCTCTTCGGCCATGATGACGCGGGCCCGCTGCACGTCCTTGGGGCTGCGGACGAACGAGAGGGCGACGAGGTCCGCTCCGAGGCGGAGCGCCCAGCGCAGGTCGGCCTCGTCCTTCTCGCTCAGGGCCGCCGCGCTGACGGCGACGCCCGGGAGATTGAGGCCCTTGTTGTTCGAGACGGCGCCCCCGACGACGACCTCCGTGACGACCCGGACGCCGTCCGACTCGACGACCCGCAGGCGCACCTTGCCGTCGTCCACCAGGATCGTGTCGCCCGGCGCGACGTCCTTCGCGAGCTCGGGGAACGTCGTGCCGACGATCTCCTTCGTCCCCGGGACGTCCTCCGTCGTGATCGTGAAGCGATCGCTGGGTGCGAGCGTGTGGGGGCCGTCCGAGAAGCGAGCGAGGCGGATCTTGGGGCCCTGGAGATCCACGAGGATGCCGACCGCGCGCCCCGTCGCCTCGCTCGCGCGTCGGACGTTCGCGTACGCCTGCTCGTGCACGGCGTAGTCGCCGTGGCTGCGATTGAGGCGGGCGATGTCCAGGCCCGCACGGACGAGAGCCTCGACCGTCTCGTAGTCCTCGGTCGCCGGTCCCAGGGTGGCGACGATCTTCGCACGACGCATGCGGTCCTCCTTGCGGTCGATCCCACTCTGGCCGATGCGCACGACCGCGGCATTACCCGCGCGTGTCCGATGCGTTTCGCGGCGATCTCTCCGAGGGCTCAGGCGAGCGGGGCGGGGTCCCGCAGCACGTCGGCCGGCGGCGCCTGCCGGAACGCCTCGGGCGATGCGACGGCGCGGCGCACGGCTGCGACGGCGAGATCGACGTCCTCGCGTGTGTTGTAGACGGTGAAGCTCACACGGCAGCTCGCGGCCGGCTCGATGCCGAGCTCGTGATGCGCGAGCGTCGCGCAATGGCAGCCCGCGCGGGATTCGACGCCTTGCGCGTTCAGCGCCCGCGCGATGTCGAACGGCGAGTGCCCGCGGACGTTGAAGGCCACGAGCGGCGTCCGCTCGGCGCCGAGCGGCGGCCCGTAGACGTGCAGGCCGTCGATGGCGGACAGCCCCTCCATCGCGCGCTGCGTGAGGAAGCCCGCATGGGCGGCGACGGTCGACATGGCCTCGTCCACCGCTTCGGGAGCCAGGGCATCGTCGGTGCGGAACCAGGCACGCCCAGGGTCCGCGCCGACGAGGTCGACGAGCAGGCGGAGCGCCTGGGCCGAGGCGATGACGCCGAGGATGTTCGGGGTCCCGGCCGAGAACTTCCAGGGCAGCTCGTTGTACTCGACGCGGTCGGGGTAGACCTGGCCCTCGGCGATCATGTCGCCGCCGTAGAGGAACGGCGGCATCGACTCGCGCAGCGACTCCTTCGCGTACAGGATGCCGACGCCGAACGGCGCGAGCAGCTTGTGGAACGAGAACGCGAGGAAGTCGGCATCCAGCGCCTCCACGTCCACGCGCGAGCTTGCGAACCGCTGGGCCGCGTCCACCAGCAGCAGCGAGCCTCGAGTCCCGTCGGGCCGGCGGTAGCCGCTGGCCGAGGCGATCGCGCGCACGGCGTCGAGTGGAGGCTTCGTGCCGAGGAAGTTGGAGCCGCCCGTGCAGCACACGAGCTTCGTGCGCTCGTCGACCAGCGACGCCAGGTGCGCGAGATCGAGCTCGCCCGTCTCATGGTCGAACCGGGCGAGGCGGCACTGAACGCTCCGCCCGAACCGCGGCAGGATCTCTCGGCACAGCGCGTGCCAGGGCACGTAGTTCGAGTTGTGCTCCATGAGCGTCGTCACGACGTTGTCGCCGTCGCGGAAGTCGGCCATGAGCGAATACATGACCGAGTTGATCGCCTCGGTCGTGCTGCGATGCATGGACAGAGTCCGGCGCGACGGCGCGTTGATCCACGTCGCGATCGTGTCGAAGGATGCCTCGAACATCTCGGTCGTGCGGATGGAGGCATCCGACTGCCCCCGGTGGACGTTCTCGTACGTCTCGGACACGTCGCGAAGGAGCGCGAACAGCGCGAGCGGCGGCTGAGTGCTCGCGGCGTTGTTCGTCACGATGCGCTCGCGGAGAGGGAAGGCGAACTCGGTTCGGATCAGCTCGAGCTCGCGCGCTGCGAGGGTGCGCACACCCTGAGCGTCGCTCATGTGCGTCCGCGAAACAAGGGACCCCGTGAACGCGGACGGGGATGCCGCGGCACGCGTCGGTGGCGGATCTCACATCGGCGACCCGGCCGGCGTGAGGGAAACGTTCGCTCGGAGTAATGGAAATCCGTCCGGCGTCGAAACACCGCGCTCCTAGCTTGTCCTTCACCGCCCCTTCGTCGAGATCGGAGACGACATGACCGAGGCACCGTCCACGGGTTCGGACGCCGTCGAAGCACGAGCCGTCAAGAGCCGGAAACAATCCGCTGACAGTGGTGCAACATCCGCCCCGTACGGTGTCGGCATGAGCACCACCCCGCACAACGGCCCCCACGTCGTGGTCGTGGGTGCGGGAATGGTCGCCCACCGCTTCGTCGACAGCCTCCTGAGTCGCGCGGACGGCGCCGACTGGCGCGTCACGATCATCGGCGAGGAGCCGCGGCATCCGTACGACCGTGTCGGTCTGACCGGCTTCTTCGGCGGCGCGACACCCGACGAGCTGACGCTCGATCCCTCCGTCCTCGAGGACGACCGCGTCGAGTTCCTGCGGGGCGACGCCGTCACGAGGATCGACCGTCGCGGCCGGACGGTCCGCACGGTGTCGGGCCGTGACGTCTCCTACGACCACCTCGTCCTCGCGACCGGCTCGTATGCGGCGAAGCTCGCCGTCGACGGATTCACGCACGAAGGGTGCTTCGTGTACCGCACGCTCGACGACGTCGAGCGGCTGCGCGCGTTCGTCGAGGCCCGCTCCCGCGAGCTGGGCCGTCCGCTCACCGGCATGGTGATCGGCGGCGGCCTGCTCGGCCTCGAAGCGGCCGGCGCTCTGCAGGGCCTGGACGTCTCGTGCACCGTCGTGCAGTCCTCGGACCGGCTCATGTCGGCCCAGCTCGACCTCCCCGGCGGGAACGCTCTGCGCCGCCTCATCGAGTCCCGCGGCATCAAGGTCAAGACGCAGTCGATCACGACGCGCCTCGACGCGGACCGCGGCGGCAAGGTCGCGGGACTGGAGTTCCGCGACGGCGGCTACGAGCGCGCCGACGTCGTGATCTTCACCGTCGGCGTGCGGCCGCGCGACGAGCTGGCGCGGGATGCTGCGCTCGAGGTCCACCCGCGCGGCGGCGTCCTGATCGACGCGGGCTGCCAGACCTCGGACCCGCACATCCTCGCCGTCGGCGAGGTCGCCAACTACGACGGCATGTGCGTCGGGCTCGTCGCCCCCGGCTATGCCATGGCCGAGGTCGCGGCGACGCGGCTGCTCGGCGGCGAGGCGTCCTTCCCCGGCTACGACCTGTCGACGAAGCTCAAGCTCTCCGGCGTCGACGTCGCGAGCTTCGGCGACGCGTTCGCCGAGACGCCGGGGGCGCTCGACGTCGTCTACGCAGACCCGGTGGCGGGCGTGTACAAGAAGCTCGTCCTGTCGGACGACGCGAAGACGCTGCTCGGCGGCATCCTCGTCGGCGACGCGTCGGCCTACGGGTCGCTGCGTCCGCTCGTCGGCGGTGCGCTGGGCGGAGACCCCGCGGCCTACCTCATGCCCGAGGGCGGCGTCGCGGCGCCGACCGCAGAGGTGCCCGACGAGGCGCTCGTCTGCTCGTGCAACAGCGTCACGGCCGGCACGATCCGCAACGCGGTCCACGACGAGGGCTGCACCGACGTCACGAGCATCAAGGCCTGCACGAAGGCCGGGGCTGCCTGCGGCTCGTGCGTCATGATGGTCAAGAAGATCGTCGGGACCGAGCTCGCGAAGTCGGGCGCCGCGCTGAGCAGCGCGCTGTGCGAGCACTTCGAGATGTCGCGCCGCCAGCTCTTCGACGCCGTGAGGGTGTCGGGGCTGACGACCTTCAGCGCCGTCATCGAACGCTTCGGCGTCGGCCGCGGCTGCGACATCTGCAAGCCCGCACTCGCCAGCATCCTGTCGACCCTCGTCGGCAAGCACGTCCTCGACGGCGAGAACGCGACGCTGCAGGACACCAACGACCACGTCATGGCGAACCTGCAGAAGGACGGCAGCTACTCCGTCGTGCCGCGCATCCCCGGCGGCGAGATCACGCCGGAGGGCCTCCTCGTGATCGGGCAGGTCGCGAAGGACTTCAACCTCTACACGAAGATCACCGGCGGCCAGCGCATCGACCTGTTCGGGGCACGCCTCGAGCAGCTCCCCGAGATCTGGAAGCGCCTCGTCGACGCGGGCTTCGAGTCGGGCCACGCCTACGGCAAGTCGCTGCGCACCGTGAAGTCGTGCGTCGGGTCGACGTGGTGCCGCTACGGCGTTCAGGACTCCGTCGGCATGGCGGTGCAGCTCGAGCTGCGCTATCGCGGCCTGCGCTCGCCGCACAAGCTCAAGCTCGGCGTCTCGGGCTGCGCGCGCGAGTGCGCCGAGGCCCGCGGCAAGGACGTCGGCGTCATCGCGACGGAGGCCGGCTGGAACATGTACGTCGGCGGCAACGGCGGCTTCACGCCCCGCCACGCCGTGCTGTTCGCGGAGGGGCTCTCGGACGACGAGCTGCTCACGGCGATCGACCGGTTCCTGATGTACTACATCTTCACCGCCGACCGACTGCAGCGCACGGCGCCCTGGTTCGAGGACCTCGACGGCGGCATCGAGGGCCTCCGCTCGGTCATCTTCGACGACAGCCTCGGCATCTGCGCCGATCTCGACGCCGCGATGGCCACGCACATCGACTCCTACGAGGACGAGTGGAAGGCGACGATCGAGGATCCCGAGAAGGTCCGCCGCTTCGCGTCGTTCGTCAACGCCCCCCTCACCCCCGACCCCTCCCTCGCCTACACCGTGGAGCGCGGCCAGCCGCGCCCGGCGACGGCCGAGGAGCGCGAGGACGGCCGCGTCCTCATCGCCGGAACGACGCTGGAGGTGCGCCGATGACGCTTCTGGAGGCCGATGTGACGACAAGGGATGCTGCGCCGTGGGTCCGCATCTGCTCGCTCGACGATCTCGAAGTCGAGCGCGGGCGCGCGGCGCTCCTTGGCGAGGACCAGGTCGCGCTCTTCCTGACGCACGAGGGCCGCGTCTTCGCGGTGTCGAACCTCGATCCGTACAGCGGCGCGCACGTCATCTCGCGCGGCATCGTCGGGACGAGGCAGGATGCCCCGACCGTCGCCTCGCCCATGTACAAGCAGGTCTTCGACCTCCGCACGGGCGTGTGCCTCGACACGCAGGGCAAGGATGCGAAGTCGCTCGCGGTGTGGCCCGTCGCCGTGCGCGACGGCGACGTCTACCTCAAGGAGGGCGCGCGCTCATGACGACGATGCTCGGGGTCTCGCTCGCGGGACGCGATGTGCTCATGGTGGGCGGAGGTCCCGTCGCGGCGCGGCGGCTCCACCGCTTCCTCGAGGACGGCGCGCGCGTGCGCGTCGTCGCCCCCGAGCTGTGCGACGACGTGCGCGCTCTCGTCGAGGAGCACGACCTCGAGTGGACGCCGCGCACGGCCGTCGCCGCCGACGTCGACGGCGCATGGCTCGTGCACACGGCGACGGGCGACCTGCAGGCGGACGCGGCGATCGCCGCGGCCTGCGAGCAGCGGCGCGTCCTGTGCGTGAACGCTTCGGACGGCGCGCACGGATCGGCGCGTCTGGCCGCCGAGACCCGCGCAGGCGACGTCGTCGTCGGCGTCGTCTCGGACGCCGGCGTCGACCCGCGGCGCGCGGGGCGCCTCCGCGATGCGATCGCGGGCCTGCTGCGGGAGGGCCGGCTGCCGCTGCGCCGTCGCCGCGCGACGGTCTCGGGCCGTGTCGACCTCGTCGGCGGCGGCCCCGGCCCCACCGACCTCATGACGATCCGCGGCCGGCGGCTGCTCGCCGAGGCCGACGTCGTCGTCGCGGACCGCCTCGGGCCGACGGACGTCCTGGCCGACCTCGACCCGGATGTCGAGATCATCGACGTCGGCAAGCGCCCCGGGCACCACCCGGTCCCCCAGGACGACATCAACCGGCTGCTCGTCGAGCACGCGCGGGCGGGCAAACGCGTCGTGCGGCTCAAGGGCGGCGACCCCTTCGTCTACGGCCGCGGCGGCGAGGAGGTCGCGGCGTGCCTGGAGGCCGGCATCCCGGTCGACGTCGTGCCCGGTCTCACGAGCGTCGTGTCGGTGCCGCAGGCGGCCGGCATCCCCGTGACCCACCGCGGAGTCGCAGCCTCCGTGCATATCGTCAACGGCCAGGCGGAGCCCACCGCCGCGGCCGCCGCCGCGATGTCGGACCCCACTGTGACGACGGTGGTCCTCATGGGCGTCGCCGGTCTCCCCCGGATCGTCGAGGCCGCGCGCGCCGGCGGCGCACCCGACGACCGCCCGGTCGCGATCGTCGAGAACGGCCACACGCCCCGCCAGCGCACGACCCGCACGACCCTCGGACGTGCCGTGACGGACGCGCAGGCTGCGGGCGTCCAGAATCCTGCCGTCATCGTGATCGGCGACGTCGCCGCAGCCGATCTCCTCCTGCCCCAGCCCCAACTGATCGGCGATACATCCCGGTGATCGACCGCCCCCGCCCCACCCTCTCGGCCGCACTCGACGGCTGCACGATCGTCATCGCCGTCGACCGCCGCTCCGGCGAGCTCGCCGCGGCGCTCGAGCGCCACGGCGCGACCGTCCGCCACGCGCCGGCTCTCACGATCGTGCCGCACATCGACGACGAGGCCCTCATCGCCCGCACGCGCGAGCTGATCGCGCATCCCCCCGAGGTCGTCGTCGCGACGACGGGCGTGGGATTCCGCGGGTGGATGGAGGCCGCCGACGAGGCGGGACTCCTCGACGAGCTGCACGCCGCCTTCGCGGGCGCGCAGATCGTCGCCCGCGGTCCCAAGGCCCGCGGCGCGATCCAGCAGGCGGGCCTCACGGCGGACTGGGTCGCGGAGTCCGAGACATCGACGGAGCTGGGTGAGTTCCTGCTGGCCGAGGGCGTCGCGGGCCGCCGCATCGCGGTGCAGCACCACGGCTCGGGTGCGGACGGGCTCGACGAGCTGTTCCAGGGCGATGGAGCGGATGTCGTGAGCCTCACGGTGTATCGCTGGGGGCCGCCCCCGGACGCCGAGGCCGTCCGCCGCTCCGTCGTCGCGACGGGCGCCGGCGAGATCGACGCAGTCCTTTTCACCTCGGCGCCGGGTGCCGAGGAGTGGGTCGCCGCCGCGCAGCGCGGAGGCGTCCTCGACGACATCCGCCGGCTCGTGGAGCACGAGCGCGTCCTGATGGCCGCCGTCGGCCCCATCACGGCCGGACCGCTCGAACGGGCGGGCCTGGCTCCCCTCGTCGCCGAGCGCGGGCGCCTCGGATCGCTCGTCCGCGCCGTCGTCACGCACTTCGGCGGCGGGCACGGGCCCTCGCGCGACACGACGGCGGGACGCCTCGAGCTGCGCAGCGCGGGCGCCGTCCTCGACGGACGGTTCATCCCGCTCTCGCGGACCGGCACCGACCTGCTCGGCGTGCTGTTCGATGCGGACGGATCCGTGGTGTCCCGGCAGGCGCTCCAATGCGCGCTGCCCCGCTCGGGAGACAACACGCACGCCGTCGAGATGGCCGTCGCCCGCGTGCGCGAAGCCCTCGGCGTGCCCGACCTCATCAAGACCGTCGTGAAGCGGGGCTACCGCCTCAACGTTCTCGAGCCGGGCGGTGCGCTGTGACGCGCCCGACCCTCATCGCCTGCTCCCACGGCACGGCGTCCTCCGACGGCAGGCTCGCAATCCGCGGCCTCGTCGAGCAGGTGCGCGCGATCCTCCCCGACGTCACCGTCGAGCAGGCGTTCGTCGACGTCGAGACCCCCGAGGTCGCGGACGTCGTCGCGCGGGTCGCGGCATCCGGACCCGCCGTCGTGGTGCCGCTGCTCCTGTCGACGGGCTACCACACGCGCGTCGACATCGCGCGCGCCGTGCGCCCGTTCGAGAACGTCGTCGCGACGCCCGCGCTCGGGCCCCACGACCTCCTCGCCCTCGCGCTCGAGGACCGGCTCCGCGAGGCGGGGATCCGCTCGGGCGACGCCGTCGTGCTCGCCGCGGCGGGCTCGAGCGATCCGGCCGCCGAGGTCGACGTCCGCACGATGGGCCGCCGTGTCGCGGAGCTCCTGCACGCCCGCGTCACGGTCGGGTTCGCGGCCGGGGCGGAGCCGCGCCTGGGGGAGGCCGTCGCACAGGCCCGCGCTGCGGGAGCCCGGCGTGTCATCGCCGCGAGCTACGTCCTCGCCCCCGGTCACTTCGCCGGCGTCATCGCGGGCTCGGGGGCCGACATCGTGACGGCTCCCCTGGCGCCGGACCTGCGGATCGCGGCCGTCGTCGCCGAGCGCTACGAGACGGCGCGCCGCGAGCTGCCCGCGAGCATCCTCATGTAGGGCCGGACTGGCCAGGGGCAGGCGGCGCGCGCCGAGCTGCCGGCGAGCGTCCCCGGCTGGATCGAGCCTGGTCGGGCCGCGGCCACACTGCCGTGGCGCTACAGGAGGTCCGGCCGCCGCTCGCGCGTGCGCTCGAGGCTCTGCTCGCGGCGCCACTGCGCGATCGCGCCGTGGTTGCCGCTCAAGAGGATCGCGGGCACCTCGAGATCGCGCCACACGGGCGGCTTCGTGTAGCTCGGGTATTCCAGCATCCCGTCCTCGTGCGACTCCTCGACGAGGCTCTCGGGGTTGCCGACGACACCCGGGATGAGGCGCGAGACCGCCTCGATCATCGCCATCGCGGCGACCTCTCCGCCGTTGAGGACGTAGTCGCCGAGGCTCACCGACCGCACGCGGCCGCGCGCGGCGTAGTGGTCGATGACGCGCTGGTCGATCCCCTCGTAGCGCCCGCACGCGAAGGCGAGGTGCGACTCCTCGGCGAGCTCGCGGGCGAGCCGCTGCGTGAACTGCTCCCCCGCCGGCGACGGCACGATGAGCAGCGCGTCATCGGTCAGCACCTCGTCGAGCGCCTCGCCCCACGGCTCGGGCTTCATGACCATGCCGGCCCCGCCGCCGTAGGGCGTGTCGTCGACAGTGCGGTGGCGGTCGTGGGTCCAGTCGCGCAGGTCGTGGACGCGCAGATCGAGGATGCCGCGATCCCGGGCCTTCCCGATGAGCGAGACGTCGAGCACATCGAAGAAGGCAGGGAAGATCGTGACGATGTCGATGCGCACTCACCGAGTCTAGGCATCCGGCCATGTTTCCGAAGTGTGACGAAGGCCTAACCCACGGGGTTCGGAGGGCGTGACGGACATGTGATCAAGAGGTAACTGCTCGGGCAGGAGGGCGGAAACACGCCGTCCGTAGCTTCTTCTCATACCCTCCCGAAGGAGAAGCGATGACCACTTCCGTGACATCCCCCGTCGGCGCCGCCGCCGCCACCGGCACCACCTCCACCACTCTCACCCACCGCTCCGGCCGCTGGATCGACGGCTGGAACCCCGAGGACTCCGCTTTCTGGGAGACCGAGGGGCGCCCGATCGCCCGCCGCAACCTCGGCTGGTCGATCTTCGCCGAGTTCCTCGGCTTCATCGTCTGGCAGCTGTGGAGCATCGTCGTCGTGATGCTGCCCGCCGCCGGCTTCGCGTTCACGAGCTCCGAGGCCTTCTGGCTGATCTCGGTCCCGAGCCTCGTCGGTGCGACCATGCGGTTCCCGTACACGTTCATGGTCGCCAAGTTCGGCGGTCGCAACTGGACGATGATCTCGGCCGGACTCCTCCTCATCCCGTCGATCCTCCTCGGGATCGTCGTCGGCAACCCCGAGACGCCCTTCGGCGTCATGCTCGTCGTCGCGGCGCTCGCCGGCTTCGGCGGCGGCAACTTCGCGAGCTCGATGGCCAACATCACCTACTTCTTCCCGCAGAAGGAGAAGGGCTGGGCCCTCGGCCTCAACGCCGCCGGCGGCAACATCGGCACGGCGGTCGCCCAGTTCGCCGTCCCGATCGTCGTGACGATCGGCGCCGCGGCGACGCTCAACATCTCGCTCGCGGGCTGGATGTGGGTGCCTTTCATCCTCCTCGCGATCTGGGGCGCGTGGCGCTTCATGGACAACCTCTCCAACGCCAAGGCCGACCTCGCGGGCTCCGCCGCGGCCCTGCGCGAGCCGCATCTGTGGCTCATGGCGCTGCTCTACATCGGCACGTTCGGCTCGTTCATCGGCTTCGCGAGCGTCTTCCCGAAGCTCATCGCCGACCAGTTCCCCGAGTTCTCCACGATCCAGGTCGGGCAGGCCGCCGTCTCGCTCGCCTTCCTCGGCGCGCTCACCGGATCGCTCGCGCGCCCGTACGGCGGCAAGCTCGCCGACAAGGTCGGCGGCGCCCGCGTCACCGTCGGAGCATTCTCGGTCATGGCGCTCGGAGCCCTGTCGCTCATCTGGACGCTTCCGCTGCACAACTTCTGGGTCTTCCTCGCGTGCTTCCTCGTGCTGTTCGCCGCGACGGGCGTCGGCAACGGCTCCACGTACCGCATGATCCCGAACATCTTCGCGGCGCGCGGCCTCGCGACCGACGCGCTGCCCGGGACCCCTGCGGGCGTGAAGATCCAGCGCAAGGCGGCCGCCTCGCTCGGACTCATCTCGGCGATCGGCGCCTACGGCGGCTTCGTCATCCCGCAGGTGCTCAACCTCTCGCAGACGACGACGGGCGCCTACACGGCCGCGTTCTACGGCTTCGTCGCCGCGTACGTCGTGCTCGGCACCCTGACGGTGCTGGCGTACATCGTCCCCCGCAAGTCCCTCGCAGGTCAGCGCATCTGACCCTCGTGCAGAAGCGGGCCGCATCCTCCGGGTGCGGCCCGCTTTCGCGTGCGCGGAGGCCGGCGCCCCGCACCACACCGCCGCAGATCGCCACAACGTCACACGATCCGGGCCCGATGCGTGGGACATTGCGGCTATCTGCGACATTGCGGCGACAGCATCCGACCGCGAACGCCAGACGGGATGCTGTCACCGCAGCCCGCCCGCAGCGCCAAGCGAGCACCACCCCGCCGCAGATCGCCTCAACGTCACACGATCCGGGCCCGATGCGTGCGACATTGCGGCTATCTGCGACATTGCGGTGACAGCATCCCGTCCGACCCCGGGATGCCGTCCGCGCAGGCTCTGCACGAACTCCTCAAGTCCACGGCTCTCCGGCCGCGACACGCCGCGAGGCCGCCCTCGGGAACGGCCGATCGAAGGAGTTTGTGCCCGCCGGCTTCAGGACGCAGTCAGTAGACGTCGCGGACGTAGCGCTTCTGCGCGACGAGGCTCTTCTTGAACTCGACGGCGGCCTCCTCGGAGAGCCCGCCGTGGCGGCGTGCGATCGTCGTGAGGGTGTCGTCGACGTCCTGCGCCATGCGGCTCGCGTCGCCGCACACGTAGAAATGCGCGCCGTCCTGCAGCCAGCGCCACAGCTCGACGCCGTGCTCCAGCATCCGGTCCTGCACGTAGATCTTCTGACGCTGGTCGCGCGAGAAGGCGACGTCGAGGCGCGTCAGGAAGCCGTCCTCGCGCATCGCCTCGAGCTCTTCGCGGTAGTAGAAATCCGTCGCCTCGTGCTGCTCGCCGAAGAAGAGCCAGTTGCGGCCCGTGTGCCCGTCGGCGCGGCGGTCGTGAAGGAAGCCGCGGAACGGCGCGATCCCTGTGCCGGGACCGACCATGATCATCGGCGTGTCCGGAGATGCCGGCGGCCGGAAGTGCGAGGACTTCTGGAGGTACACGGGGGCGGGGATGCTGTCGCCCGAGTCCGCGAGGAACGTCGAGCAGACCCCGCCCCGGCGGAGCCCCGCCTCGGTCTCGAACCGCACGACCGAGACGGTCAGCTGCACCTCGTGCGGGCTGGTCTTGGGGCTCGAGGAGATCGAGTACTGCCGCGGCTGGAGGCGCTTGAGCACCGCGAGCCACTCGGCGGGGTCGGCCTGCACGGGGAACTCGCGCAGGACGTCGACGGCCTGCATGCTCCACAGGAAGGCCTCGAGCTTGGCCTTGTTCTCGCGGCGCAGCAGGGTCGCGAGCCGCGAGTCGGAGTTGCGCTCGGCGATGAACGAGAGGAGGTCGCCCGACACCTTCGTGATGTCGAGCTGCGTCGCGAGGGCGTCGGCGAGGTACCGCTCCTCGCCGTCGAGCTCCACGACGGCGCGGCGCGCGAGTCCTGTGATCTCGAGCCACTCGTCCACCACAGCGGGCGCATTGGCGCACACGACGCCGAGCGAGTCGCCGGCCTCGTACGCGACGCCCGCGTGCGAGAGGTCGAAGCCGAACTGGCGGACCTCCTTCGCCGAGCCGGCGCCGCTGAGGAGCCGATTCGTCACGAGCTCGGCGCTCACGGGATTTGCGCGCGTGAAGAGCCGCCGGGTGGGAGCCGAAGCGACTTCGGCCGGAGCATCGGAGGAGGGCGCGAGCTTCGAGATGACCTGCTCGAGCCACGCCGCGGCCGGCTCGGTGTAGTCCGGCTCGCAGTCGACGCGGGGAAGGAGCGCCGTCGCTCCCAGGGCGCCCAGGCGGGTGTCGATGCCTCGCCCGTGCCCGCAGAAGTCGTCGTACGAGGGGTCGCCGATCGCGAACACGGCGTAGTCCAGTTCCGGGAGCTCCGGCACGTCGTCGCCGTTGAGCTGGTCCCAGAGGTCCGCCGCGTTGTCCGGCGGCCCGCCGTCGCCGAACGTCGAGGTCACGACGAGCAGCCGGCGCACGGCGGCGAGGTCGGCGACCGACATCTCGACCATGCTCACGGCGCGGGCGGGGATCCCGCGCGCGGTCAGCGTCGCGACCGACGCCGTCGCGAGCTCCTCGGCATTGCCCGTCTGGGAGCCCCAGAGCACCGTGACCTCGTCCTGCTCGCCGAACGAGACGGCCGGGCCGATCGCGGTGCGGGAGTAGAGCCCCGCGAGCACGCCGTCGAACCACGCGCGGGGAAGATCCCGCATCGGCGCGGCGGCCGGGAGCACGGGCACGAGGCCCGCGGCGACCGGCGCCGCCTCGAGCGCGGAGAGGAAGCCGGACACGTAGGCGCCCTCCGCCTCTGTGAGCGCGGGCGCGGGTGATCCCTCGACGCCGGCCCGAGCCAGCACGTCCCGCGCGAACCCGGGTTCCAGCACCCCGATGACCTCGTCGTCCGCCGGGGCGGCGGCGGGGCCGACCCGCCGAAGGGCGACGGCGGCGAACTTGAACTCGGGCTGGAGCGACGCCTGATCGACGGCATCGCTCGTGACGGCGTTGACCGTCAGGTACTCGCCCTGCTCGTCGTTCCAGTGGAACGGCGCGAAGCAGCATCCCGGCCGCACACGGTCCGTCACGACGGCGGGGAGCACGACGCGGCCGCGCCGCGACGAGATCTCGACCTCGTCGCCGTCCGAGATGCCCTGCGCTTCGGCATCCTGCGGGTGGATCTCGACGAACGGCTTCGGGTTGAGCTTGACGAGCTTGCCGACCTTGCCCGTCTTGGTCATCGTGTGCCACTGGTGCTGCAGGCGCCCCGTGTTGAGGATCCACGGGAAGTCGTCGTCCGGCAGCTCCTGCGGGCCGAGGTGCGGGCGCGCGAAGAACTGGGCTCGGCGCGACGGCGTGGCGAACGCGAGGCGCGGTGTCGTGCCGTCCGCCTCGCGATGCAGCGACTGGCTCACGCCGTCGTTGAGATAGCGGATGGGATGCCGGTCCTCGGCGTCGCCCTCGGGCGCCGGCCACTGCACGGGGCCGCGGCGCAGGCGCTCGTACGAGACGCCGCGGATGTCCCACCCCGTCTGCGGGTTCCAGAACCGCCGGATCTCGTCGAAGATCTCCTCCGCGCTCGCGAACGCGAAGCCTTCGTCGAACCCCATCGCCTGCGCGACGCGGCAGATCGTGAGCCAGTCCGGCTGGGCATCGCCCGGCGCCTCGGTCGCGCGCGGCACGAGGGTCATCGTGCGGTCGCTGTTGACCATGACGCCCTCGGACTCGACCCACAGCGTCGCCGGCAGCAGGATGTCGGCGTAGGCGTTGGTCGCGGTCTCGGTGAACACGTCCTGCACGACGACGAGCTCGGCCGCTTCGAGGCCCTCGATGACGTTCCTGCGGTTCGCGACCGACGCGACGGGGTTCGTGCAGATGATCCAGGCCGCCTTGATGTCGCCTGCGGCCATCGATCGGTAAAGATCGATCGTGCCGGTGCCCGCCTCGGCGCGGATCGACCCGGGCTCGAGCCCCCAGACCGCCTCGACGAACGCGCGGTCGGCGGGGGTGAAGACGGCGCGCTGCCCCGGCAGGCCCGGGCCCATGTAGCCCATCTCGCGGCCGCCCATCGCGTTCGGCTGCCCTGTGAGCGAGAACGGCCCGCTGCCCGGCCGGCAGATCGCGCCCGTCGCGAGGTGCAGGTTGCAGATCGCGTTGGTGTGCCACGTCCCCTGCGTCGACTGGTTGAGCCCCATCGTCCACAGGGTCATCCACTCCCCCGCCTCGGCGATGAGGCGCGCGGCGGTGCGGATGTCGGCTTCGGGCAGGCCCGTGATCTGCGCGACTCGTGCCACCGGATACTCGGCCAGGAACTCCGGCATCCCGTCCCAGCCCTCGGTGTGCGAGGCGATGAACCCGGCGTCGATCGCGCCGTCCTCGACGAGAAGGTTCAGGATGCCGTTGAGCAGCGCGAGGTCCGTCCCCGGCGCGATGGGGAGGTACAGGTCGGCGCGGTCCGCCGTCGCCGTGCGCCGCGGGTCGACCACGATGAGCTTCGCGCCCTGCTTGAGCCGATCCGCCATGCGCAGGAACAGGATCGGGTGGCAGTCGGCCATGTTCGACCCGATCACGAAGAACAGGTCGGCTCGATCGATGTCCTCGTACGATCCGGGGGGACCGTCGGCGCCGAGCGACTGCTTGTAGCCCGTCCCCGCCGAGGCCATGCACAGCCGCGAATTCGACTCGATGTGCAGGCCGCGCAGATAGCCCTTGACGAGCTTGTTCGACAGGTACTGGGCCTCGATCGACATCTGGCCCGAGACGTAGAGCGCGACCGAGTCCGGTCCGTGCTCGTCGACGATCGCGCGCAGGCGCGCGCCCGCCTCGGCGATCGCGGTGTCCAGAGGCGCGGGCACGGCGTCCTCGCCGCGCGCAGGGCGGATGTACGCCGTCGACATGCGGCCCGGTGCGTGCATGAGGTCGACGTGAGTCGCACCCTTCGTGCACAGGCGGCCGCCGTTGGCGGGGTGCAGCCGGTCGCCCACGGTCTTCGTGACGCGTCGGCCGTCGGCCTCCGCGGACGTCGTGACGGCGATGCCGCAGCCGACGCCGCAGTAGGAGCACACCGCCCGCGACTCGCTCGACGGCGCGTCGATCCGCGCCGCCGCGGCATCGACGAGAGGGCTCATGTCCCGATGATCCCGGACGGATGTTCCGGGACGGGTTCCCCGGTGTTACCGCTCGATCACAGCGATCTCACGGTTCGCCGGGAACCGGTGTGAGCGCGCTGCGGTCAGGGGAGATCGACGGATGCGGCAGCCGCCGGTGCGCGCGCGGCTCAGCAGACCGGCATCTCCATCTCGCCCCGCCTGATCGCGATGTACGGCTCCTCGTCGCACGAGTCGAGGATCTCGAAGCGGTATTCGCCTCGCTCGGCGACGAACCGCGATCCGGGCTCGTCGACGACCGTCCATCCCCTGTCCGTCAGCTGGTCGCCGTAGAAGTCGACAAGCTCGTCGACGTCGAGATTGCGCACCACGACCGCGCAGGCATTCGGCCCGACCACGATCGTGTCGACCCACCCGGGATGCTCGAGCTCGTCGAAGGCCTCCTCGATCGCGGGATCGATGTTCGGCACCATCTCGGCGCACGCCGGGGACTTGGGAGCCGTCTCGTAGCGACTGACGGCCGCGGCTCCGCCGGCCGCGGCGAGACCGAGGACTGTGAGCGTGAGGACGAGGGCGGCGGCGACCCGCACCCACACTCCTCTGCCGAACACGATCGCGAGGACGGCCAGGCCGACGGCCAGCAGCAAGCCGCCTAGGCCCTGTTCGAAGGCGAAGCTCGCACCGTCGGCCCAAACGCCGGTCGTCGGTCCGTAGAACCGGGCGAATCCGCTCACGAACCACACCACGAAGGCGGCCACGATGGCCGATGCGCCGACGAGGAGCCAGCCGACGAGGGGGCGGCGCTGCATGCTCGGATTATGCCGAGCCGCAGGCGGGCGTGCAATCAGGCGGTGTCGGTGGCTTCCGGAGTGTCGGATTCGACGCCGTCGGGCTCAGCGGCCTGCGGGGCGTCATCGTCGTCAGCGGCGGGGAGCTCTTCGAAGAGCCCGGCGGGCGGCGTCACGACGACGCGGCCCGCGGCGATGTCGACCTCGGGCACGATCGCCTTGACGAACGGCACGAGCACCTCCTCGCCCGCCGTCGTGCGGACGCTCAGGAGGTCCTGTGCCGGGAAGTGGTCGACGCGGATGACGCGGCCGACGACCCCGTCGTCACGGACGACGTCGAGTCCGACGAGCTGGTGGTCGTACCACGCGTCGTCCTCGTCGGCCGTGGCCTCGGCATCCTGATCGATCCACAGGATCGCGCGGACGAGCTCCTCAGCCGCGTTGCGGTCGTCGACGCCCTCGAAGAAGGCGACGGGGTGGCTGTTCATCCACTTGAACTCGCGGACGGTCAGCGGCTTGCCGTGCCACGGCGAGGATTCGGGCACCTGCAGCGTGAAGGTGGCGCCCGGCGTGAAGCGACCCTCGGGGTCGTCGGTGTACAGCTCGAGCTTGATGGCGCCCTTGAGCCCGTGCGCCTTGACGAGCCGGCCGACGCGCAGCTGCGTCTTCGGCGGACGCGTGGGCTTCTTCGCCGCGCTCTGGGAGTCGGGCGATTCGTTCTCGCTCACGTCAGTCGTCCGCGACGTCGACGCGCACGCGGCGTCCGTCGGCGAGCGCCGAGATGAGGGTGCGCAGGGCCTTCGCCGTGCGTCCGCCGCGCCCGATCACGCGACCACGGTCATCGGGGTGCACGTGCACCTCGAGGACGTCGCCGCGGGGCGACGTCGAAGAGTGGATGCGGACGTCGTCAGGGTGATCGACGATCCCCTTGACGACGTGCTCGAGCGCGGCGGCCAGCACGGATTACTCGGCGTCTTCGGCCGGAGCGGCCTCGGCCTCGTCGGCGGGAGCCTCGGCGACGGGCTCCTCGGCCTTCTTCTCAGCCTTGGGCTTGATGACCGACTTCTTCGAGGAGTCGACCTCGAACTCGGCCTTGGTCTCGGCCGTCTTGACGGTCGAGACGGCGTTCGCGTCGCCCTTGAACTTGCCCCAGTCGCCCGTGAGCTTGAGGATGGCGGCGACCTGCTCGGTCGGCTGCGCACCGACGCTCAGCCAGTACTGCGCGCGCTCGGAGTCGACCTCGATGAACGAGGGCTCCTCGGTCGGGTGGTACTTGCCGATCTCCTCGATGACACGACCATCGCGCTTGGTGCGCGAGTCGGCCACGACGATGCGGTAGTACGGCGCACGGATCTTGCCGAGGCGCTTGAGACGGATCTTGACAGCCACGATTCTCCTGAATGTGTGGAAAGTGATTGAACCGATCGCCTGGAGAGTGGGGTGCACACCCGGCGGAAGCTCTGAGGGAGGAACAGCACGCTGGATAGAGGGTCGAGCGCACGTTCCGACCAATAATTCTCTCACACCCTCGAAGCCGTCGCGAACGCGCGGCTCGAAGTCCCCCTCACCGGGACCGACAATGGAGGCGAAGGATGCTGTCGCGATCGCGTTCATCGAACTGAGGCGGAAGCGCGCTTCCGTGCCGCTGGCGGACGGTTCGGTCAGGTCCCGGCTCGCGCGCGCGAAGGCTCGCCTCCCCGGCGAGCTCGCACAGATGGGAGTGGTGCCATGAGCGACCAGCTGACACCCCGCGAACACGAGGACATGCCGGATCTGCAGTCGGCCGGCACGCGGCGAATCCGACCCGCCGTGTCACGGCGCACATGGATCCTCGTGGGAGTCATTGCCTTCCTGGTCGCGGGAACGGTCGGCGGCGTCGTGGCGAGCGCGCAGAACACCGCGCCTCAGGATGACTCGCCGGCCGACGCAGTTCCGACGCGCACCGTTGCTCCGACGCCCGTTCCGACATGGACCGTGCCGGAAGAGCCGAAAGGGTTCGACCCGGCTGCATTGCAGCCGTCGCTGCCCGGCATCGCCTCCCCTGCGGAAGGGGAGCACGTGACGCCGCTGCCCGATCCGACACAGGATGAGCGCGTCATGCTCGGCACCCGCAGCTGGCTCGACCAGCAGGGCATCGACTATGTCAGGGCGCAGGGTTTCCAGCGTGTCGGCGGCATCCAGGCGTGGACCGCACCACTCAAGGACGGCACAGGCAGCTGCGTCCTGATCCGCACGAACTTCACCGGCGGCGGATTCTCGGAGGTCGCCTGCGAGGCTGCCGGTGTGCCCGCCCAGGTCGAGCGCGACGTCGACGGCACGCTGCTCCGCTTCACGATCATCGGCAGCGCGATCGACGTGTACGCCGTGCCGCAGTGAGCCGGGTCCCCTCGCCGCGCTCGGCGTGACACCGCGCGTCCGGGACCGGCCGGGTCGCGGCATCCGCGTGCCAGACTGTGCGGATGACGGTGCCTTTCGCGACATCCGCCCGATCCACGGTAGGCCTCGAGTGGGAGCTCATGCTCGCGGACGGCGGGACGGGCGACCTCGTCCCGCGCGCACCGGAAGTCCTCGAAGCCCTCGAGGAGACGACGGCTCTGGAGCGCTTCACCGTCACGGGCGAGCTGCTCACGAACACGGTCGAGGTCACGAGCGGCGTCGGGGGCACCGTCGCGGCCGCCGTCGACGACATCGCGGACGCCATCAAGGCGGTGCGCACCGCGACGAACCCGCTCGGCATCGAGCTGCTGTGCGCCGGGAGCCACCCGTTCGCGCAGTGGTACGACCAGCAGGTCACCGACAAGACGCGGTACAACACCCTCATCGAGCGGACCCAGTGGTGGGGCCGCAACATGATGATCTGGGGCATCCACGTGCATGTCGGCGTCGAGGACGTGAACAAGGTCTTCCCGATCATCCACGCACTGTCGGTGTACCTGCCGCATCTTCAGGCGCTTTCGGCATCCTCCCCGTTCTGGGCGGGCGATCGCACCGGCTACGCGTCCAACCGCGCTCTCGTGTTCCAGCAGCTGCCGACGGCGGGACTGCCGTGGCCCCTGGCGGACTGGGCGGAATTCGAGCACTACCTCGACGGGATGGTCCGCACCGGCGTCATGGCCGACGCGACCGAGGTGCGGTGGGACATCCGCCCCGCACCCCGCTGGGGCACGATCGAGGTCCGCGCGTGCGACGGCATGTCGACGCTGCCGGAGCTTGCCGCCGTCGCGGCGCTCGTGCAGGTGCTCGTCGAGCACTTCTCACGCGAGCTCGACGAGGGCCGCGAGCTCCCCGTCATCCCGCCGTGGTTCGTGCGCGAGAACAAGTGGCGCGCGGCGCGCTACGGCCTGGACGCACGCGTGATCGTCGACGCTGCCGGCGCGCAGGCGCCCGTCCGCGAGCATCTGCGCGAAACGATGGAGCGGCTCGCCGACATCGCCGTCGAGCTCAAGTGCGCGCGCGAGTTCGCGGGCCTCGAGACCACCCTGACGCAGGGCGCGTCGTACGCCCGTCAGCTCATGGTGGCAGATGCCGCGGACGGCGACCTGCGCGAAGTCGTGCAGCACCTCATCCGCGAGTTCCGCGCGGGCCCTACCCTGCGCGAGCACCTGGCCGAGCTCGCCGGCTGACCCCGCCGAGGGTCATCCTCGTCGTCCTGCGCCTCAACGATCTACAGGTCAACCACGCATTCGCAGGAAGAACTCGGCCGATTGGTCCTGTCAATGCGTGGTTGACCTGCCGATCAGGCCACGAGGTGACGGCCCTGCGCCACGGCGCCGATGATGGATGCCTCGACATGCCTCCAGTCGAACATCACCTGCTGGTAATCGAACCGCAGGACGGTATACCCGAGCAACACGAGTCTTGCATCGTCGCGGATGTCCTTCCGCCGTCGACGGACCTCGCCATGGTGCTCGAACCCGTCGATCTGGACAGCTAGGCGCTCACCGATCAGCACATCGACCGGATGACCGTCGATCCATACCTGCTGACGGACGGCAAGGCCGTACGGGCGGAGCCGGTCGATGAAGATCGTCTCCAGGCCCGAGTCGGAATCGCTGCCGACGGCGTTGGCCAGCTGCCGCGCGATGACGCTTCGCCAGCGGACGAGACGGAGGAATCCGACGGATACGTCGCCCCGGCGGATTGCGGATTCCCAGACGGCTCGTGCCTGCTCGAACGGTAGGCATCGTGCGACCGCTTCGAGCACGTTCAGTGTCGGATCCACGAGCGCAAAGCGCGCAACGGGAGCGAGCGGCGCACCCCAGTGGAGCACGACGTCCGTCGCGTCGTGGCGCGACGAGGTCGCGGGCACCCGGACGTGGAGACTTGAGCCGTCGCCTCGTGGGACCCACAATCCATGTCGCCGAGCGGCAGTGACGCAGGTCAGCCGGCCGCCGAGCGAGGCGGCTGCTTCGAACTCCGGGTCGATGTCGCGCAAGGCGACCCATCCACGGGGCAGCCGGCGCAGTTCGCCGCACCGGACTGCAGACCGTATGGCGTGGTCGCTGTAGCCCGAGGCGAGCACTTGGGATCGATGCGCGAGACCGGAGTGGGCCGAGATCCAATCGGCGAGGCGGAGCTGGGGCATGCGTCCACGATCGACTCGCGGAAAGCCGTGGAGGGCAGCATCCCGAATTCCGTGGATAGCGGCGGTGCATGCCTGCCTTGGGAGACGACGACGGAACACCCTATCCCCAGGTCAACCACGCGGCTACAGGATGGATTTCCGCGAATCGGCCTGCGAACGCGTGGTTGACCTGTAGATCGGTTGGACCGGGATGCCGGGAGCTGGGGTCAGCCGCGGCCGAGCATGCGCTGCAGCTCGGCGAGGTCCTCGGCGGAGGGCTCGCCCTTCGCGGCCCCAGCGCCCAGGCCGAAGCCCGAGCCGGTCGGAGCCTCGATGGCGGCCTGAGCCGCGATGCCCGCGTTCTCGGCGGCGCGCTTGGCGGGGTTGCCCGAGCGCGAGCCGGAACGGGACTTGACCTGCTTGCCGCGCTTGGAGGACGCACCGGGACGGGCACCGGGCATGGGGCCCATGCCGGGGATGTTCGGCACCCCGCCGCGGGCGACGGTCTTCATCATCTTGGCGGCCTGCTCGAAGCGGTTGACGAGCGCGTTGACGTCGGTCACGGTCATGCCCGAGCCCCGCGCGATGCGCAGGCGCCGCGAGCCGTTGAGCACCTTGGGGTTGCGGCGCTCCCCCGGCGTCATCGAGCGGATGATGGCCTCGGTGCGGTCGATCTCGCGCTCGTCGAAGTCATCGAGCTGCTGCTTCATCTGGCCCATGCCCGGGAGCATCCCGAGCATCTTCTTCATCGAGCCCATCTTCTTCATCTGCTGAAGCTGGTCGAGGAAGTCCTCCAGCGTGAACTGGTCGGTCGCGAGCTTCTCGGCGACCTTCATCGCCTCTTCCTCGTCGAACGCGGCCTGGGCCTGCTCGATGAGGGTCAGGATGTCGCCGAGGTCGAGGATCCGCTTGGCCATGCGGTCGGGGTAGAAGACCTCGAGGTCGTCGAGGCCCTCGCCCATCGAGGCGTAGATGATCGGACGGCCCGTGACCGACGCGACCGAGAGCGCGGCGCCACCGCGCGCGTCGCCGTCGAGCTTGGACAGCACGACACCCGTGAAGTCGACACCCTCCTGGAAGGCCCTCGCCGTGTTGACGGCATCCTGTCCGATCATCGCGTCGATGACGAACAGGACCTCGTCCGGGTTCGTCGCCTTGCGGATGTCGGAGGCCTGCTTCATGAGCTCGGCGTCGACGCCGAGGCGTCCGGCCGTGTCGATGATGACGATGTCGTGCTGCTGGCGGCGCGCGATCTCGACGCCGTCCCGCGCGACCTGCACGGGGTCGCCCACGCCGTTGCCCGGCTGCGGCGCGTAGACCGCGGCGCCGGCCTGTCCTGCGACGACCTGCAGCTGGCCTACGGCGTTGGGGCGCTGGAGGTCGGCCGCGACGAGGAGCGGCGTGTGACCGTCCTTCTCGAGCTGCTTCGCGAGCTTGCCGGCGAACGTCGTCTTTCCCGAACCCTGCAGGCCCGCGAGCATGATGACGGTCGGCGGATTCTTCGCGAACTGCAGCCGGCGCTGCTCGCCGCCGAGGATCGCCACGAGCTCCTCGTTGACGATCTGCACGACCTGCTGAGCCGGGTTGAGCGCGCGGTTGACCTCGTCGCTGAGCGCGCGCTCGCGCACCTTCGCCGTGAAGTCCTTGACGACGACGAGCGCGACGTCGGCGTCGAGCAGGGCGCGACGGATCTCGCGCACCGTGCCGTCGACGTCCGCGGGCGTGAGCTGCCCCTTCTTGCGAAGGTTGCGGAAGGTCTCGGTGAGACGATCGGAGAGCGTGCCGAAGGTAGCCATGATCCCCCGATTCTACGGGAGCCCACGTGCGCGCCCGCCGTGAGGCGCTCCCGGCGCGCAGCGCGACCGGTCGAAGTTCAGCGGTCGGGCCCGAGCTCCTGGAAGAGCGTCACCTGGAGCCCTGCCGGCGCGCGAAGCCGCGCGTTGAGCGACCGCCACGGCGTGATGCGGGCGGATGCCTCGACCTCGGCGCCCGCCGCGGCCAGTCGCTCCGCGACGGCCGCCGTGTCGCCGACCTCGAACGCGATGCGGATCGGTTCGCTCGGCGCATCGCCGTCGGTCTCGACCCGGTCGATGAGCTCGACCTGACCGGGGTTCGACAGCTCGAGCGTCGCCTCGCCGGCAGCGAGGATCACGACCCGGGCATCGCCCTCGCCCTCGTAGGACTCCTGCTCGACGAGGCCGAGCTCGTCGCGGTAGAAGCGCAGCGCGTCCTCGAAGTCCTCGGCGAGGGCGACGACCCGCAGCTGTCGGACGGGCGTCGGGAGGATCCGCCCCGCCGCGCGCAGCGCCTCGGCGAGAGTCCCCGCGAGCGGCGCACGTCCGGCACCCTCGTGGGCCCATGCCTCGATCGCTGCGATCACGGCACCTCCGTGGGCGGCGCCGGCGACGTCCGCCTCGAGCGCCTCGGCGCCCGCGAGGCGCAGTCGCGCAGACACGGCTGCCGCGATCCGGGCGCGGCGGACGGATGCCTCGCGCTCGAGCTCGCCCTCGAGGCCCATGGCGCCCGTGTTGACGAGGGCGAGCGCGAGGCTGTCCGGCGCGAAGTCCTCTCCGAGGGCCGTGAGCGCGGCGTGGACCGCGGGCGCGGCATCCGCTCCCGTGCCGGCGTTCAGCCGCGCCTCCAGCGTCGCGATGCGCTCGTCCAGGCCCGCCCACAGGACGTCGGACTTGGAGGCGAAGTAGTTGAAGAAGCTCGAGCGGCTCACTCCCGCACGCGACGTGATGTCTGCGATGGAGGTCTGCTCGAAGCCGCGCTCGAGGAACAGCTCGCAGGCGGCCTCGGCGAGGATCTCGCGCGACGACGCGCGGGGGCGGCCGGTGCGCGGCTCGGTGCTCATCGCTCCACGCTATCCGGCCCTGCCGTGCCTGACCATCGCGACCGGGGCGTATTGTTGGACGCGATCCAGAAACTCGCCACCACTCGCCACAAGCGAAGGAGCGCCGTGCTCGACATCCTGACCCCCGGCTTCGCGCCCGACTTCGTGCCGTATCACGACGGCTGGCAACTCCAGCGGAGCGTCCACGCCGACGTCGTCGCGGGCGAGCGTCCCGACACGCTGATCCTGCTCGAGCACGATCCGGTCTACACGGCGGGCGCGCGCACGGCGCGCCACGAGCGTCCGACCGACGGCACGCCGGTCGTCGACGTCGACCGGGGCGGCAAGATCACGTGGCACGGACCGGGCCAGCTCGTCGGCTACCCCATCGTCCGCCTCCACGAGCCGATCGACGTCGTCGGGCATGTCCGCACGCTCGAGGGCCTTCTCATCGACGTCCTCGCGGAGTACGACATCGACGGCTACCGCGTCGAGGGACGCAGCGGCGTCTGGGTCCGCCGGCCGCTCGGCGAGGACAAGGTCGCCGCGATCGGCGTCCGCGTCCAGCGCGGGGTGACGATGCACGGCTTCGCACTGAACTGCGACAACTCGCTCGCGGGCTTCCGCGGCATCGTCCCGTGCGGGATCGCGGATGCCGGGGTCACGACCCTCAGCGAACTGGTCGGCGCCGACATCTCGCCCGTCGACGTGCTCGACTCGGTCGTCCGCCTCTTCGAGGCCGAGTACGCGGGGGTCGCGGCATGAGCGCGTGCGCGACGCCGGGAGCGGCATCCGGACCCGCCTCCGCTCCCGAAGGCCGCAAGCTCCTGCGGCTCGAGGTGCGCAACGCCCAGACGCCCATCGAGCGCAAGCCCGAGTGGATCAAGACGCGGGCGAAGATGGGCCCCGAGTACCAGGCGCTGCACTCCCTCGTGAAGACGGAGGAGCTGCACACCGTCTGCCAGGAGGCCGGCTGTCCCAACATCTACGAGTGCTGGGAGGACCGCGAGGCGACGTTCCTCATCGGCGGCTCGCAGTGCACGCGGCGGTGCGACTTCTGCCAGATCGACACGGGCAAGCCCGCCGACTACGACACCGACGAGCCGCGCCGCGTCGCCGAGAGCGTCGTGCGGATGAACCTCCGCTACGCCACCGTCACGGGCGTCGCACGCGACGACCTTCCCGACGGCGGCGCGTGGCTGCACGCAGAGACGGTGCGGCAGATCCACGCCATGAACCCGAATACGGGCGTCGAGATCCTCGCGACCGACTTCAACGGGGACCCGGCCCTCCTCGACGAGGTCTTCGACAGCCGGCCCGAGGTGTTCGCGCACAACGTCGAGACGGTGCCGCGGATCTTCAAGCGGATCCGCCCGGCGTTCCGGTACGAGCGCTCGCTCGACGTCCTGACGCAGGCGCGGGCAGCGGGCCTCATCACCAAGTCGAACCTCATCCTCGGCATGGGCGAGGAGCCCGAAGAGGTCGTGCAGGCGCTCCAGGACCTCCACGACGCCGGCACCGACATCATCACGATCACGCAGTACCTGCGGCCGACGCCCCGGCACCTCCCGGTCGCGCGCTGGGTCAAGCCTCAGGAGTTCGTCGAGTTCAAGGAGGAGGCCGAGCGCATCGGCTACCTCGGCGTGCTCGCGGGTCCGCTCGTGCGATCCTCGTATCGCGCGGGGCGCCTGTGGGCGCAGTCGATGATCTCGAAGGGCCGTGAGATCCCGGCCAACCTCGCGCACATCGCGGAGGACGTGCACGTCGACCGAGGGTTCGCCCAGGCCGTCTGAGCCGGAGCGCTGAGATCAGGAGCGAGCATCCGGATCAGGCCGCTGCGGCCGAAGCCGTCCTGATCCCGGCGCTTTCTCCTGATCCGACGACGTCGAGCGCCTAGTCGGCGCTCGTCACGGACAGCACGTCGCCGTCCGAGCCGAGGTTGACCAGCAGGACGTCGTCCGTGGCGTCGGGGTCGAGCGCGTACTCGAGGACGGCGAACGGCTCGGAGCCGCCGTGCTCGTCGGCGAGGATGGTCATGCTCATGAGCTGGAGCGAGCGGATGACGTCGATGTGCAGGTCGCCCGACACGTCGACGAGGACTTCCTCGATCTCGTCGCCGAGCGACTCCTGCTGCTGCAGGATGTACTCCGTCACCTCGCTCGTGCGATCGTCGAGCTCGGAGACCATGGCGTTGCGGGCATTCCGGTCGATCGCCTCGAGCGACGACACGAGGCCGGCGGCGACGTCGAGCGCAGCCTCGGACACGTCGTCCTGGTCCGGCGCCGTGAGGTCGACCGTCACGGTCTGATCGCCCAATTCGACGGTCTCGGACCAGAAGATCGATCCGTCCGGCCCGGACTCCAGGAGTCCGAAGAAGTCGTGCTCGATCGCCATGTCCCAATGAAACCAGCACCGTGGCCCCCGCGGTAGCCCGGAGCCTTTCAGGCGTACGCCGGGCGTGTCACTCGACGAGGGACGCCGCGAAGACGTGCGGCGTGAAGCCCGTCAGATCGCCGATCCCCTCGCCCTGCCCGAGGAGCTTCACGGGGATGCCGGTGCGCTCCTGGACCGCGAGCACGAAGCCGCCCTTCGCCGAGCCGTCGAGCTTCGTGATGACCAGGCCCGTGACGCCCGCGTGCTGGAGGAATGCCTCGGCCTGCATGACGCCGTTCTGGCCCGTCGTCGCGTCCAGGACGAGCAGGACTTCGCTGATCGGCGCCTGCTTCTCGATGACGCGCCGGATCTTCGTGAGCTCGTCCATGAGGCCGCCCTTCGTGTGAAGGCGACCGGCAGTGTCGACGAGCACGATCTCGGTTCCCGTGCGCTTGGCGTAGTCGATCGTCTGGAAGGCGACGGATGCCGGATCCTGGCCCTCCTGCTGCGGCCGGACGATCTCGGCGCCCGCACGCTCCGCCCAGGTCGCGAGCTGGTCGACGGCGGCGGCGCGGAAGGTGTCGGCGGCGCCGACGACGACCGAGCGACCGTAGCGCTGCAGGAACTTCGCGAACTTGCCGATCGTCGTCGTCTTGCCGACGCCGTTGACCCCGACGACGAGCACGACGGCGGGGCGCTCGGTGAGCTTGAGCGTCGTGTCGAACTTCGCGAAGTGCTCCTCGAGGCTCTCCTTGAGCATCCGCTGGAGGTCCTTGGGGTCGTTCGTATGGTACCGATCGACCTTCTCGCGCAGGTCGTCGATGATCCGCTCAGTGGTGGTCGGCCCGAAGTCCGCTGTCAGGAGCGCCGTCTCGAGGTCGAGCCACGTGAGCTCCGTGATCTCGGGCGCGGCGAACATCGAACGCAGGGCGCGAACGAGGGACCAGGGGCTTTCTGCCATGCCGTCCAGCCTACGGGCGCCGCCTGCACACTCGCGTCCGACCGTGGACAAGCGCGCGGTCCTGCGCCACCCTGAGGACGGGCGCAATGGAGCGTGGGAGGATTGCGATGTCGCCGACGGATGCCGGTAACTGCGCGATCCGCACGCCCGATCAGCGGCTGCGCGTGTTCGTGAGCTCGACGCTCGCCGAGCTGGCCGAGGAACGCGCCGCCGTGGCCAGGGCGATCACCTCTCTCGGGCTCGCGCCCGTGATGTTCGAGCTCGGGGCGCGACCGCACCCTCCTCAGGAGCTCTACCGGGCCTACCTCGCCCAGTCGGACGTCTTCGTCGGACTGTACTGGGAGAGCTACGGCTGGGTCGGCCCCGGGATGGACATCTCCGGTCTGGAGGACGAGTTCCGGCTGTCGAGGGGGAAGCCGAGACTCCTGTACCTCAAGTCGCCCGCGCCGGGGCGCCAGACTCGCCTCGAGGCGATGATCGAGCAGATCCGTGCCGAGGGAAGCGACGCGTATCGCAGCTTCCGATCGGCGCGCGAGCTGGGGCGGCTCGTGCGCGATGACCTGGCCCTGCTGCTCAGCGAGCGGTTCGTCAGCGGCCGGCAGGACGAGCGTCCGGAGACGGCCCCTGGCCATGCATCGCGCTCATTGCCGGTGCCGACCACCTCCCTCATCGGGCGCGAGGCGAGCGTGCGGGCGCTCGAGGAGCTCCTCGCCCGTGCTGACGTGCGTCTGGTCACGGTGACCGGCCCCGGCGGTATCGGGAAGACGCGCGTCGCCATCGCCGTGGGCGAGCGTCTCGCCGCCGATGCGCCGCCCGAGGTCGTGTTCGTCCCCCTCGCCGCCGTCGCCGACGCTTCGGAGCTCCTTCCGCGCATCGCCGAAGCCGCGGGAGTCGTCCTGGAGGTGATGCGACCCACGCGCGACATCCTCGTCGAGCATTTCTCGGATGCTCCCACCGTGCTCATCCTCGACAATCTCGAGCAGGTGGCAGGGGTGGCGCAGCAACTGGACGAGCTGCTCGCATCGAGCCCCGGGCTCGCGGTCCTCGCGACCAGCCGCATCGCGTTGCGTCTGCGGGCGGAGCACGAGTACGTGCTCGGCCCGCTCTCCAGCGGCGACGCGTCGCAGGATACCGCGACGGCCGATGCCGCCTCGGCCCCGGCGGTGCAGCTGTTCCTGGACCGCGCTGCGGCAATGGGCCGCGCCGTTGCCGGGACTGCTCAGGACGTCGCTTCCGTCGTCCAGATCTGCCGGCGGGTGGACGGCCTCCCGCTGGCGATCGAGCTCGCGGCCGCGCGGTGCCGTCTCCTCGATCCCGCCGCCGTGCTCGCGCGACTGGCGAACGTCCTCGACGCCCTCGGATCCGGGCCGGTCGATCTGCCCGAGCGGCAGCGCAGCCTCCGCGCGACCGTCCAGTGGAGCGTCGGCCTGCTCGGCGACGAGGAGCGAGCGCTCCTGACCGCGCTGTCGGTCTTCGTCGACGGGTGGACTCTGACGGCGGCCGCCGCGATCGTCGGTGCCGACGAGGACACGATGCTCGATCTCCTCGACATCCTTGCGGGCCACAGTCTCATCAGCGTGGAGGCCGGCACCGGCACTCCCCGCTTCGGGATGCTGACCACAGTCCGCGAGTTCTCCTCCGAGCAGCTGACCGGGCAGACCCGCGTCGACGCCGAGCGCCGACACGCCGAGTACTTCGCCGCCCTCGCCGAGGAAGAAGTCGAGCCGGATGAGGTCGTCGCCTGGAGCGACCGCCTTCGAGCCGACGACGAGAACCTCCGCGTCGCCATCCGATGGTTCTTCGACAACGAGGTGTCCCGTCTTCCCCACCTTCTGCGGAGCCTCTGGCTGCACTGGCAGATCACCGACCGGATCTCGGAGGCGGTGGGCCTCGTCCGCGAGCTGCGGAAGAAGGTGGAGGGTCAGGAGCTGGACGCCCATTCGATGGCGGAGCTGCTGTGCTCGATCGCGGTGACGGCCTCGGAGGTCGGGGACGAC
The DNA here is from genome assembly GCF_040632175.1 of Microbacterium sp. NPDC019599. Classification (NCBI taxonomy): domain Bacteria; kingdom Bacillati; phylum Actinomycetota; class Actinomycetes; order Micrococcales; family Microbacteriaceae; genus Microbacterium; species Microbacterium sp. NPDC019599. Next base: position 730,792 of record NZ_JBEYBL010000001.1, read on the forward strand.
GAATCGGCTCTCGCTGCGCTCGAGGCTTCCGAGCCGCTTCGGCCCCATCTCGACGATCCGCCCCTCAGCGACGCGCTGCACCTGGCGTGGGCGTGGCTCCTTCCCGTCCGAGGCGACATCGAGGGCGCCCTCGCCGCGGCGGCGGCCGCCCACGACGGATTCGCATCCCGCCGGGATCCCTACCTGGCGTCGTCGGCACTCACACTCGGCATCCTGCGCATGCTCGTCGGAGACGATGCGGCCGCTCGTCGGCATCTGCAGGAGGTCGATGACATCGGCGATCAGCTCGGCATCGAGTATCTGACGATGAGCGCCCGCACGCATCTGGCGCTCATCGATGCCCGCGCCGGAGAGATCGAGTCGGCCCGTGCTCATCTCCGGCGGGCAGTGGACGGTCTCGACGACGTCCGCACGGTGACCTTGCCTGCGTGCCTGGTGCTGGTGACATTCGGCCGGCTGTCGATCCTCGAGGGTCACCCAGCCGCCGCGGCGACAGCGCTCGGCGCGATGGACGGCCTGCGGCAGCGGGCGGGAGTGACGCCGTGGCCCATCTCGCGGGGCACGGAGGACGATCTGCGGCGCGAGGTGCGCACCGTGCTTCCCGCTTCCGAGTGGCAGGGCGCGTACGAACGCGGATCGGCGCTTCGCAAGCCGGAGGCGCTCGCCCTCGTTCGCGACGCGCTGAGCGCCGGGCAGTAGCTCGTCGACTCAGCTGGCGACGCGCTCCCCCACGCGCTGGCCGACCACGGCGGAGACGCCGTCCTGGCGCATCGAGACGCCGTACAGGGCGTCGGCGATCTCCATCGTGCGCTTCTGGTGCGTGATGACGATGAGCTGGCTCGATTCGCGCAGCTGCTCGAACACGCCGAGCAGGCGTCCGAGGTTCGCGTCGTCGAGCGCCGCCTCGACCTCGTCGAGGATGTAGAAGGGGCTCGGGCGCGCCTTGAAGATCGCCGTCAGCAGCGCGACCGCCGCAAGCGACCGCTCGCCGCCGGACAGCAGCGACAGGCGCTCGATCTTCTTGCCGACCGGCCGCACGGCGACCTCGATGCCCGTCGTGAGCGGATTGTCGGGATCCGTGAGCGAGATGCTGCCCGTGCCGCCGGGGAACAGCACGGGGAAGACCTCGCCGAAAGCGACCTTCGTGTCCTCGAACGCCGCGAGGAAGATGACCTGCATCCGCTCGTCGAGCTCCTCGATGATCGTCAGGAGGTCCCTGCGGGTCTGCGTGAGGTCGGCGAGCTGCTCCGTGAGGAACTTGTGGCGCTGCTCGAGCGCCGCGAACTCCTCGAGGGCGAGCGGGTTGACGCGACCCAGTTGCGTGAGCTTGCGCTCCGCCTCCTGCAGGCGCCGGCGCTGTCCCGCCCGATCGAAGGGGACGGATGCTGTCGTCTCCTCGCCGTCGGCCGCGCTCGATGCTGCGAGCTCCGACTCGACCGGAATCGGCTGGTCGGGCCCGTATTCCGCGACGAGCACCTCCTCGCTCAGCCCCAGCTCGGATGCCACGCGCTCGAGCAGGCTCGTGACGTGGAGGCGCTTCTCGTGGATCTGCAGCTCGAGTCCGTGGACGCTCTCGGTGAGTCCCGCGAGCCGCTCCCGCACGGCCGACTCGGCGGCGCGGAGCGTGGCCAGCTCCTGGGTCAGGGCGGTGCGCGCCGACTCGGCGGTGGCGAGCTCCAGACGCGCCTGCGCGACCGACCGGTCGACCGAGTCCAGGAGCGCGGGAACCTGCGCTGCGACATCCGCCGCGATCTCACGCTGGGCGCGTCGGATGACGGCGCGGCGCGCGGCCTCGGCGGCGGCCTCGCGCTCACGCTCGCGCTGCTTCTCGAGCTGGACGACGCGCGCCTCGCCTGCGCGCACGCGCTCGCGGAGCGTCTCGACGTCCAGGCGCGTGCGCATCTCGGCTTCGCGGGAGGCCTCGAGCGCCGCCAGCAGACCGTCGCGCGCCGACGCGTCGAGGATCGGACGCGGCGCCTCCAGCGCCACCGTGAGCTGATCCTCCGCGACGCGGGCCGAGCCCTCGGCGTCGGCGACAGCGGCCTCCGCCTGCGCGACGCCCGCCGCGAGCCGGTCGCACTCGGCGATCGCCGCCTCGTGGCGCACCGTCGCGCGATTGACCTGCTCGGCGTGCGCGGCGGCGGCCGCATCGTGTGCGCGGAGGGTCTCCAGAGCCGTCTTGGTGCGCTTGCGCGCGGCGTCGAGGTCGTGGACCCGGTCGGCGAGCGCCTCGCGCAGCGAATCCGCGACGACCGCGATCTCGGCGAGGCGCTCGGCCGCGGCATCCCGCTCCGCCGCGAGCTCGAGGCGCGAGCGGCTCTGACCCGATCCGGCCCGCACCGTCTGTCCTGTCACGACCTCGCCCGCCCGCGTGACGATCGTCGCGGACGCCTGCGAGGCTGCGGCCTGCGCGGCCCGCGCGGCGTCGAGGTCCTCGACGATCACGACCCGCCCGAGGAGGGAGAGGATGCCGTCGGGCGCCGTCACGACATCGCGTGCGGCCGTCGCACCGGCGATCTCGGGCGCCGCTGCCGTGGCTCCGCCGACGGACGCGATCGCGATGTCGACGACACCCAGGTCGCCGTCGCGGGCGGTCTCGGCGACGCCGAACGCGTCGTCGGCCGAGCCGACCAGAACGCCCTCCGCGAGCGGCCCGAGCACCGCCGCGATCGCGGCTTCGCAGCCCGGCTGGACCTTGATGGCGTCGCCGATGAGGCCGCGGACGCCTTCGCCGCCGCGCGCGACGATTTCGGCCGCCGCGTTGCGCACATCGAGGGCGCGCCCCAGGGTCTTCGTCTGCGCCGTGAGCGACTCGACTTCGCGCTCGGCCGCATGCAGGCGCTCGCGGAGGCCGCCGACGGCCACCTCGGTCTCGGTCGCCTGGCGCTGCGCGCGCTCGTAGGCGGCGCTGTGCTCGGCCGAGGACTCCTCCGGGACGAGGTCCGGGTCGATGCCCGCGAGCACGCCTTCGGCCTCGGCGCGGCGCTGCTGCGCGGCATCCAGCGCGCGCTGCTGGCGCTCGACCGCCGCGCGAACGGCGGCGAGGGCGGATGCCGCCGCCTCCGCGGTGCCGCGCAGCGCCGTGATGCGCATGTCGTGCTCCGAGACGAGCGCGCTCTGCGCCGCGATGTCGGCGTCCAGCGCGTCCAGCTCGGCGCGGGCGCGCACGACGTCGCGGGCGGCCTCGGTCGCGGCATCCTGTGCGTCGCCCAGTCCGCCCGCGATCTCGTCGATCTCGGCGCGGACCTCGTCGATCATGGACTGCGACACCGTCGCGTGGGCGGCCGATTCGTCCGCATCCGTCTCGCCGAGGAGCGCGAGGCGCTGTCCGGCGAGGGTGTAGAGGCCGCGGATCCGCTCCTGCACGCGTTCGAGGCCGAACGCGTCGCTGCGGGCGCGGTCGACGGCCTCGGAGCGCTGATCGGTCTCGAGCTGCTCGATGCGCAGGCGCTGGGCGTCGAGCTGATCCTGCAGGACGAGGCGCTCGCTGTGTCGCTCCTGCTCGCTGCGCGTGTGGTCCGCGAGCTCGTTGCGCAGCCCCACGAGTTCGTCGGCGAAGAGCCGCGCCTTCGCGTCGCGGACGACGGCGGCGATCGTCGCGGCTTCGCGCGCGATCTCGGCCTGGCGTCCGAGGGGCTTCAGCTGCCGCCGGAGCTCCCCCGCGAGGTCGCTCAAGCGCATGAGGTTCGCCTCCATCGCCTCGAGCTTGCGGATCGTCTTCTCTTTGCGGCGACGGTGCTTGAGGATGCCGGCGGCCTCCTCGATGAAGCCGCGGCGGTCCTCCGGCGAGGCCTGCAGCACGCTGTCCAGTCGTCCCTGACCGACGATGACGTGCATCTCGCGGCCCAGGCCGCTGTCGCTCAGCAGCTCCTGCACGTCCAGGAGGCGGCAGGACTCGCCGTTGATCGCGTACTCGCTCGCGCCGTTGCGGAAGAGGGTCCGGCTGATGCTCACCTCGGAGTACTCGATCGGCAGAGCGCCGTCCGAGTTGTCGATCGTGAGCTGGACTTCGGCGCGCCCGAGCGGGCCGCGCGTGGCCGTGCCGGCGAAGATGACGTCCTCCATCTTGCCGCCGCGCAGGGTCTTGGCGCCCTGTTCGCCCATGACCCACGCGAGGGCGTCGACGACGTTGGACTTCCCGGAGCCGTTCGGGCCGACGATGCACGTCACGCCGGGTTCGAGCACGAAGGTCGTCGGCTGCGCGAACGACTTGAACCCTTTGAGCGTCACGCTCTTCAGGTGCATGGACGCGCCTCCGCGGTGGCCGGTGGATATCCCGTCCACCGTACCCGACACGGCATCCTGGGCCCCGGAGGCGGGCCGGTCGATCGGATGCCGCGACCGGCCGTTCGCCCGACCACCCTTGACGCGCGCCCGCCGCTGCGCTAGCGTCGCTGATCGCGTCAGAAGTCGAGAGGAGGTCGCCATGATGACGGAAGCCCGTACGCAGCCCACTGCGCCAGCGTTCCCCGGCAACGTCTCCATTCCGGCGACCAGCTCCTTCGGCGCATTCCCGCACGCGGAGCATTGATCCGCTCATAGGAGGACTCCGCCCGCCGTCGCTCGTCACGCGACAGCCGGCGTCCTGAATCCGCCTCCCACCCGAGCGGCTCCGCCCACGGGAGCTCGGGCGCCACCGCGCCTCCGCCGTCGCCTCCGACACACGATCGCGCTCTGCGCATCCCCACCCACTTCCTCTGACAAGAGAGCAGAAATGAACACCACGACACTCACCGGGATCGAATTCCGACAACTCACGATCCCGGCATCCATCGAATCCGCGGATGCCGCCGACTTCATCACGATGGTCGACGTCCGCAACCGCATCTACCGCGAGATCGCCGGCCACGACGACCACAGCATGCCCGCCGACGAGATGATCCCCGTCTACCGGCCGGACGAGTACGAACTGCGACTGCTGTGGCTCATCGTCCGCGACGGCGAGCCGGTCGGCCGCATCGGCGTCGACATCCCCTTCGAAGAAGGCTCGAAGGCCGCATATTGGCTCGTCGAGCTGCTGGAGAGCGCGCAGGGCCAGGGCATCGGCTCGGTCGCGTATGCGCTCGTCGAGGACACGGCTCGGGAGCACGGCCGGACCGTGCTGCAGTCCTGGGCCCAGCACTCGGCCGAGGGCGACCGCGTCATCGTGCCGCCGACGGGCTTCGGCGCCCTTCCCGACGACCGCCCGGCTCGCTTCTACCGGGCCAACGGGTATGGCCTGGAGCAGGTCGTGCGCAGCAGCGCGTTCGACCTCCAGGGCTCCTTCGACGACGTCGAGCGCCTGCTCGCCGAGGCGGAGGCCGCCTCGACGGGCTACCGCGTCGTGCAGTGGACGCTGCCGACGTCCGCCGAGCACGCCGACGGCTATGCGTGGATGAAGTCCCGCATGTCCACCGACGCGCCCGCCGCCGGCCTCGAGTTCGACGAGGAGGTGTGGGATGCCGCGCGCGTCGCGGTCCACGACGCCTCCTACACGGATGTCGGACGGCACCTGCTCGTGACGGCGGCACAGCACATCGAGACCGGTGAGCTGTGCGCGTTCAACGAGCTCGTGATCGGCAAGGACCGCACGGCGGCGTCGCATCAAGAAGACACCCTCGTGCTGAAGGAGCACCGCGGCCACAAGCTCGGAACGCTCGTGAAGTGCCGCGGGCTCCTCTCGTGGCGCGAGATCGCCCCCGAGTCGCCCCGCATCATCACGTACAACGCGGAGGAGAACCGGCCCATGCTCGACATCAACGAAGCCATCGGCTTCGTCCCCATCGCCTATGAAGGAGCCTGGAAGAAGGTGCTGGATGACTGACCTCTCGCTGTCGCAGCTCACGATCGGCCGGCTGGCCATCCCCGAGAGCCTGGACGCGCCGGATGCCGGCCCGTTCCTCGACTTCATCCGCATCGCGAACGCCGCGTGCCGGCACGACGCCGGCCACTCGGACCTCGACTACGAGCCCCACGAGGCGCTCGTGTCGTGGCACGACCAGGTCGATTGGGGTCACGTCGGATTCCTCGCCGAGCGCGACGGTGTCGTGCTCGGCGGCGCGGAGCTCTCGTACCAGAAGGAGGAGGACGCCGAGTCGGCGGAGTTCGAGCTCTGGATCGACCCGGACCACTGGGGCGAGGGCGCCGAGGAGGCGCTTCTCGCGGCGATCGAGGCCGAGGCGCTCGCCATCGGCCGGCGCACGATCCAGATCTTCACCTTCCACCGGCCCGCCGACGGCGGCCGGCCGCTCGTGCCGTCGACGGGATGGGGCTCCATCCCCGCCGACGACCGGCAGACCGTGTTCCACCTCGACAACGGCTTCACTCTCGAGCAGGTGGAGCGCACGAGCGCCTTCGACCTGCAGGGCTCCTTCGACGTCGTGGAGCGGATGCTCCAGGACGCCCTCGAAAAGGCGGGACCGGACTACCGGCCCGTCGTCTGGACGTCGCCGACGCCCGAGCAGTACCGGGAGGGTCTCGCCTACGCCATATCACGGATGGCGACGGACGCCCCGCAGGGCGGCCTCGTCGTCGACGAGCAGAAGTGGGACGCCGACCGGGTCCGGCGCCGCGACGAGCGGCTCCAGGCGCAGCGGTACACAGTGTCGGTCGCCTGCGTCGAGCATGTGCCGACCGGCCGGATCGCGGCCTACAACGAGATCGCGATCCAGTCCGACCACACGGCGGCGACGCTCCAGTGGGGCACGCTCGTCCTCAAGGAGCACCGGGGCCGGAGCCTCGGAACCATCGTGAAGTGCGCGAACCTCCTGCGCTGGCGCGAGCTCGTGCCGGAGTCGCCGCGCGTCACGACGTTCAACGCCGAGGAGAACCGGCACATGCTCGACATCAACGAGGCCATCGGCTTCACTCCCGTGTCGTACGCGGGAGCCTGGAAGAAGGTCCTCGACTGAGCCGGCGGATGCCGCGCGCGCGAAGCGACGCTGCGCGCGGCATCCGCCCTCTCTTCGAATGTGCTGGGACGCAGTGCCGTTCGGTTTGACATCGGGTGCCCGATCGCGGATGCTTTCCAGGCCCGAAATCCTCGTCACGACGGAGTGCAATGAAGCCGTTCCGACGTGCCGTCGTCGCGCTGTCCGCGATGACCGCCCTCGTCCTCGTCCAGGCGCTCGTCGACCCCACGGGGCTGCTCGCCCTCGTCGGCTGGTCCGGAGCCGTCCCTTCGCTCGATGCGGGCGTCTGGCCGTTCGCGGCCTATGCCGTGTTCCTCCCGGTGCTGCTGGTGGTCGTGGCGTGGGTGGCCGTGCGCGCCGGCGACCGCTACTGGACCCTCGTGCCGGGCTTCACGCTGGCCGTCCTGCTCGCACAGGCCGCCGCATGCTTCGTCATGACATGGGACCTCGGCATCGCCGCATGGGCGGCGGGGTACGTCACCGCGAAGGCCGTGCCCGCGGCTCTCATCGTCGCCGCGATAACCCGCCTCCTGGGCGGCCCGGTCGATCGCACGCGCCGGGCGCCGGGGTCGATCTGGCCCGGTGCCGCCGTCTTCGCGATCCTCGCGCCGCTCGTCGCCGGGGTGTGGTGGACGGGTGCCGTCTACGCCTCCGGCGTCCCCGCCGCCCGCATCGATCGCGGACCCCTCTCTCTCATCATCGGGATGCTGCTCCTCGCCGGCCTCACAGCTCTGTGCCTTCGCTGGATGCGCAGCCGCGTCCCGGGCGTCCTCGGCGGATGGCTCGCCGCGATCGTCGCCGGCGGTGCCATGGGCCTCGTGCAGGGCGTCGTCGCCTTCGTCGTCGACGCCGGCTGGACGGGCGAGCTCTGGCCTCTCATGGCGACCTACGTCGCGGTGGCCGACGGCCTCTCGTTCGGCGCGGCGCTCGGCTGGGTCGTCGGCGTCACGGCGCTCATCGCCGACCGCGTGGTCGCGACCCGCTCTTCGCGGGCGCTGCGGCTCGCGGCCTCGATCGCCGCTGTCGTCGCTGTCGTCGCGATCGCCGTGCCGTCGGCGATCCCCGCCGACGCCGCCGAGGATGAGGCTGCGGCTGTCCCCGCCGGATTCCTCCGCGCCGACGGCGACGTCATCTCGGACGGCGAGGGCAATCAGGTGCTCCTGCGCGGCGTCAACGTCAACCAGCTCGTCGACTTCTACCAGGCGCGAGCCAACGTCAGCCCGACCCGCGCCCTCACCGAGAAGGACTTCGCCGGCGTCGCCGCCGAGGGCTTCAACGTCGTGCGCCTCGGCTTCTCGTGGTCGGCGCTCGAGCCCGAGCGCGGACAGATCGACGACGCGTACCTCGGCCGCATCGAGGACGCCGTCGCGTGGGCGAAGGCGAACGACGTCTACGTCGTCCTCGACATGCACCAGGACGGCTGGTGGAACGGCCCCACGGCGCCGGGGACCGAGTGCCGCCCGGGGACCGATCGCATGTGGGGCTACGACGGCGCTCCGGAGTGGGCGACGATCACCGACGGCGCTCCGCGCTGCGCCTTCACGGGGCGCGACATCTCCCCCGCCGGCGACCGCGCCTTCCAGAACTTCTACTTCGACACGGACGGCGTGCAGTCGGCCCTCGTCGAGACGTGGGCGATGCTCGCCCAGCGCTTCCGCGACGAGCAGATCGTCGCCGGATTCGACCTGCTCAACGAGCCCGGCTTCGGCGAGACGGCCCCCGTCACGACGTCGTACCAGCTCGGCCGCTTCTACGACCGCGCCATCACCGCCATCCGTGCCGCCGGCGCTCCGCAGATCGTGTTCTTCGAGCCCAGCATCCTGTGGTCGGGGCTCGGATTCGACGCGGGCCCGACGCCCGGCTTCACGGATGACGACAACATCGTCTTCTCGCCGCACCTCTACGCCGAGTCCATCACGATGGACCGTTCGCTGGGGCTCCCGCCCATCATCGGGATCGAGCGCCAGTTCGAGCTCGCGGAGCGCGTCGCCGAGGCGTACGACGCGCCGCTGTGGTCGGGCGAGTACGGCTACTGGGGCGACTCCGAGGACCGCGTGGCGCGCCTCGAGCGCTACGCCGCCGAGGAGGACGCGTACGTCCTCGGCAGCGCGTACTGGGTCTGGAAGCAGGCGTGCGGCGACCCGCAGAACGGCATCCAGGAGACCGGCGACGGCCTCATGGTGCAGGACTGCGCGACAGGCGGCGACGCTCCCCCGCGCGACGACCTGCTCGAGATCCTGAGCCGCGCGTACCCCCGGTCCGCCCCCGGAACGGTCACGTCCCTGCAGTCGGAGGGTGCCGACCTGCGGCTGTCCGGCACGGCCCCCGAGGAGTCGTGCGGGCTGCAGGTGTGGGTGCCCGGCACGCGCGAGCCCGAGGTCACGGCCGACGGCGTCACCGGCATCCGGGCGACCGCCGTGGAGGGCGGGTGGCTCGTCACCGGCTGCGCCGCCGGCGACTACTCCCTCGCCACCGCCTCCTGACCCGCGCCGGAGCGCCTCACCCTACAGCTTTCCGCCCCCAGGGGTTTCGTCTCCGTCGAACGCGCGATTTCCGCGGGCGACGACGACGTTCCACGGAGACGAACCGAGAAGTCAGGCCCCGCGGGGCGCCTTCTGGCAGTGCGGGCAGAAGTGGCTCGACCGGTTCATGAACGAGACCCGCACGATCGGACGGCCGCAGCGCGGGCACGGCGCTCCCGTGCGTCCATAGGCGTTGAGCGAGTGCGCGAAGTAGCCCGCCTGCCCGTTGACGTTGACGTACTGCGCATCGAAGCTCGTGCCGCCCTCGGCGAGGGCCTTCTCGAGCACCGCCCGGATCTCGGCCAGCAGCCTTCCGGCGGCGCGGGCGGACAGCATCCGGGCCGTCGTCTGGGGGTGTATGCGCGAGGCCCACAGCGCCTCGTCGGCGTAGATGTTGCCGATCCCGCTCGCGACGGTCTGGTCCAGCAGGACGCGCTTGATGGCGGAGTCCTTGCGCGCGAGCGCGGCGCGGAAGCCGCGCTCGGAGAAGGCGGGGTCCAGCGGGTCGCGCGCGATGTGGGCGACCTGGCTCGGCACGGAGGCCGCGTGCGTGCCGCGGCCGCCGGGAGCGGCATCCTCCGTCGGGATCAGGCGATCGACCGCGAGCGACCCGAACGTGCGCTGGTCGGCGAAGACGACCGCCAGTTCGCCATGGGAAGGATGCTGGATGTCGAGCCGGACGCGCTCGTGGCGCTCGGCCGGCGCGCCGGGAGCGCGCAGGAGCAGCTGCCCGCTCATCCCGAGGTGCCCCACGACGGCTTCATCGGGAGCCGCGCCGTCGCGCGGGGCGAGCGGCAGCCAGAGGAACTTGCCGCGCCGCGCGGCACCCTCCACGACGCGGCCCGTCAGCGCCGTCTCGAAGTCGGCGCCTCCGCCGTCGTGCCGCGTCAGGGCCCGCTCGTCGTGGACGGTGACCGCGACGACCGTCGCGTGCGAGACGGCGGGCTCGAGGCCCGCGCGGACGACCTCGACCTCGGGGAGCTCAGGCACGCCCGCTGAGCATGCGCCACGCCGCGAGGGCGGCCGCGGCCTCGGCATGCTTCTTGCTCGTGCCGGCGCCTTGCGCGCTGATCTCACCCACCGTGACGGTCGCCGTGAACCGGCGCTCGTGGTCGGGTCCCGTCGACGCGACGGAGTACACGGGCGCGGGCGACTGCCGCCGCGCCGCGAGCTCCTGAAGGCTCGTCTTGGGGTCCATCGCTGCGCCATACCGGTCCTGGTCGGCGAAGAGCGGCTCGATGAGCCGCATCACGAGGGCCGTCGCCGCATCCGGTCCCACGGAGAGGTACGTCGCGCCGATGAGGGCCTCGACGGTGTCGGCGAGGATCGAGTCCTTGTCGCGTCCGCCCGTCAGCTGCTCGCCCTTGCCGAGGAGGATGTGACCGCCCAGCCCGATGCGACGTGCGACGTCGGCGAGCGCGACGGTCGAGACGACGGCGGCGCGTCGCTTCGCGAGAGAGCCTTCGTCGAGATCCGGATGCTGGGTGTACAGGCGGACGGTGACCGCCTGACCCAGCACGGAGTCGCCGAGGAACTCGAGGCGCTCGTTGTGCGGGATCTGACCGTGCTCGTACGCGTAGGAGCGGTGCGTCAGGGCGAGCGAAAGGAGCTCGGCGTCGATCTCGACGCCGAGCTCCTCGACGAGGGCGGTGCGCAGGACCGGCTGAGCCGGTCCGTCGGCTGCGCGCCCGAAAGTGACGTTCGTCACGTCGCCGTGCAGGCGATCAGACGTCGGCGACCTTGCGGCCCTTGTACTCGAGGAACAGCTCGGTGCCCTGCGAGTCGGTGACGACCTTCGCCTGGTGCGGACGGCTGTAGACGACCTTGCCGTTCTCGACCGTCTTGACGAGCGTGGGGGCCTCGGCCTTCCACTGCGCGCGACGCGAACGAGTGTTGGAGCGGGAGACCTTCCGCTTCGGGGGGTTACCTGCCATGGCTAGCTCTCTTCTGTGTTCTCGACTCTGAGGCGCGGTGCTTCAGTCGTCGTGGTCTGGGGTGTAGTCCTGGAGCGCGGCCCAGCGAGGATCGAGGGGCTCGCGCTGCTCTGAGACGGTGTTCGCGGTCAGCCGCTCGCCCGTGACCGGATCGAGGCCGGGGCAATCCGGCTGACACACCGGCTGAAACGGAAGCGACAGGACGATCGCATCCCTGACGGGAGTTTCAAGATCCACGTGGTCGTCTTGAACCTCGAAGTCAGTTGCTTCCTCTCCAGGATACGCGAAAAGCTCCTGAAACTCGACTTGGAGGGGCTCGGCGATGTCGCGCAGGCACCGCCCGCACACGCCGGTGTATCTCGAATCGATCTCCGCCGTCACGAGGATGCCCTCGTGCACCGACTCCAGGCGCACTTCCACGGCGACAGGCTCGCCCTCGGCCACCGAGACGAGTCCCTCGCCCCACTTGGCCGGCGCGGAGACCTCGAACGAGTGCTCGCGCATCTCCCCCGGTCGGCGGACGATGTCGCGGACGGGGATGTCGAAGGGTCCGTTGTGGCGAGTTCTCACGGTCGTCCATGCTACCGGCGGGCGACTGCGCGTCCGCCCGGCGCCGAGGATCGTGTCAGAGTTCGGCGGGGATATCGTCAGAGCTCGGCGGGGGTCCCGAGGAACCGGGCGACGGCGGGCGGCACGAAGGGCGAGACGTCGCCTCCGAGCGACGCGACCTGCCGCACGAGCGAGCTCGAGACGAGCGCGTGCGCGGGATCGGGAAGCAGGAAGACCGTCTCGACATGGGCGAGGTGGCGGTTCACGATCGCCATGGGCGTCTCGTACGCGACATCGACCTGCGACCGGATGCCCTTGACGAGCACGCCGGCTCCGACGTCCGTCGCGTAGTCGACGAGGAGGCCCATGCTCCACGAGGCGACGACGACGTCGCCGTCGATGTCGCTCTCGGCGATCGACTGCTCGAGGAGGGTCAGCCGCTGCGCAAGCGGAAGCATGGCCTCCTTGCCCGGGTTGTGCACGACCAGCACGTGAAGCTGGTCGTAGAGCCTCGCGGCGCGACGGATGACGTCCAGGTGCCCGAGCGTGGGCGGGTCGAACGATCCGGGGACGACGGCGATCCGGTTGCTCATGTGGTTCAGCCTAACGGGGCGGGCCTGCGGCCCCGCGTCGCGTCAATTCTTCGCGAGCGCGGCGCGCTCCTGCATGCCGACGCGGCGCTCGATCGCGGCGGCGAGCTCGGCGTGCCGGCGCAGCGTCGGGTCCTCGTCGAGCACGCGCTGCGCGGCCTCGCGCGACTCCGCGATGAGATCGGCGTCCTTGACGACCCGCAGCAGACGAAGCGACGAGCGCACGCCCGACTGCGCGTCACCGAGGACGTCGCCCTCACCGCGCAGCTCGAGGTCGACCTCGGCGAGCTCGAAGCCGTCGAGCGTCGCGGCGACGGCGTCGACGCGGGCACGCGCCGACGTGCCCGCGGGCGCCTCGGTCACGAGCAGGCACAGTCCGGGGACGCCGCCGCGGCCCACGCGCCCGCGCAGCTGATGCAGCTGCGACACGCCGAAGCGGTCGGCCTCCAGGATCGCCATCGTCGAGGCGTTCGGCACGTCGACGCCCACCTCCACGACCGTCGTCGCGACGAGCACGTCGATGTCGCCGCGCGCGAAGGCCTGCATGACGGCATCCTTCTCGTCGGACGGCATGCGCCCGTGGAGGACCTCGACCCGGATGCTGTCATACGCGGGCTGCCGCGCAAGGAGCTCCGCCGCCTGCACGACCCCCCAGCGCGTGCGCGTCGACGCGTCGGGTTCGACGGGCTCGTCGGCCGTGTCGTCCTTCGTCGCCGCCTCGGCGTCGATCGCGGCGCACACGACGAAGGCCTGCCGGCCCTGCGCGACCTCCTCCGCGATGCGATCCCACACGCGGGCGAACCAGCCGGGCTTCTCGGCGAGCGGTGCGACGAACGTCTGGATGCCGGCACGCCCCTCGGGCATCGTGCGGATCGTGGAGACGTCGAGGTCGCCGAACACCGTCATCGCGACGGTGCGCGGGATCGGCGTGGCCGTCAGGACGAGCGCGTGCGGCGACGACCCCTTCGCGCGCAGCGATTCGCGCTGCTCGACGCCGAACCGGTGCTGCTCGTCCACGACGACGAGTCCGAGGTCGGCGAAGGTCGTCGAGGCGCTCAGGAGCGCGTGCGTGCCCACGACGATGCGGGCCTGACCGGCCGCGACGCGCAGCGCCGCCTTGCGGCGCTCGGCGGCCGGGAGCTGACCCGTCAGCAGCGTCGGCATGAGCTCGGGGGCGAGCTGGGGTCCCAGCATCCGGGCGATGGAGCGGACATGCTGGGCCGCGAGCACCTCGGTCGGCGCGATGAGCGCGGACTGGCCGCCGCTCTCGGCGACCTGCAGCATCGCCCGCAGCGCGACGAGCGTCTTGCCCGAGCCCACCTCACCCTGCACGAGCCGGTTCATGGGCCAATCGCCCTGCAGGTCGCGCTCGATCTCGGCGCCGACCGTCACCTGGTCGGGCGTCCGCGCGAAGGGAAGCGTCGCATCGAAGCGCTCGAGCAGGGGGCCGGGCGACCGCTTGGCGGCCGACAGTGCGCGCACGAACTGCCGCTGCTGCAGGAGCGCCGACTGCAGGACGAACGCCTCCTGCCACCGCAGCGTCTCGCGCGCCTGCTCGATCTGGTCCTCGAAGTCGGGACGGTGGATGCGCTCGATCGCCGTACGCGCGTCGAGCAGGCTGTGCCGGGCGCGCAGCGTCTCGGGGAGCGGGTCGCTCACGGGCCCGAGCGCATCCAGGACGAGGTCGACGATCTTCTTGAACTGCCAGCTGGCCACGGAGCTCGTCGCGGGGTAGATCGGGATCGGCAGGTTCGCGTACGCCTGAGCGTTCAGGCGCGCCGTGTCCTCGTCCTCGAACAGCTCGTAGTCGGGGTGCGCGAGCTGCTTCGTCCCCTTGTACTCGCCGACCTTGCCCGCGAAGATCCCGCGGCGTCCCGGATGCAGGTCTTTGATGCGCCACGACTGGTTGAAGAAGGTGAGGGACAGGTCGCCGTGCCCGTCGCTGATGACGACCTCGAGGATCGAGCCCTTGCGGTTCTGCATGCGGCGCTCGCTCGCGCGGCGCACCTCGGCGACGATCGTCACGGGCTCGCCGATCGGCAGCGACGAGATGGGCGTGAGCTCACCGCGCCGCGCGTACCGCCGCGGGTAGTGCGACAGCAGATCCCCGACGGTCTTCATGCCGAACGCTCGGTCCAGCGCCGAGGCCGTCTTGCCGCCGACGGCGCCGTCGAGGCGGGACTCGAGGGCGTGGCCGGGCATGCGTCCACTCTAGACACGGCCCCGGACGCGTGGTTTGTAGGGTGGGACCGTGACGCGCATCATCGCCGGCCGGGCGGGTTCCATCCCCCTCGAGGTCCCGGACGCAGGCACGCGCCCGACGAGCGACCGCGTGCGCGAGTCCCTCTTCGGGGCGCTCGAGTCCGCCGACGTCCTGCGCGGCGCCGCCGTCCTCGACCTCTATGCGGGCTCCGGTGCGCTCGGGCTCGAGGCCATCAGCCGGGGCGCGGCAAGCGCCGACCTCGTCGAGAAGTCGCCGCGCGCGGCATCCGTCGTGCAGCGCAACGCCGCAAAGGTCGCCCGGTCGGTGGGGCGGGATGCTCGCATCGACGTGCACCGGATGTCCGTCGCCGCCTACCTGCGCGCGCCCCGCGGTCCGTTCGACATCGTGTTCCTCGACCCCCCGTACGACGTGTCGGATGCCGATCTCACCGCCGCCCTGGAGCTGCTCGTTCCGAGACTCGCGCCCGATGCGACCGTGATCGTCGAGCGCGCCGGCCGCTCCCCCGAGCCGGTGCTGCCCGACGGCCTCGTCGCGGGACGGTCGAAGCGCTACGGCGACACGACGCTGTGGTGGTCGACGGCGGCCGACCCGGACTGATCCGGCTCGGCCGACGGGGCGCCCTCCCACACATGGGTGCCTTCGAAGCCCACATCGCGCGTGATCGTCAGGCGGCCCTCCGACGTCAGCTCCAGGCGGAAGGTGACAGCATCCTCCAGCGCGCGCAGGAGGGCGACGAACGTGTCTGCCTGCCACCCGCCCGACAGGGCGACGTGATCGCCGTACACCCGGTTGCGGTGCAGCAGGGGCCCTGCTGATCCCACGACCCACCCGTCCGGCGCGAAGCGCAGCTCGAGCCCGTCGATCTCGAGGACCGTCGCCGAGACACAGAGACGGCGGATCGGCCCGTCGTACTCGAAGGCCGCCTCGATGTCGCGCCGCTCGCCGCCGCTGGGCGCGATGGGTCGCGGCGCGGGGACCTCGGCGTCCTCCCCGACCGTGTCGAGTGCGGGCAGGACGATTTCCCACAGCGCCTCGAGCGGCAGCGCCATGTCGGCGAGGCCGCCCGTCATCGTGACGACGGCGTCGTGCTCGGGCAGGACGACGACGTACTGGCCGAACGCGCCGTCGGCGCGGTACGCGCCGTGCCGGCACATCCAGAACTGGAAGCCGTATCCCTGGTCCCAGTCCGACGTCCCCGACGGCGTGCCGTTGGCGACCTGCCGGCTCGTGGCCTGATCGATCCACTCCGCGGGCACGAGCTGCCGGTCGTTCCAGCGGCCCCGCTGGAGGAGCAGCTGGCCGAACGCGGCGAGCTCCTCGACGCGCAGCGACAGACCGAAGCCGCCCGCGTCCACCCCGACCGGGTTCTGCAGCCACGTCGGCGCGACGATGCCGAGCGGCTCGAACAGGCGCGGGGTGAGGTAGTCCAGGAGGCGCTCCCCCGTGCGGGTCTGCACGATCTGCGACAGGAGATGCGTTGCGGGTGTGTTGTACAGCCAGTGAGTGCCCGGCTCGAACGCGAGCTCCGCCGTCAGGATGCCGCGCGCCCAGTCGTCGTCCTCCGCCCACGGCTCGGCATCGTGCCCCGTCGTCATCGTGAGCAGGTGCCGGACGCGCAGCGCCTCGAGACGGGGCGACGGATGCTGCGGCACGAGGTCCGCGAGGAGATCCACGACGCGATCGTCCAGTCCGAATCGGCGTTCATCGATCGCGAGCCCCACGGCGATCGCGGTGAAGCTCTTGCTCACGGAGTACAGCGCGTGCGGCGCGTCACGCTCGTACGGCGGCCTCGCGAACTCGGCGACGACGTGTCCGTGACGGGCGATGGTCAGGGTGTGCACGTGCGGGATGTCATCGAGCGCGCGGACGAAGCGGGCGATCGCGGCAGCGGGCACGCCCTGAGCCTGGGGACGGGAGCGCGGAAGCAGGTGAGTCATCGGCGCGAGCCTAGCGGCCCTCGCAGACACCCGAGCAGCGGCGTCCGAGCGTCGGATCAGCCGCGGGCAGAGTCCCAGTCCCGGTAGGGATCCCAGCCGCCGCGTCCGCCCGGCGCCTGCCCGTCCACGAGGACCGGCGCCGTCCCCGCGCCTTCGACGCGGCCGATCGCGCGGAACCCCTCCGGCAGCGCGACGGCAGGCGGGAAGGTCGCGAGCAGGCCGTGGTCCTCGCCCCCGCTGAGCGCCGGCTCAGGTCCCACGGCCGCGGCGTCGAGCGCGACGGTGACGCGGGATGCCTCGGCCATCCGCGTCGCGTCGAGCACGAGCCCGTCCGACACGTCCATGAGCGCCGTCGCACCCGCCTCGGCGGCGAGGGGCCCGAGGGCGAGCGGCGGAGAGGGACGCAGCTGCGCGCCGAGGTCCGCCGCCTCGTCGGGGCTCACCGCGGCCGGATCGACGGGGACCGGCGTGCCCGCGGCATCCCGGAATCTTCCGAAGAGGATCGCGAGGCCCCGCGCCGCACGGCCGAGATCGCCGGCGAGGGCGACGACGTCGCCCGGCCGGGCGCCGGAGCGGAGGACCGGGGCGCGACCGTCGAGGGATCCGAGCGCGGTGACGGCGATCGTGAGGGTGTCGGAGACCGTGAGGTCGCCGCCCTCCACGGCGCAGCCGGGAGCCAGGGCGTCGCACGCGGCGCGCAGGCCTTCGGCGAGGCCCTCGACGAACGACAGGCGCGTGTCGTCGGGCATCGCGAGCGCCACGAACAGCGCCGTGGGCCGCGCGCCCATCGCCGCGATGTCGGCGAGGTTTACGGCGGCGGCCTTCCAGCCCAGATCGGATGCCGAGGACCATGCGAGCCGGAAGTCCGGGCCGTGCACGAGCGTGTCGGTCGTCGCGACGACGCGCCCGTCCGGCGCGGCGACGACCGCGGCGTCATCCCCCGGGCCCACGAGGGCCGACGATGCGCCGAGGCGCTCCCGGATCGCCCGCAGCACGGTCGCCTCCGAGAGGGTTCCGACGGCGGGGTCGGCCTGAGCGGTCATCCGTCCAGGCTACCCGCGCGGTCGGAGGCGTCCCGTCGCCTGGTTACCCTTGATGAGTGCCCCGCCCCTCCCGATCGCGCCGACTCGCGGTGGCGTCGTCCGCCGTTCTGATGCTCGCCCTCGCGGGGTGCAGCACGACGGTGTCGATGCAGCCCGCGGCCCTCGCGAACGATCCGCGGTGCGCCGACGTCATCGTGCGGCTCCCCGACGCCGTCGACGGCCAGGAGCGCCGGTGGACGGATGCGCAGGCGACCGGCGCGTGGGGCGACCCGACGGCGGTCCTCCTCACCTGCGGGCTGGAGCCGCCGGGACCGTCGACGCTGCGCTGCATCACCGTGGGCGGCGTGGACTGGCTCGTCGACGAGTCGGAGGCGCCGAACTACCGACTCACGACGTACGGGCGCACGCCCGCCGTCGAGCTGTACGTCGACAACGAGGTCGTGTCACCCAACGAGGCCCTCGACGACGTCCGGCAGGCCGTGTCGCAGCTGCCGAAGGATGCCGAGTGCACGGCACCCGAGGCGCCGCTGGACGAGCAGGAGTCGTCGGGCTGATCAGGCCGCGCGCTCGAGCGCGATGTCCACGAGCTCCGAGATGAGCTCGGGATACGTCATGCCCGACGCGAGCCAGCACTTCGGGAACATCGAGATCGGGGTGAAGCCCGGCATCGTGTTGAGCTCGTTGACGAAGAGGCCCTCGCTGGTCAGGAAGAAGTCGACGCGCGCGAGACCACGCCCGTCCACCGCTTCGAACGCGCGGATGCCGAGCTCCTGGATGGCCGCGATCTCGGCATCCGTCAGCTCTGCGGGGCACACGACCTCGGCGCCGTCGCCGCCGAGGTACTTGCCCTCGAAGTCGTAGAACTCGCGGGTCGTCAGGACGATCTCGCCCGGGAGCGACGCACGCGTGCCGTCGCCGTTGCGGCCCTCGAGCACGGCCACCTCGACCTCGCGGCCCACGATGGCGGACTCGATGAGCACCTTGTCGTCCTCCGCGAAGGCGAGCGCGAGGGCCTCGTCGAGCTCGGCGGGTTCGTGCACCTTGGAGACCCCGACGCTCGACCCGGCACGGGCGGGCTTGACGAAGATCGGCTCGCCCAGTGCCGCGGCATCCGCGCGCACGCCCGCGGCGTCGGCCGCCCAGCGCGCCTTGGTCACCGTCACCCACGGCGCGACGGCGACGCCGGCGGCCTGCAGCACGATCTTCATGAAGTGCTTGTCCATGCACAGCGCCGAGTCGAGCACGCCCCCGCCCGCGTACGGGATCTCGAGCGTGTCGAAGTAGCCCTGGATGGTGCCGTCCTCGCCGTGCACGCCGTGCAGGATCGGCAGCACCACGTCGAGGGTGCCCAGCTCGTCGACGCTGCCGTCGGGGCGGCGGACGCGCAGCTCGCGGTCGCCCACCTCGGGCCACAGCACGCGCGTGCCGTTGTCGACCACCTCGGGGAGGCGCTCGGCGTCGAGGGCGAACTTGTCGGGATCGTCGTCTTCGAGGACGAAAACGCCGTCGCGCGTGATCCCGACGGGGATCACGCTGTAGCGGTCACGGTTGATCGCGCGGAGGACGCCGCCCGCTGTTGCGGAGCTGATCGAGTGTTCGCTGGATCGACCTCCAAAGAGCACCGCCACCACCGGCTTGTCCATTCTGCGTCCTCTCGCCCTTCGGTTCGTCGTCGTCGGTCGTCAGGTGGGGCGCGATCTCGCGCGGATCCATCGTGCCGTCCAGCACCCGCTTGACCTGTTCGACGATCGGCATCTCGATGCCCGCCTCCTTGGCCAGCTGCAGCACGGGCGCGACGGACGCGAGGCCCTCTGCCGTCTGATTCATCTGCTTGACGACGTCGTCGAAGCGGTAGCCCTGCCCGAGCAGGCGCCCGGCGGTGTTGTTGCGGCTCAAGGGCGACTGGCACGTCGCGATGAGGTCGCCGAGGCCCGCGAGGCCCTGGAGCGTCTCGTGGTGCGCGCCCTGCGCGACGGCGAAGTCCGTCATCTCGACGAGGCCGCGCGTGATGATCGAGGCCTTCGTGTTCTCGCCGTAGCCGACGCCGTCGACGATGCCGATGGCGACGGCGATGAGGTTCTTGAGGACGCCGCCGAACTCCGTGCCGATGACGTCGGTGTTGACGAAGGAGCGGAAGTAGCGGTTGCGGGCACGTCGGGCGACAGCATCCGCCGTCTCCTGGCTCGTCGAGGCGATGACGGCGGCGGTCGGCTGCTCGCGAGCGATCTCGAGCGCGAGGTTGGGACCGGACGCCACGGCGATGCGCGACGGATCGCAGTCGAGCTCCTGCTGGATGACCTGGCTCATGCGCAGGCCCGTGCGGCGCTCGACGCCCTTCATGAGCGAGACGATCGGCACGTCCGTCTTCGCGACGAGCGGCCGGACCGCCTTGAGGTTCTCGCGGAGGGTCTGGCTCGGCACCGAGAGGTAGACCTGGTCCGCGCCCTCGAGTGCCTCGGACAGATGGTGCGTCGCCGTCATCTCGCGCGGCAGGTTGATGCCGGGCAGGTACTGGCTGTTGCGCTTGGCCTCGTCGATCTCGTGCGCGAGCTCGGCCCGGCGCGCCCACATCGTGACGTGTGCCCCGCCGTCGGCGAGGATCTTGCCGAACGTCGTGCCCCAGCTGCCGGCCCCGACGACGGCGACGCGGACGAGCGGCTCCCCCCTACGGCTCAAGGCGTCCCGTCTCCTTCTGCCCGTGGTCGCTCGGGTTCCAGCGCTCGGCAGGCGCCGGCTCGTCGCGGATGACCGAGAGAAGCTGCGCGATGTCCGCCATGACGGCGTCGGTCGCTGCGATGAGGTTCGGCGCCTGGCCCTCCGCGCGGAAGGCCGAGAGGTCGACGGGCTTGCCGATGAGGACGCGCACGGGGCGGCGGAGAGGCCACAGCTTGAGCTTGCCGTAGCGCGGCAGGACCGCCTGGCAGCCCCACTGCGCCATCGGGACGAGCGGGATGTCGCCTGCCAGCGCGAGGCGGACGGCACCCGTCTTGCCGCGCATGGGCCACATCCCGGGGTCGCGGGTGAGCGTGCCCTCCGGGTAGACGATCACTCCGCGGCCGTTCTCGACGAGCGTCTCGGACGTCTCGAGGGTCGCCCGCGCGGAGGCCGCGGACGACGAGCGGGCGACGGGCACCATTCCGGTGATCCGCAGGATCCATCCCAGCACGGGGACGCGGAAGAGCGACTCCTTGGCCATGAACCGCGGAGCGCGACCGGCCTTCCAGACCGCGAGGGCGACCGCAAGCGGGTCGGACTCCGAGTAGTGGTTGGGCGCGAGGACGTAGGCGCCCTCTCGGGGCAGGTTCTCCGCGCCCTCGATCTCGAGCTTGAAGACGAGTGCGATGAGGGGCGCGATGACGACGGCGAGCGGCCAGAAGACGCTCGGCCGCGACTTGTCGGTCCCGGCACGCAGCCGTGGCGAGGGCGTGGCCACGGCCTACTCGATGACGTCGAAGTCGGCGCCGAGCGCGTCGAGCTTGGCGAACAGCTTCTCGTAGCCGCGGCGGATGATTCCGACGTTGCGCACGACGGACTCGCCGTCGGCCGCCAGGGCGGCGATCACGTGGCTGTAGCCGCCGCGCAGGTCGGGGACGACGATGTCGGCGCCGTGGAGCGGCGACGGGCCCGTGATGACCGCGGCCTGCTCGAGCTCGCGTCGAGGGACCCGCCGGGCGCCGCCTTCGAGACCGTTGTGGTGCACGACGATGTCTGCGCCCATCTGCACGAGCGCCTGCGTGAAGCCGAAGCGGTTCTCGTAGACCGTCTCGTGGACGATCGACTCGCCCTGCGCCTGGGTCAGCGCGACGATGAGCGGCTGCTGCCAGTCCGTCATGAAGCCCGGGTGCACGTCCGTCTCGACGACGACGGGCTTGAGCGGACCGCCGCGGCGGAACTGGATGCCGTCCTCGTGCACCTCGAACCAGCCGCCGACCTTGCGGAAGACGTTGAGGAACGTGAGCATCTCCTGCTGCTTGGCGCCGCCGACGAAGATGTCGCCGTCGGTCGCGAGCGCCGCACAGGCCCACGAGGCGGCCTCGTTGCGGTCGAAGATGCAGCGGTGGTCGTAGCCGCGCAGATTCGGGACGCCCTCGATGAGGATCACCCGGTTCGGCTCGTAGGAGATGATGGCGCCCATCTTCTGCAGCACCGCGATGAGGTCCATGATCTCGGGCTCGATCGCCGCGTTGCGCAGCTCGGTCGTGCCCCGCGCGCGGACCGCGGTCAGCAGGACCTGCTCCGTCGCGCCGACGCTCGGGTAGGGCAGCTCGATGTCGGCGCCGTGCAGGCCCTCGGGGGCCGACAGGCGGATGCCGCTGGGGAGCTTCTCGACGACGGCGCCGAAGGAGCGCAGCGCGTCGAGGTGGAAGTCGATCGGGCGGTCGCCGATGCGGCAGCCGCCGAGGTCGGGGATGAACGCCTGCCCCAGCAGGTGCAGCAAGGGCCCGCAGAAGAGGATCGGGATGCGGGATGCTCCCGCGTGGGCGTCGATCTCCTCCATGTGGGCCGACACGGCGCCGCTCGGGTCGAGATGCAGGACGCCGTCCTCCTCACCGTCCACGACGCTCACGCCGTGCACTTCGAGGAGCGAGCGCACGACCTGCACGTCGCTGATGTCCGGGACGTCGCGCAGGATGCTCGTCGTCTCTCCGAGGAGAGCCGCCACCATCGCCTTCGTCGCGAGGTTCTTCGCGCCCTTGACCTCGACCCGGCCCGTGAGGGGACGGCCGCCGC
This sequence comes from Microbacterium sp. NPDC019599, assembly GCF_040632175.1. Taxonomy (NCBI): domain Bacteria; kingdom Bacillati; phylum Actinomycetota; class Actinomycetes; order Micrococcales; family Microbacteriaceae; genus Microbacterium; species Microbacterium sp. NPDC019599. The sequence continues at coordinate 753,212 of NZ_JBEYBL010000001.1, forward strand.
GGATCGCGATCGTGTCGCCGGACAGTTCCTTGGCTCCCGTCTTCGGATGCGCCGAGTCGCTGAGGAGTGTGTTCATCCGGTGGGACCTCACTTGTTCGTGTCGAGCACGCGCGGCGCCCTGTTGGGGCTCTGCCACGCTGGGCGGGAACGTCTTAGCTTACGGAACGGGAAGCGTGCGAGGCCGCCACGCCTCACGTCGGGCCTCGAACTGGGCGATCCTGTCCTCGTTGCGCAGCGTCAGTCCGATGTCGTCGAGACCCTCGAGAAGGCGCCACCTAGTGTAATCGTCGATCTCGAAAGCGACCCGCAGACTCCCCACGGAGGCGGTGCGCGACTCGAGGTCGACGGTCATCGGGATGCCGGGCTCCGCCTCGATCGCGTCCCAGATCGCGGCGAGGTCGGCCTCGGAGATGACGCCGGTCACGAGACCCTGCTTGCCGGCGTTGCCGCGGAAGATGTCGGCGAAGCGCGTCGAGAGGACGACCTTGAAGCCGAAGTCGCGCAGGGCCCAGACGGCGTGCTCGCGGCTCGAGCCCGTGCCGAAGTCGGGACCGGCCACGAGGATCGACGCACCCTGGTAGGCGGGCTGATTGAGGACGAACTCGGGGTCCTGACGCCAGCTGGCGAACAGCGCGTCGTCGAAGCCCGTCTTGGTGACGCGCTTGAGGTACACCGCCGGGATGATCTGGTCGGTGTCGACGGCGGAGCGGCGCAGCGGAGCGGCGATGCCGGTGTGAGTCGTGAACTTGTCCATGTCAGGCGATCCCTCCGTTCGACCCCTCGACAAGCTCGGGGATCGACTCCTCGAGATCGCTCGGGCTGGAGAGCGTTCCGCGGACGGCCGTCGCGGCCGCGACGAGCGGCGAGACGAGGTGCGTGCGTCCGCCCTTGCCCTGCCGGCCCTCGAAGTTGCGGTTCGACGTCGAGGCGCACCGCTCCCCCGGGGCGAGCTGGTCGGGGTTCATGCCGAGGCACATGGAGCACCCGGCGAAGCGCCATTCGGCGCCGAAGTCCTCGAAGACCTTGTCGAGGCCCTCGGCCTCGGCCTCGAGGCGGACGCGCGCCGAGCCGGGCACGACCATGACGCGCACTCCCGGTGCCTTCGTCCGGCCCCGGACGACCGACGCGAACGCCCGCAGGTCCTCGATGCGGCTGTTGGTGCACGAGCCCATGAAGACGGCATCCACGGGAACGTCCTTGAGGGGCGTGCCCGCGGCGAGGTCCATGTACTCCAGCGCGCGCTCCGCGGCGGCGCGCTCGTTCGGGTCCTCGAACGAGTCGGGGTCCGGGACGACGTCCGACAGCGAGACCCCCTGGCCGGGGTTGGTGCCCCACGTGACGAACGGCTCGAGCTCGTTCGCGTCGAGGAAGACCTCGGCGTCGTACACGGCGCCCTCGTCGCTGGGAAGGGTGCGCCAGTAGGCGACAGCATCCTCCCAATCCTGCCCCTGGGGCGCGTGCGCGCGGCCCTTGACGTACTCGAAGGTGGTGTCGTCGGGCGCGACCATGCCGGCCCGCGCACCCGCCTCGATGGACATGTTGCAGATCGTCATGCGCCCCTCCATCGAGAGGGAGCGGATCGCGCTTCCGCGGAACTCGAGCACGTAGCCCTGGCCGCCGTTGGCGCCGATCTTGGCGATGATCGCGAGCACGACGTCCTTCGCGGTGACGCCGGGCTTCAGCTCGCCCTCGACCGTGATCGCCATGGTCTTGAAGGGCTTGAGCGGCAGCGTCTGGGTGGCCAGGACGTGCTCGACCTCGCTCGTGCCTATGCCGAACGCCATCGCGCCGAACGCGCCGTGCGTCGAGGTGTGCGAGTCGCCGCACACGACGGTGATCCCGGGCATTGTGAGGCCGAGCTGCGGACCCACGACGTGGACGATGCCCTGCTCCTTGTCGCCCAGCGAGTGCAGGCGCACGCCGAACTCGTCGGCGTTGCGGCGCAGGGTCTCGATCTGGGTGCGGCTCGTGAGGTCGGCGATGGGCTTGTCGATGTCGAGCGTCGGAGTGTTGTGGTCCTCCGTCGCGATCGTGAGGTCCAGGCGCCGCACGGGACGACCCTCGGCGCGCAGGCCGTCGAAGGCCTGCGGGCTCGTCACCTCGTGGACGAGGTGCAGGTCGATGTAGATGAGGTCCGGCTCGCCGTTCTCGCCCTTGACGACGAGGTGGTCGTCCCAGACCTTCTCGGCGAGCGTGCGCGGACGATCGGGGATGCCGGACGCGTCGTCACCGCTCAGCGGAAAGGCATCGGAAACGGGGGTGCTCATTGCTCTGTCGTTCTCCTCGGATGGGGGATCAAGCCCGCAACGGACTCCGCGACGAGGAGGGGCTCAGAACGAGATCTCGTCGCGGCCGCTAAGGAGAAGGCGAGCGATCCGCACCCGGCCAGGTTACCACCGGGTGCGGATCGCTCGGCGCGCGTGACGCCCGTCAGTGCCTGTCGTCGGGGCTGGCCGGCTGCTGGACGGTGGGCGGTGTGCCCTTCTCGTCGGCGACGACGGCGGCCGCGGCCTCGGCGTTCGCAGCCTTCTTCTCGCGCGACGACGAGATGAGGCTCGCGATCGTCGCGACGGCCATCGACAGGATGATCACGAGCAGTGAGGTCCACGTCGAGATCTCGGGCGCCCATTCGACGGGCTCGCCGTTGTTGATGAACGGAAGTTCGTTGACATGCAGGGCGTGGAAGAACAGCTTGACGCCGATGAAGCCGAGGATGAACGCGATGCCGTAGTGCAGGTACTTGAGCTTGTCGAGGAGTCCCCCGAGGAGGAAGTACAGCTGCCTCAGGCCCATGAGCGCGAAGAGGTTGGCGGTGAAGACGATGAACGGGCTCTGGGTGATGCCGAAGATCGCGGGGATCGAGTCGATCGCGAAGATGAGGTCGGTGAACCCGATCGCGACGAACACGAGGATCATCGGCGTGAAGATCTTCTTTCCGTCGACGACGGTGCGCAGCTTCGCGCCGTCGTAGTGGTCGCTGATGTCGACGAAGCGGCGCATGAACCGCACGATGCCCGCCTCGGCCTCGGCGTCGTTCTCGTGCGCCTTGGGGAATGCCTGCCGCCACGCTGTGAAGACCAGGAACGCGCCGAAGACGTAGAAGATCCAGCTGAAGCTCTCGATCAGTGCCGCGCCGAGCATGATGAAGATCGCGCGCAGGATGAGGGCGATGATGATGCCCACCATGAGCACTTCCTGCTGGTAGCGCCTCGGCACAGCGAACTGGGCCATGATCAGCACGAAGACGAACAGATTGTCGATCGACAGGCTGTATTCCGTGAGCCAGCCGGCGACGAATTCGCCCATGGCCTGCGCGCTGCCGGTCACCCAGTAGAGGATGCCCGCGAAGATGAGGGCCAGCGTCACGTAGAAGACGACCCAGAGCGTCGCCTCCTTCATCGACGGGATGTGCGGCCGCTTGAGGATGATCAGAAGATCGGCGATGAGGATCAGCGTCAGCACGATGAGCGCGCCGACCTGGAACCAGACGGGGATCTCGTAGGTCATGGAAACCTTTCGGAGGGATGGTCGCAAAGGGCCGAAAGTCTCTCCCCCGCCACGGCGGCGCGCGCCCGGGAGCCGACGGCGGCCCCGTGATGACGGACGCGCGAGAACGGGATACTCCCTCTCGCTCGGTTCAGGATAGCCGCCCGGTCCGTCATGCGGGTTTCGCGGGCGTGACGGATGCCGCGTTCCAGCGCCCTCCGCACGTGAGACGAAGCGCCTCCCGCCGACACTTGCCGGGTGAGAGACAATGAGGCGCAGACCTCGCCGGACGGACGGTGGATGACCGAGATCGATGGAACGGACGCCGCGCTCGTGCGCGCGGCCGCCGAAGGCAGCGAGCATGCTTTCCGCGCGCTCTACCGCGCCTACGTGCGGCCCGTGTACTGGATCGCCCATGGACTCGTGGGCAATGCGGCAGACGCGGAGGACGTGACGCAGGAGACGTTCCTGGCCGCGTGGCGCAAGCTGCGCGGCTTCGAGCTCGCGGGGGATTCGCTCCTCCCCTGGCTCGCGACGATCTGCCGCCTGCAGGCCGCCAACCGCATCCGTCGCCAGCGTCGCGACCGCGAGCGCACGGCCGGCGAGGCGGACGAGACCCTGCCTTCGACGGTCGACGTCGAGCAGCAGGTCATCGACGACGATCTCGCGGAGCGCATCCTGCGCGCCGTGGAGGGGCTCAGCCCCCTCGACCGCGAGATCTTCCGGCTCTGCGCCGCGCAGGGCTACGCCTACCAGGCCGCCGCCGACGAGCTCGGCGTCGCGCACGGAGTGGTCCGCAATCGTCTCTCCCGCATCCGCACGCGCCTGCGGACGACTGTCAAGGAGAGCACATGAACACGCCGCACGACGAGGCGCCCGTCACCGACCCCGTCGAAGACCTTCCCGACCTGCCCGAGGAGCGGATCGCCGAGATCGAGGAGTCTCTCTTCGCCGCCATCGGCCGAGATCGCGACGCGCGACGCGCCCGTCGCGGCCGCTGGTGGATCGGCGGGGCGGCCGCTGCCGCCGTCGTCGTGGTCGCCGCCTTCATCTCGCCCATGGTCGTGCCCCTCGTCGGCGGCGGAGCCGGGGAATCGGCCGACAGCGCCGGTTCGGCGCCTGCCGGTCCCGACAGCCTCGTGACCGACGGCGGCGCCGCCACGGAGGAGAGCGGGCGCGACACCGGGTTCCTCGACGAGTCGTCCGTCGCAGGCTCGGATGCCGCTGCCGACCGCGACATCATCACGACGGCATCCGCGACGGTCGTCGTCGACGATGTCACGCAGGCGGCATCGGACATCGCCGCATCCGCCGAGGCGCACGGCGGCTACGTCGAGTCGATGAGCATCGGCCAGAGCGGCCAGGTCTACCCCATCGAGCCGGGGGTCGTGTACGACAGCACCTATCCGTACCCCTACCCCTCTCCGGACGGGGCGTGGATCTCGGTGCGGGTGCCCGCCGATGAGCTCAGTGCCGTCGTGGACGAGCTCTCCGGGCTCGGCGAGGTGACGGCATCCTCGATCAACCGGCAGGACGTGACCGAGCAGACGATCGACCTGCAGGCGCGCATCGACGCGGCGCAGGCATCCGTCGACCGGCTCCTGGAGCTCATGTCGCAGGCCGGCGACCTGTCGGACCTGATCGCGGCCGAATCGGCGCTGGCCGAGCGTCAGGCCACGCTCGAGTCGTACCAGCAGCAGCTCGAGTCACTCGAGGACCAGGTCGCGATGTCGACGCTCACCGTGACGCTCGTGCCGCACACCGAGCCGGTCGAGGCGGATCCCGCGGGCTTCGCGGACGGGCTCGTCGCGGGCTGGAACGGGCTCGTCGCGACGCTCAACGGCATCGTGATCGCACTGGGCTTCATCATCCCGTGGCTCGCCGTGGCCGCCGTCGTCGCGCTCATCGTGTGGGGCGTCATCCGGCTCGTGAAGCGGCGCCGCGCGCGGCGCGCCGCACGGCCGGCGGAGCCTGCGCCCCCGACTCCCGAGGAGTGAGCGGAACGAAATGAAGCAGGGCCCCCGGTCGGGGGCCCTGCTTCATTCTGTGCGCGAGGGGGTGTCTGGCGTCACGACATCGTTGACAGCTGATCGCGCGGATCTTGCGCGTGATCGTTGACGGATGAGTCGCGACATCGGCGACACCCTCGGCG